>SAIX01000100.1 GCA_004028765.1 Chitinophagaceae bacterium | reverse complement strand
GGGGTTCCTCATCTCATGATTTTATCCTAATTTTCCTCCGTGACAGAACTCACTACATTGATCTTCATCGGCATCACCCTGCTCCTGATCGGTTTTTTTGCCGGTTACGAAATCGCATTTGTATCGGCCAACCGCCTCAGTATCGAACTGAAGAAAAAGCAGGGCAAACGCAGCGGCCTGATCGTTGCCGGGTTTATGGAACATCCCGCCCGTTTTATCGGCAGTTGCCTGATAGGGCTGAATGTTTTTCTCGTGATCTATGGTTTGCTGGTGCATGATATCATGAAGCAAACGCTGTGGACCGCCCTTTATACCAAACTGCATTTTCAGAATGAATATGTAAAACTGGGATTTGATACACTGATGTCTTCACTGGTGGTGCTGGTATTCGGCGAATTTTTGCCCAAAGCCATTTTCCGTGCGAAGAATGATACATTACTGGGCTTCTTCGCACCGGTGGCACAGTTTTTTCACAGGCTGTTTCTCCCGCTTACCAATTTTTTTGTGGATGTTTCACAATGGATACTCACCTATCTTTTTAACGTGCGTGTAAACGACCGTAACGAAGCTTTCACCAAAGTGGACCTGGAACATTTTTTCCAGCAAACAAAAGAACAGGACGAAGAAAGCCAGGAGCTGAATACCGAACTTTTTGAGAACGCCCTCAGTTTGCCGATGGTGAAGATCCGGCAGTGCCTTGTGCCGCGTACCGAGATCGAAGCCATCGATATCAACACCCCGGTTGAAGAGGCAAGGCAGGTATTTATCCAGACCAAGCTCAGTAAACTGGTGGTGTATGATGAAAACATCGATTCCATCCAGGGATATATCCACCAGCTGGATCTTTTCCGCAGGCCCGCCACTATCCGCGAAGTGCTGCACCCCATTATGCCCGTACCCGAAAGTATGAGTGCAACTGACCTGATCAGCAAATTCACCAAAGAGAGAAAAAGCATCGCCTGGGTGGTGGATGAATTTGGCGGAACATCCGGCATTGTTACGATGGAAGATGTACTCGAAGAAATTTTCGGGGAGATCAAAGATGAATATGATGTGGAGGAACTGGTGGAGAAACAGCTTGCGGAAGATGAATTCATCCTCAGCGGCCGCATGGAACTGGATTACCTGAACGAGAAATACAACATGAAATTCCCTTCAGGCGAAAGTGAAACACTCAGCGGGTATATCATCACCGAACACCAGGCCATCCCCAAACAAAAGGAAACCATCATCATCGGCGATTACCGCTTCGATATCCTCAACGTAAGTGATACGCGTATCGAATCCGTAAAAATGAAGATCCTGCGCTGAGAATCCTTTCTTTATTTTATTCATGAAAAAAGCCTACCTCGCTATCGGTTTCCAAAGCCGTCGTTCGTTACAGGCTGAAGTGGATACCATTCAAGAAGTGCTTGCCAGAAGCGGGATTTCACTTTTTGTTTTTACCGACCAATACCATTTCCTGAAAGAAGCCGAAAAAGAAATGATGCAAACCGCTTTTCGCGAGATCAGGGGTGCGGATCTTTTTATCGCCGAAGTTTCAGAAAAAGCCATCGGCGTGGGTATTGAAACCGGGTATGCAGCAGCATTGCTGAAACCCATCGTGTACCTGAGAAACCATCATGCCGAACATTCCACCACCGCATCCGGGGCGGCAACCCATTCTATCATCTATTCAGATACAAGCGACCTCTCTGTTAAATGGTCGTTATTATTAGATGCGCTTATAAACACGATCGAAAAGCATTAAAACAACTGTTTTTCGTGTTATGCATACCCGTAACTTTGGCGGCTGATAACCGTCAAAGAAAGCAATGGCACTATTTAACAGAAACAGGGGATCGGAACAGTCGGAGATGACTTTTATCGACCATCTCGAAGAATTAAGGATGCATATCATCCGTTCCGTTCTTGCCATACTCATCATGGCTGCCGTTATTTTTATTTACCGCAACTGGGTTTTCGATTATATTATCCGCGGCCCCATCAATCCTGATTTTATCAGTTATAAACTGCTTTGCCAGTTCAGTCATTGGGCACATATGGGCGATGCACTTTGTATGCCTCCGGTGAAAGTGACGCTGATCACCAATACCTTCGGCGGCCAGTTCCTCGGCGCCATTTCAATGGCATTGGTAGGCGGTGTGGTTGCTGCATTCCCCTATATATTCTGGGAATTCTGGCGTTTTGTAAAACCTGCCCTCAAACAAAAAGAACTGAAAAATACCCGCTTCGTGATCTTCTGGGTATCTTTTTTCTTTTTCTGCGGTGCGGCATTCGGTTACTTCCTGTTAGGTCCTTTTACCTTCAACTTCCTCGCGGGTTTTCAACTTGGTACGCAAAGCGGTATCACAACCTTACCCACTTTCGCGGATTATGTAGATAACCTTACCAATATCATCGTAGGATGCGGTCTTGCATTCGAACTGCCTGTGCTTGCACATGTATTGACCCGCATCGGCCTCGTAACACCCAGCTTTCTCCGCAATACCCGTAAATACGCCATCGTGGTGATCCTCATTGTTGCGGCTTTTATCACACCAAGCCCCGACTGGATGAGCCAGATGATCGTATTCACTCCTTTATTCCTCTTATATGAACTGAGCATCATCGTTTCTTCACGGGTGTATAAGAAGATGGAAAAAGAAGATGCCGAAGAACGCGTAGATGAGTGGGAATAGTTTCATGACTGATCGATGCTGATGATTTACCGGCCAGCAGGAATTTTCTGCCGGTACATTCTCCCATTTGTATATATTTTTCGGTCACACAAGCCGCAAACGACTATCTTAGGAGCCCAATTTGAAGAAAATGGCTTTTGTTTTTGATGCTTCCAAACCCATTGCCATCGGCTGCGACCATGCAGGGTTTGATTATAAAAATGCCCTGGTGCTATGGCTGCAGGGCAAGGGTTACCAGGTAAAAGATTTTGGAACCCATTCGGCCGATTCGGTGGATTACCCCGACTTTGCACATCCCACTGCTTCCAGTGTTGAAAATGGCGAAACTGCTTTTGGCATCCTGCTTTGCGGTAGTGCCAATGGTGTGGCCATTACTGCCAATAAACACCAGGGGATACGTGCCGGGCTTTGCTGGCAGAATGATGTGGCCAAACTGGTGCGCCAGCACAACAATGCCAATATCATCTGCATACCCGCCAGGTTTGTTTCACTGGCCCTGGCCGAACAGATGATTGAAGTATTTATGACCACCGAATTTGAAGGTGGACGCCATGCCACCCGCGTCGGAAAAATTGCTTGCGCTTAACTCAAATAAAATACAGGATGAAAAAACTACTCATGCTCTGCTTACCATTTGCTGCAACGGTGGCGATGGCCCAGAAAGATGAGAATGCGGAAAAATTCGCATCCCTCATTACCCCCGATGCCCTCAAACAAAAATTGACCATTCTTGCAGGAGCCGATATGGAAGGACGCGAAACCGCTTCTCCCGGGCAAAAAAAAGCTGCCGCATGGATCGAAGACCAATTCAAAAAATTCGGGCTGAAACCCGGCAATGGCGACAGTTACCAGCAACTCTTCCCTGTTTACCAGGATGAGCTGGTTGAAAAAAAGCTGATGGTGAATGGCAAAATGTTCCAGTGGGATAAAGAATATTTCTTTGGTCTCACAAACGGCAGCTGGAAATACAATGAAGTTGTTTTTGCAGGATATGGCCTGGTTGATTCTGCCAAAGGGATCAATGATTATGCAGGTCTCGATGTAAAAGGAAAGATGGTACTGGTACTGGAAGGCGGTACTGCAACTCCTCCCGCCGGCGGCGGTGGCCGAGGGTTTTTCGGGCCCAACCAGGCGAAGATAAATGCCGCACGCAGCAAAGGCGCAGCGGGTGTTTTGATCATCTCTGCTGATTTTCCGCGTAAACAACCTACCAATACCAAAGGCAGGATGACGTTGAACCCACCTTCGGCAACTGTAAGCGGTTCCCTGAATGCATTGTTCAGTGCAACCGTTTCCACAGAAGTTGCCTCTGCTTTGTTGGGCAGAACAACTGCCCTTTCGATCAATGACCTGAAAGAAACCAAAAAAGGGAGTTATGTTTCTGAACTGGTGATCAAAGCGGTTAGTGAAAACAAAACACTGGAAAGCAGCAATGTTATTGGCGTGTTACCCGGTACAAGTAAAAAAGGAGAGTATCTATTCCTTACCGGCCACTACGACCACCTCGGCAAACAGGGTGATGTTATTTATTATGGTGCAGATGACGATGGTTCCGGCTCTGTGGGTGTGATCCAGATGGCTGAAGCATTTGCAGCCGCAGCCAAAAACGGCAACAAACCTAAAAGGACTATGATTTTCATGACCGTTAGCGGGGAAGAAAAAGGATTGCTGGGTTCTGAATATTATTCAGAGCACCCAACCATCGATCTGACAAAAGCTACTGCCGACCTCAATACGGATATGATCGGAAGGGGCGACAGTTCAAGAAAAGCAGACACATTGAATTATGTGTATGTGATCGGTCATGATAAACTGAGTTCAGACCTCGCACCGATCAATGAAGCTGTGAATAAGCAATATGTAAACATTGCACTCGATTATAAATTCGACGATCCGAAAGATCCCTATCGTATTTACTACCGCAGCGACCATTATAATTTCGCCAAGAAAGGCGTTCCCATCCTGTTCTTCTATGATGGTATGCTGGGTGCCGATTATCACAGGCCAACCGATACGGTCGATAAAATCCAGTTCGGCATCATGGCAAAACGTGCACAGCTCGTATTCCATACCGCCTGGGTAATGGCCAATCGCGAGGACATGCTGAAAAGAGATATCCCGCTGAATATGCCCGCACGATAATTTTTGCAGATAACAGATCATAAAAAAACCTGGCCTAAATGACCAGGTTTTTTTATTGTGGTTGATTCCATTATTTCTTCATTAATAAAATGATCTCGCCCTGTGGTTGTTTTACCGTAAAGCGGATCTTTTTATCAACCATTTCAACTTTTATTGTTTCATCCTTATTGCTCTTGTCTGTTGTTGTGATAGTGGAAGCGGCTTCATCAATCGTGTATTTGATATCTTCTTTTTCACCGCTGATACCGCCGGGCATGGTTCCCGTACCATCGCCATTGAATACAAATTCACAATTCTTGAACATACCCATTTGTGATTTGATCATTGTGGTGATACCCGGCAACTGCGATGCATCGGGTATCTGCGCTTTCATCGTTTCCCCGATCGATAATGAATCTTTCTCAACATCATAATACATCATGCCCTGCATTTCAACCGCACAGATCTTCCATTTTCCAACAAGGTCGTTTTTGGTAACTTTTGACTGGGCAGAAAGTTGACTGATAAAAGCGAAGCCTGCCATCAGCAGTAATAATTTTTTCATACACTTATTTTGAAGCAGTAAGATAGGAGGAAATACTGAATCGGTATCCCCGCACATAAAAAACGGGAGAAAACCCGGCATGGTTTACCAAAGTTTTCTC
Organism: Chitinophagaceae bacterium; assembly: GCA_004028765.1. Classification (GTDB taxonomy): domain Bacteria; phylum Bacteroidota; class Bacteroidia; order Chitinophagales; family Chitinophagaceae; genus Sediminibacterium. The sequence goes on along the minus strand of SAIX01000100.1, from coordinate 41,425 downwards.
CCTTTAAAATAGTTTTCAGGAATGATTACCAACCTAACAGGTAGGCAAAAATAAGCGGCGCAACAATCGTGGCATCGCTTTCCACAATGAATTTGGGCGTATGGATATCCAGCTTGCCCCAGGTGATTTTTTCGTTCGGAACAGCGCCTGAGTAAGAACCATACGAAGTGGTGGAGTCACTGATCTGGCAGAAATAACTCCAGAAAGGAACATCATGCCATTCAAGGTCCTGGTACATCATCGGCACCACACAGATGGGGAAATCGCCGGCAATACCACCACCGATCTGGAAAAAGCCCACTCCCTTGCCACCACTGTTCTTGCGGTACCAGTCGGCCAGCCACACCATGTATTCGATCCCGCTTTTCATGGTGCTTGCCTTCAATTCGTTTTTAATCACATAAGAAGCGAAGATATTACCCATGGTACTGTCTTCCCAACCCGGCACCACGATCGGGATATTCTTTTGCGCCGCGGCAAGCATCCAGCTGTTTTTCGGATCTATCTCATAATACTGTTCAAGCACACCGCTTAACAGCATCTGGAACATGTATTCATGCGGAAAATATCTTTCGCCCTTCGCTTCTGCATCAGACCATACTTTATGTATATGCTGCTGTATGCGGCGGAAAGCTTCCTCTTCGGGGATGCAGGTATCCGTTACACGGTTATAATGGTTTTCAAGCAGGTCCCATTCTTCCTGCGGGCTCAGGTCGCGGTAATTGGGAACACGTTTGTAATGGCTATGCGCCACAAGGTTCATGATATCTTCTTCAAGGTTAGCGCCGGTACAACTGATGATCGCGATCTTATCCTGCCGGATCATTTCGGCAAGGCTGATACCGAGCTCGGCCGTACTCATGGCACCGGCCAGGCTTACCAACATTTTACCCCCTTCCAATAAGTGGGTTTCATACCCTTTCGCAGCATCCACCAAAGCGGCTGCATTAAAATGACGGTAATGATGTTCTATAAATTGAGAAACAGGGCCTTTGTTCATGATGGTTACTTTTTGCGGGCAAAAGTAATTTTTTTAAGCCGTATTTACGGTTGTATCATTTTTTGGAATAATTCTTACCGTATCCCGTTTCTTCCGATATTTTTGCGTGCTGCCCCATGATGCAATTCTTACTGAAAAATATCAAACTGGGAAGATGGTCGGTGCCACTGCCTGTTTTTCTCTGGTTCCTGCTGGCTATGCTGGCTGCCATCGCCGAAATAAGCCGTGGCCATGCAGCCATTAACAACTATGATATTTTCGCGGGTGTTTTTGAACATACCATCGCCCGCAAAAATCTTTACCTGCCCTATCCCGCAGAATATGTGGACACCAATCACTACGGGCCGGTTTTCAGTATCCTGATAGCGCCTTTTGCATTGCTGCCCGATTATCTTGGTTGTTTTTTATGGTGCGTTGCCAATGCTGTCGTTTTGTTTTATGCGATCCGACAGCTCAATATTGCCCGTAGCCAGCAACTGCTTATTCTCTGTATCGGCCTCGTGGAGATGATGACGGCGATACACAATGTGCAGTTCAACCCCATGCTAACCGGCTGGATACTGCTGAGTTATGTAATGGTTGAAAAAGAAAAAGATTTCTGGGCTGCTCTTTTTATTGTGGCGGGTTTTTTTGTGAAGATCTATGGGATCGCGGGGATCGCTTTCTTCTGGTTCTCCAGGCACAAAACAAAGTTTATCCTATCAGGCATATTCTGGAGCGTGGTATTATTCTGTTTGCCCATGCTGATCTCGTCGCCGGCATTTATCATTCAGTCCTATAAAGACTGGATCCACGCACTGGTTGAAAAGAATGCCCAGAATATCGATGCAGAGGATGCCAACCTGATGCAGGATATTTCAGTGATGGGTATGATCCGCCGGATAGGCAATGTTGCACAGTTGAAAAATTATTTTATCACCGTACCTGCTGCCATCCTGTATGCATTGCCCTTCCTGAGGGTGAGCCAGTATAAAAACCAGGCGTTCCGTATGAGTTATCTCGCGCTGGCGTTGATTGGTGTGGTGATATTCAGTTCTTCTGCAGAATCTTCCACTTTCGTGCTGGCGGTTACCGGTATCGCCGTATGGTATGTGATACAGCCACAGCCTCGAAAAAAATGGGAGAACATCCTTTTGTTCTTTGTCATTATCCTTACCAGTTTCTCGGCAACCGATCTTTTTCCGCCCTATGTGCGCGAAAATTTCATTTATCCTTATTCATTAAAAGCGCTGCCCTGTTTTACAGCCTGGTGCGTGATTATATACCAGTTGCTGTTCCGCGATTTCAATAAAGCGATACCCTCTCCGGGATTGCCACCGGCTCAATGAAATAGTTGTATTTTGCAGGCACAGTAATCACCCGCCGGGGCATGAAAAAAAAGATTTGCATACTGGTTCCTTCCTGTAACGAAGAAGGGAATATTCCCATCATGGCAGAAGCGCTTGAAAAAGTATTTGCCGGATTACCTTATTACTGGTCGGTCATTTTTATAGATGACGGCAGCACCGATGGCACATTGGCGGTTGCACGGAAATTATCTTCCGAAAAAAACAATGTTTTTTACATATCACTTGCCCGGAATTTCGGCCACCAGAATGCACTAAAAGCCGGGTTGGATATGTCCGATGCCGATGCGGTGATCATGATGGATGGGGATATGCAGCACCCGCCGGAACTGATCCCGGATATGTTACAGGAATGGGAATCGGGATATGATATCGTGTATTCGATCCGCAAAGACCATAAGGAAATGCCGTTGATGAAACGGAAAACATCGAATATGTTTTACAACCTCATCAACAATCTCTCTGATATTGAACTGGAACCCGGCACAGCCGATTTCAGGCTGATGGACCGCAAAGTGGTGGAAGCATTCCGTGTTTTTAAAGAAGCGGATCTGTTTATGCGCGGGCTGGTAAAATGGATGGGCTTTAAACAGCATGGCATCGAATACGACCCCGGGGAAAGAAAACATGGTAAATCAAAATACACGCTGAAAAAAATGATCCGCTTTGCATTGCAGGGTATCACATCATTCAGTACAAGGCCGTTGTATATCGCCGCATACCTGGGCTTTATTTTTTCCTTACTATCGCTCCTTTATTATGTTCCGTACGTTATCTATAGTTATTATTTTGGTCACGCCATTTCGGGATGGGCATCTGTGATTTCTACAATCGCTTTTTTTGGCGGTTTGCAGCTGATGATCCTTGGTATCATAGGAATGTATATCGGGAAACTGTTTGTACAGAGCAAACAGCGGCCGCATTATATCGTTAAAGAATCAAACCTGGGCACATGAGCCGTTTTGTTTTACTGAGCTTTGATGTGGAAGAGTTTGATATGCCCCTCGAATACAATTTTCCTGTTTCGGCTGAAGAGCAGATGAAAGTAGGTAAACGCGGGCTTGATGCCATTGCACCTGTATTAAATGATGCTTCCGTCGAAACAACGCTTTTCACCACAGCCAACTTCGCCATGCATTTCCCCGAAGCCATCAAGGAGCTGGCAAAGAAACACGAGATTGCTTCGCACACTTTTTATCATTCCGCTTTCAGCAATGAACACCTGCTTTCTTCGAAACAGAAACTGGAAGAGATCAGTGGTAAAAAAGTAACAGGGCTTCGTATGCCGCGCATGCGGAAAGTGGAAATGAGCGAAGTGAGCAAGGCAGGGTACCGGTACGACTCTTCAGTAAACCCAACCTGGTTACCCGGTAGGTATAATAATCTTCATTTGCCCCGCACACCTTACTTTGATCAGCAGGTGTTACGGGTACCCGCTTCGGTATCACCCCTGTTACGGATGCCTTTGTTCTGGCTCAGTTTTAAAAACCTTTCTTATCAGCTATTCCTTTTTTTTGCAAAACAAACCCTGGCAAAAGACGGGTATCTCTGCCTGTATTTCCATCCCTGGGAGTTTACGCAGATCGAAAATTATGGTTTGCCCGATTTTGCAAAAAAACTGAATGGCGAGCCCCTGCTTACCCGTTTGAACCGGTTCATCAGCGATCTGAAAAAAGAAGCTGATTTTATCAGTATCGAAAACTTCCTGCAACAGAAAAGCCACGCAGCAGCGTGGCCTTCCCGATTTACAACCTAACCTATGCTTATTTTTGAGATCCCTTGTAAGCAGTAACCGTTCCATAAAGGGATACCTGCAGGATCTGTGTTTTGCCCTCTTTTTCGAGAGATACATAGTAAGACCTGTCGCCATCCAGGTCGAACTCGATCGTTTCCACAACTTTAAAATCCTCATAGGATTTCTTGATCTTCTGGATCGCATTCAGCGGCAGTTGTTTAAAATCAAGTTTGCGGCTGGTACCGATCAGGTCGCCTTCTTCATTGAAGAAAGCTTCCACATTTTCTCCGCTCAGTTGAAATTGTGCTTTTACATAGGCTTCGCGTGCGCTCCACACTACATTTTGTGCACCATTGAATTTTGCTTCAAAATTGGATTTTACCTTATAATCCACTTTGGTTACATCTTTCGCAAAAGCGCTGGTTCCGGCAGCTACGGTAATAAGTGCTGCAATGAATAATTTTTTCATGATCTGTTTTGTTTTTTTGTTTTTGCAATCCGCATTGCTTTTCTTTTTTCACAATTACAAACCAAATGTAGAAACCTGATGCTGTCACTTTTCCGAATTGTGACAAAAAAGCCTACTTACCAGGTAGGATAGTATGAACGGTAACCGGGTACCCGCTGGCAGGTACGGTTTGATGGGCTAGGATGCAGCAGCAGTAAGGGTTTGGGCCGATTTCTTAACAAAATCACAAATGCCGTTATGGTAGGGTTAATTTTTAAAAATGGCCTTCCGGGGAAGTTATAAAGCGCCACGAGGAAAATAAATTTGGTGGATTCTGGCAATTATTTAGATATTTGTCTAAATATACAAACTACTAAACTTGTGAATATTCTTTTTAAAGCACTGAATGATGCCACCCGGCGGGAGATACTGGAAATGCTGAAAGAGAAAGACCTTACTGCCGGTGAAATAGCAGACAGGTTCCGGATGACGAAGCCCAGTATTTCGCACCACCTCGACCTGCTGAAGCAGGCTGAGCTCGTGACTGCCCTCAAAGAAGGGCAGTTTATTTACTATTCCCTGAATACAACCGTTATGGATGAAGTATTAAAATGGTTCATCCAGTTCACCAAAACAAAAAAGAAAGCCTGATATGAAACAGTCATCACCCGTTCATGCCATAGTGGTGGTTTTAATCGCATTGATCCCATTGCTCTATGCGGGATATATTTATCCGACACTTCCCGAAACAATCCCCCTGCATTTTAACTGGGAAGGGAAACCCGATCGTTTTGACCACAAATCGGAACTCTGGTTCCCCGTGATCTTATTATCGGTCGTATCCATTTTTGTATACCTGCTGGTAAGTAATCTTTCCCGCATCGATCCGAAAAAAACAGCCGGGCAATCGCCGGAACTGTATAAAAAGATTGCAATCGTGATCACTGTATTCCTGTGCGCCATTAACCTGATCATTGTACACAGCGCAGTATCCGGCTCCGTTCAGTTCAGTAAACTGATGCTGCCGCTGATGGGGCTTTTCTTTTCGGTGCTCGGAAATTATATGCACAGCATCAAGCCCAATTATTTTGTAGGATTCAGAACGCCCTGGACCCTGGAAAATGAAGACAACTGGCGCAAAACACACCAACTGGTTGGTAAACTCTGGGTGCCGGGGGGTATTTTATTAATGCTGCTTGCATTTATCCTCCCGGAAAAAGCGGCCATCATCGCTTTTTTTACCATACTCCTCTGCATCGTCTTTATTCCTGCCGTTTATTCTTATCTCTATTTCAAAAAAAATTCCCGCTGATATGAAACCCATATTTATTACAGTACTTGCCTGCAGTTTTTTTATGAATACCTATAGCCAAACCCTTGCAGGGAATTGGGAAGGCAATATTTCTGCCGGTGGCAAAACACTCCGCATCGTTTTTCATATCACCCAAACGCCCCAGGGGTATGAATCAAAATTTGACAGTCCCGACCAACTCGCTTACGGGCTTGCTGTTAACCAGACACAGCTTATCGGCGATAGCTTGCTGATGATCATCGATCTTGTTAAAGGCGGTTACCGTGGTAAATGGGAAGGAGCCGATAAAGTCACCGGCTATTTTATACAGGGGCCCGCACAAATGCCCCTCACGCTTTTAAAAACAGGTAATGCAATAGCACAACCCGCTGCGGCCAAATTTAAACCGCAAACACCCGTGCCGCCATTTCCTTACAGCAGTGAAGAAGTGATGTATGAGAATACAGAACAGAAAGTTACCCTCGCTGGTACTTTTACAAAACCTTTTTCCGGCGACCGCTTTCCGGTGGTATTACTGATCACAGGCAGCGGGCCGCAGGACAGGGACGAAAGTATCGGTATGCACAAACCATTTGCACTGATTGCAGACAGGCTTACCAAAGCAGGCATCGCCGTATTGCGCGTGGATGACAGGGGCATCGGGAAAAGCAGCGGCAACCTGAGAACATCGAGCTCGGCAGATCTTGCAACGGATGTGATGGCGGGCATCGCTTATTTAAAAACAAGAAAAGATATTGACCCTTCAAAGATCGGTTTGCTCGGGCATAGCGAAGGAGGGTTGATTGCACCTTATGTTGCATCAAGGTCAAAAGATGTGGCTTTTATCATAATGCTCGCAGGCACCCCTGCGGGCGGTAAAGCCACGATGTATTACCAGGCGGTTACAAAACCGCTTGCAGCCTTATCCCAACATGACAGGGATGCCTATGGTAAATTATATACAGCCATGTATGCACTCGCCCTCGATTCAGCAGCCAAAGCGGCACCGGCGAATTATATCCGGAAAACTTACCTCGACTGGAAACAACAGCAACCCGACACCACTTTGCAGCATCTTGTGAAAGGAACAGATGAACAGATCATCGCCAATATGGTACAGGGGTTTTCAGATTTTACGCGCAGCTGGTGGACATTTTTTCTCGGGTATGATCTTACAAAAGACCTTGCCTCGATCAAAATACCCATACTCGCGTTAAACGGAGAAAAAGATGAACAGGTTGATCCGGTAAGCAACCTGGCCCTCATCCGTAAAATCGCGGCAAAAAGCGGGAATAAAGATGTAACCACAACTATGATACCCGGCGTGAATCACCTGTTCCAGCACTGCAAACAATGCGGCAGTGTTGCAGAATACCTTGCACTCGAGGAAACCTTCGATCCGGAAACGCTTACGCTTATCACCAACTGGGTGGTATCACATACTAAAAAATAAAGGATTCTTCAATCACCGCATTATTCGCCTTTGAAATAATGAATTATCTCGCCCATGCATATTTTTCTTTCCGGGATCCCGGTATCCTGGTGGGTAATATGATCAGTGATTTTGTAAAAGGCAAAAAACAATTTGAGTATCCCCTGCAGATACAGAAAGGGATCCGCCTGCACAGGGCCATCGATACCTTTACCGACCGGCACGAAGCCACCCGAAGGGCCAAAGAATATATCAGGCCGGCAGCAGGTTTATATGCAGGTGCTTTTGTGGATGTGGTATATGATCATTTTCTCGCGAAGCGACAGGATCTGTTTACGAACCAGGGCCTTGCTGGTTTTTCGGCCTGGGTATATCAAACATTATATGACCATACCCGCCTGCTCCCTGAAAAATTTTCCCGTATGCTGCCGTATATGCAGAAGCAGGACTGGCTTTTCCATTACCAATACCCGGATGGAATTCAGAAAAGTTTTGGCGGGTTGGTACGAAGAGCAGCCTATCTAAACGATGCAGAACCTGCTTACGGTTTATTTACAAAGCATTACGAAGCCCTGCAGGAATGTTTTACGCTTTTCTTCCCGGATATACAGGATTTTGCTTTAACACAATTCAATGATTTGCTAATGCATTAGCATTTATCTTTGGCAAAACCTGATGATTCATGAAAATATCCGCGAGTGTTCTCTGTATCCTGCTGGTATTGGGGGTACAGGCGCAGCAAAAACCAACTGAGCTCGATAAATCGCCAATGGATATGAGCTATTGGCCCAACAATTATCCTTTACTGAAAATGAGCGGCAAGGCAAAAGAAATGCCGGTTGCCCGTGTTATTTACAGCAGGCCTGCCAGAAATAACCGGGCTATTTTTGGCGGTATCCTTAAGTACAACGAACTGTGGCGGCTCGGCGCCAACGAAGCCACCGAAGTCGAATTTTTTTCGAACGTAAAGATCGCCGGTAAGAACGTTAACAAAGGCCGTTATACTTTGTATTGCATCCCCTCAGAAAAAAAATGGACCATCATCCTGAACAAAGACAATTATAGCTGGGGTGGTTATACATACGACAGCAAAAAAGATGTACTGCGCACAGATATCGATATAGACAAAAGCACGGAACCTGCTGAATGGCTCACGCTTTATTTTGAAGAAGCCAAAAACGGTGCAAACCTTGTTTTTCTCTGGGACGATCTGAAAGCCAGCTTGCCCATTGTATTGATGCCTAAATAATAGTACCAATGAAACTTGCTACCCGATACATCCATGCCGGAACCGAACCCGACCCTTCTACCGGCGCGATCATGACACCCATTTACCAGACTTCCACCTATGTGCAGGAAGCACCCGGTGTAAACAAAGGATTTGAATACGCACGCAGCCAGAACCCGACACGCAAAGCTTTGGAAGAAGCTTACGCTCAGATCGAAAACGGCAAACACGGCCTTGCATTCAGCAGCGGTGTTGCCGCAACAGATGCGGTGATCAAATTATTATCTCCCGGTGATGAAGTGATCTGCGCCAACGATATGTATGGCGGCACGTATCGCCTCTTTACAAAAGTGTTTGCCAAATACGGGATACACTTCAACTACGTAGATACTACAGATACAAACAATATCCGCAAAGCCATTTCTCCCAAAACAAAACTGATCTGGATCGAAACCCCAACCAACCCGCTGATGAATATCACCGATATCGCAGCAGTGGCTGCTTTGGCAAAAGAAGCAGGTGCGTGGCTTTGTGTAGACAATACTTTTGCTTCTCCCTATTTACAAAACCCGCTCGACCTGGGTGCGGATATCGTTATGCATTCTGCCACAAAATACCTCGGCGGGCACAGCGATGTGATACAGGGCTGCCTGGTAATGAATGATGACAGCCTGCGCGAACAATTATATTTTATCCAGAAAAGCTGTGGCGCTGTACCCGGGCCGATGGATTGCTTTCTTGTATTGCGGGGCATTAAAACCCTGCATGTACGCATGCAGCGCCATTGTGAAAACGGTGAGAGGATCGCGAACTTTTTGCGCAGCCATCCCAAAATAGGTAAAGTGTACTGGTGTGGTTTTACAGACCATCCGGGCTTTTCAATCGCACAAAAACAAATGCGTGGCTTTGGCGGTATGATGAGTTTTACACTGAAAGACGACAGTGTGGAAAATGCAAAACGCGTACTCTCTTCCACCAAAGTGTTTGCGCTGGCCGAAAGCCTGGGCGGAGTGGAATCATTGATCAACCACCCGGCCTCCATGACGCATGCCTCGATACCGAGAGAAGAGCGTATCAAAAACGGGCTTACCGACAGCCTGATACGGTTAAGTGTGGGAATAGAAGATGCTGATGACCTGATCGAAGACCTTAACCAGGCCATTGGTTAATCAGTTAACCCTTTACATGAAATATCTTTCATTACTCAAAGCCCTTGCAGGGTTTATCCTGCTGTTTGCTGCCTATCATGCTGCTGAGTATATGATGCTGTTTCAGAACAACCCGGCGGGTTTTCTCGGGTTAAGTATTGTTTTTCTGGCAGTGGCCTGGATAATCGGCCGGTGGAACGGAAGTACCGGTCTCGCTGCATGGGGGCTCATATTCAATAAAACAACGGGTAACCGTTTGGGTACCGGCTTACTCGTTGGCATTTGTATCTACATATTGTATACCATCACCGGTTACCTGCTCGATATCGACCATATCAAAGAGATACCGCCTTTCACGGTTTTTGTTTCTCAGTTTGGTTTATTTGCTTTCGGGACATTCTTCTCATCACTTTCTGAAGACATTCTTACACGCGGTTATCTCCATTTCTTTCTCAACGGAAAAATGAACCGGTATATACTGGTGCTGCTTTCGGCAGCGATCTATGTATTGCACCATATTTACCGCTTAACAGATGGTGCGGCAGTGATCTCCTATCTTTTTATCATCGGGGTCTTTCTCATGCTGGCGATGGTAAGGACCGGGAATATCTGGATGACGCTGGGTTTACATTGGGCAGGCAATATCGTGTACCATACTACACACAGCGTAATGCATACGGTAAATGGCAAGGGGAAATTTCCGGGCGAATGGCTCTATGTGATATTCCTTTTATTGCTTATTCCGGTTACCTGGTATATCAGCAGTGAGGAAAAGAAAAAGCCGGCAACCGCTTAACCTGTTTCAGATGAAGGAAAGAGAAAGCGATGCCCGGCAAAGACTGAAAGATTTTTTTGATGAAAAAGTAAACCAGTACAACCGGCCCGCATTTATCAAAGACGATCCTGTTTGTATCCCGCACCTTTTTTCAAAAAAAACCGATATCGAGATCGCAGGTTTTTTTGCAGCGATCTTTGCCTGGGGTAACCGAACCACCATCATTGCCAAATCCCGTGAACTGATGCAACTGATGGAAAATGACCCCCATCATTTTGTGCTGCATCACTCCGCAAAAGATTTACAGCAACTCACTGCTTTCAAACACCGGACATTTAATGCAACCGATCTTTTATACTGTATCGAATTCCTGAAATACCACTATACAAATTCAAAAAGTCTCGAGTCTGCATTCACCGGTAAAGGGCCCCCTGAAAAAGATGGGGTGGTTGAAAAGGCGCTGACCGACTTCCACAATTATTTTTTTTCCCTGGATGATGCACCTGCACGCACGCGCAAGCATATCGCCACACCCTGGAAAGGTTCTACCTGCAAAAGACTGAACATGTTTCTGCGCTGGATGGTACGCACGGATAAAACAGGCGTTGATTTTGGAATCTGGAAAACGATCAAACCTGCAGACCTTATCTGCCCGATCGATTTGCACGTGGCCCGCGTGGCAAAAAGGTTCGGGTTATTGCAACGCAAACAGATCGACTGGCTGGCCGCAAAAGAATTAACAGAATACCTCCGCACGCTGGATCCACAGGACCCGGTAAAATATGATTTTGCCCTGTTTGGTCTAGGCGTGATCGAAAAATACTGACCGCATCAGAAGAAGAAAATATTTTGCTGCTTGCCGCCCACTTTGTTTTTCTGCCCGGCCATTGACCGGATATTATAACTATAGGTAAGCATAAAATAACGCTGCAATACATTGGTCCGGCTGTCGATGATCGCATTTCCCGAAATATACCGGTTCACACTGTTGTTTCGGTTCAGGATATCATACACGGCCAGTTTCAGCTGCCCCTTGTCTTCTTTGAACATCAGCAGCGTAAGTGCCGCATTCCAGTACAGGTTTGTTTTGGGTAAGCCGGGTGCAAGAGAGCTGATATAATTATAAGCGAGATTGGTTTCCCATACAAAGTGTTTTGGCAGGCGCACGATGAATTCCCCCTGGAAAGTCTGGGAGGTAATATCGGTTGCCGGGTAAACAGCATTCGAATACGTTGTTTTCCGGAAATTCAGAAAAGTGCCGGGGTTGAATTCCACCACATCATGCCAGTTAAAACCCAATGTAAGCCTGGGGTTAAAAGAGAGAGATTGTGTTTCGCTCATGATATTATTAAACAGCATGGGGTTTTGCGAGTAATTCCCGCTAAAACTCAGGTCGGCACTGAAAATAAATTTCGGGTTCTTTTTAAACTGCCGGTTTACGCGGAAACTGGTATAAGCCGATCTTGCTCCATTCGCGTTAACCGGGTAAACGGTTTGTACACCGCTGCTGTTTACAGCAATCGATTGGATCACGATATCATCCTGCCAGTTCCCGTTCAGGTTCATAAAGTAGCTTATATTCTTTTTCACATTTACGATCGTTCCATAAATGCCGAAATTATTTGAACGCGAGGGCCGCAGATCAGGGTTACCCGTTACGATATAAAAAGGATTGGAATTATCTGTGATCGGGTTAAGGTAATTGATCGAAGGCGGGTTTACCGACTGGTTAAAACTTATATTCAGTCTTTGCCAGTTTATCCCCGCATTCAACAGCAGGTTTGAATAATGTTGCCTGCTGTTCACGCCCCTTGTAAACCAGTTATTGATCCATTGCTCAAATAAATTGCCACCCAGGTTAAACATCACTTTGTTTACCCGGTAGCTAAGGGTAACATTATTCGATAAACGGCTGTGTTCTCTCCTGACATCATTACTCAGCGTGGTGCTCAGGCTGTCATAAAAACCTGTGGCGGCATGTTTGTAATACACCGCTACCAGTTGGGCCTGGTTGGTATAATCAAAACGTTCGTTGATGCGGAGCGTGAGTTTTTTACTGATGGGGTCGCTGTAACTCACATTAAAATTCATATTCGTGTAAGGCGAATTATTCTGCCGGTACTGCTGCACCACGATCAGGTTTGAAAACGGGTACAGGTAATTGTTCAGCGATTCATTGATATTATCGGTAGGGTTGCGGTTATAATTGAAGTAATGCGAAAGTGATACTGTTTTCTTTGTATTCCGGAAACGGTGCGAAAGCGATACATTATAATTGTACGCTTCTGTATGGCCATTGTTGCTGCTGTTGCCCGTTGTGTTGGTAACCGGCCCGAATTTATTGTTATCGGTGGCAGAAATGTTCCGGTTGCTCCCATCGCTGGTGCTGAGTGTTACCCCGCCGCTGAAACTCATATTGGTGAGCGAATCTTTTTTCCAGTTACCGCCCGCGCTGAATGAATGGGAATTATAAGATGAAAGGGACCCGCCACTGCTTACAGAAGTAAGCACGGTATCCCCGTACAAACGTTCCGTATTTCCCTGGCTTTCTATCCGGTTACTGGATCTTCCATAAAAATACTGGCCGTAAAAAGAAAGGTTTTTGCTGGGTGAGTGATTGAGGTTAAAACCGATCCCGCTGGAAGTGGTAAGGCCGCTGCCGGTTCCGCCAAACGAAATGCCGTTAATCGTCAGGCCATCCCGGCCGCCGCCGCCCCAGGTACCGATGCTGTTAAAACCGCTGCGGTTAAAACCACCCATCTGTAAAATATCATTGATGTTAAAACTGCTCCGGTTTACGTTGTTACTGAAACCGATCAGGCTCACCTGTAAAGTATCCCGGAAAGTATTGATGATACCGCCCAGTTCATACCGGTCGCTGCTGCCATAACCCCCATACATTTTGCCGAACAATGCTTTTTTGATGCTTCTTTTGAGCGTGAGATTAATCACTTTCCCCACTTTACTCATGTCTCCATCGTTGTTTTGTTCCATCTCCTCTTTATCATCCATCACCTGTACTTTATCAACGAGGTTACTCGGTAAATTTTTCAAAGCCATCTTTGAATTGTCCCCGAAAAAACGTTTACCATCGATCAGGATCCTGTTTACACGCTGACCGTTGGCAGTAAGATCGCCGTTTTCATCAAATGCCATCCCCGGAAGTTTTTTCATCAGGTCTTCCAGCATCGCTGTTGGCAATGTTTTAAATGCCGAAGCATTGAATTCAATCGTATCTTTTTTGATGATCACAGGCGGGCGCTCCGCAACCACGATCACTTCATCCAGTTGTTTGGACGTGGTTTGCATTTTAATATTCCCGAAATTGAAAGACGGTTCTTTTTCTGTGAGAACAAACTCCTTCCTGAAAGCATCATACCCGGAATACGTGGCCATCAAACGCAATGGCACATTCAATGGCAGGCCGGGAATTTTAAACTCTCCCATATCCGTACTCAGCCGGTAGGTGATGATAGTGGTATCTTTTGCACGGAAGATGGTTACCGTGGTAAGTGCCATTGGTTTTTTACCCGAACTGTCTGTCACTTTACCGGATATATTCCCGGATTGTGCAATAAGCGACCCCAGCAGAAAAAAACTGCAGGCAGATAAAAGAAGTTGTCTCATAGCAGTGCGTTAACCCGTAGCTGGGGGATGTACGGCGTGAATAGAAATAAAACTAAATAATTAGTTATAAAAGATTTTGTTAATTGATATAAAACCGGTGGATTATTTCATAAAACCGGTGAAATGATACAGGTTGCCATCAGATACAATTAAGTGGTGTGAGAAAACCACTGGCTGTTTCCGCTGGCCGGGTGTCGGAACCGTTTTTTTGCGTTGTCTTGCTACAGAGAAAATATAAGAATACCAACAGCAGCAGTGCTATGGGTATTGTAGGGCCGATAGGTTGAATCCTGGATCTGGCAGTTGAGGTCATACAGGAATAAGAGATCCTTTTTACCGAAAAGTTGGAAACTACGGCCCCGAATCTTGAACTTTAAAGCATGGAAAAAGAAGAAAGCCTGCTGAAGCTCGAGGAATTATCGTTTGAGCAATTGTCGGGGTATGTCAACCAGCTGATCGACCGCGATTTTCCGCAGCTTTTGCAACTGCTTTACCGCCTCGATGTAAGTGAACAAAAGATCCGCTCGGTTTTGATAGAAAACCCGGAAAAAAATGCGGGTGAAATGATTGCCGCGCTTATTATCGAAAGGATTGCACAGCGGGAGAAATTCAGGCAGCAGTTTCAACGGGATGCATCGCAAATTCCTGATGATGAAAAATGGTAAGTATTACCAGAATAACTGTTCAATCGTTTCGAACCGATATCCTTTTTGTTTCAGGTAACGGATAAGTTCCGGCAGGCGGTTATACAATTTGTCTTTTCGGCGCGGATCAGTTCCTGCATGCACCAGCAGTATCACTCCATTCATTCCGCCCTTGCGGCTGTTTTCAAAATCATATATTTTTTTCAGGATCTCATCACTGCTCCGGTATTGTTTGCCCATTTCGGGCCAGGTATAATCGGCATTGCTGGTGGTGCCCGGTGTAAAGCTGAACAATTGTATATTTTTTTCTTTCAGCCAGCCCGCCACTTCTTTGTTCCACCATTCATAAGGCGGAATAAAATATCTTTTTTCATTGGTAACCGGGATACCGAGTTCTTTCATCGTCCTTTCATTTTGCTGCAGGTCATTGAAAAGAGAATCTTTTGTTACCAGTGTTTTGCTGCGCTCCGCCCAGTCGTTGTACAACAAATGTGCATCTGAATGTGGACCTAATTGATGGCCATCTTGCTGTAGTGCTTTGATGCCCGAACGGAAAGCAGGGTTTCGGTAAAATCGCCCGGTAAAGAAAAAAGATGCCCGTATATTTTCTTTTTTCAACGAATGAAGGATCGTATCCAGCCCGTCACCAAATTCATCTCCAGTAAAAACCAGCGCAATTTTTTTATGGAGAGAGTCGGCCCTTATAATGGCGTCTTCTGAATAACTATATAAAAATTCTGTTGGCGGATAGGCAGACCATTTTGTAAGTGACCGTTTATTGAACTGGTTTTCTTTGGAAGCGAGTAAATAAATCAGTGAAGCTGTTCCATCCATCGTAGGTTCATTGGTACTATAATCGCCGTAGTCATCATGGTACACTGCGAGATCACTCTGCCAATCAGCATATTCATCCGGGTCCATCAGTTGAATCCCTATCAACCCTTTGTAAATAGAAGTGTACACAGGGCCATCCACCAATCCACCATCAATGGGGTATTTTTTCAGGTGGGTAAAAGCGGAATGCGGGTCAACAGGTGTGTCTCCATCCGCAGGCAATCCATATACCATACTGGTTCCCCAGGGATTGCAGCCAAAGAGCCAGTCGAAATTGGCCTGCGCAAGTGCTTCAAAATCTTTCTTGCCGGACAGCATCCTGTACCAGTAGCAGGCTATCGCAAAAGATGTGGTGAGGTTGTTACTGCACCAGATAAAAGGCACGCCCCGGTTGAATGCATTCTTCTCCGCTTTTACCGCTACGCGACGGATCGCCTCTGCCAGTGTATGTATGATCTTTTGTTTTTTTTCTGCAGTCAGGTTAAAATTTTCCATTGCCATCGCAGGCAGACCAAGATTATTAAATGGATAATACTGGTAATGTGCGGCAGTATCTTTTCCCATCCATTTACTTACCGAATCCATTGACCAATACCTGTAAAAATCTTTTTCATACATAGATTCATGCGTAAGGCCATGCAGTTCGGCAGCGGCCAGTTCCATATCATCGGCCCAATCGCCTTCAGCATAGATATAAGGTGATTTTACAGAAACTGTTTGTGCCACACCTGGCAGCTTTTGTCCGTAGCGATAAGCCGCTTCCGCTTTCTCCCTGAGCATAGCGGCAAAGGATTTGTCATGGTAAGCATACAGGTTGGAAGCGAGGGCAAAAGTGCTCGCAAACTTACCCGCAGTTGATGCCGCGCCTGTTGTAGCATTGAGAAATTTACCTCTTTGCTGCGGTTGACCATTGATAAAATACACCGGCCGCTCAAACCCTTTTCCGTAATAAGTATCTTCCTTGGGGATGCGCATCCCCATATGGTCGCGGTCATCACCAAGCTGATTAAACATCCAGTCGCTGCGCGGGTTCATTTTTAATAACCAGTCGATCCCCCATTTTGCTTCATCGAGTACATCGGGTTTTCCATTGCTTCCACTCAATCCATTGGCGAGGTGCCCGTCTTTAAAAACAAGGGGGAAATCAGCATAGGCCCGCAACAAATGCCAGGTAGCATTGGCCGAAGTAGTGGTGTATTGCAGGTAATCACTCGCATCGTGCCAGCCACCTGTCACATCAATATGCGTACTGTCCGGCATAGGGCCATACAAAGTATATCCGTCATGTGTATGGCAGCTGTCATTCAGAAAAGGGTTGAAACCACTGCGCTGCTGTCGCATGTAACGCAGGCAGAAATCCGCAGATCCTTTATACACATCATCATCGATCCGGAAAACAGGCGATCGCAGTTTACCTGTACGCAGATAATACGTCCCGGGCATGCTGAACGATGAAAAATCGAGTCGGTAAGATTGTGCGAAAGGCCCGTAAGCGCCAAAATTTTTCCCGGCAGTTTTGTGCAATACTGTTTTCCCCGTTTTAGCATTCACGAGTTCAAAACCGGTAATTGTTTTTTTATCCTTGCAGCCCCAAACGGCGATCTTGATTGAATGACTGGGATAGCCCAGTTGATTGATGCGGATACAGGCTGTTTCCTGTGCATGGACCCATGTACCAACAGAAAGCAGGAAAATGAAAAATGTTATTTTTTTCATACGCGCGATTGGAGAATAAAGATAATTCTAAGGCTTTTATACGCTGCGCTTTTTCCGCTATTTTCGCCACTCAATATTGTTTGCTATGAAACTGGTTTCTTATCTCACCGAAGGCCGCGATCAGCTCGCATTTTTAGTGAATGGGCGTTTGTATGATTGCGATCTTGTTCATCCCGAACTGCCCAACAGCATGAATATGTTCCTGCATTACTGGGACGATATGTTTCCTATTGCCCAACAGGTGGAAGCAGCGATCAAAGCCGGCAAGGTTTCCGAAGAACAGGGTGTATTGTATGAAGAAGCACATATTCTTGCGCCGGTTCCTTTTCCCAGTTCCTGCAGGGATGGTTATGCATTCAGGCAGCATGTGGCCGCAGCAAGGCGTAACCGGAAAGTGGAGATGATACCGGAATTTGATCAATACCCAATTTTTTATTTTACCAATCACCACAGCATACAGGGACCGGGAGATATCCGTTGTATGCCGGATCATTTTGAAAAACTGGATTTTGAACTCGAAGCCGCAATCGTGATCTGTAAGCAGGGAAGAAATATCCGGGCAGAGGAAGCGGATCAGTATATCGGTGGATTGATGATTATGAACGATATGAGCGCCCGCCGTTTGCAGATGGAAGAAATGTTACTGAACCTCGGACCGGCAAAAGGAAAAGATTTTGCAACAGTGGTCGGGCCCTGCCTGGTTACACTGGATGAGCTCCAACCGTTTGAAGTTCCCTGCAAACCCGGCCATACCGGTAAAAGCTGGAACCTTGCGATGAAGTGTTGGGTGAATGGTGTGCAGGTAAGCAGTGGTAATGTTTCTGATATGGACTGGACCTTTGCAGAGATCATTGAACGCTGTGCGTATGGGGCAGATATTCACCCAGGTGATGTGATTGGCAGCGGAACAGTTGGCACCGGTTGTTTCCTCGAGCTGAACGGCACCGGGAAACTCAACGATCCCAATTACCAGGAACAATGGTTACAGGAAGGTGATGTGGTGGAAATGGAGATTGATGGGTTGGAAAAACTGCAAAACCAGATTATCAAAGAAGCAGATGAGCTCTCAATTTTACTT
This sequence comes from Chitinophagaceae bacterium, assembly GCA_004028765.1. Taxonomy (GTDB): domain Bacteria; phylum Bacteroidota; class Bacteroidia; order Chitinophagales; family Chitinophagaceae; genus Sediminibacterium. The sequence goes on along the minus strand of SAIX01000100.1, from coordinate 23,123 downwards.
AGGAAAAAACAGTGATTTTACTGCCGAATTATAAGTAGAAATACGGTTGGTTCATCCGTATGGCTTTTATAGCTTAGTGGTTTCTGCAAAACTGTATTTTCACCGCAGAGCCGCAGAGTTACATGAGTTAATCGCGGAGTATGAACAATCTTGAACTAAACAATTTGGGTGGGATTATTCTTGATTCTTCCATTACTGTACACAAAGAATTGGGGCCTGGCTTATTGGAATCTGCTTATCAGCATGCATTATGCCGTGAGTTAGAGCTTCGTGGAATTCATTTTAGAAAATATGTACCAGTAGATTTGATTTATAAAGGTGTACAGTTAGAAAAAGTATATGTGCTGGATGTTTTAGTAGAAGAAGCAATCATAATTGAAATAAAATCAGCCGAGCAGATAAACCCTATTTTTGAATCACAACTAATAACCTATTTGAAACTTTCCGATAAAAGACTGGGATATCTCATTAATTTTAATGTGCTGCTGTTAAAAGATGGATTTCGAAGAATTGTAAATCGATTCTGACTCTGCGAAACCTCTGACTCTCAGCGGCTCTGCGGTGAAAATTCTTCTATGAAAATTGATTTTTTGAATTTATCGGTTTCAGAAAAACAGCAGTGGCTGCAGCATGCCATTGCACCCAGGCCTGTTTGTTTTGCAAGCACCATCGACAAAGAAGGCAATGTGAACCTCAGTCCATTCAGTTTTTTTAACCTCTTTTCTTCCAATCCACCCATCGTTATTTTTTCTCCCGCCCGCCGTGGCCGGGATAATACCACCAAACATACGCTGGACAATGTTTTGGAAATTCCGGAATGCGTGGTGAATATGGTGGACTATGATATGGTACAACAAGCCAGCCTCGCCAGTTGTGAATATCCAAAAGGGGTGGATGAATTTATCAAATCCGGGTTTACCAAAGAAGCGGCAAGTATTGTGAAAGCGCCCATGGTTAAAGAAGCCAAAATAAAAATGGAGTGCCGGGTGAACGAAGTAAAAAGCCTGGGTGAACAGGGTGGCGCCGGCCAACTGGTGATCGCAGAAGTATTGTGCATGCATGTGGATGATTCGATCCTCGGCACCGATGGAAAAATAGACCAGCAAAAAACGCATTTTATCGCGAGGCTTGGCGGCGACTGGTACTGCCGCGTTGACAAGAACAATCTTTTCAAAGTTCCCAAACCCAATACACAACTGGGTATCGGGGTAGATGCTTTACCTGAAGGCATCCGCAACAGTACGATCCTTACCGGCAACCACTTGGGTATGCTGGGCAATGTGCATGAACAACCTGTGGTAAACCCTTCTTTTGATGATGAGCGGTTAAAAAATATTGTGCAGTATTTTTCTGTTAACCCTGTAGAAATGGAAAAGGAACTGCATCGCTATGCCGCAGAATTGCTCAATAAAGGTTTTACTGAAAATGCCTGGCAGGTATTGCTTGCCGGCGAGAATACCTAAAACAGGGCCAGCATATCTTCTTCTGTAAGTAAAGTCTGTTCGTCCGGGTTTGTTTTGAGCAGGCGTGCTTTTTCAACAGCCAGTTGTACAATTTCATACGTGCTGTGCGACAAAACCAATGGCTGTACCGTTTGTGCCGATAGCCAGTTTGTAACGCGTGATGAAAAATCGTTCCCGATCTTATCCACCACTTCCACGTTAAACGGTTTCAGCGCAGCTGCATTACAAAGTTGTTCATATTGCCCGCGGATAGGGAGTGCCAGTAATTTTTTTCCGAGATACAATGCCTCGGCCGGGGTTTCAAATCCGGCACCGGTGATGATGCCGGCAGACCGTATCATACTTTGTGTAAACCCTTCATTACTGATGGGCAATAAGGTTACGTTCTGTAACCGCTTTGGCTCTTTTACTTTTTTAGAGAACACTTCGAAACGGATATCTTTTACCTGCTGCAGTGCAGGCACCACTACCTCATCGCTGTAATGAGAAAGATACACTGTAACATGCCCGTTATTAACCGGTGTGGCTTCCAGCACTTCCCGTTTGATAACGGGCGAAACAATAAAATCATCATAGCTGCTGAAATGCAGGCCTACATATGCTGTAGCAGTGGCATATTGTTTCAGTACCCATTCACCGGCAAAATCTTTTTTATCGCTGCGCGGAGTGAGGTTGCTCCGGAAACTTGCCTGGTGACCAAAACCAACACTCGCTTTTTTCTTCAGCCTGCACGCCAATGAAGTGATGCATTCAAAATCGTTCAGCACGATATCGTACCGCTCCACCGGGAGTTCATTCGCTTCTTTCCAGATACGTTTCAGGCTGAACTCTTTTAACATCCGCAGGTAATCGAGCCCGCCGGTATTCCCATAAAAAAGACTCACGCCTTTACTGCGGTATTTTACAGGGAGTTTGGGTTGCAGGTTGCTGTTGCTGCCACTGAGAAAAACATCCACTGTTCCATACTGCTCTAGATAAGGCATCAATTCCATCGCGCGGCTGATATGGCCATTCCCGGTTGCCTGTACTGCGTATAATATTTTCATGACTGCATGGCTAATGAGTGAAGAAATAAAGCAACCTCATCGGTTACAACATTCAGTTTGGGAAGTTTCCGCTCCATCGTTACTACGGGTGTGGGTGCCGAGGCAAACTGTTTTTCGTCGTAATGATAAATACTCCAGTCGTTATTGCTGTATTCAAGCGCTGTAAGGTTCTCTATCCAGTCGCCACTGTTTAGATACATTACGCTGCCCTCTTTGGTAACCACTTCCCTTTTCTGCGGCTGGTGAATATGGCCGCAGATCACATAATCATATTTTTTCTGTATCGCGAGTTCGGCGGCGGTTTGTTCAAAATTCCCGATCCAGGCAACTGCTTTCTTTACACCGTTTTTTACTTTTTTACTGAAACTCATTTTCTCGCGCCCAATTGATTTGAGAAACCAGTTGATGAACCGGTTCAACAGAATCAGCAGATCGTACCCGTGGCCTCCCAGTTTTGCCAGCAGTTTTGCACTGCCCTTGGTGGTGGCATCAAATACATCGCCATGAAAGATCCAGGTCATTTTACCATTGATCTCCATCACCACTTTATCAGTAAGCTGAAAATTTCCGATCTCGATATCACTGTAGCGGCGCAATACTTCGTCGTGGTTACCGGTGATGTAAATCACCCTTGTGCCTTTGCTCATCAGGCTCATCACTTCTTTCAGCACCTGCATATGCGAAACCGGGAAATAGCGTTTATTGAATTGCCAGATATCTACCACATCACCGTTTAAAACCAAAATCTGCGGGCGGATACTTTTCAGGTAATTGACGATCTCGGTGGCATGGCAGCCATAAGTTCCGAGATGAAGATCACTCATCACAACCACATCCAGTTCACGTCTTTCCATTGTAGAGGTTTAGCAAAACTCCTTTCTACGTATGACCGGAATGTTACAGTCCTGTTACGGGATTGTGATATGTGTATGAAGAAATTGTTACCGATAACGGGCTAATGAATTAGCGGGTTGTGGCCTCATCTTAATTCGACAATCCATTAATCCACAAATCCGTCATTCCCTATAAATCGCCTAACTGCGGGCGGAGGATGATATCTTCCACAACCGCCATCGGGGATAGTTTTGTGGCTGCATGAATCATTTTTGCAATATCAGTGGCTTCCATGATCCTTTGCGGATCGATATTAAAACCATCCCAGCTTGCACTCATGGTGGCACCGGGGCAAACAGCTGTTACTTTGATACCATGCGGTTTCATTTCCTCACGGAGATTTTTACTGAAGCCCAACAAAGCAAATTTACTGATGCTGTAACTGCCCCCGTTCGGGTAAGCATTCAGTGATGCTATGGAACAGATATTGAAAATATGGCCACGCCTTGCTTCCATCATTGCAGGAAGAACGGTTCGTGTCAGGTGATAGGCACTGTACAGGTTGGTATGGATCATTTCTTCCAACTGATCTTCTGGTTCATTATAAATACTGCCGGGAACAAAGATCCCCGCATTGTTCACGAGTATACCCGGTGTACCAAAACCGAGGCACCAGTTACCGAACTGGACAACTTCCTCTTTTTTGCGCATATCAACCGGCATGGCTTTAATGGTGGATTGCGGGTATCTATTCTGTAATCCGGACATTGTATCATAAAGACTTTTGGCCGTGCGGCTGCCGATGAGCAGGGTATGACCCTCTTCAGCAAAAATTTCAGCAATCGCTTTCCCGATCCCCTTTGATGCACCGGTGATGATGATATTCATGACACAAAGTTTACTACACGAAGTAAGAATATTTTATCGAATGCCATGAGTTGATACGGGCGCTCTTATTTTTGCAGGATGAAATACCGCCACCTGTTCTTCGACCTTGACCATACATTATGGGATTTTGAAACCAATGCCAAACAGGCCATGGGCGATATATACAGCGAACTTTCGCTCGAAGAAAAAGGCATTCCTGATTTTGATGCGTTTTATGAGCGATACAGTTATCATAACCACCGGCTGTGGGACAGGTACACAAAAGGTTTTATCAAACAGGATGAACTGAGATGGAAACGGATGTGGCTTGCACTGCTTGATTTCAAGATCGCCGATGAAACACTTTCGCGGCAGCTGGCTGTTCAGTTCCTGGAAAAGCTCCCCACCAAAAACACTTTGTTTCCTTATACGGTTGAAATATTGGAATACCTGCAGGGAAAAAATTACCAGATGCACCTTGTCACCAATGGGTTTGAGGCCGTACAGCATGGAAAGATCAGGCAAGCGAAACTGCATGGTTTTTTTAACCAGGTGATCACTTCAGAAGCCAGTAACAGTTTGAAACCCAACAAAGAAATTTTTACTTACGCATTTGCAAAAACCGGTGCCGTTCCTGAAGAGTCTGTTATGATCGGCGATAACCTCGATGCCGATATCCGGGGGGGGATGAATGCCGGGATGGATACCATTTTTGTGAACCATCTTAATATCCAGCCGCATATCCATCCTACCTATACCGTATATCACCTGAAAGAGCTGGAAAATATTTTATAAATCGTTTTGTATCATCAGTAAACACAAAGACCACACAGGGATCTGTGTGGCCTTTATACAATCAGAAAAGAAAACTATGCTTTGGCTTTTGTTTTGGTAGCCGCTTTCGCATCTTTCTTTTCATCCTTTTTCATGTCTTTGCAGTCTTTCATGTCTTTACTGCACTCTTTTTTGTCTTTACAACAATCTTTCGTGCATTTTTTTCCGTCCCCTTTTCCTTCGTGGGCAAAAGCCATACCTGTAAACAGGAAGGCAGCAGTGGTGAGTACAAGTAATTTTTTCATACAGGCTTTTATTTGATTGTAATAAAAATAGGAAAACCCGCCATTTTCATGGCTTTCGGACTGTTAAAATTTACCAGCTTGCCAATACGGTAACCCCGCCTTTTACGGCCTGGTTCAGCGCTACATCGATTTTTGTACCCAATGGAAGCAGGATATCCACCCGGCTGCCGAATTTGATAAACCCGTATTCATCGCACTGTTTTACCTGCTGTCCCACACTGGTATAATTACAGATCCTTTTGGCAAGTGCACCGGCGATCTGCTTGTACAGAATTTCTCCATGACTGTTCCGCGTAACCACGCTCCATCTTTCATTTTCCGTGGATGATTTTGGGTGCCATGCCACGAGGTATTTCCCTTTGTGATACTGGTTGTAAACCACTTCACCGCTCATGGGGTTACGGTTCACATGCACATTGGCAGGGCTCATAAAAATGCTTACCTGTATGCGCCTGTCTTTAAAATATTCTTCATCTGTTACTTCTTCTATCACCACCACTTTTCCATCGGCCGGGCAGATAAGTTTGTTTTCGTCCAAAGTATGTGTTCGGTTGGGTATGCGGAAAAAAGAAATGATAAAAAGCAGCAGGAACAGTGTAACCACGAACAGGAGCATGGCCAGCCAGGGCAGTGATGCGCTTAAAAATGTAAAGGATGCCAGGTTAAACAGCCCGAATAAAAGGGCAGTGATGGCGATGGTTTTGTATCCTTCTCTGTGTATCGTCATTGCGAATAGTTGAACAGCGAAGGTAAAACGGAATGTTGAGAATGAAGCCGGTTTCGCCTGTTTTTACAAGAGCAGGTACAGCACCAGCCACACCGATGTGGCTGCAAAAAGCAATGAATCAAACCTGTCGAGAAAACCACCATGACCCGGCATAAAACTGCCACTGTCTTTTACCCCTGCCAGTCTTTTCAGTTTACTTTCAAACAGGTCGCCGATGGTACCCATCACGGCAGCCGTAAGCGAGATCGCCACCAGTATTTTGGCCGGGAAAGAAAAAGCATACACGCCTGTAAGGGTAACAACCACCACGGCAAGGATTGCGCCGCCGATAGTGCCCTCCCATGTTTTTTTGGGTGATACGGGAGAAAGGGGTGTTTTCCCGATCAATGAGCCTACGATATACGCCATCGTATCATTGATCCAGATTGAAGCGATCACCAGTACCGGCAGCATCCAGTCATAGCTTTCCAATACGGTGTGATCGATATTGCCATACAAGCGCATCATCAACCCCCAGCTAAGCGAAATATAGATCAGCCCGAGAAAAGAATATGCCCAAAGTTTGGGGTTCAGTTTTTTAGCAAGTAATAATTCACTCAGTACAAATGCGATCAACCCGATCCAGCAAAAACTCCAGCCTACCACAGCCAGCGTAATTGTCCCGATCACATACAGATGGCCTGTATTCCAGAGCATGAGGCCGTAACCGATCAGCATCATACCATAGCGGTGAAGCGGACTTATCTCCGCATAATCTTTGTCAATAAGGCTTACGAGTTTCTGGTATTCCACCCAACAACCAAAATGGATCAGTGTAAACAATCCAAGAAAACCCCAATGGTTCCAGAGCAGCCCGGCCAGCATAACCACCACAAAAACAACTGCTGTGAGGGCCCTTGTTCTGAATGCCTGCAGGTTAAATGCCATGAATAGAAGAAAGTTATTATGGTACGAAGTAAAAAGGTATCGGGCAGAAAACCAAACAACACTTAATTGAGCAGGCTGGCCGCAACCAGTTGTTTGGCTGTTTCAGCAAGGTGCGCGGGAACATACAATTCGATATCACCGAAATTGAGGTAGCTGCTGTCGAGCTTATTCATCACCTGTACAGGTACCTGGTTTTCTTCAAGCATACCCTGGAGGATACTTGCTTCCGCTATATTCCTTGTGGCATAAATTTTAATCCATCCTTCTGTCATGAAACCATTATTTCCGGTGAATCAATGATCTTTTTTTGTTGTAATAATACCCGTTCACTTTCCTTCCTGAACTGGATAAACAGGTACACGAGTACAATCAATGCGCCGATGCCCCACCAGGCAGGAAGGTTTTCGTCCATCGCTTTTTCAACCGCTTTTCCCTGTTTCCCCAGTATATACAATTGTGTTACCACCAGGGCATTGTTACAGAAATGCAACAGGACCGTTAGCCAAAGATTTCTGCTCTGGTTAAAAATCAATCCAAGCACCACACCCAGTGCAAGCCTCGGTAAAAAACCAAAATAGGAGAAATGCACAGCGCTGAAAAAAAAGCTGGTGACAAGGATACCTGCCCATTTGTTTTTTGTCCAGCCAATAAATACCTGCTGAAACCCGCCGCGGAAAAGGATCTCCTCAAAAAAGGCAGGGGCCAATGCAAGTACCAGTAATGATAAAAGATAGTCCATACCGTTTTTCATATTGGCCATCGCCATCATGGATGCACGATAGTTATCTTCCATCTGCTTTGCTTTCACATACCAGTTATGCGGCAGCGGTATCCATTGATTGAGCTGGCCTAATGCGCCGCTGAAAATAATACTTACAATTGTGATCACGAGTACCAGCAATACCTGTTTGGCACTAAGGCTTTTCTGAAAACCCAGTTGCGAAAAAGGTTTTCGGTTCATCACCCTTGCCCATGCGATTGGTGGTAATAAAAAGATCAGGAAAGAAGCCATCGTGTTCAGCAACCGGGCTTCGTTCACATATTGTGGTTCATTGATCAGTTTTATCACATCTTTATAGGGTACTTCCATCAGCAGGTGGCCTATAAAAGTGATGAGAAAAGCGCTGATAATCATCATCACTCCCATCAAACCCAGCAGGAATGCGAACTGTGAAGGATAATTGATAACCGGTTTCTGATCCATCAACTGAAAATAAGGTTGTAAATTTGCTGTTTTTGCACCGCTGCCCGCCCCTAAAAGGGATCAAAGGCAAAGTGGTTACAGAACAGGTTCACAATATGGTGAAAATAGACCAGATATCGTTACCCGATTTTCCGCTTTTGCTCGCGCCGATGGAAGACGTGAGCGATCCGCCGTTCCGTGCTGTTTGTAAAGACAATGGCGCCGACCTGATGTACACCGAATTCATCAGCAGTGAAGGGTTGATCCGCGAAGCGATGAAGAGCCGGCAAAAGCTCGACATTTTTGATTATGAACGCCCGGTTGGTATCCAGATTTTTGGTGGTGATGAAGAAGCCATGTCGCTCAGCGCAAAAATTGTTGAAACCGTAAACCCCGATCTGCTTGATATCAATTTTGGCTGCCCTGTAAAAAAAGTGGTGACGAAGGGCGCCGGTGCCGGAGTGCTGAAAGACATTGACCTGATGGTCCGTTTAACCGATGCTGTTGTAAAAAGCACGCATCTGCCGGTAACGGTAAAAACAAGACTGGGCTGGGATGAAAGCAGTAAGAATATTGAAGAAGTAGCCGAGCGTTTACAGGATGTCGGCATCAAAGCACTTGCTATTCATGGCCGGACACGCGCTCAGATGTATAAGGGTGAAGCAGACTGGTCGCTGATCGCTAAAGTGAAAAACAATCCGCGTATTCAGATCCCTATTTTCGGTAACGGTGATATCGACAGCCCGCAAAAAGCATTGGCTTATAAAAACCGTTATGGGGTGGATGGTATTATGATTGGCCGCGCTGCGATTGGTTATCCCTGGATTTTCCGCGAGATCAAGCATTTTATTGCCACAGGCGAGATGTTACCTTCTCCAACGCTGGAAGAAAGGGTGGCAGTTGCAAGAAAACATTTACGCAAATCCATTGAATGGAAGGGCCCCATTGCAGGTATCAATGAAATGCGCAGGCATTATACCAATTACCTGAAAGGCTTACCAAATATCCGCGAGTTCCGGTATAAACTGGTTACTTATACAACCGGTGAAGAAGTGGAATCTGTGCTGGATGAAATATTGAAGTATTATGCAGGATATGTTTTTGAAAGAACGCCGATAGAACTTGTGAATTACCACGAAAAATGCCCGGTGTGACTCACCCCCCCTCTCTGCTTTGCAGAGAGGGGGGGAGTTCTCTCCCTTTGTCTACAATGTAGAGAAGGGGCTGGGAGATGAGTTGAGCAGTACACCGATTTTTTGCAAAACCGATTCAACATTACAATTCACCTCTTCATTCTTTACCCGCAATACCTGTAACCCCATCTGCTGCATCAATACATCCCGTGTACGGTCATATTCTTTTTGTTGCGCATGAATCGGTCCATCCACTTCCAGAACGAGTTTTGCAACTGAGCAGTAAAAGTCTGCGATGTAAAATGAAAATATCCATCTGTTTCCCAAACCCGGATGGGATGCTGCCTTAAAAATTTATATCCCTTGTATTTTCGGTTACGCAATAACGCCCACAGGATTGTTTCTTCAGGTGTTTGCTGTTTTCGCAATTGGCGGGCAAAGAAAATGGGAGATGTACAGCGTTCTATTTTCATAACAGCTTTTTTCCCTCACCCCCACCCCTCTCCGCTTTGCGGAGAGGGGTGTAAACCTCCCCTTCTCTACGTTGTAGAGAAGGGGCCGGGGATGAGTCATTCGATAGCTGAAATTACACGCTGATCAAGTGGAGAAATATTCTGCGAATAAAACCGGGTTAAAACACCCTGTTCATTTACCAGGTATTTACTGAAATTCCAAAGCGGCGCCTGCGTGCACCATCCGTTACGTGTTGCATCACTAAGCCAGTGAAACACTTCATGCTGGCCATCGCCTTTTATCACTTTTGTTTTTTTCATCAATGAAAATGTTACACCATAATTTATTTTACAGAACTGCGCAATTGAGTTATCATCTTCTTTCTCCTGCTCTTTAAAATCATTAGCGGGGAAAGCCAGTATCACCAGTTTGTCCTTGTATCGCTGGTGCAGTTTTTCAAGTTCATCATATTGTGCCGTATAGCCGCAGTCGCTCGCGGTATTCACCAGCAAAACTTTTTTTCCGCGGAATACTTCAAAAGACAAACTGTCCCCACTGTTCGTAATGGCATGTAAGGAGTAAAAAGAGACCTGCGGCTGTATGTTCTGCTTGTTTTCTTTACTGTCTTTTTCAGATGCAAAAAATTTTCCTTTCAGCATGATAACAGGGTACACAGCCCTTAATACAGATTGTCTCCATGTCATGTCTTTTCTTTTAAGCAGGATCAATACAAAAAGAAAAACGATACAGATTACAAATAGTTTTCGCATAAATAACTTTTACTTCACCCCCAACCCCTCTCCGCCTTGCGGAGAGGGGAGTAACGCTCCCCTTCTCTACTTTGTAGAGAAGGGGCCGGGGGATGAATCGTTACCGTATGATCCATTTAAATATTTTCAGCTTCCCCTTTAATGGCGGATATTTCAGGGCAGGGTCAAACCAGGTAGGTGTTTTCATTACCGACTTGCGGTGGCTGAATGTTTCAAAAGAATTTTTTCCATGATAGGCGCCGATCCCGCTATTACCCCTCCCTCCAAATGGTAATGAGGGATTGGTAAGGTGCCAGCTCGCATTGTTCACACAGGCCCCACCGGCCGGAACAGCTTCAAGCCATGCTGTTTCTTTTTTTACCGAAGCGGTGAAAACATAAAACGCAAGCGGGTTGGGGTTTTGTGCAATAATTTGCAAAGCCTCTTCCATAGTCTCAAACATAATCAGTGGTAAAACGGGGCCGAATATTTCATCACGCATCACCGGTGAATCTGTTTTTACATCATCCAGTAATGCTGGTTCAATAAACAGTTGTTCCCGGTCGTTCCTTCCGCCATGCAATAATTTGCCCTGTGAAAGATACGCCACTATCCGGTCGAACTGTTTTGTGTTAATGATCTTTCCGTAATTGTCGCAGTGCTCCGGTAGTTCCCCGAAATATTGCACGATCCGCTTACGCAATGCATGCACCAATGCTTCTTTTTGCGAACGATGTACAAGAATATAATCCGGTGCCACACACATCTGTCCGGCATTGGAAAATTTTGTCATCACGATCCGCTTTGCAGCGATTTCAATATTTGCATCAGATTCTACCACACAAGGGCTTTTTCCGCCTAGCTCCAGTGTAACCGGTACCAGTTGTTCAGCGGCCATCTGGTAAATGAGCTTACCAACCGAAGTACTACCTGTATAAAAAACATGATCAAACCGAAAACCTCGCATCATTTCAGGAATAACGGTTGCCCCATCGCCCTTCACAAACCATACATACTCTTTCGGGAAAACCGATTCGATGATCTGTTGCATCACTTCTGCGGTTGCCGGTGCAAACTCGCTGGGCTTCAGTACCACACAGTTACCCGCAGCAATCGCGCCAAGTAAGGGGGTAAACAATAATTGCAATGGATAATTCCACGGACCGATAATCAATACCACACCCAGGGGTTCGCGTATTACCTTACTGCTGGCAGGCAGGTTCAGCAGGTTGGTGGGCAAAGCCTCGGGTTCCATCCATTGTTCCAGGTGCTTTACCGTATCATTGAGTTCCGCGAGAAAAAACCCATTTTCGGTAACCCAGCATTCCTCGGCACTTTTTTTCAGGTCGGCATGCAATGCCGCATAAATAGCCTGCTCATATTGCTGCACCGCTTTTTTTAGCGCAAGCAGTTGCTGCCGCCGAAAAGCATATGGCCTTGTGGCACCACTTGTATAATACTGCCGCATGGCAGCAAGTTGTTGGGAGACGGACATAGGCAGGGATCACTTCAACCAACAAGTTAATGAATATATCCTGTGTTGGCATAAGATAGGACATTACAATGCCTGATCATTAGTATGTTGTACAAAAACTCACTTTTATACAATTCTTTTTACCGTGCAAACCCATACCCGCCACAACCTTCAATGCACAGAACACCATTTAACGGCTTGATATATAAACGCAATGTCCTGGCAACGGTATCAATCTGGTAATTGAATAAACGCCGTCCTCCCTGTTGTGAGGCATCTGTAAGTTCAACCGTTACAGAATCCACCAGCCGGTAACCGGTAGCAGAAGGAAAAGCGGTACCACTTACCATTCCGTTTTGTGTCAATTCCATCCATTGCCCTTGCGGATCGGCCACACGCCATACACCAGGTGCACCATTGCCCGCACCCTGGATCTGGGTAAGTGTCCACCTCGCCACCAAACTGTTGGGAATGGGTAATAAATCCGGTGTGTTAATTGTACGCCTGCAGGATGCTGTTAACAATACCATACAGATAAAGGTGCCCGCTAAAATTTTATACATACCAGTAAGTTTATCCAACTGACACCATCTGGACGCACTACGTTGCACTTACTAAATCAAAGTAGTGCAATCTTCACACCGCTCCTGTGAAAAAAACGGAGTTTTATAAAATATTAAACCCGTTAAGCAACATGAGGTCCTACTAATGTGTCAAGCATAATACATTTGAGAAATAAAAACTGCAGGTCATAAATGCCGCAGTGGATTGTAGCGGTTTTTTTGTTCATAAAATTCAATGTCCGTTTATGCGAAAGCGTAATGTGTGTTCCTGTGCTATTTTTTACACCTTCCTCACTTCGGCCTGTGGAATTTATAAGCCTACTGCCCGGCTGGTAATTAATAATGATGGCGTTAACGCAGTTCCTCTGCAGGTGTCGATTACCAAACTTGGTGAAAATAACCCGTCTCATATCCTCAAAGAAACCCTCCAGCCAGGTATTCATGAGATCCCGGCAGGTCGTTTTCAAAAGGGGCTGTATTTTGTGACAGCCGAGACCGGAACAGGCAGCGTAAAACAAACCAAACCGGTATCGCTTGATACAGACAGGTGGATCATTATCAATTATCTCGACAACGACTCGGCCACAATTCAACGCAGATATGGTTATATCGACACATCTTACCTCAAAAAAAACGGTGAGCGGTTTTCAGGCATTGATCTTTTCACTGAAAACAGGATGTTACCTACCTTACTAAAAAGCAATACAAAAAACAATCAATCTCCCGACAGATAAAAAATTGCCCGCTCCCGAAGGAACAGGCAATTGAATAGTGGATTTCAACTCTTTCTTATACAAGAAGACGCCGGGTATTTCCCTGGCGTTGCTTTCCTTTTCAGTTTCGGTGTTTTCACAATCTCGGGAAGCGTAGTCCGCGTGAAATAACCGTTATCCTGTTTTAGGATAACACCCGGATTCCGAAAACGTTTTCACTGATTCGTTTTTCTTTTTTATCCCTTCTGTCTTTTTACATCGGATATTTCAATAAATTCATGCATCATTTTCTTCCCCATAAACCAACGATTGTTCAGCATGAAAAAGAAGACCAAACAAACGGAGCCGGGTAATGCCGCTTCGCGACGTAATTTCATTCGCAACACAGCACTTGCTGCTGCAGGTTTTTACATTGTTCCCCGGAATGTACTGGGCCGCGGTTTTACAGCACCCAGTGATAAGCTGGTAGTGGCCGGTGTGGGCGCCGGCGGTAAAGGCGAAAGCGATCTCTGGAATTTTTACCAGAGCGGCAAAGCCGAGATCGCATTTCTCTGTGATGTGGATACGAGGCAGATCAAAAAAAGTGTTGAGCGTTACCCCAAAGCAAAATTATACCGCGATTACCGCGAAATGCTTGATAAAGAACATAAGAACATCGATGCGGTTTCTGTATCAACCCCGGATCACATGCATGCCGTAATCGGAATGGCCGCGATGCAACTCGGAAAGCATGTTTATATCCAGAAACCTCTTACACATGATATCTATGAAGCCCGCAAGCTCACCGAAGCGGCGCATCGTTATAAAGTAGTGACGCAAATGGGGAACCAGGGCGCTTCGGGCGATGGAGTTCGGCAGCTGCAGGATTGGTACAATGCCGGCATTATCGGCGATGTGCATACGATCTATTGCTATACCGACCGTCCCGTTTGGCCACAAGGAATTCCATGGAGCAAAGAAAAACCACCGGTTCCTTCTGAACTCGACTGGAACCTCTGGCTTGGTACGGCCCCTTACCGTGATTATGTTGAAAAACTGATTCCCTTTAACTGGAGGGGCTGGTGGGATTATGGTACCGGCGCCCTCGGCGATATGGCCTGTCATATTATGGCACCCGCTTTTGCTGTATTGGGATTGGGATATCCCGTTTCAGCGGAATGCAGTGTAGCCACCCCTTATATCGAAAACTGGACACGCGGCGTTTATCCTGATTCTGGTCCGGTATCCTCCTCTATCACTTTATCTTTTAAAGGAATGAATGGCAAGCCCGATATTAAATTGCATTGGATGGATGGCGGTATCCAACCCGAACGTCCTGATGAACTTGGCGCCAATGAATTGATGGGCGATGGTGGTAATGGCGCGATTTTTATCGGTACCAAAGGAAAAATGATCTGCGGCACGTATGGCATGTACCCCAACCTGCTGCCAACTTCCCGCACCAAAGAAACCGTTGTACCACAAACTGTAAAACGTGTACCAAAAGGAGATAACGGACACTATGCAGCATGGGTGGAGGCCGCTATCGCGGGATATGGTTCTGATGCTGCCAAAGAACTTAGTTCTAATTTTGATATCGCGGGGCCATTAACAGAAAGCGTATTGATGGGTAACCTTGCTATCCGCAGCTACCATATCTCAAGACCGGGTAAAGATGCAAGGGGAAGGGAAACCACCATCTATCCGGGGCGCAATATCAAACTGCTTTGGGATGGTCCGAATATGCGTATCACCAATTTCGATGAAGCCAACCAGTTTGTAAAACGCACCTACCGCGAAGGTTGGAGTTTAGGTGTATGATTTCGTTTACAACAGAACATTGATAAAAAAGAAACGGCTCATGATTTGAGCCGTTTCTTTTTTATTTCATTTCCAGGATAAAAGGGTCAGTAACTGAACCCCTTCATATATTTCGCATCTGCTTCTGCGCTTTCCATCGGGTTGGTTCCGGTAAACGCCTCTTGCTCTACAATATGGTATTGCATACCATTGGCGCCAGCCACTTTTAAAATGGATTTAAAATCGATCGTTCCTTTACCAACCTGTACCGACTCATGGCCTTTTGCGGTTTTTGCAAGATCTTTTACATGGCAGAGTTTAAACCTTCCGGGATATTTGCTCAGCCAGGCTTTTGGATCTTCGCCCGCTGCCACCACCCAATAGATATCCATTTCAAAATCCACGAGCGACTTATCGGTTCCCTTCATCATTACATCCTGCGGCACTTCACCGTTCATGGGCTTGAATGAATAGTCGTGGTTATGGTATGCAAAACGCAAGCCATTCTTTTTACAGATCTCACCGCACTTGTTGAACTCGTCTGCAAACTGTTTGAAATTATCAATGGATTTCTGAGGCCCTTTGTATGCACAGATCAGGTATTTCATCCCGATCTCTGCCGCTTCAGCCGCTTTGCGTTCAAAATCTTTTGTATTGTCGCAATGCGATGAAACGATCTTCATACCAAGATCATCCATGTATTTTTTAAACTCGGTATTTTTCCAGCCCCAGAACATTCCTTTCTGTCCTTCAAAACTTTCAATGAGTTTGTACCCATAGGTAGAAAGTTTCTGCAAAGTGTCTTTCGCATTTTTACCCATATCTTCCTTAACGGTCCATAACTGGATACCAAAGGAAGGCAGGCTTTTAAATGCGGTAAAATCTCTGAGCAGGTTCGAACGTCCTGCCAGGGGCAGTGATAAACCCAATGCGGCAAATGCACCGCTCCGTAAAAAATCACGACGGGAACTTGACATGGTATATTTTATTTACAGCGCTATCTACGCCGCTGATGATAAATGCGATCAAAAAATAATTGATGTACTCCTAACTATTAACTCCAAATTCTTAACTCACTAGGTCGCCCAGGCCTTATCGCCTTTTTTGTAGTCGATACAGCCTTCGTACTTGCCCGGTACCGCAACATAACGCAGGGCTTTGGTAGCGCCTACTTCAGAAGTGAAGAAACCGGTAAGTGTCATTTCCTTCATCATGCGGAAATAATGATTGGGCTGGTCTTCTTTTTTGGTTTTCTGGTATTCCTTCTGTTCTTTATCCAGTTCAACCAGCAGGTCGTGCCGCTGCTGCGGGGTACTGTCCATAAAAGATTTACCATTTTTCTTCTGGCTGGCTTCGTCCAGTTTTTTCATGCCTTCCATAAATACTTTCTGGTCTTTCTCCTCGTAACAGTCTTTCACCCATACGGTCATAAACTCGCCAACTTTGGCAGCTTTTGCACCGGGTGTACTGGTAGCCGGCAAAATGGTTTCGGCCACTTCATCGAGGAAAGAAATATCGGAAGGGGTAAAGCTTACACCTGCATCTGTTTTTGTTTTGCAACCAGACAGGAAAGCTTCTGCACCAAGGATGGTGCCACCCAGCAGCAACGCAACACTGGATATGGCTTCTCTTCTATTCATGGGATTATTTTTTTGATGATGATTGGTGAGCAGGAAGTGCTGTTTGTTTTTTTACAGCACCTCCTTTTCACACATTATAAGTTTTGTTTTTTCAGTTCTGATACAGCATGGTCAACAGCCCTTGCCGTAAACGCCATATAAGTAAGTGATGGGTTTACACAGGCTGCAGAGGTCATGAAAGATCCATCCGTGATGAATACATTCTGTGCATCCCATACCTGGTTAAACTTATTCACTACTGATGTTTTCGGATCGGCGCCCATACGTGCGGTTCCCATTTCGTGGATACCGCGGCCCTGGATGCCATTCGCATCATAGCCTTTTACATTTTTCACACCGCAGGCTTCCAGCATTTCAATGGCATCCTGCTGCATGTCTTTCCGCATCTTCAGTTCATTTTCTTTCAACTCGGCATCGAAAGCGAGAACCGGCAATCCCCATTTGTCTTTTTTCGTTTTGTCGAGGGTTATTTTATTGCTGTGATCCGGAAGTATCTCACCAAAACCACCCATACCCATCGTCCAGGATCCGGGTTCGGTAAGGGCATCTTTAAATTCACCGCCAATGCTCAGTTCAGCGATATCGCGGCCCCATCCCTGGCGACCGGCGCCTCCCTGGTAACCAAAGCCACGCAGGTAATCACGTTTGTCACCAAACAGGTTGCGGTAACGCGGGATATAAATACCATTGGCACGGCGCCCGAAATAATATTTGTCTTCATACCCTTCTACGGTACCACCGGCACCCACACCGAGGTGATGGTCCATCACATTATGTCCCAGCTCACCACTGCTGCTGCCCAAACCTTCTGGCCATACATCGGTGGCAGAGTTCATCAGTATCCAGGTGCTGTTAAAGGTGGAAGCATTCAGGAAAATGATCTTGGCGTTATACGTATATGTTTTATTGGTTTCCGCATCCAGCACTTCCACCCCGGTTGCACGCTTCTTGTCTTTATCGTACAATACCTTTGTTACGATCGACCATGGGCGAAGTGTCAGGTTATTCGTTTTCATCGCCGCAGGCAGTGTGGACGATTGGGTGCTGAAATAAGCACCGAAGGGACATCCCAGCCAGCATTTGTTCCGGAACTGGCAATTGGTTCTTCCCTCATGCGCAACGGTGAGGTTGGCCGTGCGGCCGATGATCATGGAACGGATGCCTTTATAATGTTCTTTCAAGCGTGCGGCCACATCTTTTTCTACGCAGGTCATATCCATCGGCGGGAGAAACTGCCCGTCGGGAAGCTGGGGAAGCCCGTCGCGGTTACCACTGATCCCCGCAAATTTTTCTACATAATCATACCAGGGTTCAATTTCTTTGTAGCGAACCGGCCAGTCGATAGCGATGCCGTCTTTGGCATTTGCTTCAAAATCAAAATCGCTCCAGCGGTAACTCTGCCTTCCCCACATCAATGAACGCCCGCCAACATGATAACCCCGGAACCAGTCGTAGCGCTTGATCTCGGTATAAGGGCTTTCCTTTTCATTCACCCAATAATCGAGATTGGTTTCATTTAAAGGGTAATCCCGCTTCAGTACCGGGTAATCTTTGATCATCTGCTGTGTTCTTCGGCCACGGTGCGGATAATCCCAGGCTTCTTTGTTTGCGTTCACATAATCTTTGATGTGTTCAATGTTTCGGCCCCGCTCCAGCATCAAAACTTTCAGACCCTTCTCGGTCAGTTCTTTTGCTGCCCAGCCACCGCTGATACCGGAGCCTACAACAATGGCGTCGAATGTTTGCTCTGCCATGATTTGCTTTGTTTATTGGTTTATGGTTTACTTTTTGTTGGTTGATGATACGATCAAAAACAATTACACATCACAGATCATCACTGCTTTTCGCAGCGAGCCCAGTTTATCTTCCGCAAGCGGGATAAATTCCTGTGCCACATAATCTGAAAAGCCGGTTGAAACAATCGCTTTCATGATTGCCGGGTAATACAATTCCTGCGTTTCATCTATCTCGTGCCTTCCCGGAACACCTGCTGTATGGTAGTGGCCGATGTAAGTATTGTAATCACGGATGGTACGGATCACATCGCCTTCATCGATCTGCATGTGATAGATATCATACAACAGTTTGAAATTGGGCGAACTGATCCGCCTGCAGAGTTCCACACCCCAGGGTGTCCGGTCACACATATAGTCTTTGTGGTCGATCTTACTGTTCAGCAATTCCATTTGCAGCACCACTCCTTTTTTTTCTGCATAGCCGATGATCTGTTTCAGCCCCTGTACACAGTTTTTTAAGCCGGTTTCATCATCCATCCCGTTCCGGTTACCGCTGGCGCAGAAAAGATTTTTATACCCCGCTGCTGCTACAAGGTCGATATGTTCCAGGTAATTTTTAATAAGTGTTGAATGATATTGCGGATCGTTCCAACCCTTTGTTAAACCGATCTCCGCGCCATTGCACATAGTGGATACGAGGTTGTATTTTTTCAGCGTGGGCCAGTCTTTCGGGCCTACCAGGTCAATTCCTTTTAAACCGATATCATTCGCGGCCACACAAAGTTCGTCCATCGATAGCTGGCCAAAACACCAGCGGCAAACGGAGTGGTTGATATTTCCTTTGAGCATATATTTTTCATGGCCGCCGGCCGAAGCAGTAACGGGTATCAGGCTGCCGCCAGCAGCCAATGCCGCCGAACCGGTGAGAATCTGTTTGATCGCTTTACGCCTGTTACTTGCCTGCTTCATAATTCATTTCAGGCTGTTGCCTGGTTCTTTTTGCCACGCATATATAAAAGAAGAATGGCAAATGCCACCGTGAGTACAATGGGTATTACCAATGTTGCGTTCAGCACTTCCGGACCTGCTAATTTTTTTGCTTCATTCATGGCCGCTTCCGAACTATCGCCTGCTGGAAGTTTGGAGGAAACGAGTTTATCGTAATATCCTCCCATAAAAATGGTATACACCGATACAGCGAACATGCCGGCTCCTCCCATCAGGTTCATGCCCACAGCGCCTGTTTTAGGAAGGTTCTCTGATACGAATCCCAGCATGGTTGGCCAGAAATAACATACCCCCATTCCAAAAATAATGGCGCCGGCAAATAAGGCATTGCCCGAACTGTGCCCAAGCAGGTAAAGGCCCGCTGCTGAAAGAATTGCGGAAATCAGTAACACACCTGTGGGTGAGAATTTATGAACTACCGGTCCCGCAAATCCCCTTCCGATCACCATGATACCCGTTTCAATCGTTAAGAGCAATATTGCATTGTCAGAAACATTTTTTAGCAACACATCGATCCACTGACCCGTAAACAATTCCGTAATGGCCGTACCGAACATTAATATGATCATTACGATAAAGAGAGGGTTCAGCAATGCCTTATACATATCACCTGTTGAAACGCCACTGGCTACCCGTTCTGTTACAGGGAAATCGAGTTTGCTGAAAAGATAGCCGTATAATAAAGTGGGGATCGCCATCAACCCAACCTGTACCTGCCAGCCGATACCGGCTTTGTCTAAAAAATACACAAGCAACGTACCGATCACAATACCACCCGGGAACCAGAGATGAAAATGATTCAGCTTAGTGGTTTTGTCATCTGAATAAATGGTTGCAACCAGTGGGTTACAGGCTGCTTCCACCGTTCCGTTGGCAATACCGATGCAAAGGGTAGAGATAAAGAGCGACCAGTATCCTCCCGCGAAAATGGTAAGCACGATACCAACAAGATGAAAAAGAAACGCAACGATCAGTAACCGCTTCATGCCGATCACATCCACTACAAAACCCCCGACGATCACTGCCAGCGGAAAACCCCAGAATGCAGTAGCAGCAATGGTTCCGAGTTGCCCGGCATTCAGTTCGAATTGAACACCCAGGCGCCCAAGTATCCCGGCCCTGATTCCGAATGAAAGAGAAGTTACCAAAAGTGCTAAACAACTGGCCACGAATAACTGGCCGCGGTGAGGGGTAGGCTGCATACGTTAGGGTTATTTAAATGGAAAACAATCTGTGGTTAAATGTAATTTTTTATTTTTAAAACTGGATTGATAAAATCATTCCCACTTCAATTTTTTTTATAAGCTTTACAGCAAACAGGAATTTCATTCCGTCTGATTAAAAAAACACAAGCATTTAATAAAAAAGTATCAAAACATGAATCGTAAGCTCAGAATGGGTATGGTTGGCGGGGGAAAGGATGCGTTTATCGGCGCCATTCACCGCATTGCTGCTCACATGGACGGCCTCATCGAAGTTTGCTGCGGCGCACTCAGCATCAATCCCGAGATCGCTAAAGAATCCGGAAAAATGTTATTCCTTCCGCCCGAAAGAACTTACCTGACTTTCGAAGAAATGATGGAAAAAGAAAGCCTGCTGCCCGCAGACCAGCGCATGGATTTCGTTACCATTGTTACACCCAACTTTGCACACTTTGCACCGGCCATGATGGCTTTGGACAAAGGCTTTCATGTGGTGATTGAAAAACCTATGACCTTCACACTGGATGAGGCAAAACAGCTGAAACAGAAAGTGGATGAAACGGGATTGTTATTATGCCTTACACACACGTATTCCGGCTATCCCATGGTGAAACAGGCCAGGGCCATGTTCGCAGACGGTGTTTTTGGAAGGGTTCGCAAAGTATGGGTGGAATACCCGCAGGGCTGGCTCAGCAAACTCAGCGAACGCGAAGGCAATAAACAGGCCGCCTGGCGCACCGATCCGAAACGTTCGGGCAAAAGCGGTTGCATGGGCGATATCGGTACCCATGCCGCACACCTCGCTGAATATGTTTCCGGTGCAAAGATCAGTCACCTCTGTGCCGACCTGAATGTAATGGTGGAAGGCCGTGCGCTTGATGATGATGGCAATGTGTTATTAAAATTCGACAATGGTGCGGCAGGTGTTTTAATGGCATCACAGGTGGCGGCCGGTGAAGAAAACGCTTTGAAGATCCGCGTATATGGTGAAAATGGCGGCATTGAATGGGCACAGCACGAACCGAATACCCTGCTCGTGAAATGGCTTGACCAGCCCGCACAGATTTTACGGGCGGGTGGTAATTACAGCGGCAGGCTCTCGAGTTACGCCATCCATAACTGCCGGACACCCGGCGGACACCCGGAAGGATACCTTGAAGCTTTTGGAAACATCTACCGGAATTTTGCACTTACCCTTTCTGCGCGTATTGATGGTACCACGCCGCCCAAAGAAGCATTGGATTTCCCATCCTGTGACGATGGTATCCGCGGCATGGCATTTATTGATAATGTGGTTGCATCTTCTGCGAGTGCCGAAAAATGGACAGCGCATATTGTATAATTTATTCTGACACTTACTTATTGCTTCTATTATGACAACCATCAAAGGCCCCGGAATATTTCTTGCCCAGTTTATGGGAGATAATGCACCTTTCAATTCACTCGCTTCTGTTTGTGAATGGGCGGCATCACTGGGTTTTACCGGCGTGCAGATCCCTACCTGGGATGCACGCTGTATCGACCTGCAGAAAGCAGCTGAATCAAAAACCTATGCGGATGAGATCAAGGGCATCGTTGCCAATGCAGGGCTCAGCATCACCGAACTGTCTACGCATCTGCAGGGGCAACTCGTTGCGGTAAACCCTGCCTACGATGCATTGTTCGATGGCTTTGCGCCGGAAAATGTCCGCAACAATCCCAAAGCCCGAACCGAATGGGCGGTTCAGCAATTAAAATACGCGGCAAAAGCTTCTCAAAACCTCGGCCTCAATGCGCACGCCACTTTCAGCGGTGCATTGTTATGGCATACTGTGTACCCGTGGCCACAGCGGCCGACCGGACTGGTTGAAACCGGATTTACAGAACTGGCCAAACGCTGGCTGCCGATATTGAATGTGTTCGACGAATCTGGTGTGGACGTTTGTTATGAGATCCATCCCGGCGAAGACCTCCATGATGGCATCACGTATGAAATGTTTTTGGCCAAAGTGCATAACCACAAACGGGCCTGCCTGCTGTACGACCCTTCCCATTTTGTATTGCAATGCCTCGATTATCTTTCCTATATCGATCATTACCATGAACGGATCCGGATGTTCCATGTAAAAGATGCGGAGTTCAACCCCACCGGAAAACAGGGTGTGTACAGCGGCTACCAGAACTGGGTAAATCGTGCAGGGCGTTTCCGTTCTCTCGGTGATGGACAGGTTGATTTCCGTTCCATCTTCAGTAAACTGGCGGCCTATGATTACAAAGGCTGGGCGGTGATGGAATGGGAATGTGCCATCAAAGATGCGGCTACCGGCGCTGCAGAAGGGGCACCATTTATTAAGAACCACATCATCAAGGTAACGGAAAAAGCTTTTGATGATTTTGCCGGAACCGGTTCAGATGAAAATTTTAACCGCCGCATTTTAGGAATTGATCAATAACTTCATGCCCGCTTTATGAACCATGAACCATGAACCATGAACCATGAACCATGAACCATGAACCATGAACCATGAACCATGAACCATGAACCATGAACCATGAACCATGAACCAT
>SAIX01000099.1 GCA_004028765.1 Chitinophagaceae bacterium | reverse complement strand
ACATAGTATTGTATTTTAGTGTGAATATGAATAAATCTTTTTAGCCTGATCAGATTTATGAAGAGCCTGATCTTCGCAAAAATTAATCCCAGAATTTTACCAAACAAGGCACAAAATACCCAGACACCCAGTCCCCGAAATAAATAAATCAAAGGGTTGGAAATAAAATCATGGATAAAGTATATTGACCAGATAATCGTAAGGATAAAACCTATCGTTAAAAAATAGGCTCCGGTCGTACAACCACAGGCAGAATAGTCTTTAAATAGTTTATTTTCCCAATTTTCACTTTGATTTTCTGGTAAGTCTTCAATTTTTAAAATAATTTTTTTGTACCTCGGAATCAGAAACTGTGAAAACGTTAATTGGTTTATTTTCATAATAACCATCGTCTCCTGTTCCGATGGTTTTTTCCCATCACAGGTCCGGCAATTATCTTTGTTTGTTCTCATTATACTTCTATTTTACTAAAGGTGCAGGCCCTTCCTTTCTTCTTTTGCAACCATCAACCAATGGATGTAAACACCATTGATTTTCGGGTGAATTCTGAGCTGCAATGACCAGCGGATCCTGGCCCGTCTGGTAATAGGAACACCACCTATCCCAAAAAAGTTTTACAGAATCCCTGAATGCCTGATCCCTGAATTTTGGATCTCCAGTTACAGCTGACGGACAGCAACTTGGGTCTGGATCGATATTTTTGTCGATGGGTTTGCCATTTAAATCTGTGATTTTAAGGGTATTCGGTAAATGGTCTATGATAGATTTATGGTCACATATTTTTTGAAGATGCCTGACCGGATGAATTTCATGCCAGCCTTCCGGGTGTCCAGCGTCGTATACCAAATCTCCGGCGATAAAGACACAATCCCCTTCTTCAATATTCCCTGATTCAGGGTCATTGGCTGCATCCCTAAAATCACCATCAGTATTGATCCAATTTCCTACAACTGAAGAAACTACCAATACTCCTCCGCCCATTCCTCCTAATATAGCTCCTAAAGAACCCAAAAGAAACGCACCTACCAGGCCAGCTACAACTGCAGCAGCAACTGCAGCTACAACACAAACAATATCACATAATACAGGAATAGAACAATTGGATTTACACTTGTCGTGAACCCAGTTATAAGCAGCCTTTCCAGAGATGGCTGCACCTGCAATTACTCCTCCAATTACCCCAACACCAACTCCAATTGGACCAATAATTGGATTGAGTACTGATAAAAATTTACCTATTGTACGAAGGGTTTCCATTGCGTTACCTTCAAATTCTCCATGTAATGACCAGCGCCCACCTGGGTGATTTGGCAGGCCATCACCATCATATCCCTTATACTTTAAATTCCACCCAACGGGATTAACCAAAAGATCTGCAGCTGGGAAATTATCGGTGACAATCTGATTTACATCGTAATTAATTGAAAAGTCCTCTCTTGGAAATTCAGGAACCCGCAAAATATCTTTTACTATTTTTCCATTATAGGGTGTAAGCCGGAGATTAAATGAAAGATCATTGTCAAATATTCGTTCGAAATAATCTTTTTTTGCAGGGGTTTCAATGGATACCACCTCTCCTGTTGCGCAGGAATCTTTTTTAATACAAATCAATCGTTTATTGAGCCATTGGTCTGCAAATCCTTCAATAAACCCATACGAAAGACCGATACTGCCTCCGATCATTGCACCAATCCCTCCGCCAATTAAAAAACCACCGATCGCAGCAAAAATGGCATACTTAATGCTTTCCAAAAAGGCATTAACCAAAAGAGGCGATACGGGATCTTGCCCTTGCCTCAATGCGTTTTTCCAAAAACTTTGATAATCGTTGAGTTCTATACAGTGGGTATATTGTTTGTATGGCATAATGGTATGATTTGCGATTATCGTTTAGTATATAAAGTGACTCCACCTACCAATTGATTCTTTTTATCGTATGCATTAACATTGAATGCCTGCGTTCCGGTAAATGTATCCGGGCAGGCAATAGTTACTTTAACCAATTGCTCCTGGCCGGGACCGAGAACAAAATTGTTTGGAGAAATATCAACTGACCATCCGACAGGTACCGGAAAATTTCCAGCATTATGCCTGGATGCTAATAGCTTACACAATTCCTTCCCTTCAATTGGTTTATGGGTTACTCGGTCTGACAAAACATATCTACCATTCGTTACTTCATTACAATCTATGGGTTCTCCTAACGTATAGGTATCCACTTCAAGTCGCATAAACTCCTCAACAGTGGTTGAATTCTTCACCGGGAACTCAAATGTTGCAGGAGAATGAAACATTCCAACATTTGTGTTCTCTTGACCCATATTATTGTTTGGGTTGGCATCATCCTTCCAGTTTAACCTAACCTGGAGGCAATAATGACCGGCTGTTTTAGGAGTACGCCAAATGACATCTGCATGGGTCGGATGGTTGGGAGCACCTTTTACTGGCAAATCAGCGGTAGTGCTGCCAATACTTGTTGAAGTGGTCCCTATGCCAAAAGTCAAAAAGGAGAAATCGACCCCCATATTTATTGCGGGTGCCTCAGTCGAGCCATTATATATAGTCGCCTCTACTATGTAATCGGTATCTTCTGCGAGTTCATTTGAAGAAATTGCTGCCAACTTTCCCTTGGTAACCGGATTGATTGTGTAAAGTTGAATGTCAGGATTATCCCAGGTTACTGCTTTTCCCTGTTTCATCAAATATTCCTGAGAATAAATCATTGGGTCGGGCCTTTTATAATACTTCGATGGAATTACCTGGCATCGGGTGTAAATGTGCCTATCTTCTCTCAGTTTGTCTTTGTGCTTTTTTATTCGGCAAAACTCCTTGAGAAGTTTAATAAAGTTGACCAACCACCCAATCAATAATCCGTAAAAGATTTTATATAATTCATCTACGATTTTCTTTAAGTTTTCCATTAACGATTCATTTACTGATGTATAAATCAGATCGCTTTTCGCTAAGCAAAAATTTTAGCAATCTTATGAAATGGATAGGGCTTCCCAGAAGAGCACACAAACCAGAACCACAAGCGAAGGTTATCGGGGGAGGGAGTAGTACCTTCAGCTGGGATTGCAATCACGCATCGGTGTGACATTACCTGGCTAAAGCCAAGATATAAAAGCTTATTCAGAAATCCAATAGGTCCAGCAAAATTTCCATTGGCCCATTTTCCCAGGGGGTGTAGTTTATATTTTAGATGCTTTTGCAGTTTTCAGTGATCTGCTGAACAACAGGAGAACCCCAAGAGTAAGAGAAACATCGGCAAGGTTGAAAATACCGGTATGGAATATTGAAAAGTCTAGGTATAAAAAATCCGTAACAGTCCCGTATACTATCCTGTCAAAAACATTTCCAATACCACCACCGATAATACATGAAATGGCAAATAAATTGAGTTTATTTGATTGCTGTGATTTGAAGGCATAAACCAAGGCCATACATAATGCAAGAACAGGCAGGAGTGTAAAAATTATTAATCTTGTGTTTTGCGAAAAGGCAGCGCCTACACTAAGAAAAGCACCTGGGTTTTCCACTCGTGTGATAATAAGATGGTTGTTGAAATAATTCGTCGTAGCGTTTTCAGGTATATTGACCCTAACAATGGATTTACTGATTCGATCACAACTTACATTGAGCACAATTATTGCAATCATGAAACTGCTTTTCATTAATGATCTTAAATACATCGGTATACTCTTTTTAAGTTGCCAATCATTTTGTACAGCTAAATTTATGGATTATTATATTTTTTCTCTAGTTTGTTGTTGGTCGGCGACCAACAATGGCTAAGTGAAACTTATGCTTTTTAATCAAAATTTTTATATTTCCCAGGATGGGCTATCCTTCATAAAAGCAGTATATAATTTCATTTAAGAAAATCACATCAAAAACATAAGCTACCATACCAATTACTAGCGCCCTCGCCGGGCCCAAGTCGGGGATACTGTGGCCATCGCAAGTGAAATAACTGATTTTGGTAGAAAATTCCAGAATATTTAAAGGTCCGATTTTTACAATTTTAGCGCAACTTTTTAGCTTCTATTGCAGCCGTAATGATAAACATAAGTCATTACCCGCCAAACTTTCGGCTGTTGAGGATATTACACAAGTATTATAAGCTAACCAAAAACTATCAGGTATGGAAAACAAAAATTTTCACAGAACAATTCGCGTAAATGCCACCCCGGAAGAAGCTTTCCGGAAAATCGCGGAAGTAGGCGAATGGTGGGCAAAAAAATTCGTTGGCAAAGCCTTATATGAGGGCGATATATTCAGAATTGAGTTTGGGACCACCTGGGTGAATTTTAAAATTAAGCAGGCAATTCCGAACAAGAAAACTATATGGGTGGTGACCGACAGTTATCTACCCTGGCTGGCTGAAAAAGATGAATGGACAAACACAGAAATCGTCTATGAACTTTCAGAAGAAGACGGCCTGACCAGGATTGATTTCACACATGTAGGCTTAATTCCCGGCATTGAGTGCTATGAAAGATGTGAGGCGGGTTGGACCAGGTTTGCCACCGTCAGCTTGCCAAAATTTATGAATGAAGGCAAAGGTCTGCCGGAATAAAACCAGCATATAAGTCATATGGAAACGCATTATCACCCACACCACCATCCGGGAAAAAAGTTTACTGAATACCTGATGGATTTCCTGATGATTTTTCTGGCAGTAACCCTTGGTTTTTTCTCGGAGAATATCAAAGAAAACCTTGGTGAACGGCAAAGGGAAAAGGAATACATGAAAAGTTTTATCAAGAATCTTAAAACAGATATAGCAGAGTTGAAAGAACTGCTGGCAGATACAGAAACCCTGCGTGGGTATGATTCGCTCTTTACCGTGAATAAGGAAAAATACCTGGAGGTGCCGGTTCAGGATTCGATTTTCTATTATTCAGTCAGGTACCTTTCCACCATTAAGGACTTTAAACAAACTGATTTTACGATCATTCAATTGCGCAATGCAGGAGGATACAGGCTGATAGAAAAATCAAGTGTGGCAGACAGCATAGCCAAATACGAAGAAAAAAATGACAATATCAAAATGCAGAGTAGCTTATTGGTGCAGTCTTTCACCAGCCAGTTCAGTTTGTTTGATCAGCTCTTCGATTTATCTAAGGTAAATACAATATTCAGCAACCAGGGATATGCACCTTATTTTACCAGCCCGGTTCCTGTATTGATCACAAAGGATTATCACCTGATGGCGCTTTACATAAACCAATGCTACCAGACAAGTCTCATTTACCGCGGATACAGGGGCATGTTACAAAATCATGAAACCTATTTACAGCAATTGATCGCTTTTTTGGGAAAAGAGTATAACCTGGGCATCTGACATAACCCATCGGAAAACATTCAGCAATTATGGAAGGCGCAAAACTGAATTTCAGTGATAACTATTTCAGAAAAAACAATGATTCCTTAAACAGGAAAACCGGCAGGGTTAATTTTCAGTACTTTTCTGTTGTTTAATTATTGAATTGTGGCATACCTAAACCGCCAACCCGGCTTACTCCTGAAAGACTCCATTGTTTGTTTCTGGGCAGCTGAACGGGAACTGACAGATGAAGCACCCCAGTTCAATCTGCTGCCCGACGCCTATATCGAACTGGTATTTTGTTTTGGAGAAAACCAAATCTGGTATGAAACAGAAAATGAAAAAAAACCGCTCCCTGAAGTATTTATACTGGGCCTGCAACAAAAACCGCTCCGGATTATCAGCAAAGGATATATCAGAGCAGTCGGTATCCGCTTTTATGCCTGGGGTTATGCAGAAATACTAAACAGGAATCCTGCAGGTTTATTTTCAGCCGTTCCTGATATGCTGATGCAGCGAAAAGAAGCCATTCAAGAAGATTTTTTGAAAGGCAATCTGAATGCATGCTGGGATATCCTGGAAACGGACTGCATTTCACTGTTGGCACTGAACAAGCAAAACCCACAAAACATTTTACAGAAAGCATTCGGATTACTCAGGCTACCCGATTCGCCGGTGAAAGTACAGGAGCTTGCCAAAGCCTGCGGTGTTTCTACCCGTCATCTTTTACGGCTCTTCAACGAACATATCGGTACTTCTCCAAAAGCATTTTCAAAAAATATCAGGTTCCAGAAAGCCAGAGACGCCATTTTTGAGAACCCGGATCAGTCACTGACAGAACTGGCTTACGAATGCGGGTATTCGGACCAGTCGCATTTTATACGGGATTTCTACTTCTTCTATGGGAAAAAACCAAAAGCCTTTGTCGAAGAAATGCGGATGCTCCGGCAATCACTGATCAACAGTGAGATGATAAGGAATGCATGAAAAAGAAACCGGGCAGTGTCTGATTCATCCAATTTTAAAAATTATTCCAAGGATAATTTTACGCTCATAAAAC
>SAIX01000098.1 GCA_004028765.1 Chitinophagaceae bacterium | reverse complement strand
ATCCTATACAATAGATACGCTTACATACCTCCGGGAAAAATACCCGCAACATGAATTTGCCATTGTGATGGGCAGCGATAGTTTTCAGAACCTCCCCAAATGGAAAAATTTTGAACTGCTGGTAAAAAATTACGGTTTTATTATTTACCGGCGGCCAGGCTTTGAAGTGAACAATGATTTTGGTGCAAAGACGGATGTGCTGAATGCGCCTTTGTTACAATTGTCTGCAACAGAGATCCGGGATAATATCCGGAGCGGAAAATCAATCCGCTACCTTGTTCCTGATAAAGTGGAAGAAGAGATCATAAGAAACCGCTACTATAAATAGCAAGCGCCGCTGTTCACCCGCTTAAATAAAATACGAAAGCCCCGCTGTTTTTCCTCGGGACATTGGTTTAGATTTATCTGCTAAACATGCACTGATGAAAACCAAACTCTTTCTGCTTTTCCTGCTACCCTATACCGCTGCTTCTTCACAGGGGTTAACTGTTGAAAAAATTATGCGTGACCCGAAATGGATCGGCGCATCACCTTCGAATATTTCATGGACGCAGGACAGCCGTTCTGTTCTTTTCAGCTGGAACCCCGATGCTGCAATGGCCGATTCTGTTTATGGTTATTCCATCGCCGGAGGCGAGCCTAAAAAAATAAGTTATGCAGAACAGCAGAAACAGAATGCAATGGGCAATGCTGCGTATAACAGCAATTATACCCAACTGGTATATGCCTACCGCGGGGATATTTATTTACAGGACCTGAAAACAAATAAAATCATCCGGGTTACCCAAACGGAAGAATCAGAAAGCGCACCACGATTTATCGACAAAGACGAGTGGGTGGTGTACACGCGCAGCCAGAATTTATATGGATGGAATACAAAAACAGGGATCACACTTCAGTTGACCAATATCACAAGAGGAACGGAGACAGGCACAGCACAGCCTGCCGGTGGCGCTAACCGCGGAGCGGGTGGCGGATTTGGCGGCGGGCAACGTGGTGGTTTTGGTGGCGGAAATGCAGGAGCGGCTGTTGGATCGGGCGCGCAGGAACAATGGTTGCAGCAAGAACAGCTCGCGCTTTTCCAGGTATTAAAAGAAAGAAAAGAAAAAAGGGATGCCCGTGTCAGTTATCTCCGCCAGAACAGGGATACCGATACGCTTCGCGCGATTCCTATTGGGGATAAAAATTTGCAGGGGTTGCAGATCAGTCCCGATGGCCGTTTTGTTACCTATCGTTTGTATACGCCCCCCTCTTCCGGAAAAAATACAATTGTACCCGATTATGTAACCGAGAGTGGATTTACCACTGATATACCCGGCCGCACCAAAGTGGGCGCGCCGCTTGGTCGTTATGAGTTTTATGTGTACGACAGGCAACGCGATACGGTAATACAGGTTTTGACTGATTCGATACCGGGTATTTATGATGTGCCGGATTATGTAAAAGATTACCCGAAAAAATTTTCAAACAGGAGATTGCCGCTTCGTGGAGTGATAATCAGCGGGCCGGTTTGGAATGATGCCGGAACAATGGCCGTGGTGGAACTGCGCTCACAGGATAATAAAGACCGCTGGATCATGCAACTGGATGCGGCAAACGGCAAACTGCTATTGATAGACCGCCAGCGCGATGAGGCATGGATCGGCGGACCGGGCATCAGCCTGCGAAACATCGGCTGGATCTCGGAGAGTGTATTGTATTTCCAGAGTGAAGCAACGGGCTATTCGCATTTGTATAGTTATGATATCATCACGCATACTAAAAAAGCGATCACCGAAGGGAAATATGAGGTACAATCTGCAGAGCTGAGCCGCAACAAACAAAATTTTTACCTGCTCACCAATGAAGAGCACCCGGGAAAACAAAACTGGTACCGCATTAAAACCGACGGATCAAAAAAAGAAAAGATCACTTCGATGGAGGGCGGATATGAAGTGAGCATGTCGCCAGATGAGAAATGGATCGCTTACCGGTATTCCTATACCACCAAACCCTGGGAACTGTACGTGCAGGAAAACAATCCCGGAAAAAAACCGGTACAGGTTACAAATAAAGCAGCCAGCGATGCATTCAAATCGTATCCATGGCGCGATACAAAAGTGATCACGATTCCTGCGCGGGATGGAGCACAGATATACGGCCGGGTATTTGAGCCAGCGGCAGGCAAAAAGAACAATGCAGCTGTAATTTTTGTACACGGAGCAGGCTACCTGCAGAATGTACATTACTGGTGGAGTTCTTATTTCCGGGAAACTATGTTTAATAACCTTTTGGCCGACCAGGGCTATACGGTGATCGATATTGATTACCGGGCAAGTAGTGGTTATGGGCGCGACTGGCGTACGGGAATTTATCGCTGGATGGGCGGAAAGGATCTTGATGACCACGTGGATGCCGCAAAATTTCTGACAGAAAAATATGGTATTGACCCCACGCGGATCGGGATCTATGGCGGAAGCTATGGTGGCTTTATGACGCTGATGGCTCTGTTCACAACCCCCGATGTATTTAAAGCCGGAGCAGCACTGCGACCCGTAACGGACTGGGCGCATTATAACCACGGCTATACTTCCAATATCCTGAATGAACCGTATAACGACA
Organism: Chitinophagaceae bacterium; assembly: GCA_004028765.1. GTDB lineage: Bacteria > Bacteroidota > Bacteroidia > Chitinophagales > Chitinophagaceae > Sediminibacterium. The sequence continues at coordinate 45,866 of SAIX01000098.1, read as the reverse complement.
GCCTCGCGTATGCAAAATCCTCTCCCATCAATTTTGCTGCGGGTTTAAAAAACCACCTTTTGATTTGTCATGGCATGGTGGATGTAAATGTGAATTTTCAGGATGCGGTGCGGCTTTCACAAAAACTGATTGAACTGGGAAAAGACGATTGGGAACTAGCGGCATACCCGGTGGAAGACCATGGATTTGTGGAACCCAGCAGCTGGACGGATGAGTATAAGCGGATTCTGAAATTGTTTAATACCTGGTTGCTTAAATAAAAGGTAGGCACTTTTTTCCAACCCGCCTCTTCGCTTTGCCGGAGGCACCCCTCCTTCCCATGGGCAAGAGGGGATATGCTTTAAAAAGAGAGGGCGGAACAAACGTTCCGCCCTCTCTTTTTAAACTTTCACAAAACCCGACTATCGGTTCATCGATGCGAGGAACTCTTCATTGTCTTTGGTGCCGCGCATGCGTTTGAGTAATTCGCTCATCGCCTCTTCTGTATTCATGTCGTTGATATAGAGACGAAGGATATTCATCCGCTGCAACACTTCTTTATCAAGCAGCAGGTCATCGCGGCGTGTGGAAGAACCTACGAGATCGATGGCCGGGAAAATGCGCTTGTTGGCCAGGCGGCGGTCGAGTTGTAATTCCATGTTACCGGTACCCTTGAATTCTTCAAAGATCACTTCATCCATTTTACTTCCTGTTTCAATCAGGGCTGTTGCAAGGATGGTGAGTGACCCGCCATGTTCAATTTTGCGGGCGGCACCAAAAAACTGTTTTGGTTTCTGCATCGCATTGGCTTCCACACCGCCGGACAATACTTTTCCGGATGCGGGCGCCACAGTATTGTGGGCGCGGGCAAGACGGGTAATTGAATCGAGCAGGATCACCACATCATGTCCACACTCTACCAAACGTTTCGCTTTCTGCAGGGCGATGGTGGAAACTTTTACGTGTTTCTCTGCGGGTTCATCAAAAGTGGAAGCGATCACTTCCGCTTTTACACTGCGCTCCATATCGGTAACTTCTTCCGGGCGCTCATCAATCAGCACCACCATGAGATAACATTCCGGATGGTTTGCAGCGATGGCATTGGCCACTTCTTTCAGCAACATGGTTTTACCCACTTTAGGCTGGGCCACGATCAGGCCACGCTGTCCTTTACCGATAGGTGTAAACAGGTCCATAATCCGGGTGCTGTAATTATTCGGCGTGGTAAACAGGTTCAGCTTCTCATACGGGAACAGCGGGGTGAGATAGTCGAACGGCACACGGTCGCGCACTTCTTCGGGGCGTTTACCGTTGATGGCATCCACCTTCAGCAGTGCAAAATATTTTTCACCTTCTTTCGGCGGGCGAACGGCACCCTGTACCGTATCCCCGGTTTTTAAACCAAACAGTTTGATCTGTGAGGGAGATACATATACATCGTCCGGAGAAGAAAGGTAATTATAGTCGGAAGAACGGAGAAAGCCATAACCGTCCGGCATCATCTCCAAAACGCCTTCTCCGAGGATCACGCCTTCAAATTCGATATTAAAAGCGGGTTCTTTTTTTGGGTGCTGGCGGTTTTGTTGCTGGGCAGTTTCGGGTGCGCCTTGTGGCTCACCATCGCCGCCATCGATAACCTGTGGTTCGGCAGCAATCTGTGCGTTTTCTGCGGGGTCGGTCTGTTCTGATTGTTTGCCGGCGGGTCTTTCGCCACGGCCCTTGCGGATCGGCCCTTTTTTGCCGGAAGGTTTTTCGGAAACAGGTGCTTCCTGCATTACTTCGGCTTCTTCGGTGGAGATGCTTGTTTTCACTGTAACCGGTTTGCGTTGGCGGCCCGGTTTTTTCTTGTTATCGTCTTTCGATTCACTGGCCTGAACAGCCTGGCCGTCGAGGATTTTATAAATGAGGCCCTGTTTGTCGAGCTTCTTCGCGCCGCTGATATTAAGTTGCTCAGCTATATCGAGCAGCTCGGGCAGCAGCATGTCATTCAATTGCAAGATGTCGTACATAATCGTTGATAGTAAATAATACGGTTATTGGGGGAATATCAATAGGTCAAAAAATTAAAAACGCCAGTCTAAGAAATTCAGGAACTCAGATCGGGTTGTTGTGAATTTGTTTGAGCGGAAAGAGGGTAAACGGGTTTGTGTCGAGAGCTAAAATGAAGACCGAACCAGTTTGGTTTCCGATGCAATGTTAGGCAGTTTTTTCGGAAAAAGCACAAAATTTTCTGTTTTTTGACTTTCTGCTGCTGGTCAAACTCTCCCGGCAGGGCATGTTTGGCTATCTTTGCCGTCCGAATTATTCGCGGATTTGCGAATTGACGGATTGTCGGATACTTCTGATCCCCCAATCCGCTAATTCTCTGATCCGCCATCCGCCAATCAAGAAAATATGTTTAACAACAGGATCAAGATCAAACAACTGCTGGCCCAGGGCGCTGCAGGACAGGAAGTAACGGTAATGGGATGGGTAAGAACCTTCCGGAATAACCAGTTTATTGCATTGAATGATGGCAGCACCAACCAAAACATACAGGTGGTTGCCACGCTCGGCGAATTTGAGGAGGCTTTGCTGAAAAGGCTAACTACCGGCGCTTCTGTAAAAGTATCAGGAACGGTGGTGGCATCTGTGGGCAAGGGGCAGTCTATCGAAGTAAAAGCGAACACAATTGAAATACTGGGCGACAGTGATGCAGAAAAATATCCCTTGCAGCCCAAAAAACACAGCCTCGAATTTTTACGCGAAAAAGCGCACCTGCGTTTCCGTACCAATACATTCGGGTCGGTATTCCGTATCCGCCATTCACTCGCATTTGCAGTTCACCGCTTTTTTAACGAGAAGAGGTTTGTATACCTGCATACGCCCATTATCACGGCAAGTGATGCGGAAGGTGCCGGAGAAATGTTCCGCGTTACCACGCTGCCGATGGACAACCCACCACGCAATGAAGACGGCAGCATTAATTTCAAAGAAGATTTTTTTGGCAAGAGTGCGAACCTCACGGTAAGCGGCCAGCTTGAAGGAGAGCTGGGGGCTATGGCGTTTAGTGAGATCTATACATTTGGCCCTACGTTCCGCGCAGAAAATTCGAATACCACCAGGCACCTGGCCGAGTTCTGGATGATTGAACCCGAAATGGCGTTTTATGACCTCGAAGACAATATGAACCTGGCGGAAGAATTCATCAAATACCTGATCCGGTATGTGATGGAGCATAACCGCGAAGACCTTGCATTTCTCGCGCAGCGGCTGGCAGATGAAGAAAAACAGTTGCCGCAGGATAAGCGCAGCGAAATGGGCCTCATCGAAAAACTGGAGTTTGTGCTGAACAACGATTTCCAGCGGCTCACGTATACCGAGGCGATAGAGATACTGAAAGAGAGCAATCACAATAAGAAAAAGAAATTTCAGTACCTCGTGGAAGGATGGGGTGTGGATCTACAGAGCGAACATGAGCGTTACCTGGTGGAAAAGCATTTTAAAAAACCGGTGATCCTCACCAATTATCCCAAAGACATCAAGGCGTTTTATATGCGTCAGAACGACGATGGCAAAACGGTTGCTGCCATGGATATACTGGCGCCGGGCATTGGTGAAATTGTGGGTGGCTCACAAAGAGAGGAGCGGCTTGATAAACTGGAGGCGAGAATGCAGGAGATGCAGATACCCGCCGAAGAGTTAAGCTGGTACCTCGATACCCGCCGCTTTGGAACTGTGCCGCATGCGGGCTTTGGACTGGGATTTGAAAGGATGGTATTGTTTGTAACGGGAATGACGAATATCCGGGATGTGATTGCGTTTGCGAGAACGCCGAAGAACTGCGAGTTTTAAACGACTCACCCCGACAACGCTTCGCTTGTCTGCCCCTCTCTACCTCGTAGAGAGGGGCGAGGTTTTGCCCGCTGGCAAAACCTCTGGAAATGGATAAAATAGCCAGGGCGGTAATTTTTTTGTTGATAATGCGTGAACAACCCACCTCAACCCCTATATTTGCAACCCCGAAGGAGAGAAATCAGAAATTATGAATTGTTAATTTCTAATTTTTAATTACCCGGTATAAGGTCCGAGCAAAGGACAAGAAGAAACAAAGGATGTAAGAACAGAACGAGTACTCCAAACTTCTGACTCTTAACTCCAGACTGAAAAAGGTGCGGTAGCTCAGTCGGTAGAGCAAAGGACTGAAAATCCTTGTGTCGCCGGTTCGATCCCGGCCCACACCACAAGCCAGATAAGGCTTCCAAGCAAATCGCTTGGAAGCCTTTTTCTTTTGGTCGAACCTTGGTCAAACAATCAGATAAAATCTTGCTTATAACCTCTTTTATTGTATTAAAATTAATAATAACGTGACTCATGGAAATTAGCAGAAAAAAAATGAGTTTGAACCAAATACAGCAAAGAGAAGTGCAAAATCCGATCACTCAGATCAACTGAATCCGGTTTTGATGTTACAATGAGTTCCGGTCTAAACTGACCCATGTCACCCACCTGAAGTTGACCCACTTCCAGCAATCAGAATACGAGATATTCTTCGCGTTAAAATTGAATGTACGCGTACATTCAATGCAGCTCCAGCAGCAATCAAATATCAATCAGCAACAACGCAATACGATCAAAGTATTGATATATAACAGTTCTGTGTACGATCAAATGAACTGGACAACGATGATGTAAATAGAGTAACTTAAAGAGAATGGGGAGAAGATCCAGAATACAGGTTATGCAGCAAGAGTGAGAGAAGGATCAAAGGAGCTTGCAATCTTACGCCAGCAAAAATATGGGTCAGTTTGCTCCGGATTGCCTGGGTCAATTTGATTGGATTGTGCAATAATGAAGCCTACATTCAATGATTACGGATTGTGGTGTTGTGAATTCACCATTCAATACTGACGACGAAACACGCATCCGTTAAAATAGTTAAGTGTTTAAAGCAGGTGAGAGATTAATTCAGGTTATTTCTAACACAGATATCTCGGAGACACTGTCACACAGAGACTATCTGTCTCCCGCAGGCAGGATTCAGGTTTCACGAACTCGTCAGTCACGCCCGTGCTTCGCCTGTTTGCTGTTCAGGATCGATTGCAGCTTACCCAGCCTTGCCGTCCAGAATTTGTCGAAGAAATTAATGAAATCCTGCAGCTCCTGAAAGCCATCCTGTTTCAGTATACAATGCCTTTCCCTTCCGATATCTTTAATGGTAATGAAGCCCGCTGTGTACAGCAGTTTGATGTGCTTCGACACAGCGGGGCGGCTCATATCAAAATTGTCGGCAATTGCATTGATGGTCATGCTGTCTTTGGAGAGCATCATTAGCATCTGTCTCCTGCTCGGGTCTGCAATCACCTGGAAAGCGTCAAGCGTGTTTGTTTTCATTGCTGAACATTGTTGATATGATCTTCCATTTTTTTAAGACAGCTGTTCCAGCCATTGCTGTGGTTGAGTATATCATCCGGAAACTCAAAACCGGTATGTCGTAACTGCAATTCTGTCCCATTATCCTTCGGAACAAGCGTCCATGCCACTTTTGAGTTGAATGCCCTGCTCTTGTCCTGTGTGCCGCCATTCCAGGTATAGGAAAGATCAGTATAAGGTTTTATCTCCAGCACTTCACAATGTACAATACCCTCATACAGGCTGCCCGGTTTTGCAGTGAATGTAAAACAGAATTTGTGGCCGTGTACCGGCTGAAAATCGGTTTTCATCAGCCATTGTTCGATGAGTTCGGGTTTGGTGAGATAATCCCAGACTTCGGCGGGTGATTGACTGAAAAACCATTTTTGGGTGATTTCTTTTTGCATAATATGTAACTTTTAGGTTACACAAATATATGCGTAACTTTTAAGTTACCAAATATTTTTTAGGACAATGAGTGAAATACGGATTACCGGATTATGAATTGACGCATTAACAGAGGCCTGGTTAAAATGGTTAAGCCGGATGTCTTACTCTCTATTGACTATTCAATACGAAGCAGATTTCCAAACCGTTTCCGATACGGGCCTGTCTGCCGCAGGCAGGATTCATGATTTTTTTCCAACACAGAGATACAGGGTTCACAGAGACCAGTTCTATACTCACGTCTCACGATTCACCATTGACCACTCACTTTTCACCTTTCCCACCTCCCGCTTTCACCGGAAAACTGTACTACTTTTTCAAAATTCATTTTGTACATTGATCCATTAAAAAAACCAACATGAGCACCAGGCGTATATTCATTAAACAGGTGGGCCTTGCTTCAGGCGGATTGTTTACCCAACAATTTCTCCCGCTCCACAGTTTCAAAGCCAACGATACAATAAGGGTTGCCACCATTGGTGTGAATGGAATGGGATGGAGTAATACCCTGGCTGCCTTGAAAGTACCCAATGTACAGGTAGTGGCTTTGTGTGATATAGACAGCAATGTGCTGGCAAAGCGTAAAGCGGAATTGTTAACCAAGCAGCCATCGGTTACCACCATTGATACCTATGGCGATTACAGGCGTATCATGGACAGGAAAGATATTGATGTGGTGATCATCGGCACGCCCGATCACTGGCATGCATTGCAGATGATCCATGCAAGTGAATCAGGGAAACATGTGTATGTAGAAAAACCCTGCGGAAATTCTATCGGGGAATGCAATGCTATGATAGCCGCTCAAAAAAGGTATAAAAATATTGTACAGGTGGGGCAATGGCAAAGAAGCCAGAATCATTTCCGTGAAGCATTGGCTTTTGTGCACTCCGGTGTTTTAGGGAATATCAGAACAGTAAAAGTATGGTGTTACCAGGGCTGGATGAAGCCACAGCCGGTTGTGCCCGATACACCCGTTCCACAAGGAATTGATTATGCTACCTGGATTGGTCCGGCACCGATGCGGGCTTTTAATGCGAGCAGGTTTCATTTTCATTTCAGGTGGTTCTGGGATTATGCCGGCGGACTGATGACTGACTGGGGGGTTCATTTACTGGATTATGGCATTCAGGGTATGAAGGCGGCAAATCCCAAAAGTGTAAGTGCATTGGGCGGGAAATTTGCCTACCCGGATTTATATGAAGAAACACCGGACACTTTAACCTCCCTGTATGAGTTCGATACATTTAACCTGGTCTGGGATTCGGCAATGGGAATCGACAATGGATCTTACAACCGTGATCACGGGATAGCATTTATAGGCAATAACGGCACGCTTATTTTAAACAGAGGGGGCTGGGAAGTGATTGAAGAGCGCCAGTCGCGCAATAAAATTGCGGTACCCTTTCATGCAAGCACAGATAATGGTTTAGAACTGCATTGGGTCAATTTCATCAATGCCATTCAGGAAAATCAACCGGAAAAGCTTCATTGTAATATAGAAGAAGGGGCCCATATCGCTACCATTGCACAAATGGGAAATATAGCGTTCAGATCAGAACAAAAAGTATTCTGGGATGCAAAGCAGAACAGGTTTACAGATCCCGCCCTGAATGACCGGTACTATACAAAAAAATACAACAATGGCTATGCTTTGCCTGCGTAGCGGATATTGAAACCGGAAATATTTTTTGAATAAAAGCATATATAAATTCAATCATGCAGTGATCGTGACCTGCAATGGTGAATACACAATCTGAAAGCGGCGTTGTTTTTATATTATCTGGAATTTTACAGGATGTGTGTACTATTAAAAAACAAAAAGGTGATGTAATAACACACCACCTTTTCGAAAGAACAATAACTTCTTTATTTAGGCATTACAACGGCATTGATAACATGCACAACACCATTTCCTGCTTTCAGATCAGTGGCTACAACCGTTGCGGTTCCGCCTTTCTCGTCGGTCAAAATTACCTTGCCATCTTTTAAGGAAGCAGTAAGGCTCCCGCCGCTCACTGTTGGTACAGTGGCTTTTCCTTTGCCATCTTTAATTGCTTTTACAACAGCAGCAGCATCTAAATTGCCGGCAACAACATGATAGGTAAGAATTTTTGCCAGCGTTGCTTTGTTTTCGGGCTTTAATAAATTGTCAAGCGTTCCTTTTGGTAATTTGGCAAAGGCATCATTCACGGGTGCAAAAACAGTGAACGGGCCAGCTCCCTGCAAAGTTGCTACCAAACCTGCTGCTTTTACAGCTGCTACCAATGTTGTGTGGTCTTTTGAACCAACAGCTACATCCACTACCGTTTTTTGAGCGGATGCAGTAAGCATTGCTCCCATCAGGAGTACAAATAGTAATTTAATTTTCATGGTTGTTTTTCTTTTTCAACGGTAGAATGTTTTATTTGTTCAAACAACGCGCCTTTTCACAATTTCTTAATAGTTGTGTTTATGTTTTATGGTCATTCAATTCAAATAATTAAACGACGATGGAATGAAGACCCTAAACCACTTAAGTGAAAATCAGCGATACATTTTCAAGCCCCTAAATGTGTAAAGCAGGCCGTAGCGTGTTTTCGGGATTTTCTTAACTTGTCAGGACTAACAAAGAAAATACCGAGATATGAGAAGTATCATTTTTATAGTCTTTTTATGCACGTGCCTGGGTGTAACTGCGCAGAAAACAATTGCCATCAAATGTGGTAAACTACTCGACACGAGAACCGGCAGCATCAAAACCAAACAGGTGATCTATGTAAAGGGGAGTACCATTGTTTCTGTTGGTGGTGAAATGAAAGCCGATACCACGATCGATTTATCCGATGCCTTTGTGATGCCGGGAATGATCGACTGCCACACACATGTGCTGTTGCAGGGAGATATTACGAGTGAAGATTATGATGTACAACTCCTGAAAGAATCCATCCCATACCGGACCATCCGTGCAGTAAAAAGCTGTTACCAATCCCTGATGAATGGGTTTACTACGATTCGTGACCTGGGAACAGAAGGTGCAGGATATGCCGATGTGGATTTAAAACGGGCGATTGAAAACGGAGAAATGGCAGGCCCCCGGTTGTTTGTTTCAACTTTGGCGATCAATACAACGGGTCACTATCCCATCAAATCTTTAGAATATGCCTGGGAACTGAAGATGCCAAAAGGCGTGCAGGAGATAACAGGTGCAGATGAGGCAAGAAGGGCTGTACGGCAACAGCTTGAGGCGGGAGCGGACTGGATCAAGATTTATGCAGACCGTGGTTATTACCGGCTGGAAGATGGAAGTTTCAGATCCTTACCAAATTTTACAACAGAAGAGATCAGTGCAATCGGAGATGAAACCACCCGTAGTAGAAAAAGACTGGCGGCACATGCCATGACGAGGGATGGGATCATTGCAGCGATCAATGCCGGAGCATCTACGATTGAGCATGGCAGCGGCATGGATGAAGAATGTATGAAGCTGATGGCATCGAAGGGAATTTACTGGTGCCCCACTTTATTTGTAAATGCCTATGTGGCGGAAGGGAGGGCAAAACTGGGAAGCCCGATAAACCTGCAATTTCAGCAATCGATCGAATCAACTTTCAAGAAGGCCATCGGCATGGGTGTAAAGCTGGCCTACGGAACGGACATTGGAGGGTATGACTGGAAATTGCCACAGGCAAAGGATTTTGAATATTTTGTACAGTGGGGTTTGGATCCGATCAAAGCCATCCAGACGGCAACTACCACGGCTGCCGATTTACTAGATAAACGAGGAAAGATCGGAGAGATCATTCCTGGTGCATTTGCGGATATCATTGCCATGAAAATGGATCCCACAAAGGATATCAAAGCATTGCAGGAAATCAGTTGGGTGATGAAGGGGGGTGTTGTATGGAAGTCGAAGTGAAACCGATCGCCTGATCATAAAGACGAAAAGCGTATGACTATGTAAAATTTGTATCTAAGCCGCCCTCTCTTATTCATCATTTGATAGTCACAAATTATTAAATACGCTTATCAAAGCCCACTATCCGCCAATCCGTTAATCCGCTAATTCAGCAATCCATTAACTTGTTAATATGAAAATAATTGTATCCCTCACTTTTTTTCTTTTTATGAGTGCAACCATAACCGCCCAGGCAAACAAACCCGTAACCCGCATCGCAAGGATCACGGTAGATTCGGCACAACTGAAGCCGTATATGCTTTTACTGAAAGAGCAGATGCAGACTGCGGTGCGTGAAGAACCCGGCGTGATCAGTTACCGCGTATTTACAGATAAAACCCACCCATTTATCATTACGATCTTCGAACAATATGCCAGTGAACAGGCCTATCTCGCCCACCGCGAAGCGCCGCATTTTAAAAAATACAAAACGGCTACAGCCGGAATGGTAAAAGCGCTCGAGCTATCGGAAGTAGAAGCGGTGATTCAAGCTGAAAAATAGGGTAAAGGAGTTTTATGAGTGGATCAATATTTATTTGATTAGCGAATTACGAATTAGCGGATATCGGATTCGTGAATAAATACTCACCATTCACCACTGCCCATTCACCTGTTCACCGGCTAAGCCGCAAGGGGCGCGGAGTTTTGCGGAGGTGGTTAAAATGGTTTAGATAGTATGATTTTAACTATCAACTTTTAACTCCTAACTCCTAACTCCTAACTCCTAACTAAAAACCTCCTCACCGTTCACTCCTTGCTATACTTTGTAATATTGCTCCCAGCCTTTTCTTGGCGGAGCACCAACAAGTAATTCGTTTGCGAGTTTGTTGTTGGTGATCTGTTTGGTTTTGCGGTCGAACTTAAGAGTCGTGTTGAGCTTTTGTGCAAGTACACCGAGACAGAATACCTGGCTCAACGGACCGGCAATGGCAAAGGGTGATCTTGTTTTTTCTTCTCCTTTACAGGCTTTCAGGAAATTGGCATAGTGGTTAGACGGACTTGGCGGTACATCAGGAAGCCGGGATGCCATTTCTTTGGCTTTTTCTTCAGGGATGATCGATAGTGTTGCACCATGTGAGCCGCCTTTAAATGTAAGGTCTTTGCTGTAGATGATTTTTCCGGGGTTGAGTTTGGCTGCAGCCGATGCGCCATTGCTGGCAGCAGGAATATTCGGATCGAGGCCCATCACGCCATATCCTGCCGGTATCGGCGGAAGATTGTTTACGCCGTCATACCAGGTAATATCACAGGCCGGCATTTTTCCCCTTGCAGGGAAACGGAATAAAATGGTGGATGATTGCGGGTAAAAGAAAGGGTTGTGGCCTTCTGCCTTCAGCATCGACACCTCAGATGGTAAACCGAGATCGAGAAACTGGTGTGCGGTATCGATCAGGTGTGCACCCCAATCGCCGAGGGCGCCCATACCGAAATCGTACCAACAGCGCCACTGGCCATTGATATAATCATGGTTATAATCGTGCAACTGTGTTACACCATGCCAGGTATCCCAGTCGAGGGTTGAAGGAATGGCTTCTTTGGGCGGGAGTTGTTTGATATTCGTATCCCATCCATGCCAGCGGCGTGCGCTGTTCATGTGCGCGGTGATGGCAGTAACGTCTTTAATGATGCCCGCTTCTGTCCATGCTTTGAACTGGAAATAATTCGCTTCCGAATGGCCCTGGTTACCCATTTGTGTTACCACATTGGGATGCCTGGCGGCAGCTTTCATCATCAGCTCTACCTCATTGAACGTACGCGACATTGGTTTTTCAACATATACATGTTTGCCGAGCGAAATCGCCGTCATGGTAATGGCGAAATGAGAATGATCGGGCACACCGACAGAAACCGCTTCTATCTGGTTCCCCATTTTATCAAACATGGTACGGAAATCCTGGAAGCGGGGAACATCGGGAAACATTTTTAAAATTTCCTGTGTATGCGGCGCACCCATATCTACATCACAAAAAGCAACAAAATTAGCAAGGCCTGTTTTGGCGAACGATTTTACATCTGACCCGCCCTGGTTGCCGATTCCGATACAGGCAAGGTTTACTTTTTCACCGGCAGCCAGCGCTTTTGTACCTGGCACGGCAGCTTTTGTAAGGATAGACGGGAATGCAGATGCTGCGGATAATACGGCGGCATTTTTCAGAAATGAACGGCGTGATTTCTGTGATGATTTCATAAGGCAATCGGTTATTAGGGATATCCAATTTACTTGAATGCCGTATAAAATATATCCGCGCCTGCGTATTTAACTACGAAAACGTTGGCGGAGAGATGGATGTTGAATAAAGAATATCTAACAAGGAACACCGAAGCTGGGGTGAATGGGTAGTCGCGGGTAGTTAGGAGTTAAGAGTTAAAAGTTGATAGTTAAAATCATACTATCTAAACCACTTTAACCTATTTAACCATTTTAACCACTCTCCGCGAAACTTCGCAGCCTCCGCGGCTTTGCGGTGAACAGGTGAATGGGCAGTGGTGAATGGTGAATATCTATTCACGAATCGCCATCCGCTAATTCTTAATTCCTCATTCTTCATTCTAAATTTTCAATTAATACCCTTCTGCTCCCTCCACTACCGATCCATAATCGATAAACAATTCTTCTCCTTTCCTGATATCGCGCAGCGCTTCGAAATATTCTCCTTCATTTACAGAGATGAGATTAGGGTTTGCTGAATGATTGAGATAAGAAGCCATATCCATTATTTTACAGCCATAGTCAGGAATAAAATATTTTTGCTCATCATAGAGATAATAGGTTTCAATAAAATTCCGGCTGTGTTCGGGCAGCTGTGCGGCTTCTTCAAAACCAAGTTCGATCCATCCCCCTGTATTTTTTGAAAATATTGTTTTACATCCTTTCGGGATATCCCTTATTGCAAACACACCAATACCATGTACCGGAGATGGTGCTAACAAAGCCCATGTTTCGTTTTGTAATTCTTGTAACAGTTCTGCTTTCGTCATAGATTGTAAGTTAAGAAAACCCGGCACGCTACCCAGTGGCTTCCATCACCATTCCAGCTTATATCCCACCACCGGTATCAATCCCAATAAATAACTGTAACGGATTTTTTGTGTAGCGGCATCGTACGACTGGCTTACAGGATTTTTCCTGTTCAGCAGGTTTTGTACACCGGCAATAAGGCTGCCTGTTGAACCCTTTCGCTGAAAACGCCATTCGGCCTGCAGATCGATCCGGAAAAAATCACCGAGCCTTTCCTCATAAGCCCGGGTATTATCAAGCACCGTTGTTTTTTGTGCGATGGATTTTGCAAGATCGATCGGTGTTACACGAACGCCTCCATTATACATCAGCTTGATGTCAGTAGCAATGGTGGATTGCTTGTGGTTTTTCAGGCTCCATTCTTTCCCTGTAAGAAAAGTGAAAGTGTGGCCTGTATTGAACCTTGTATCGCGCCAGTTTTTATCGGAAGGAAGATAAGCTGATTTGAACAGACTGGCGGAACTCAATAGATAAAAACGATCGTTCCAATATCTTTCCAGCGTAAGTTCTATCCCGTAATTTTTACCTGCGCCTTTATTCGCAAGGGTTGCAATGGCATAATCATCGTCCTGGTTTAATAAGCTGTAACTGTCGGCCTTGCTTGCAGAAACCGGCACTTCAAATAACCACTGGTAATACAATTCTGTCTTCAGGTTCCAGTCGGGTGCAAACCGCCAGGAATAGCCGAACACATATTGTAAGGATCTTGTAAAACCCAGTTCTTTATTAGGCTGCGTGGTGTCGGTTCCTGTTTTGATGCGTGCAAAATAATTGCCCAGGGGTTGTATCTGCGAATGCAGGCCAATACCGAATGAAAAAGTTTGTGTACGGCTTGCCTGCCAACGCATACCCAAACGGGGTTCGTACACGGCAGTTTTGTTGAGCGCAAAATATTGCCCGTGCCAGCCAAGCTGAATAACGAATTGCGGAAGCGGGTCCCATTTCCAGGTGGTGAAAAATTGTGTTAAACGCGTATCGCCACTGCTCTTCACTTTATCATACAGTACCAATCCCGATAATTCCCTTTGCTGCAGGTTAAACCCTTTGCCCGATGTATAAATGCCGGCGGTGAACAGGTGTTTCGCGTTGAATTTATGTGTGGCCGTAACAGAAAATGTTCCGGCAGTTTCTGTAAAACGGTTATCCTGCGTGGTAACCAGCGGTCCATTGTATTTGTCGAGTTTGTTCTGGTTTTGCAGATAGAGGTAACCATTGATGCTGTAAATGCTTTTCAGTAATGTTTTTTTACCGATATGCAAACTATGCGTGATGCCGATAGCGCCGGTATTGCCTTTGTTTAGCTTACCGCTGCGTTTGGACGGGTTGCTGAACCAGGTGATCGAATCGCTGCTGGCTTCGGTATTCTGTTCGCTCAGTCCGCCGAAACCAAAGACGCTGAAATCGCCCAGGTGGTTGGTTGGAAGATGGATGTTAAAGGAAAGATCCTGGAAAGAGGTAGCAGCTTCACCGATATTCAATCCCAGTTTCTGCATCAAGGTAAGAAAACCATACCGGTAATTGACGAGATATGAACCTTTATAATTTTTAGAGAAATACCCTTCGGCGGCTGCATCGATACCAATGGTGCTGACTGCAAAAGTGTATTCACGTTTGTCTTTATTGCCCCTTCGTAAACGGATATCAAAAACACCGGATAATGCATTGCCATATTCTGCAGGGAATGCCCCCGTCATAAAATCGGAATTTGCCAGCAGTTGGGCACTGAGGATGGAAATACCCCCGCCCGATGTTCCCACACTTGCAAAGTGATTTGGGTTGGGTATGTCCACCCCTTCCATTCTCCATAACAATCCATTGGGTGCATTGCCCCGGATGATGAGCGCGTTGCCATCGCCATGCCCGGTTACGCCTGCAAAAGCAGTGGCGATCCGGGAGGGATCGTTAATACCCGCTGCAAAACGCCGGGTTTCTTCCACGCTGAACATGCGGCTGCTCACCATGGCGAGTTTATTAAGCGCTTTTGATTTATCGGGTTTACTGGTAACCACCACTTCACTGTGATTGCTGATCTCTTCTTCCATTTCCACGGTGATGTCGAGTTCTTTGCCCGACTCAAGCGCAAGATTGGTAAGCGTAACTGTTTTATACCCGATAAAACTGATGCGCAGTGTGTGGCGGCCAACAGGAACTTTTTCAAAACGGAATATGCCATTTTCTGATGAAACAACACTGCGGTTTCCCGCATCTGTGATAGTAACTGCTGCACCAGGTAGCGGTGTTTGCAGGATACGGTCGGTAACCGTTCCCTTGATGGTTTGCAATAAAATACCCTGCGCCATTACCGGGCAGGTGATGAAAAATAGTATTATGGTATACAGCAGGCGGGGCATGGGGGGAATAAAAATGACAAGGAAAAATAAGGGAATATCGAATAATGAACAAGGAACAGCGAATGTTGGGCTGAATGGGCAGTGGTGACTGTAATCATTCAAAATTCAAAAGTCAAAAGTCAAAAAATCCCTCTGCGAAACCCTGTGTTCTCTGCGGCTCTGCGGTGAAAGGGTGAATGGGCAATGGTGAGGGTTTTTTTAGTCTGGAGTTAAAAGTTGATAGTTAAAATCATACTATCTAAACTACTTTAACAATTTTAACCACCTCCGCGAAACTCGGCGTCCTTTGCGGCTCTGCGGTGAAAGGGTGAATGGTGAGTATATTATTCACGAATCCGCAATCCGCCAATTCATCATTCTTAATTTTTAACCACCTCCTGCCTCTTCGCTGATGAGTTGTGCAATCAGGCTTGTCCAGCCGGTTTGATGGCTGGCACCCAAACCGCTTCCCGTATCTCCATGGAAATATTCATAAAATAAAACCAGGTTTTTATTGGCAGGTCTGCTGTAAAAATCATTTTCATCGCCATGCAGTCGGCGGTGGTTCTTTTCATCTAATGTGAACAAACTGATCACGCGGTGTGCGAGTTCATTGGCCACCTGTTTCAGATCAAGGTAAATACCAGAGCCGGTTGGGTATTCGATGCTGAGGGTGGCATCATAAAATTCACCAAACTTGCGGATGCTTTGTATGATGAGGTAATTGATGGGCATCCAAACTGGGCCGCGCCAGTTGCTGTTGCCG
This sequence comes from Chitinophagaceae bacterium, assembly GCA_004028765.1. GTDB lineage: Bacteria > Bacteroidota > Bacteroidia > Chitinophagales > Chitinophagaceae > Sediminibacterium. The sequence goes on along the minus strand of SAIX01000098.1, from coordinate 29,997 downwards.
CCAAAAAAATCAGAAGTGGAATCACCGGGATCGTACTGGATAGAATACTTCGTTCCTTCAATGGTTACCGAGTATGGATTTTTTTCATGGTATTTGGAAAGTGCGCGGATGCCGCCATCCGACAGGAACTCGGTTTCGCTCAATAATCTTTTCAGCAAAGCAGTGAGTTTATTTTTCGGGATAAGGGAGATCAGCATTTTTTCTTCATCCGCATATTCTTCATTGGGCCAGAATTTATTGTTTTTGATCCGGTATTGTTCAAACCAACCGATACGTTTGGTAAAATCCTGGAGTTTGCTGAATACTTTTTTCTCTATGATGGATACTGCAAATAAAGAAGTAAGCCCCACGATCGATTGTATGCGTAACTGTAAAGTGGTATTGTCGGGCAACCCGAGTGTGTCATAAAAAAACCGGTCTTCTTCATTCCAGAGACCCAGTTGGTTCAACGCTTCAGCAATGAGCACAAAGTGTTCAAAAAATTTGGTGGCACTGTCTTCAAACGCCTCATCTTCCATCGCAATCTCAATCGCTATATCCATCAGGTTCAAGGCATACATACCCATCCAGCTGGTACCATCGGCCTGTTCGAGCTTGGCTTCGCTGTGCAACTGTATGCTGCGGTTAAATACGCCGATATTATCCAGGCCAAGAAAGCCGCCTTCGAACATATTGTTACCATTGGGATCTTTCCGGTTGATCCACCAGGTAAAATTGATCATCAGTTTGTGAAATACTTTTTTCAGGAAACTGATATCGCCCTTTCCGGTTCTTTGTTTTTCGATCTGGTATACCTGCAATGCCGACCATGCCTGTACCGGCGGGTTCACATCGCTGAAATTCCATTCATAGGCAGGCAACTGCCCGTCGGGCTTCATATACCATTCCCTCATCACGAGTAATATCTGGTGCTTCGCAAAAACAGGATCTACCATGGCCATCGGCACACAATGAAATGCAAGGTCCCATGCCGCATACCAGGGATATTCCCACTTATCGGGCATGAGGATGATGTCCTGGTTTTTCAGGTGCAGCCAGTCGTGGTTGCGGCCCTTGCTGCGCTGATCGCTTACACGGGCAATGCCATCAGGTTCCGTAAGCCATCTTTCAACATCGTAATAGTAATACTGTTTGCTCCACAATAGACCGGCCAATGCCTGCCGCTGGATATTTCTCAGGTCGTCTGAAATATGTGCAGGCAATATCGTATTGTAATAATCATCCGCTTCCTGGCGGCGTTGTTCAAAAACATCGGTGAAGCCTTTGGTAAACGGCAGCTCCATTATAACATCGCTGAGGCGCAAGTAAAGCGTTTTTGTTTCACCGGCTTTAACAGAATAGCGATAAACCGGTGAAAACTTTGTCCCTGATTTTTTATTCTGAAGCGCATCATTGTTTTTATTGTGAATGATGGCATCATGAAAGGCATCTTTTACAAAAATGGACGGGTTCTTTTTTGCAAAAAGTTTTTCGGTATTGGTTTCGTTTTCGGTGTATAGCCATTCGCGGGTTTTGGGATAATAAAAATAATAGTTGCCCATCCGCTCGTGAGATGCTTTAACCATGCCTTCTTTATCAACCGAACGGATGACCGGTTTTTTATCGTTGCTCCTGCTTTGCCAGCGGTTAAAAAACCAGAGTGTGGGTAATACGGTAATGGGCGCTTCTTTTGCTGCATGGTTGGTGATATCGATGCGGATACCGATATCTTTTTTGTTCACTTTTGCGTAAGTGATGCGTATATCGAAATACTCATCCTTATCAAAAATGCCGGTATCGAGTAATTCATATTCCGCCTCCTGTTTGCTGCGGTTGCGGTTTTTGGTGATGAGTTCTTCATATGGAAAGGCCTGCTGCGGATATTTGTACAGCATCTGCATATAATAATGCGTGGGGATATTGTCGAGATAATAATAAAGCTCTTTTACATCTTCACCATGATTGCCTTCATTATTGCCGAGGCCGAATAACCTTTCTTTCAGGATGGGATCTTTGCCGTTCCACAATGCCACACAAAAACAGAGGTTACCAAAAAAATCGGAGATGCCGCCCAGGCCATCCTCGCCCCAGCGGTATGCGCGTGCATGGGAATGACTGAAGGGCACATAATTCCAGGCATCACCGTTTTCACTGTAATCTTCCCGTACGGTTCCCCATTGCCTGTCCGATAAATAAGGGCCCCATTGCTCAAGCGGTATTTTTTTATGGCCATTGGCTTTCAGTCGCTGCTCTTCTGCTGTCATATCTTCTAAAATTAAACTTCCGTTACAGGATAGAAAAACAAAATCTATAAACAGGCCGCCCGCAAACGGTTGTTGTGAATGATTTGCAGCCGATAGAGTACCATTGCGGGGGTGATAATTGTCATTACCGCCCAGCCTGGGCCTGATTTCAGGTAGTCAAAATACTTACTACAATGGCCATTACAAACAGCGTTTGCTGTTCATTTCTGAAAAAGTCAAGGTTTTGTGAGATTCACCTGCTGCGGATACAGGTCTGGAATTTTTCGGCTCTTTTTTCGAATTATGAATAGGTGAATAAGGGATAGCGAATGCGGAAGGAAACAGAAGAAAATACCGATTAAAATCTATTCAGTGTTGTTCTGTGTTGTCAGTGCCAAGGATATTTGCGATGTGTATCTAAACCAACAATTCATGAGTCTTCCTTCTTAATTAATCGTACGCTCCCCTTCAAATATTCTCTCCTTATCAGCCCCGCCGTTTTGTGCTCGCCTGTATGGCTCCAACCGGGAGGCATTATGATGTACAGAAGCTTGTTTTTTATTCCCGGCGCCTTGATCACATCGCGCAGCAAAAGAATGATCTCCCCAAAATAAACATCCCAGAAATTCTGTGCCTGTATTTTCCGGGTGATGCCATATTCAACAGGCACAGATCCCTGTTCATGCTGCAGCGTCCCGAATACACGGTCCCATATATTCAGCAGGTTGCAGAAATTGGTGTCCATATACAAAGGGTTGCGGGCATGGTGTACGCGATGGTGTGCAGGTGTGAGGATCCACTTTTCAAAAATACCCAACCGCGCATCTTTTAATATATTTTCTCCAACATGAATAAACGTGCCCCAGGTACCGTCGATAAACATGATAAAAAATAAAAGAGGCGGGTTTACGCCGGCCAGTACACAGATGGATGTACGGATAATATCAGCATACGGCGCTTCCAGGAAAAAATGCGCCCAGGATACAGTAAGGTTCATATTTTCAGATGCATGGTGCGTGGAATGCAGGCACCAGAATAAACGCACTTTATGGGCGAGGTAGTGATAAATAAAATGCGCAAACTCCCAAACAATATACCCGTAAATCAGCCAGTACCAGGTAAACCCTGTTTTGAAAACGGCATGCTTTTCGAGCAGGCCAATACAGAAAGAAACCATTCCGATGGAAAGAAAACGGCCCAGTACCCGGTTAAATATATAAATGAAGAAAGGGATCTTATATTCTTTAAAGCGGAAACGGCCATTAACAATTGCACGGATGATTTCGATTAGTATGAGAAAAGGGATCACCGGTGAAATGGCTTTCAGGATGCCATCAAGCGTAAGGAATTGTTCGTATTTCCCTTCACGGAAAATATCGATCAGCGGGCCAAGGTTCCAGAAGCAAGTGAATTCATGCAGGATGCTTTTAATAAAGTCGGCAAACATGGGCTGATATTTCTGGATGAAAGTATCTCTGAATATACTGATTCATTTATCAATATTGTTCCGCCCATGCAAAATGTTCCCTGGCGATCCTGCTTTTGTTTTTGCGGATATAATGCAGGTATGCATTCGCTACGGATGACAACTGTTTTTTTTGCAACCAGATCAAGCGCCAGTGCGAATGAAGCGGGAAGCCTTTTACGGGGATCACTTTTACCTCTTTCTGTTTCAATTCATTTTTGAGGCTGAAAATGGATAAAACGGAAAACCCCAAACCCGCTATCACCGCCTGTTTCACTGCTTCGGTAGAGGTAAGGGATAAACTGATTTTTGGCCTGATATGCGCTTTGTGAAAATATTCCTGCATGGCAAAGCGGGTGCCCGATCCCTCTTCGCGGAAAATAAGCGGCAGCTCTTTAAACACGGAAGCGTTTTGCCTGCCCTTTTGCTGCAGGCTTGCTTTTGCCGGCCCAAACAGGTATAATTTATTGGGCAATATCGGCTCTTCATGAACAGCAAGTTGCTGAGGCAACACAGATACCAGTGCAAAATCAACATCGTTTTCTTCAAGACTGGTAATCACTTTTCTCTTATTCGTTACATCCATTTCCAGGTCGATACCGGGATTCGCGTGTAAAAAATCGCGCAAAAACCAGGGCATCACATATTTACCGGTAGATACAACTGCGATCCTCAGTTTCCCGGCCAATATGCCTTTGAAGTTGAGCGAATGATAATTGATAGAATTTATTTCCCCCAAAACCTTTTGTGCAATTCCATACAGCTCCCTGCCAAAATCGGTGATATGTATTTTCCGGCCGATCACTTCTGTGAGAGGAATATCGAACTGTTCCTGCAGTTTCCTTAACTGGATGGATACGGCCGGTTGCGTCATGTGTAACTCTTCAGAAGCTTTGGTGATACTTTGTTTTTCAACGATCATGGAAAACACCCGTAGCTGGTGCAGGGTAAAATTCATAAACAATATTTATGGTTACAATATTAAATATAAATAAAAACATATCAATAACCTGTTTCATTTTTGCGGCATGAAAACAAATACACCCACCCCGATCACGATCGCGAAAGGTGATGGCATTGGTCCGGAGATCATGGACGCCACGCTTCGCATCCTCGAAGCTGCCGGTGCGCAGCTCGCTATTGAAGAAATTGAAATTGGCGAAAAAGTGTACCTGCAGGGAAATTCTGCTGGCATCCTTCCGGAAGCCTGGGAATCGCTGAGGCGTACAAAAGTGTTTTTAAAGGCGCCAATCACCACTCCACAGGGCGGTGGTTTTAAAAGCCTGAACGTAACAACCCGGAAAGTGCTTGGCCTTTATGCCAATATCAGGCCCTGTGTTTCGTACCATCCTTTTGTTCAGACCAAGCATCCCAAAATGGATGTGGTGATCATCCGCGAAAACGAAGAGGACCTGTATGCAGGTATCGAGCACCAGCAAACGGATGAAGTGGTGCAATGCCTCAAACTATTGTCTGTTCCCGGAACGGAAAAAATCGTTCGCTATGCTTTCGAGTATGCAAAAGCATACAACCGTAAAAAAGTAACCTGCTTCACCAAGGACAATATCATGAAAATGACCGATGGTCTTTTTCACAAAACATTTGATCGGATTGGTGAAGAGTACCCGGAGATCGAAAAAGAACACTGGATCGTTGACATCGGCGCTGCAAAACTGGCCGACACACCTGAAAAATTTGATGTGATCGTAATGCCCAACCTTTATGGAGATATCCTGAGTGATGTGGCTGCACAGATCACCGGATCGGTAGGGCTTGCGGGCAGCGCGAATATCGGTGATGGTTTTGCCATGTTCGAAGCCATTCATGGTTCTGCACCGAGGATCGCGGGACAAAACAAAGCAAACCCATCCGGTTTATTACTTGGCGCCATTCAGATGCTGGTGCATATCGGTCAGCAGGATGTGGCCGAAAAAATCCAGAATGCCTGGCTAAAAACACTGGAAGAAGGGATTCATACTTACGACATTTTTAAAGAAGGGACATCAAAGCAGAAACTGGGTACCCGCGAATTTGCAGATGCGGTGATTGCGCACCTCGGACAAAAACCGCAAACGCTTGAACCTGTCAGCTTCCGCAAAGACGTGGCTGGTTTCAACATACAGCTCAGCCCGAAAACGCCGGCGCACAAAGAACTGGTGGGCGTGGATATTTTTCTGCAGCACGGTAACCGGAACCCCGATGCTTTAGCCGGTGAACTACTGAAAGCCGAAGGGTACCCGCTGAAACTTTCGATGATCACCAACCGTGGCACCAAAGTATGGCCGGAGGGTTTCCCCGAAACATTCTGCACCGATCACTGGCGCTGCCGATTTAAAAATGCAAACGGGCATGCGCTGGGTTATGCAGATGTGCTGAAACTGCAGCAACAGATCCACCAGGCAGGGTTCGATATCATTAAAACCGAAAACCTCTACGAGTTTGATGGTGTGGCTGGTTTCACTGCGGCACAAGGTCAGTAATGAACACACATAAACACAGATACTTTAAACGAAATACAAAACCATAAAAACAATCACATGGATTTAGAATTAATCAGCGGACGGTTTTCAAAACATGATGCCGAAAAAATCCTGACAGATATTTTCCAGGTAAAGATTGATTTTCATGAAAAGAAGATCGGTACACTGTATCAAAGTGAGGAAAGCATCAAACATGCAGAAAAAAGAATAAAGGAATTACAGGAGTCATTGCGTTATGTGCTCAGCCGTATACGGAACCATCCCAGGGAAATGGTGGATGTGAATGCGCATGTTTCGCTGAGTCTTGCTGCACCCATCACACAATAGTACTGCTCAGTACAATAAAAGGTGTTATTGCCCCGTTAGTGGTAGCGGGGCATAATACCTGATTTGATTGTTAACCCTGCATGCTTCCAGAAATATAAATGGCAAACAACAGATACCGGACCGCCGGTGAAGTTTTCCGGGCACTTCTTGCATTATTAAAACCCGACAGAAAAGATATTTCAGCAATTTATCTCTTAGCGATCCTTGCAGGACTTGTTCAGTTATCACTGCCGCTTGGCATCCAGACCATTATCGGTTTTGTGATGGCAGGTTCGGTTTCTGCTTCTCTGATCGTATTGATTACCCTGGTGCTTACGGGAACATTCCTGAATGGCTTTTTACAGGTGCGCCAATTACAGCTTACCGAAAAGCTGAAACAGAAATTGTTTGTACGTTATTCCTTTACCTTTTCTGAGCGGCTGCCTTTACTGGATATAGAGAAACTGGACCGCCAGTATTTACCCGAGCTGGTGAACCGTTTTTTTGAAGTGCCCTCGCTGCAGAAAGGGATCGAAAAATTATTACTCGATATACCTGCTGCGCTGATACAGGTTTTGCTCGGTTTGCTGCTGCTGTCTTTTTATCACCCGGTATTCATTGGTTTTGGCGCAATTTTATTACTGATTATCTCGCTGATTCTCCGTTTTACTTTGCAGAAGGGATTCAGCGCTTCGCTCGAAGCGAGTGAATACAAATACAAAGTAGCTGCATGGTTACAGGACCTTGCCCGGATGGTGAAGTCGTTCAAATATGCGAGGAACAACGATCTCCACCTGCAAAAAACAAACCTGCTGGTAAATGGTTATCTCGAAGCACGCACCAGTTATTTCCGGATTTTATTAACCCAGGCATGGAGCTTTATCGGATTTAAAACACTGGTGACAGCAGCCATGCTGATCGTTGGCGCGACCTTACTGGTTAACCAGCAGATCAATATCGGCCAGTTTATCGCCGCAGATATTGTGATCATTTCCATCATCAGCTCTGTTGAAAAACTGATCGTTAACCTTGACAAGGTATATGACAGTTTTACTTCCATCGAAAAAATGGACCAGGTCGTAAGGGCAGAAACAGAACAGGAAGGGCAACGCGTAATAGCTGATACAAAGAAGGGTTTGTCTGTTGAGTTTGCCAATGTCCGTTTTTCTTATCCGGGAACCGACCCGGTTTTCAGCAATCTTTCTTTTTCGATTCAAAGCGGGGAAAGGGTATTGATCAACGGCGTATCGGGCTCCGGCAAATCGAGTTTATTGCGTTTGCTAACCGGGGCGTACCGCCAATACAGCGGTAACATACTGATCAATGGATTGCCGCTGGGAAATTATTCACTGGAATCTTTACGGGCAAACACAGCGGTATTGCTGAGCCAGCAGGAAATATTCCGCGGCAGTTTGCTTGAAAACCTGACAATGGGTAATGAAAATATTACTGTAGAAGAAGTTTTACAGATCAGTACTATCACAGGATTGCATACTTATATCCGGCAAACAAGAGACGGCCTTGATACACTGCTTGATCCCCTGGGTAAGCGATTAACGCAGGAAGTTCGTCACCAGGTATTGTTAATGCGCGCCCTGCTGGGCAACAGTACGTTGTTATTGCTGGAAGAGCCTTTTGCCCAGCTCTCACCGGAATACCGCGCTTCGGTGAAGAAATACCTTACTGCGGGAACAGGCACCACCATTCTTGTTTTCTCGTCAAATGAAGCCGGAGATCCTTTTTATTCAAAACAACTGAACCTGGTAAACGGATCTGTAACGATTGGATAACATGAAAGACTTTATTTATACTGATATCGAAAACGAAATAACCGGTGATGGTTTATCGGCTTTCCGTAACATTTACAGGATCAACCGCAAACCGGATATTGCCCGCTGGATCTGGTGCTCGCTGCTGTTGCTTTTATTGGTGTTATGCCTGCCCTGGACGCAAAACATCCGCGCAAAAGGAAACATTACCACTTTAAGGCAGGAACAGCGCCCGCAGGAAATCAATACACTGATTGCCGGACGCGTAACGAAATGGTATGTAAAAGAAGGTGATTTTGTAAAAGAAGGGGATACGATTCTGCAACTCGGAGAAGTAAAGATTGATTACCTCGACCCACAACTGCTCAACAGGGTAACAGAACAGATCGAAGCGAAAAAAAACAGCATTGAAAATTATAGCAACAAAGCCGCAACAGGCGATCAACAGGTAAAAGCGCTCGAAGAGGGAAGGGAACTGAAAATACGATCTATCGAAAACAAAATGACCCAGCAACGGCTCAAGATCAGCAGCGACAGTATGGAACTGTTGGCTGTGCAGAATGAACTCCTGGTATATAAAAGGCAGTTAGATGCAGGCAAAATCATGTACGACAGCGGATCGGTTCCGCTTACTGAACTGGAAAAAAGAAAAGTGAATTTCCAGAATGCCAGCGCCAAAAAAACAGCTGTTGAAAACAAACTGCTGCAGGGCGGACAGGAACTCACGAACCTGCAGATCGAAAAAAATTCAGTGATGCAGGATTATGCCGATAAGATCGCAAAAGCGAGAGGAGATCAGTTCGCATCTCTTTCCGGTGCTGCAACGGCCAGCGGTGAATTGGCCAAACTGCAGAATATGTATGCAAGTTATGACGCGCGTAACCAGCTGTATTTTATCAAAGCACCACAAAGCGGCCAGGTGATCAAAGCAAAAAAATCCGGGATTGGTGAAATGGTGAAAGAAGGGGAAATGATTGTACAGATTGTGCCCAACCGTTCACAATACGCCGTGGAAATGTATATCGACCCGACAGATATGCCATTGGTTTCTATCGGACAAAAAGTTCGTTTTGTATTTGATGGGTTCCCGGCGATCGTTTTCAGTGGCTGGCCCCAAAACAGCTATGGAACATTTGGCGGCGTAGTAGCTGCCATAGAAACCGAAGTAAGTGAAAACGGGAAATTCAGGGCGCTGGTGGTGGAAGATACAAACGAAAAACCCTGGCCCGCGCAACTGCGAATCGGTGGCGGTGCCAATGGAATTGCATTATTGAAAACGGTGCGCATCGGTTACGAATTGTGGCGAAACATCAATGGGTTCCCGCCGGAATACTATCAGTCAGAAAAAAAAGACAGATCAGCCAATGAGAAAAAATAAGTTTTTCATTGCGGTCCTCTTGTTTTTCTACCAGGTATCATCTGCACAATTGCCCGCAAAACTGGATGCTGAAACAGTACAGGATATGGTGCGCCGTTACCATCCTGTTGCGAAACAGTCTGCGCTGTTAACAGAACAGGCCGCAGCAGGTATTCAATCCGCCAAAGGCGCTTTCGATCCTGTTTTTGACTGGGATATCCATCAAAAAACCTTCGATGGAAAAAATTATTACGCATACAATAACCCGGAGATATCCCTGCCAACCCTGTTTGCACTCACCGTGAAAGGAGGTGTCGAAAACAACAGTGGAGACCTGCTCTCACCGGAATTTACCAAAGGCAAATCTTCCTATCTCGGATTGGAAATGCCGCTGGGAAACGGTTTGTTGTTTGATAAGCGAAGGGCAGCGCTTCAGCAGGCAAAGCTCTTAAAAAACCAGACCGAACAGGAAAGACGGAATATCATAAACGACCTGCTGCTGGAAGCAACGAAAAACTACTGGCAATGGGCTGGTACTTATCAGTTAAATAATTTGATCAAAGCGTTTTCGGAAAATGCGGCAAAAAGGCATCGCCTGGTAAAAACAGCATTTGAGCAGGGCGACCGTTCACAGATGGACACTTTGGAATCGTGGACGCAATGGCAGCAATATACTTTGATGCAGCAGGCCATGCAAAGGCAATTGAACCAGGCAGCGATTGAATTGTCTGCTTTTTTGTGGAAACCGGATGAAACGGTTTATGATCTTACACCTGATATCCTGCCCGATACATCCGCCTTGCTGAATAAAATAAAAATGCAACCTGGAGAGTTGATTCAGCAACCGCTCACCAATCACCCGTTGCTGCAATCCGCATCAAGCAAGATCGATATACTGGCAACAGAAAAGAAATTAAAATTCCAGGGCCTGCTTCCTTATGTGAGTGTAAAAGCCAACCTGTTGGGAAAAGGTTACTCAGTTCCGGATATTTTCAAGTTATCTGCTTTTCAAAACAATTACAAATGGGGAATGGGCGTAACCATGCCCCTGTTTTTGCGGCAGGCAAGAGGGGAATATAAAAAAGCAGGATTGAAAGTGAAGGAAGCCCAACTGGAATTTTCGCTGAAAAGGGTTCAGGTTGAAAATAAGATTGAAATCGCCCTGAACGAATGGAAACTGCAGGGAGAACAGCTTTCGCTGATTGAGAAAATACTGTACAGCAATCAAAAACTGCTGCAGAACGAAGAATTAAAATTCAGCCAGGGGGAAAGTAGCCTGTTTCTTGTGAATGCCAGAGAGATCAAATTACTTGAGACGCAGCAAAAGAAGGTTGAGTTGCAGATAAAGCTGTTGATGGCTCTGAATAAAATCAAATGGGCTGCTGGTCTCTTGAACTGAATAACTGTGCAGAATGCAGTAACTTGTTTCAAAACCCATGTATGCGTGCAATTCTGTATCTGATAATTTTTGGGATGCTGGTATCTTATATCCCGGCGAAGAAAAAAAAGGTGGTGGTTTGGCAGCCTTCACATCAAACCAATACCGGGAAAGATTTCAGTGAAGCGGCTGTAAGCAATGCCATTGCCGAAGCAGCAATGGGTGCTGCACCACACTATAAAGAATACAAAGTGTGGAGCCTGGGCCGTAAAGATGTTCACAATGCAGATAGTGGCAGCAACACTGTGGTTGCACATACTTCAGCAATTGTGGACGGGAAACTATCCGGCTATGCATGGGAATTGAAACAATCAAATAAGCACAAATCCGATGTATTCATTGCGCTGCATAATAATGGCGGAACCCGGCGCCATGCTGTTTGGGGCTACATACATTATGGCGATGAACATGAAAAAGAAAACCGCGAACTGGCTGCACAACTGATCGCGGCAATCGCATCGGCCACAACACTGGAAAACCGTGGGGTATTGCTTGACAGTACAACCGGCAGAAATGACTACCGTTGTGCAACTACAGGAAAACTTGCGTTCTACAGCCTGGATGAACACATCAATGTGTCCCCGATACGTGTATTGCTCGAGATTGGTGACAATGCCGCCAGCCACGATTTTTTACAGGACCCCGCGAATCAGAAAAAAATCGGCGAAGCCATTAAACAGGCGCTTGGGAAATGGCTGGAAGAGAAAAACAGATGATGTGATAATTATAAGGCGAGCGATAAGCCAAGAGATGCGGCCGGCTTTTTCCCGTCGGTTATAAGGTTTTCTTTATTAAAAAACTGTTGTGAGAATACAATGCTGATGGTATTTTTTAAGCTTACCCCAAACGATACATAAGAATAAGGAAGAAAATTCGTACCCATTTTTAAAGACTCCGAATATTCTTTGGAAGCCCAGATACCGGCGAAGCGAACCATACCCACAAGACCAATCACTTCCGAATTATCTTTCTTTGCTGAAACATGGAACTGAAATTCGATACCGGGATCAAAATATGCCTGCACAACATTTGTGGAAGTGCCAAGTGAAGGGAGGATTGCCCCCATTTTAACCCTTGTCAGCATCATAAAGTGTCCGATCTGGTCATCGTCAACGCTGAAGACCTGCCCGATATGCGAAATAAAAAAATTGCCGCCACCTTGTAACAGCGCTTTCAGATCCGCGCTGCTGCCCTGTTCTGCCTTAGAAACCGCACCGCCCAATGAGAGGCGCCCGAATTTTGCATTTGCACCAATATTGCCGCTCAAAAACTCTGCTGCAGCAATGTTTTCACCACTGCCCCCGCCAAATAGAAAAGAAGACTGCCCCTCTTCCTGGGGTACGATTTCGGGTTTGTCTTTTGAAAAGCCACTGATATGGACTTTACCTGTAGGGGATAGATTATTGATTAAAATGGTTCCCGTTGTACTGAGATTGCTCATATCAATAGTTGCAGTGGTTAGTAGCCCATCCAAACTGATACTGGTTGATCCTGCAACATTAAAGTTCTTAGTCTTACCATCCCCTTTTTTACGGATTGGCCCTTTATAAATGAATTGCGCATTAACGATTGTGGTTGTTACAAAAAGAATAAACAACAGTGCAAAAATCTTTTTCATGAATTTTTAGTTGTTCGGTTAATCAGCCGGTTAACAGATCAAACGTATTTCACTGTAAAAAGAATTTTCTCAGGGATTTTCCTGAAAACAAACAGGAATAAACCGGGCAGAAATATTCTAGAAGAACAGAAAAATTTGCAATGCATGCAGGGAAAAGAGTATATTAAACAGTCAATCAAATAAATTCTACAGATATGTCCAGCTTTAAATTTCTTGAACGGATCGACATTGGTATTGTAAAAACACGGTATCAGAAATTTCTCGCGATAAAAAAAGATGCGGTTGGTGCAGGTATCGGAATTCCTGCAGATGTGTACCACAATGTTGCGGCAGATGATTTTATCAGTATGTTAAAAGAAATGACAGGCTACCCGGATATTGACCCGGCGATCAGCGGTGTTAAGATGTATTTTGCCTGCTACGATAAACTGACCGGGGACAATGACAGGATTCCCAACGGGAAAAATAAACAGGTTTCGCTTGTTTTTACACCAACAATCCGGCAGGGGAATTTTTTTATGCAGGACAGAAGACGCGACGATGATTATTATTTGCTGACACCCAGGAAAAAAATTCATCCGCATGACCCCGACTCTTTTAAAGCACCAAAACTTATCTGCGAAAACTGGGTTAGATTATTTCGGGAAAAAGTAATACCGCAGCTTCCGGATAATGATACAACCGCCGTATGGTATAATATCGGCCTGATCAGGGAAATGCTGGATAATGTAATAGACCCTTCCGGCAGAGCCAAACACCAGAACATGGTTTTTATTTTTGGTGCATATGCATTCGGTGAAACAATGCCTGGTTCGGTAACCGGCAATCCGGGCGGAACGATCCCCATCAGTGAGCAATTAACCGGGTCATTTGTTTTTGGCAGCCTGCCGCAGGTTTTACGATCTATTGGCACCAATCCTATATTGTCTTTTTTAAGATACCTGTTTTCATTCCAATCACAAAAACAAAATTCAAATGCCGTAAACACTGATCCCGACCCGGATGCTTACGATACCGGTATCCCCATCCCGCCCGGTTCCTCCGGCGGTGATTCTTTGCCGTAAAAAACCTATCTTACTTTTATCAATACCGGGGTTTGTCAGTATACATCTATCTCATATCTGTTGGCATCGCTTTTTTCTGCAGCATTCTGGCATGGCGGAAAAAAGGGATGCCCTTTCATTTGAAGGTGTTTTCTATTTTACTCGGTGTTACGCTGCTGGTTGAACTGGTTGCCTCCAATCTTTTTTTCGGCTGGGATAAAGACCACCCGAACTATTTTATCTACAATGGCTTTCTCCTGCCCGAAATGCTGGTATATGCCTGGTTTTACCACAGGATAATTCATATAAAACCGGTTAAAACCGGGATAGTGATTGTATCAGCATTGTTTATTTTGCAGAACCTGTACACATTTTTTATCCTCTCCGGTTTTTACAAATGGAATGCATACCTGTATCTTGTAAGCGCGGTATTTGCTACTCTCATCGTAGTATGCTATTATTTTGAATTGTTATTGTCTGATCAATACGTAAGGCTCAGCAAACACAGCGAATTCTGGATCGCCACCGGTATGCTGGTTTTTTATACTTGCCAGATACCTTTTTTTGGTTCGCTGAATTACCTGCTGGAACACAAGTCTAAACTCATTCCGGTCTTATTCGCTTCAATCGAGTATATTGATGCACTGATGTATGGTGCATTCGCTTACGCTTATTTATGTATTTTATGGAAACCGCAACAGAAATACAAATAGCATTAGTAGTAGCAGTTATCGTATTCTTGTTGCTGGCTCTGGCCTTACTGGTTTTTATGCTGATGTACCAACGGAAAACTTTCCGTCATAACCAGCAGATGGCTGCGGTTGAAAAACAATTCCAGGAAGAAATTTTACGCTCTCAAATAGAAGTGCAGGAACAAACACAGGTACATATCGGCCGGGAACTCCATGATAATATCGGTACACTTTCATCGTTGGTTAAAATGAACCTCTCATTAGCCGATACTGCACCAGATGCGGGTGAACGAAAACGCTATCTCGATGAATCAAAAGATACCATCAAACAACTGATCACTGAAATAAAAAGACTGGCACTGGACCTCAATACCGACCGGCTTTCCGAAACCATATTCAGTGAAGTGATCGAACAGGATATCGAAAGGCTGAGGCGACTGAAACTTTTTGACATCGGATTTTTGCAGGAAGGAGAGGAATGGTCATTGACTAAAGAAAAAAAATTATTGCTGTACAGGGTATGCCAGGAAATACTGCACAATACCCTGAAACATGCCAATGCCAGCCAGGTTTCCGTTTCGCTGCGATTTACCCCGGAATCACTTTTTATCCGGATCGAAGACAATGGAATCGGGTTTGATAAAACCCGGGTGGTGAAAGACCGTGCGGAAGGACCCGGCTCGGGTTTATTGAACCTCGAGAACCGGATGGATATGATCGGTGGAGAGATCCGCATTGAATCAAAACCCGGTAACGGAACAAAGTCTTATATTCAGGTACCGTTTATTGAAACCTGACCATGCCCCAGCCACTATCCCCCGTAAAGATCATCATTGCAGATGATCACAATCTTTTCAGAAAAGGGTTACGGAATATCATTCACTCCATGGGAGACGGATATACCGTGGTTGCTGAAGCATCCGATGGTGACGGAGTGATTGATCTGCTTCAAAACAAAGAACTGGTACCCGATATCATGATCCTTGACATCCACATGCCCGGAAAAGACGGCATTGAAACCATACAGTGGATGAATAACCATTTCCCCGGGATAAAAGTGCTGGTGGTATCAATGATCGAAAGAGAGGAAACCATATTGCGTGTGTTAAAAATGGGTGCCAAAGGCTATCTGTCAAAAGACGTGGAAACCACAGATCTCAAGCGGGCCATTGATGCGATAATGGAGCGAGGTTATTATTATACGGATTTTCTTACGGGCAGACTTGTACACGACCTGCAGAAATCTAACTCAAAATTCCAGCAACCGGAACTCAGCGAAAGAGAGACGGCGATATTAAAACTTGCCTGCACCGAGCTCACCTATAAACAAATCGCCGACCAGTTGTTCCTCAGTATAAAAACGGTAGACACCTACCGCGATGCACTGTTTAAAAAACTGGGTGCTACTTCCCGTGTTGGCCTTGTGATTTATGCGATCCGTAACGGTATCGTTCAATTGTAATCGCTTCAGATTTTTTGTGATTTTTTGATGCAGCACGCCCTCTGCTGTATAGCAAACATTTCTTATCACCCTTTAAGAAAAGCTGTTTGCGCAAATTCGGTTTTCACAGGAACACCATGCCCCTAAAGCAATTGCTTTAACAATTCATTGGAAGCAATTGGGTATCTGCCTGTATCTTTTTATATGCTGATACCATTTAGTACGGTTTGAAAAGATGGAAGTGAATTGTGAAATGAAATATCTCCAGCGCCAAAATTTCAGTAAGACCGGTTTTGTTAAAAACGAAATGGATGTTTTAACAGTTACCGGGAGTAATCGATACAAAATATCAATTAGTCGATAACCCGGAAACGCGAGACTGCTACCGGTATAAAACATGCGTCTGATAAAGTAACCATTCGGCTTATGTACATCATCACGGGCTTTATACAAACCATTCTTATCCTGACTACACAGGCACAGTATATGCCTGATATGTCGGGCATCTGGGAAGAACCGTCAGTGCACGCTGAAACTGTTCATGTTTTACCCGGAAGCAATAGATACAACCTACAACATGGATATGCTCTTGCGGATGTATCTGCAGCAGTACCTGTACAGGATGACCCGTTATTGCCGCCCGTTGCAAATCCGGAAGATAAAAGATTACCGGAACCCCCTCTTCAAAACCTTTCTTTCAGAAGGGTGATAGAACGCGATAAATTGTATCTCATGTTTTGCCAGTTGAAAATCGGCGGTTAAGGAAAAGATACCCCTAATATTTTTTACACAACCTCAACCCCAAAAAACAATAACATGAAAAAGCAATTGAAAACAACCTATACCTGTCTCGCGGCAGCAGCATTGATCATCACCGGCGCAAGTTCCTGTAAAAAAGAAGTATCCGGGTCTGCAACAATATCCGGCAGCAGCACGCTTGCCACTACGTCCACATCTTCCACCATTGCTGTAGCCACCAGTGGTGCCACCACTTCGGGCAGTGGCAACGCAACGACCGACTCTGTATATGTGATCCATAACTGCGACAGGGGCCAGCACCGAGATTCCGTGGCAGCTTCTGCATTGCCTGCAGCTGTTCAAACCTATCTCAGCACAAACTATTCCGGCTATATTTTTAATAAGGCTTTTGTGGTGAAAGACACAACTGGAACTGTGAAAGGCTATGTAGTGATCATTAACTATAATGGAAAACCGGTTGGCCTGCTCTTTGGCGCTGACGGAACATTTACGAAAGTGCTTGAACAACGCGAGAAAGGTGATATCGACGGACCAGGATGGCACAGGGGCGGAAGATTTGATCACAGGGATGGACAACATAGGGATACGGTAGCGATCACGGCACTTCCCGCCGCCATCACGTCTTATTTTTCCGCTAACTATGCCTCCGATACCTTGATCAGGGCGTATAAAACGATCGATAGCGGTTATGTGGTGATATCCAAGAACGGTGGCGTATATGCAACCCTCTTCAGCAGCACAGGTGCTTTTATAAAACGCAGCTCACTGCCTGCACCGGTTAACGGCGGACTGGTATCTGTTGCAGATGCAACACTTCCCTCTGCAGCACTGAACTATCTCAGCACTACGTATCCGAACTATGTTCTAGACAAAGGGGTGAGCATCACAGTTGCCGGAACACTGAAAGGGTATATCGCAATGATAAACGCAAACAATACGAGATACTGTGTGGCTTTTGATGCAAGCGGAAATTTTGTAGCGGTGAAAACAGTATGGTAAGATAAAACGGGTATCTGTACCATCTGTAAGCAGGCAGCATTTTGCTGCCTGCTTTTTTATGGATAGCCCTTAATTTTACCATACAGAAGCCTATGTACAAAGCCAAACCCGGGATCGACATCATTGCCAAAGTGCTCGATGCACTCTACAGGCATAACCCCGATGCATTGTTTGTAATGAGCCTCATGCACCAATATGAAGAAAGGGGCAGCCTCAGTAAAAAACAACTGCAGGGTTTACTTGCAAAGGCGCAAAAAGTTCCGGGTATACCTGGTAACTGGCTTGGTACACTTGAAGCGATCATCCTGAAAATGCCTACCCGCTATAAACCGGTTGATCCGGTTACTATCACACCGGTTTATCAGAAAGACGAAATGGTCGGTAAAATGCTCGAGGCGATCCTTAACAAATACCCGCAGCACAAACCGGCGCTTCATTTAAAAAACAGGTACGAAAAAAATAACCCGCTCACAGCAGCTGAACTGGAACAGCTGAAAGGCTTCCTGAAAGCGCTGGGGATAACGATCAACTGAATTCGTATTAATATGCCATTAAAAATACAGGGGGCAAAAAACGGTTGCTGCTTTTTCAGATAAATCAATTAATATACATCCCGATTTAGAAAAACCATTACCCCCCGACTGCTGAATGGAATCCTGCAAAATCCTCATTGTAGAAGATGAATCGATCGTGGCCATGGATATGGCAGAAATGCTTACAAAAGTTGGTTACCGGGTATTGCCCGGCGCAATGGGCTTCCGGGAAGCCGTTGAGCTGCTGGAAGAGGAACGCCCCGATCTTGTACTCGTGGATATTAACCTTAGCGGGGATAAAACCGGGCTTGACCTCGCAAAGGAACTGCAAAACACATATCACCTGCCGTTTATTTTTATCACTTCGCATTCCGACAGGAAAACGATACAGGAAGCTTCGGCCACATTACCTGGCGCTTATCTCTTAAAACCTTTTGATGCCGATGATCTTTTTGCTTCAATAGAGATCGCAATGGCAAATCATGCAGAAAAAAACAAAGAAAGAAAAAACAGCCCGCCGGATATCCGTGTGGAAGACAGCATTTTTGTAAAGACCGACCGGAATTTTGTAAAAATAAAAATTGAAGACATCCTCTGGCTCGAGGCCGAACACAATTACCTTTATATTATAACGGAAAAAACAAAACACATTGTACGTTCAAATTTCCGCGACTTTCTTGCATCGATACATAACGACCGCTTTGTACAGATACACAAATCCTATATCATTAATATCAGCAAAGTGCACTCTTTCTCACATACCGATGTGGTGATACATGAGAAAGACCTGCCGCTGAGCCGGAATTTCAAAGACGAGTTTTTTGAAAAAATGAACCGGATGGCCTGAAAATACAGGCACCCGGACGTATTGTACCCCTTTCCCTGCATCTTGTACCTAATATTTATACAGGGAAAACGAATCCCGATATTTGCCCGGATGCCTGTCACAGGTTATATCATACAAAACCCCGTCCTGTGCAGCAACAGGAAAACCGGCTTCGCCGGGAAACTGTTTTTTTGCCTGCTTTTCTGCTCGCTTCAGTTACCGGAAATTGCAAAGAGCCAATACCCTGTTATCGACCAGGCAGCAGTTAAAAAACAAATTGAACAAACGGGCATCGACAGTACGCGGTCGCGTCTCTGCGGGATCCTTGGATGGTCGCTCCGCTTTACAGATACAAAGGAATCGCAACGGCTTGCGGATGAAATGATCCGTTTGTCCACTCCAAAGAACGATTACTTACGTTTGGCGGAAGCATACCGGATCAAAGGTTTTGCAAAAGTGCTGGCGCAGGACCTTTCAGGCACACTGGATATGTATGCGATTGGCGAAGGGTATGCTAAGAAAGCGAACAGCGGTTATATGCTTGCATCTTTCAAAAGCCTGATCGCCGGTATGTACCAGGATAAAGGGGATTTTGACAAGGCCATCGGCTTTTATATAGAAGGATTAAAAATCGCCGAATCGTATAAAGACCCTGAAATGACAGCCACACTGGCCAATAACCTGGCCGAAGCCTATTCCGATGCGGGCCGTCCGGTTGGTTTCACCCTTCCCTATTACGAGAAAGCGCTGAAAGAAGAAACCGCTATGGCCAACTGGCAATATGTGGGGATGATCTGTTCCAATATTGCCAAAGAAGAAATGATGGCCGGAAACCACAGCAAAGCCGAAAAATATGCAAAGCTGGCCATTGAAAATATCCGGAAGAAAAACGACCGCGCCTATGTGTACGCAACCGTGATCTCAGACATCGGGGAAGTGTATTCCGGCCTGGGTAAATATCCTGAGGCAGAAAATTATCTTCTCGAAGGGTTCCGCATACTCGACAGCATAGGAACAAGAGATAACAAACTGATCCCGCTCTCGGCACTTTCAAAAATGTACGCGAAACAGGGAAGACGTACCGAAGCGGTTTTATACGCCAAACGCCTGCTGGATCTTGCCGGGGCATTTCACACGAAACTGTTCCTGCGTGATGGGTATAAGGTTTTATCGGATGTGGAGAAACAAAAAGGGGATGCTGCAACGGCATTAAAATACTACGAAGAATACAAAAGATGGAATGACAGTATCTATAATGAAAGCCGCGAAAAAAGTATTGCCAATGCAGAGGGCAGGATCAAACTGAGCCAGAAAGAGCTGGAGGTTGCAAGTGAATCCGAAAAAAAAACCCGTGAGAACAACGAATTACGGCAATCAAACCAAGGGTTGCAGGTCAGGTCCATCATTGCCATCGGTATGGCAATTGTTTTGCTGCTGACGGGTATTATGCTTGCGCTGGTGAACCGCGATAAAACACGCCGCAATATCGAACTGGAAGCACAGAAAAAGATCATCGAAAAACAGTCGGCCGAAAAAGACACCCTGATCAGGGAGATCAATCACCGGGTAAAAAACAACCTGCAGGTGATTTCGAGTTTATTAAATCTCCAGGCAAATTCCATCACCGATCCAACAGCAATTGATGCATTGCGCGAAACACATAAACGTGTAAAAGCCATCTCCCTCATACACCAGAAACTCTATGGATTTGAGAATATCGCCTCCATTCCCCTCGAAGAATATATTGAGGCACTGTATAAAGATATCCGCATGGTTCATGCGGCAGGTCATATACAACTGGTTTGCCGGGTGAATCCCAAAGGCTTTTGTCTTGATATTGAATCGGCGATCCCTGTAGGACTGATCCTGAACGAAATCATCACCAACGCATTGAAGTATGCATTTGCGGGAAGGGAAAAGGGAACGGTGGTGGTTGAGTTTACGGGGAGGAAGGATCAGCAGCACTATCTCATCGTGCACGACGATGGTATCGGCTTACCTGACGGTTTCGACCCCGAAAAAACCGAATCGCTTGGTTTCCGCATCGTAAGGGAACTTACCCGGCAATTGCGCGGGACCCTCAGTTATGCTTCGGAGCAGGGATCCGTTTTCCAGGTAAATTTTCCCGCTTCTGAACGGAGAAACAAACCTGTATGATTCATCATCTGCTGCATTTGATAACCCTTTTATTGCGTTTGGTACCATTTATCCAAAAAACCGGTTTCCTATTATCTATTTTAGTCAGGCGAACATTTGCTACCAACTGTTTATGAACAACTTGTGTTGTGTGTCTGGATAGCATCCTGTTCATTTCTCCCCGATCCAATTTCCAACCCGTTTTATCAAAACGTTCTGCCGGTATTGTATGCATCCTGCAGAACCCGCCAATGCATACGAAAAACCAAAACCTGCTTTATGAAGAAAGTGTTCACATTACTTCTTTCTGTTTTTTTTATTGTATGTACCCAGGCCCAGAATGTATCTTATCCTTCGAATCCCTCACCTGATTCCGGTGGCTGGGTTGTTTTAAAAGATTCAGCCGGTATACAGTTCAGCGTAAAAGAGATGAATTGCAATGGTAACCGAACCGTTTTGGTAAGGGTGCTGAATGCAAACCCGGAAAACGTTTCAGTTAAATGGGGTTTCTGGAATGCCGGTGATCCTGAACCGGCAGATGCTGCATTAAGGGTGATTAGTGTTACCGCTGCAGCCAGCCTGGAAGGGGTTTGCCCGGATACCGATAAAATGACTTTGCGGAATCCGCTTTTCGACTTCATTTATGACAATAGCCCCTTGAACAATTTTACTTTCAAAATCACCCTTAATTAAGGTTATGCGATATTTATACACCAGCCGGAAATTTGTCTTATTTACTTTACTCAGTTTTTGTTGTTTACTAACGTTTGCCCAAACATCTGTATTCAATTATACGGGATCATTACAAACCTATACGGTTCCGGCAGGCGTTACATCTATCAGTATCGAATCCCGCGGGGCACAGGGCGGTTCTTCAACCGTGGCTACAGGCGGAACAGGCGCAATAATGAAAGGTAACTTTACCGTAACGCCCGGCTCTGTCATAAAAATACTGGTGGGGCAACAGGCACCAACCGTTTCCTCAGGCTCTTTTGTGGGCGGCGGCGGTGGTGGTGGCACCTTTGTAACAGATGCCTCTAATAACCCTCTGGTTATCGCAGGTGGCGGTGGTGGCGCAGCAGGTCAATGCTGTGGTACTGTGAATAATGGTGTAAATGCAGTAGTAACGACCAGCGGTACTGCCGGGCTAAATCAATCCGGGGGTACTGGTGCAGGAGGAACAAACGGAAGTGGTGGTACCAGGGGATCAAACGGGCAGCAAAGCGGTGCCGGCGGTGGACTTTTATCCGATGGTGCTTCGGGAGATGCCGGGGCCACAGGCGGAAAATCATTCCTTAACGGAGGAGCGGGTGGTGCAGCGTATCTTTCAAATCCTGGTGGTTATGGTGGCGGCGGTGGCGCGCACCAGGGTGCAGGAGGAGGTGGTGGTGGTTATAGCGGAGGAGGATCAACCGGTGGTGGCGGGCAATGGGGCGGCGGCGGCGGCGGCGGTTCCTATAACGGGGGATCGAGCCAGATAAACAGTGTAGGCAATACCGGAAATGGTTTGGTTACGATAACTGTGCTTTCTATTCCTGCCGGTGCACTAAACTTTGTAAAATCTACAAATCTTTCAGGTAATTATATTTCGGTACCCCATAGCAACTCATTAAATCTTGGATCAGATTTTACGATTGAAGCATGGGTAAATTATTCCGGATTTAATAATACAATCATTGATAAAGGGGATTATGATTATCTCTTTCAGTTAAACTGCAGTAATCCGGGCTTTTCTCCAAACCGTATTGATTTTTACAGCCGTAATACCGGCCAGTGGGTACATTCCACTGGAACAGTCCCTGAAAATACATGGACCCATGTTGCGATCACACTTACCGGTGGCGTGATGACATTCTACATTAATGGTGTGGCATCAGGCACAGGCAATGTTACTTATTCACAAGATTCCGGACCTGTAAATATAGGCCGACAGAGCCCAACCAGTTGCCTGTGTAATTCATTTAACGGAACGATGGATGAATTGCGTATTTGGAACCGCGCATTATCGCAATGTGAGATCAATACAAATAAGTCATGTGAAATACTGAACCCCGCTTCACAGTCAAGCCTGATGGCTTATTATAAATTCAACCAGGGGAATGCAAACCAATCCAACACCAGCATCACTACACTTACAGATGCAAGCGCCAATGGCAATACGGGAACACTGAATGGATTTACTTTGACCGGAACAAGCTCAAACTGGGTAGCCGGCCAGGTCAGCGGCACCTGTAATGCATTTGTAACTCCATCTTTAACGGCAGGAAGTAATAGCCCTGTAAATGCAGGGAGTACCCTGAACCTTACAGCCACTGGAACGAATATCAGCACTTATAGCTGGGCCGGGCCGAATTCTTTTTCATCTTCATCCCAAAATCCATCTATTACATTAACGGGCAGTGCAAACGCCGGTACTTATACAGTTACCGGCTCCAATGGAATAGCGGGTTGTTCGGCAACCTCAAGTGTTAATGTAACTATTAATCCCGCAGCAAGGGCCTTGAATTTTGATGGGTCGAACGATTACATACAGGGCCCCGCATCTTCCCCTAATCTTGATTTTGGTACGACAACCGATTTCACACTTGAAGCAAACGTGAAACTGAACGGGAACCAACCCAACTATGCAGGCATTGTTGTAAAAGGAAGCAGCAATAATGCGAACAACTTTGTACAGATGGTGATCGTGAATAACCGCCTGGCGGGAGAGATCATGTCGAACAACGGAACCAGCTTCCTGGGCTCAGGCACGCTTACAGGTACCACAGTTCTGACAGATGGTAACTGGCATCATGTGGCAATGGTGGTTTCCCGGACCAGTACAAATGTAAAACTGTATGTGGATGGAAATCTCGAAGCAGATGTAACACATCCTTCCATCGGGTATAACTTAACAACGCTCGACAATACACCATTGTATATCGGTGTTGAAAGAACAAAAGGCCTATACTTCAACGGAAGTATCGATGAGGTACGTATATGGAGAAGGGCAATTTGCCAGGCCGAACTTCAGAACAATAAAGCCTGCGAACTGGGTGCGGGCCCTTCGGGAATTGCTGCTTATTACAAACTGAATAATGGGTTTGTCAATGCAAATAACACCGGATTAAATACCGCAACCGATGCATCAGGTAATAATTATACAGCAGCCCTGAACAATTTTGCCTATTCAGGAGCAACTTCTAACTGGACCAATGGTATTGTATCCGGAACCTGTGCAGCATTCACGCCTTCAACAGCCCCGATCACGGGAGTGGCGGCTCTTTGTACAGGAGGTTCGCTTACGCTTTCCAACAGTATTACAGGTGGCACCTGGGGTACGAGCAATGCATCTGTTGCATCAATCAATGCCACAACAGGTGTGGTGTCGGCTGTTGCTGCGGGCACTGTTACCATTACCTATACCAATCCTTGTGGTGCTGTGGTATCAGCAGCGTTAACGGTAAATGCAACACCGCTAACACCAACCGTATCCGGTGCCAAAGCGGTATGTTATGGCAACACCACCGCACTTACCGCCAGCAGTACCGCATCGTTACCCGTATTCAAATGGTATGATGCAGCAGCAGCGGGCAATCTTCTTTTTACAGGAGCTGCATATACCACACCGGCCCTTACAGGCAATACCACTTATTATGTGGATGTAACGAGCGGTTCAGGATGCACATCTATTGCAAGAACTTCTGTTCCGGTTACAGTTACCCAAATAAATGATTTAGCAGTAACCGCCTCTGCCGGCAGCATCTGCGGGAGCGGAAGCGGAACGGTTTCTGTTGCCAATTCACAAAACGGAATTTATTATTATCTCCGGAATAATGCCAATAACAACATAGTGGCAGGGCCGCTGGCTGGAAATGGCAGTACGCTGAATTTCAATACGGGAACAATCTCTTCCACAACCACCTATCATGTTTTTGCCAAAACGCAAAGCAGCGGCACACTCACATTTGATGGCCTGAATAAATATGTGAACCTGCCATTTACGACAGCAACATTGGGTATTGCAGGAAACAGCTTTACGGTTTCTGCATGGATATACCGGAATGATTTTGATGGAAGGGACCAGGAGATCCTCGGGAATGTGAATGGATGTAACCTGCACCTGATCCTCCGGTCTAATAGGGTATATCTTGGATTTTGCGGAAACGATCTTGCAGGGAATACCACGATTAACCAGGGCCAGTGGTACCATATCAGCTGGGTATACAATGCAGGCACTACCACACAATCTATTTATGTAAATGGTGTACTTGACGCAAGCGGAAGCGGCCACTCACCACTTGTAAATGATGGCTCCGCGTTGCGGATAGGCGGTTATGGAAATGCTGGTACGGCCCAGGGTAAATTTGCAGGCAGCATCGATGAACTGCAGGTATGGAACAGTGCGCTTTCTGCTGCGCAGATCGGTACCAATATGAACACCTGCCTGGCCGGAAACGAAACAGGGCTACTCGCCTATTATAATTTTGAAGAAGGACTGGGTACAACGCTTACCGACAGAAGCGGACATGGATTGAATGGTACGCTTGTGAATATGGTGAACAGCGACTGGACAAACAATGGTACGATCAATTGTTCAGGTAACCCAAGCTGCAGTTTGCAGCTGAGTACAACTGCCACGATATCTGTGCAGGCAAAACCCACTGTAAATGCAGTTGGCAACCAGGAAGTTTGTCACAACGGCGTGGCAACAACGGCCATCAGTTTCGGCGGGTCTATTTCAGGTACTACGTATAACTGGACCAATAACAATCCATCCATTGGTCTTGCCGCGAGCGGTACAGGCGATATTCCTTCTTTCCTTGGTCAGAATCCCGGAACGGTACCTGTAACTGCAACGATTACGGTAACACCAGTATATAATGGATGCAGCGGCGCACCTGTAAGCTTTACAATCAGAGTAAATCCGATCCCTGTTTTTGATCCGATTGCGGATCAAAGTGTCTGCAATGGAGCTGCTACTTCAGTGGTAAACATTACAGGCGCGGTTCCGAATGCCACTTATTATTGGGCGGGCGGCGCTTCTATCGGCCTGCCAAATGGTAACGGTTCAACGATCCCGTCTTTCACAGCCGTTAATAATGGTAATACCCAAACCACTACCAATATTTTTGTTGGATCGAGCTATGCGGGAACATCCATAAGCTGCGGAACATCCAGGATCTTTGCGATCAGGATCAATCCAACACCGAATGTAACAGTATCCGGAACCACGACCCTCTGTGCGGGGTCCAGCACAACACTCAGCGCTGCTTCATCAGTAAGCGGAACCAGTTTCAAATGGTACAGCGCTGCAAGCGGCGGAACCTTATTATTTACCGGAGCGACTTATACAACAGGACCACTTTCATCCAATACCACATATTATGTAGAGGCGACAAGCGGAAGCGGCTGTGTGACTGCGGGACGATACCCTGTGAGTGTTAGCATCAATAGCAATCCAGTAAGCCCTGTTATTGTGGCATCGGGCTCTCCGGCAATTTGTCAACCCGGGGGAAGTGTTGGCCTTGGTGTAAGTTCGGGTAATGCGCTTCAGTTAAATGGAGCAAACCAATATGTGAATGTACCGCACAATGCTTCCCTTAACCTTTCAGGAACGGCTACGATGGAAGCATGGGTGAAAATAGGAACGACCAATGACGACCAGGATATTATCGACAAAACACTTTCAAATGACAACCCTAACTATCGCTTCTTTGTAAAATCAAACGGGATACTGGGTGTATACAGTTACAATGGCGTTGCAACCACTTCTACCGCCATCAGCTTTGGCCAGTGGACACATGTGGCGGTTGTATTTAATCCGAATGGCACAGTAACATTCTATATCAATGGTATTGCAGAAGGCACTTATCCTGCAGGACTGGGTGGAACCAATACCGGTAACCTGAACATAGGACATGATCCCTATGGCAGATGGGTGAACGGCGGTATTGATGAAGTACGCATATGGAATGTAGCTAGGACACAGGCGCAGATCCAGGCGAACATGAACAGCACCATTCCGGCGAACAGCACCGGTTTGGTAGCATATTATCAGTTCAACGAGGGCAGTGGTAACACCACAGCAGATGCAACGGGCATTAATAATGCAACACTGATTGGTAGCCCCGCCTGGATAAACAACTCACCCGTTGGCTCAGGTAACAATAATATTGTTTCGTATCTCTGGTCAACCGGTGATACCGGGGCCACAACAACTGCTACGCAACCTGGTGCCTACACGGTAACGGTTACAGATGGAAACGGATGTACGGCTACATCAGCGGTATTCACTGTTACACAAAACCCTTTACCAACCATTACCTGCCCGGGTAATATAACCACAAATGTTGCAGCGAATCAGTGTGGCGCAAATGTTACTTATCCGGCAATAAATGCTTCAGCCGGATCGGGCCCTGTTGCAGTAACCTATTCAATACCATCCGGCTCCTTCTTCAACGTAGGAACCACAACGGTTACAGCTACTGCTACAGATGCGTGCGGTAATACAGCAAGATGTACGTTCGACGTAAATGTAATTGACAATATTGCACCGGTTCTGGCCTGCGGTAACAATGGAAGCGCAACACAGGTAAACCTGATGAAAAGTGTTTCTTCCGGTGGTACAGCAAGCATTGTGGAATATGCTTCACTTAATGGCGCCTGGAATTATTCGGGTGCGAATATAGGCAGCAGTTGCAGCGACTACTGGACGCCTTACGGAACACTTTGCGATGAAAGCCCGAATACGAACAGCATGACTGCAAACACCAAATCAAACCCCAATTCAGGTGCAACCTGGGGAGGGGGCCCGAATGGTATCGGCGTACTTGTTGTAGACCTCGGAAGTGTGCAAACATTCAATATGGCACAGGTATACCAGATGTTCTCTGATGGTAAAACCACGCATATCCGGGGATTTGTACATCCTTCTACTTCAGCCACAGCACCTGCCTCTACAGATGCTGCCTGGACTGAGATTTTTGCAGAAACACCGGTAGGTGCAGGTGAACTTTCAGATAATACGGTTACCAGCCCTACATCTGTGAACTTCGCAACTACATCCGGCCGATACCTGATGTTCTACCTCAGAAACGACGGATCATTAGGTAACAATTACTGGATCGAAACACGCAGTATCAAGCTCTTTAATTATACTAACAGCAATTCCGGTAATCCCAACGATGTGACCACTACAGTGGATCCGGGACAGTGCAGTAAAGTAGTAACATTTAATATAGCTGTTACGGATAATTGCCCTGGTGCAACAGTAAGTTATTTGCCAGCCAGCGGAACAGCATTCCCCGTCGGTACCACGAATGTACTTGCAACAGCAATGGACGCATCAGGTAATACCTCTACCTGCTCATTTAAGGTAGTTGTTACAGACAATATCGCGCCTGTGTTTAACAACTGTCCATCAGATATGACAGTTATAGCAACAAGTGCGTCGGGTGCTGTAGTAACTTATGATACGCCTGCAGCAACAGACAATTGTTCAACTACTGTAAGCCTTACAGCCGGTTTGGCGAGCGGCTCAACCTTCCCCATCGGTACAACAGCTGTAACCTATTTAGCAACAGACCCATCAGGCAACAGTGTTACATGTAGTTTCAATGTTATTGTAAGCGGCCTGCCGCCAGTAATCAATTGCCCTGCAAATATCACCGCGAATGCTGAGGAGGGCAAATGCGGTGCTTCTGTAAACTTTGCAGCTACCGAAACAACCGGCATACCTGCATCAACCATTACTTATACAGAAAATGAAAACCCCGTAACACCCGGCAGTTTCTTCTCTGTAGGAACGCATAAGATCACCGCTACGGCTACCAACCCCGTTGGAAACAGCAGCTGCAGTTTCACAATAACAGTAGTGGATACAGAATTCCCGGTATTGGTGGGTATACCATCAGATGTTACGGTTGGGTGTGATGCAGTTCCGGCAGCGGCAGTAGTAAGTGCAACGGATAACTGCAGTACTTCCACACCTTCATTCAGTGAGGTAAGAACGGATGGTGCAAATGCGAACAACTATATATTAACTAGGACCTGGAGCACAACAGATGCATCAGGTAATACAACCACTGCAACACAAACCATTACTGTACGTGACACCAAAGCGCCTGTAATCACATCCGTGCCGGGAAATATTGAAACCGGTAATGATGCAGGTATATGCGGAGCGGTAATAAATTTCTCAGCTACAGCAACGGATAACTGCAGTCCGGTAACCATTACCTACAGTCAAAACCCAGGAACAGTGTTTGCTGTAGGGACAACAACGGTTACCGTTACGGCAACGGACATCAGTGGCAACAGCAGTACTGCAACGTTTACAGTAAAAGTGAATGACACAGAAAAACCGCTGATCACGGCACCCGGAGAATATAGTGTTCCATCAGATCCGGGCAAATGCGGGGCAACGATTGCAAGTATCGGTACACCTGCAACAAGTGATAACTGCGGAGTGACCAGCATATCAAATGATCACCCCTCAACTTTCTACCCGGTTGGAACAACAATCGTAACCTGGACCGTTACAGATATTCATGGCAATGTAACAGACACGGCCAAACAATCGATCACGGTGATCGACAATGAACCACCGGCTATAATCACAACAAATATGCTTGTGAATACCGATCCTGGTTATTGCTCTGCAACAGTGGAACTGTTAGCTCCAATAACAAGCGATAATTGCGGCGTGGCTACCATAACAAATGATCATCCATCAAACACGTATCCTGTAGGTATAACAAAGGTTACCTGGACGGTGACGGATATACATGGATTACAATCAACATCTGTACAAAAAGTGACGGTGAAAGATGTAACTCCTGCCACCGTGGTCACGAAGAATATCACGATTAACCTGTCAGCAAATGGAATAGCGACGATTACACCAGCGGATGTAGACAATGGCAGCAATGA
>SAIX01000097.1 GCA_004028765.1 Chitinophagaceae bacterium | reverse complement strand
ACAGTGCTCATGTAGCCGGATATTCCGTCGATAATTTATTTACCAATGAAGGCGGCTTGTCTTAAAAAGCAGGAAAAAAATCACAATCCTTTAAACAGGTCAGGGAAATCAGAGATCACGCCGGTTACACCCATCGATTTCAGCTCGATGATCTTTGCGCGGTCGTTCACCGTCCAGGGTATCAGTCCGATTTCGGCATCACGGCATTGCTTTACAAGCAGGGGTGTTACAAGCTGATAGGCCGGGCTGTAGATCGTGGGGATAAAGCCCAGGTCGCGCAGTTGCAGTGCAAAACTTTTTTTGTCATCGTTCTCTACCAGCAATGCGGTTTTTATGGCAGGATATTTCCCGTGGAGATATTGCAGCGTCCGCGGATCGAAAGACTGAATAATCACACGGTCTTCGATTTTCTTTTCACGGATAACTGATACGAGTAACTCAACGAACACAGGTGGTTTGGGATGAAACTGTTCATCGGTAGCTGCCTGGCTTTTGGTTTCGATATTGTAACAGGGTAAAGTTTTATGATGGTCGCGGCAATAAATTTCCACCGAATCGATCATATCGGAAAGCAGGGGTTTATGAGCCGCCATTTTCCGCTGCTGCGGGAAGCGGGGGTGTGGCCGGAGACCCACGTCATATTTTATGGTTTCGGCATAATCCATCCGGAAAATATTGAGCGTTTTTTCTTCTGCTTCCGTTACAGGTGTACCATCTGGTTTCGTACAGATCTCATGGTTAAAAAAAGGCTCATGGCTCAACACCACTTTCCCGTCTTTGGTGATCACTGCATCCGTTTCAAGCGTAGTAACGCCCAAATCGATGGCATGAAGCATGGCAGGAATGGTATTCTCGGGCATCAGCCCGCGGCAACCCCTGTGCCCCTGTTTATCAAAATTTTTCACAACCAGGCTTTTGGGTGAATGTGTCCCTGTACAGGAAAAGATACAGGCTACTGCAACAAATAAAAAGTATTTCATACAGGGAATACAAATTGTTTTCGTTTGCGCATTTCGTCTGCGATCGATTTTGCATTTGCATCACCGGCTGATAAATGACGAATGATATTGTCATAGCTCTGCAGGTCGCGGTTCTGGCTCAGTTTAAACACATGTTCAATGGAAACCACTTTTATTTCAAATGCGATAATGGCTTTCGACATACGCTGTACATAATCCGGAGCCAGTTCTTTGTATAGTGAAGGGGAGTGTGGGTTATTCTCATAAAAAGCGGTGGTTTTATCAAGCATTTCGAGCAGGCCATCCTCATCAAGGAATCGTATTTCGCCACGGGCCTGCACAGTCATGTAATTCCAGGTTGAGGCCTGTTGCGGGTTGCTGTACCAGCTGGCACTAACATAGGTATGCGGGCCTGTGAACAAGGCCATCACCCTGGGATTTTCTTCAAATGCTTTGTGGTGATCAGATTTGCGCTGGATATGGCCCTGCAATATCAATTCTGTGTCCGTTCCTGTAAAAAGAAACGGGATCTGTGTGGCTAACGGGTTACCTGCAGCATCCGCACCCATCAATGTCGCAAAAGAATATTGTTTCATAAAAGCGAGCACAGCAGCGGCATCCTGCTCTTTGTAATGAGGAAGATTATACATAGCATGAAGGTACAGAAATAAAAAAGCTCCGTTCATGCACAGGTGATGAACGGAGCGTCGCAAGCAAAGCCGGGCTTTGTACTATGCTGGTTAACTGGTCATTTCAATCGTTGCTGTACGGGGCAGGCTCGCATTGCGCATCGCGATAGTACGCACTGCGCCGGATACAAAAGAGCGGAAAGCCTGCTGGCTGACGGGATCGTTGCCAACCATAGCAGGTATGCCATTATCGCCTCCTTCGCGGATGCTTTGCACCAGCGGGATTTGCCCGAGGAAGGGAAGGTCATATTCTTCAGCCAGTTTTTTGCCGCCTTCTTTTCCAAAGAGATAATATTTGTTTTCAGGTAATTCGGCGGGTGCGAAATAGGCCATATTTTCCACCAGTCCAATGATGGGAACATTGATCTGCGCCTGGCCGAACATCGCGATCGCTTTTTTGGCATCCGCAAGGGCCACATTCTGCGGCGTGGTAACAATCACAACCCCAGTAACCGGAACAGTTTGCATAAGTGTCAGATGGATATCGCCAGTGCCGGGTGGCATATCGATGATCAGGTAATCGAGTTCGCCCCAGTCTACATCGGTGATAAACTGACGGATCGCGCTGCTGGCCATCGGGCCGCGCCACACCACTGCATTTTTTTCATCCACGAGCAAGCCGATGCTGATAAGGCTGATGCCATATTTTTCTAAAGGCATGATCATGCCTTTGCCGTTTACTTCTTTCATCATCGGCCGTTCACCCCTTACGCCAAACATAATGGGTACACTGGGACCGTAGATATCCGCATCCATCAGTCCCACTTTCGCCCCGCCTTCTGCAAGGGCCAGGGCCAGGTTGGCAGAAACAGTGCTTTTGCCAACGCCACCTTTCCCACTCACCACGGCAATGATATTTTTTACCCCGGCCAGTACCTGCTGGTTATCCTTTCGGGTTGTAGTGGTATTGGCCGTAAAGTTTACGGAAACTTTTGCCTGTTTATTCACCAGCAATTTAACGGCGTTTTCGCTCGCTGTCCGCATCATATCCTTCATGGGGCAGGCAGGGGTGGTAAGTACGATGGTAAAACTCACTGCATCTCCGTTGATCCGGATATCTTTTACCATATTCAGTGTTACAAGATCTTTACCGAGGTCGGGCTCCTGCACATTGCTCAATGCTTTGAGGATATCAGCTTCTGTCATCACGAAAGTTTTTGTTAAAAAGAAGAATCTGGCTGCAAAGTTAGCAGTTGGCGGCTTTACTTTGTCGGGAAGAGGCCTTAATCCTTGCCCCTGCGCGGGATTTGTTTGAAAGCCTTTGTATTTTTGACCGGATGAAGCAACTGTTACGATACATTCCCATACTGTTTTTCCTTGCCTTTGGCGCAAAAGGTTTTTCGCAGGAGCGGAACCAGTACCGTGATTCGGTGGTACAGTTGTATGGGGTTGTGATGACGGCCGACAGTTTGCAGGGTATCCCTTCCTGTAGTGTGATTGTTGAGGGGAAAGGCCGCGGAACCATTACCAGTTTTGACGGGGTGTTTTCGATCGCGGTGCTTAAGGGCGACAGGATCACGTTTTCAAGTATCGGTTTTAAGAACCGGAGTATCGAGATCCCGAAGAACCTTCAGGGTAACCAGTATAGTGTGATCCAGTTGCTGATCAGTGATACGGCCTATCTCCCAGCCACCATCCTCAAACCCAGGCCTACGCGTGAGCAGTTTGAACGGGATTTTGTAAATATGAAAGTGGGTGATGACCTGTATGAAACCGCGCGTAAAAATACCGATGAGGCACAACGCCGGATATTGATCAACAGCCTGCCGGCAGACGGCAGGGAAGCGGTGAATTACCAGTTGCGCCAGCAGGCCACCAAAGCCTACTATACCGGGCAGATCCCGCCCATGAATATCCTCAACCCCGCTGCCTGGGCCGATTTTATTCAGGCATGGAAACGGGGCGATTTCAAGAAGAAGAATTAATGGACGTGTAAGCCGGGGGACTTATTTTTTTCATCGATTATTTATGGTACGATCACCTATTCACTGGTTTGCTATTTTCCTGATTACCGGCATAGCCCATAACCCCTACATTTGCTGTACATAATGATTGCCAAACCATAAACTGACGGTGAGATGTTATTACAAAATATTACGGTGATTGGTGCCGGTACCATGGGCAACGGGATTGCCCATGTATTTGCACAAAACGGGTTTTCTGTAACACTGGTAGATGTAAATGCAGCGCAACTGGAGAAAGCGGTTCAAACCATTTCAAAAAACATGGACCGCCAGGTGGCCAAGGGAATACTCAGCGAAGAACAGAAACAGGCTGCCCTGGCAAACCTTGTTATGGAAACAGGTATCGCTAACGGGGTAAGCAATGCCCGGCTGGTGGTGGAAGCTGCTACGGAGCATATTGCATTAAAGCTGAAAATCTTTGCAGAGCTTGATGCGGCGGCGCCGGCTGATGCGATACTGGCAACGAATACCTCTTCTATTTCAATTACAAAAATTGCAGCGGCCACAAAACGGCCGGAGAAAGTGATCGGGATGCATTTTATGAATCCCGTTCCGGTAATGAAGCTGGTGGAGATCATCAACGGATATGCCACTACAAAAGAAGTTTCGGAAACCATTGTTGCATTAAGCAAACAACTCGGAAAAATTCCCTGCGTGGTGAACGACTATCCCGGGTTTGTTGCAAACAGGGTACTGATGCCAATGATCAATGAAGCGATCTGCAGTTTATTTGAAGGGGTGGCAGGTGTGGAAGAGATCGACACGGTAATGAAACTCGGTATGGCACACCCGATGGGGCCATTACAACTGGCTGATTTTATCGGGCTGGATGTATGCCTGAGTATTCTCAGGGTTTTATATGAAGGTTTTGGAAATCCCAAGTATGCACCCTGCCCTTTATTGGTGAATATGGTTACTGCCGGGAAACTTGGCGTAAAAAGCGGAGAAGGTTTTTACAGCTATACAGCCGGTAGTAAGGAACTGGTGGTGAGTAAACGTTTTTTATAAACCAATCCTGACTGGGTATGTTTTTTGTATTATCAAAGGTTCTCTATTTTTTACTGATACCATTATTGTGGATTTTAGGATTATTGGTTGCAGCCCGGATAGTAAAAAACAAAATTCTTAAACATCGGCTGAGGATTACCGCAATCATAATTACTTTGATTTTCAGCAACCCTTATTTATACAGGCTTCTTGTTTTTTCCTGGCAATACAAACCCACTGTAATTGAAATGGGGAAAAATTATTCAGTTGGTATTTTGCTGGGGGGGATGGCGGGTTACGATAAGCATGGCAATGGTTTTTTTAATGAAAGTTGTGACAGGTTAATCGCAACAGAAACATTATATCATTCAGGCATTATTAAGAAGATCCTGATTTCAGGTGGAAACGGTGCATTAACCAAAAACCAACCGGCAGAAGCTTTCTTTCTTCAACAGGTATTATTAAAAAACGGTGTGAAAAAAGAGGATATCCTTATTGAGCCGCTTTCACGAAATACTTATGAAAACGGCGTTTTTTCAAAAAAAATATTAGACTCTATAAAATTGATGCCGCCATATATTTTAATAACATCTGCTATTCACATGAAAAGGTCTGTGGCTGTGTTCAAAAAACAGGGCATCCAGATAATTCCATATACATCGGATTATAAAGTAATTGAAGAGAACAATAATTTTTACAACACGATCATTCCAAGCGCAAAAGTGCTTGACAATTGGCAGGACTATATAAAAGAAGTTGTAGGTTATTACGTTTACAAACTCACCGGCAAAGCCTGATCTATTTCGCTTTATTTACCATTACCGGGTGTAATTGCTTCAACCTGTACAATACCTCCTCCAGTTTCGCTTTGGGTATCCCTATTTTTAACAGGCAGAATAGTTGTACTTCCTGTGATAATACAGAACAGCCGCTTTGTTTTACGATCATCATCACTTCATTCATCATCGTATAATCAAACTGGAGTTCATACATTACCTCAACCGGTTTTTGCAGGATAGGGACCAACTGCAATGCCATGGCTGCTGCAGATTTATAGGCATGGATCAGTCCCGGCACGCCCAGCAAAGTTCCGCCGAAATAACGAACCACAACCACCATCGTATCGGTAAGTTGTTTGCTGTCGATCTGGCCAAGTATCTGTTTACCGGCAGTCCCTGCGGGTTCCCCATCATCACTTACCCTGAACTGGTTCCCGTTCCAGCCTAACCGGTATGCAAAACAATGATGTACTGCTTTGGGATGATCTTTTTTTAACCGCTGCAGAAATAATTTGCAGTCATCCGTGGTTTGTACAGGCGAAACAAAAGCAATAAAACGGCTTCCCCTGTCTTTAAATTCTGCAGAAGCGTTCCTGTCGATGGTGAGGTAATGATCAGGTTCTGTTGTCATAAACTGTCTCCAAATGCGATCAGGTAAATTGAAATAACAGAAAGCATGATACCGATCCAGTTCAGTTTCGATAAACGCTCCCTGAATAAAAGCCATGCAACAACCGCGCTGAACAACACGATACCCATATTATTCACCGGGATACTGGCGCTGCTTTGCCAGGGACTTTGTTTTAAAAACCGCACAAGGCACCATATTGAAAAATAATTCGGGATACCGATAATCACGCCGGCAAGCATGTGTTTCCATGCGAATTGCAAACGGCCTGTAACATACTGCAGGATCAGA
The DNA here is from genome assembly GCA_004028765.1 of Chitinophagaceae bacterium. Classification (GTDB taxonomy): domain Bacteria; phylum Bacteroidota; class Bacteroidia; order Chitinophagales; family Chitinophagaceae; genus Sediminibacterium. Next base: position 40,710 of record SAIX01000097.1, on the reverse strand, counting down.
AGCACTGAGCCGATCGTGGCTGCAGAAAGAAAACCACTGATGAGGTATGCATTTTTATTTTCCTCCGTAACATAGGTTTTCTGAACATGGTTGATCAATGAATCGAGCAGCCCGCTCCCAACAAAAAGAACGAGTGGCAACAGATAAGTAAACCGGCCTGTTGGTTTCTCCTCCCCGGTTTTTTCCTTTCCCTGGTAACAGGTGAATACCACAGCCACCAATGCCAGTAACACACCGGCCAGTTTCCAGCCCGCCACTGTTTCGTTGTACAGGTAAACCGATAAAACCACGGGGATGATGAGCGAAAGTTTATTGGCAACCGACGCCACGGCCACGCTGATCTTCTGGGCTGTCATGCCAATCACATTAAAAATAGATACGAACAAAATTCCCATCACGCAGGCCCAGCGGAACCATGGGGTTTGTACCGCATCCCCGTTTAAAGGGAAAGAACCATTCACAAACGAACCCGTAACCACACAAGTGATGTAGTTGAATACAATGGCCTGAAAAATGTTCACACCATACCGTTCACAAATTTTAAAAGCCAGCGTGAGATAACTGGTAAGAATAATACTTCCTGCGAGATAGATCATGAATGGGTTTGTTCTGTTTGAAAATAATAGCGGATCATGTCCGATCCGATCTGTTGTTCTTCCGAAAAATGAGCCTGGAATAAAGGCGCCGGCAAACCTTTACCAATCCTTATTTGCCGGTTGGTGATCACCCGTATTTCATCCCAGGTACCTGAATCGATGAATGACTGTAACAAATACGCCCCGCCTTCCACCAGGATACTCTGCAACCCATTCGCATTGGCAGCTTTTAGTATGGCATCTGTCAGCGGTATGGTTGCATCGATCTTTTCATATTGAACCTGCGCATCATTTTCCTGTTTTACCGTATTCAGTACGATCGTTTTGTTAGATTGATCAAACAGGGCAAGGTGAGATGGCAAACGTAATGACCTGTCGAGCACCATCCTTACAGGGTTTCTGCCCTTCCACAAACGATTGGTGAGAGCGGGATTGTCTCTTAATGCCGTTTCAGTTCCCACAAGTATCGCGGCTTCTTCACTTCGCCAGCGGTGAACCAGGCGGTTGGCAGGCTCATTTGTAATAAGCAATCGTTCGTTGCCCGTACCGGCCATAAAACCATCCGCGGTTTGTGCCCATTTAAGAATAATATAAGGTCGCTTTTTTTCGACCTGGCAGAAAAAACGGCGATTCAAATTGCGCGCTTCTTTTTCAAGCAACCCTTCTGTTACCGCGATGCCGGCCTCCCGTAGTTTCTGAATTCCTTTTCCATCTACAGCGGGGAAAGGGTCGGAACAGGCCACTACCACGCGGGGAATACGGTGATGAATGATCAGGTCGCTGCAGGGGGGTGTTTTACCGTAATGTGCGCAGGGCTCGAGTGATACAAATAAAGTAGCGGATGCAATCCTGTACCTGTTGGCATCAGAAACACTGTTGATACAATTCACTTCTGCATGGGCTTCACCGTATCGTTGGTGCCATCCTTCGCCAATGATCTCGTTATCACATACCAAAACCGCCCCCACCAAAGGGTTGGGCGCCACTGAACCTGCACCCAAACCGGCAAGTTCAATACAGCGCTGCATATATAAGAGATCATTTTGCTGCATAGGGAATTGGCAAAAATAACCAAATGCTCCTTAACATTGCAGCATGACACTGGGCGAAACACAAACCTGGCTCAAGCAACAACTATCCGGCATCTATGATACCCGTGAAGCAGCCAACATCACGGACCTCCTGCTTGAAAAAGTTACCGGCAAAAAAAAGATCGACAGGCTGCTGCAGAAAAATGAATTGCCGGGGGAAGAGATCAAAAACAGGATCCATTCATTGTTGGCTGAATTACTGGCACACCGGCCCATTCAATATGTATTGGGAGAAGCCTGGTTCGCAAGCATGCCTTTTTTTGTGAATGAATCCGTATTGATACCAAGGCCCGAAACAGAAGAACTGGTTAACTGGATATTCACTGATCATGCAAAAGAACCTGGCGGGAAAAAGCTACTGGATATCGGAACCGGAAGCGGTTGTATCCCCATAACACTCAAAAAAAAATTACCGGGTCTTGATATCACAGCAATCGATATCAGTGAAGACGCCCTTGCTGTTGCTTCACAAAATGCAGGTTTGGTGCAAAACAGCCCGCATTTCATACAAATGGATTTTCTGGTAGAAAAGAACTGGGAAAAATTACCGGTTTTTGATATCATCGTGAGTAACCCGCCTTATATCAAAGGATCAGAAAAAAACAGTATGCAGAAAAATGTGCTTGCATATGAACCTTCTCTTGCTTTGTTTGTGCCGGATGAAGATGCATTGCTGTTTTACCGGAAGACTTTGTTATTCGCCGACAATCACCTGGCAACGGATGGTTCGATCTATTTTGAGATCAATGAACAGGCAGGAAATGAAATGACCCAATTATTAACAGAGCATGGCTATGTTTCTGAAATGAAAAAAGACCTCCAGGGTAAAAACAGGATGATAAAAGCATGGAAAACGGATCAAAAAAACTGATTACTGCTTACCGGTGTTATCAACGGCCATAACCGGTGTGGCACCCAGTTTTTTAATGACCTGCATCACTTTGATGGCTGTGCCGAGATGCGAGGTACTGTCGCCATTGATCACCACCGATGGTTTATCCGTTTCTTTTTCGAGATATGCTTTTAATTCCGGTTCAAGTTCCTCGATCGTTATTTTTTTCTGGGCGAGATAAAGGTTCTGGTCTTTATCCACTGTGATCACCACAGTTTGTTTTGATTTGGTATCGCTCTTGGCTTTGGGGTTAGATACTTTGATCACATTGGGGTTGGCCAGGGTAGAAACGATCAGGAAGAACAGGAGCAGAATGAACAGGATATCGTTCAATGCGCCTGTATGCACTTCGGGATGTGACCGTAATCGTTTCCTGATATTCATCTTTCGCTGTTAAACATTACTATTGAAAAGATACCATACTTCGTGCTGATCTCTTAACTTCTAACTCCCAACTTACTTTGTCGGCTCCTGCAGGATATCAATAAATTCAGCACTTGCCGCTTCCATTTTATTGGCGGTTTTATCGATCTGTGTTGTTAAAGCATTATGGCCGATGTATGCAAGCAACCCAATGATGAGGCCCGTTCCCGATGTAATCATCTTTACATAAATACCACCCGCAATATCATTCAAAGTAAACTGACCGGAACTGGCAATGCCATAAAACAATTGTATCATCCCCATAATGGTTCCCAAAAAACCAAACATCGGGGCAATACCCGCGATCAATGAAAGAATGGAGAGATTGCGCTCCATATTATACATTTCCAGTTTACCCACATTCTCCATGCTCTTTTCAATCGCATCAATCGGTTTGCCGATACGCTGAATGCCTTTATCAATCATCCGAGCAACAGGGTTATCGGTATTTTTTGCAAGGTTACGTGCCGCTGTTACATTTCCCGAAAGGATGTGATCGCGGATAATATTCATAAAATTCGCATCGATCCGCGAAGCCTTCCGGATCGCGATCAGCCTTTCAAAAAAAACAAAAATAGCTGCAGCGAATAAAAGGTATAATGGATACATGATCCATCCCCCTTTTTCCAGCAATGAGAACAGGGATATTTTTTCAGCGGCGGTATGTGCCACACCTGCTGCTTTCTGAAGGGTATCAACCTGGAGCAAAGAAAACATCGGCTTTTGTTTTTGACAGGTTTAAAATTAACGGCAATTACAAAAGAAGGCCAAGCCTGTGAATAAATATGTGAATGGTATGTTTTTTAGGAAAGCTTTTGCACATATCTGCCCTTAACCAATTGCAATAAGCGACACAGTTTTGATATACAGGTGAGAAACGCTACTTTGTATTGCCCAAAGGCTGGCCTATTTTTTCGGCTGCCCAACCGGCTACCGTTGTTGATGTTTCCGCTATTTATGAGAAATGGCAGGGGCCAATTCGTTGATCTTTTATAAACAATAACCCAGTTTTATGACTTACCGGCTTTCTCATATCATTCCGGTGCTGCCTTCACAAAATATCGACAGGGATACCAAGTGGTACCGGGAAAAAGCAGGGTTTGAAACCTGGTTTTCCGATAAAATGTATGCAGTGTTGTACCGCGGTCCGCTGGTGATACACCTGCAATGGCATGCCGATACACAGGATGATCCTTTATTGGGTGGATCGGTGATCCGTATTGTTGTAAAAAACTGCCGGGAATTATTTGATGAATTTGTACAGAGAGGAACTGTTGCTGAAAATGCATTCCGAGCAGATACGCCATGGAAAACCCATGAGTTCGGTTTCTTTGACCTGAACAGAAATGCCATTTTTATTATGGAAGATATTGAGGAGGCAGAATAAAATGCATGGAAACGTTTGTTATAAACAGAGGTTTCCCAGATAAATAGAGAACGACCCGAAAAAATTATTTATCCTCGGGATGCCATTCTTTCATCCTTACCATCGCCATGATCTGGCGCATATTTTTTTCCATGCCTTCGGGGCTGCCATCAAGAAATATGATATTGCCATTGCTTACTTCAGCAAAATTTTTGATGGCTTCCGTCCACATACTGAACAGGATCACGTTGGTATCAAGATTGGCCTGTTTCATCTGTTCCGCAGCCTGGCTCATACCCTTGGCCACTTCTTCGCGGAACAATGCCACACCCTGTCCGCGTAAACGCGCCGCTTCTTTTTCTGCATTCGCAGAGATCTTGATCGCATTTCCTTCTGCTTCGGCAGCTTTTGTTTTGGTAATGAGTAAAGCCTGTCCTTCGTTTTCAGCGGCAGCTTTGAGGTTATTGCTTGCAACCACTTTGCTCATGCTCTCCATGATGGCTTTATCAAAAGTGATATCATTGATCTGGAGATCCTGCAAATGATAACCCCATGTTTCAAGGGGGTGATCTATCTGTTCTTTTACAAATTCAACGATCTCGCGGCGCAGTACCAGTATTTCTGCCTGCTTTTTGGTGGCAACAAACCCACGGATGCTTCCTTCTACTGTTCTGATAAGTGCCTGCATCAGATCTTTATCGCTGATAAATTTGAATGCCACGTTTTTGATCGTTTCCTCCTCCTGGTTAATCACTGAATACAGCAGCATGCTTTTAAAATACACATTTGCCTGGTCAAGGGTTACAGCCTGGAACTCCAGTTCAACCGACCGGTTCTGGATACTCACTACTTTGAATACCTGCTCAATAAAAGGCAACTTGAAATTCAGGCCCGGGCGCAATATGCGGCGATATTTTCCAAACAGGGTGATCACGGCAATGTTACCCTGTGTTACAGTTACCAGTCCGCTAAATACAAACAAGATCCCAACCAGTAACCACCAGTAATCAGCAAAGAAGTTCATAACAGAATATTTAATCCAGAAAGTTACAAAAGGTTTGTCGGGAAAGCGATGGAAATATTACAGGCGGGCAATGTTTATTCGATTGCTTGTTTATTGGTTTACTGGTTTCTTAGTCTGTTGTTCTATTTGTTAATTGTTACGGGTAGTGACTGGCGTTTTATCGTATCAACAACTATATACCAATAAACCAGTAAACCAATAAACCCGTAAACTATTCTTCCGCCCAAACCTGTACCAATGCAACCAGCATATCCACCGCTTTCTGCATATCGCGCACACCGATCCATTCGTGTTTGCTGTGGATGGCCTGCATACCTGTGAAAAGATTGGGGCAGGGTAAACCCATAAAACTCAGCCTGCTGCCGTCCGTTCCGCCACGGATGGGTTCTTTTACCGGTGTAAGGCCCGTTCGCCGGTAAGCTTCCTCGGCATTGGCGATGATCTGTGGATGCTGGTCCAGCACTTCTTTCATATTCCGGTATTGCTCCTGTACTTCAAAATCCATGGAGGCGCCGGGATATTTTTGAATAACGGCTGCAGCGATTTTTTTCAGCTTTGCCGCATGTACCGGTAATTGGGCCGTACCAAAATCGCGGATTAAAAACCCGATCGTTGCTTTCTCTGCAAGACCGTTTATTTGCAACGGATGCACGAAACCTTCACGGGCAGAAGTTGTTTCAGGCGACCATTCATTTTTTGGAAGTGACTGCAGTATTTCACCCGCAATCTTTATGGCGTTTACCATTTTCCCTTTCGCATAACCCGGATGCGCGATCACACCATGAATGGTGATGGTAACACCATCGGCACTGAATGTTTCATCTTCGAGGGTGCCGAGTTCTCCCCCGTCCAGTGTGTAAGCAAAATCAGCGCCGAGTTTAGCAAGATCCAGTTTTGCCGTACCATGTCCCACTTCTTCATCCGGTGTAAACAGTATTTTGATCGTTCCGTGTTTTACTTCAGGGTGCTGCATAAGGTAATTCGCCATATCCATGATCTCTGCAACACCGGCTTTGTCATCTGCGCCCAGTAATGTAAGCCCGCCCGCAGTGATTACATCATTCCCGATATGCTCAGAAAGATAAGGATATGCATTTACAGAGATGACCTGCGCGGGATCATCCGGCAATACAATATCTGCGCCTGAATATTTTTTATGCAGGATCGGTTTTACACCGGTGCCGCTGCAATCGGGTGCCGTATCCACGTGACTGCAAAAACAGATCACCGGAACAGGAAGTGCCGTATTTGAAGAGATGGTGGCATATACATATCCATATGGGTCCATCGCAGCATCGGTTATACCCATCGCCCGTAGTTCTTCTGCTAGTAAAGAAGACAATTCTTTCTGTTTAGAGGTACTCGGGAAATCGGTACTGCCCGGATCGCTTTGTGTATCGATCTGAACATATCGCATGAAGCGTTCTGTTACAGTATATGAATAATTAGTTAGCATTTCGTGATTTGCTGCAAGATAGCGTTTGCGGTTGGATCGTGGCTATAGTTAGTAGTTAATGGTTAATAGTTAAAAGTTTTGATGTGAATTGTTTTTTTATGATTCCCGAATTGACGAATCACCGGATTCCGGATTGTTTTCTCATCATGAACCATGAGCCATCAACCATGAACCAAACAAATCAGCTGTTCTATTCACGATTCATGATCGACGAATTCATGAAAAAGCAAATTACGAATTACCCTACTCACCATTCACAACTCACCACTCACCCCTCTTGCAAATACCAAAACCATTTTCTATTTTGTTTGCAACCAAATCTCCCCTTATGAAAAAAAATCTTATCGGGGCCATTGTAGGCGGGTTGCTGATTTTTTTATGGCAAACCCTTTCATGGACCGTTCTTGATCTTCACCGGCCTGCACAGGACTATACTGCCGGGCAGGACACGATTATGCAGTTCTTAAATACACATCTTGAAAAAGAAGGCGGTTACCTGCTTCCGTCGGTACCGAAGGGTACTTCCTGGGAAGAAGCCACCAGAGCTGGTGAAAAAAATATGAACAAACCCTGGGCATTTATCCAGTATCACAAAGAATTCAAGATAACGATGAACGATATGTACATGAATATGGTTCGCGGGCTTGTTGCAACCATTTTAATGGTATGGCTGCTTTGCTGGATACTGGGCAAATGGAGCAAGTACAGTTTCGCGAGTGTATTTATGGCGAGCCTGTTCACAGGGCTGATCATCTTTATTTATGAACCGTATAATACATTTATCTGGTATAAGATTTTCGACATCCGCGCACACCTGGTTGATGCATTGGCCGGCTGGGGATTGTGCGGTATATGGCTGGGGTACTGGATGAAAAAATAAAGTTCCATACCCGTTTTGACCTGATGAGAGAAAATTTTATGAGGTCTTGCTGCTATGAAAAACTGCAGATGAAGTGCTTGCGACGCAACGAAGATGCCATGAAAACTGTTGCGTGTATAAAAAGTAAGAATTAAAAATTAAGGAAGCTTACCAGCCAATTCTTAATTTTTAATTCTTACTTTTTAATTTTATTCGCCTTAAGGCATAATGATCAGGGGTGCTGCGCCTGCGATCTCTACGAGTTCGAGATCAAACACCAGGTCTTCACCCGCCAATGGGTGGTTTGCATCCAGTATCACCACTTCATCCAGTACTTCCACGATCACAACCGGGAAGCTTTGTCCCTGCGGGTTACTCATATTCAGCTGCATCCCCACTTCGGGTGTAAGGTCTTCGGGGAAACGGTCTTTCGGAAATTCCATGATCATCTCTTCCTGTTTTTGCCCATATGCCTGATCAGCCGGGATATGAATGGTTTTCTTTTCGCCTACCGCCATGCCGGTTACGCCATCATCAAAACCGGGTATTACCTGTCCGCTGCCTACTTCAAATTCAAGCGGCGCTCTTCCATCAGAAGAATCAAATGTTGTTCCGTCAGTCAGTTTTCCGTGATAATGAATTTTAACAGTATCACCTTTTTTTACTTGTTGCATAATGCGTTTTTATGATAAAATATTCGGGGCAGCATTTGGTATATTTCCGAAACCAGCCATGGGCGTAAACCGCCGGGACAAAGAAGAGGGATGCATAGCAATTGCGTGCGTCAAAAATACAATCAAAATCAAGACCGCTGCAGATTTTTATTAACTTACCCGTCTTAATCTTTCCGTATGAAGCACCAGCGCAACTGCCTGTTTTTATTCCTGTTTTTCAGTGTTTTACAAAACACGGTTCCTGCACAAACGCCTTCCCCTATCCTGCCAGCCGCTTACCGCACCCAGGTTTACCTGCCTTTGCTGAAAGGAAAACGTGTGGGCCTTTTTGCCAATCATACTGCAACTGTTGGAAGCAGGCACCTGGTGGATACCCTGCTTTCTTTAGGTGTACATATTACAAAAGCATTCGGCCCCGAACATGGGTTCAGGGGCACAGCCGATGCGGGTGAAAAAGTGGGCAATTATACCGATGCGGTAACAGGCATCCCGGTTATTTCGCTTTATGGCAGCAAAAGAAAACCCAGTGCGGAAGACCTGGCGGATGTGGATGTGCTGGTGTTTGATGTACAGGATGTGGGCACGCGTTTTTATACTTATATTTCTTCGCTGCAGGAATTGATGGAAGCCGCTTTTGAAAACAGCAAACCACTGATGATACTTGACAGGCCCAATCCGAACGGATTTTATGTAGATGGCCCCGTGCTGGATACCGCGTTCAGGAGTTTTGTGGGTATGCAGCCGGTTCCGGTGGTATACGGGATGACGATGGCGGAATATGCTTTTATGATTGCAGGTGAAAAATGGCTCACTGAAAAAGCAAATGAAAAATATGCCTACTACCAGCGGGCAGAAAATTCAAAAGATACTGCATTTCATTTCCAGGTGATCAAATGTGCCAATTATACGCACAAAAGTTTGTACCGTTTGCCGGTAAAACCCTCTCCCAATATCCCCGACATGGCTTCAGTATATTGGTATGCAAGCACCTGTTATTTTGAAGGAACGGCATTGAATGAAGGCAGGGGTACCGACCATCCTTTTGTTATTTTTGGCCACCCTTCCCTTCCCGAAAATATGTTTGCTTTTACACCCGTTCCGCGTGATGGCGCCAAAGAACCCAAATTAAAAAACCAGCTATGCTATGGGTGGAATTTACTGGGAACGGATGATGAAATCCTCAAAAAAATAAATGGGCACATACAACTGCAATACCTGCTGGAAGCATACCGGCTTTTCCCTGACAAAGAAAAATTTTTTACGATACCGAAAAGCGGTAACATCCTGAACAGTTCATTCAACCGTTTGGCGGGGAACGCTGAACTGATGGAACAGATCAAAGCAGGAAAAACGGAAGAAGAGATCCGGAAAAGCTGGCAGCCCAAACTGGATGCTTTTAAAAAAATACGGAAGAAATATCTCCTGTACCCCGATTTCGAATAAACAGCGTCGGTACCCGAAACCCTATCTTTGCCGCATGTTGTTATCCGGTTTACGCATTGTTTTTATGGGCACGCCCGATTTTGCTGTTGCGTCTCTCGATGCATTGTTACAGGCAGGTTGCACCATCGTTGGAGTGGTTACCGCCCCTGATAAACCTGCAGGCCGTGGTATGAAACTGACTGAAAGCGCCATAAAAAAATACGCTGTTGAAAAGGGATTGAATATCCTGCAGCCTGAAAAACTGAAAGACTCTTTTTTTATTGAAACACTCCGTTCGCTGCAGGCGGATCTGCAGGTAGTGGTTGCATTCCGGATGTTGCCTGAAATTGTATGGAATATGCCTCGCATGGGCACCATTAACCTGCATGGATCGCTCTTACCGCAATACCGTGGCGCAGCACCCATTCACTGGGCTGTGATCAATGGCGAAAAAGAAACCGGTGTTACCACATTCCGGCTAAAGCACGAGATCGATACGGGCGGGATACTATTGCAAAAAAGTTTTTCGATCGGTGAAGAGGAAACAACCGGCGAAGTGCACGACAGGATGAAAATGATCGGCGCTGAGCTGTTGGTTGAAACGGTAAAGGGTTTGGCAGAAGGGAGCCTGAAGGAAAAAGACCAGGCAGCCATTATACAGCAGCAATCGCTTTCCCTGTACCATGCCCCGAAAATTTTTACAGAAACCTGCCAGGTAAACTGGCATAACAATGCAACAGAAATACACAATCTTATCCGCGGCTTATCTCCCTTTCCCGGCGCATTGGCTTCACTGGATGGGAAAGTGCTGAAAATATACCGGAGCAGCAGGGAAATTACAGGGCAACACCCCACACCGGGAACAGTTATTACCGATGGAAAAACCTTTTTAAAATTTGCCTGTGCGGATGGTTATATTTCGGTTCTCGATATACAACTTGAAGGAAAGAAAAGGATGGCCATTGAAGATTTTCTGCGGGGGTACAGGTTGCAATAAATACAGTTTGCTTATTTACTCAGCTCTGTTTTTAATTCTTCCAGTTCAATCACTCCCTGTTTTCTCCAGACTTCTTTCCCTTTTTTATAAATTACAAACACAGGAAGGGTTTCTACTTTTTGTGATTTCATCACATCAATGTCGATGCCGCCATCTACTTTTACGAGGTTGAATTTTCCAGACAGTTCTTTATTCAACTGCTGCAATACAGGTTCCATTTTTTTACAGGGCGGGCACCATTCGGCACCAAAATCAACCAGTACCACATCTGCCGAAGCAGTGATGTCTTTATACTGTTTTAAAGTCATTTGCGGTTGATTGGCCGGAGCTTCCAGCGAACGGTTTTCCATTTTCCAGGCGGTTAATCCGCCTTTGAGGTTTTGCACTTCTTTGAATCCGTTGTCGAGAAGGTATTTTGCTGCGGCGGCGCTGCGCATGCCTGAAGCACAATATACAAGTACAGGTTTTGTTTTATCGAGATAACGAGTGCGGTCGGCAAACTGTTCTTTGTTGAGCCAGTCGGCCTGCAAGGCATTTTTCAGGTGGCCTGTTTTGTATTCACCTGCTGTTCTGACATCCAGTAACTGAACAGGAGCTGTATTCATTCTTTTTTCAAACTCTGCAGTGGGTATCCCATCCTGTGCCGTGCAGGAGATAAAACAAAACACAAAAACTGCGTATGCAACTATCTTTTTCATATTCTGCATTATTCAAAATAAGTAAGCGCTACCGTAAATTTCTGATCGGTGATACCCAATGCCGCAGCTGCAGAATTACTTACACGAAGCAGGATACCTGCCGCCCCTTTTGTTTCCTGCAGGGGACCGAGCACCACAGCGCAAATACTTTTTTGTGTAGGCCCTGTGATGCGCACCACGGTTTTGGGTGCCACATCATTCATCAAAACATAGAATTTCCGGTCGGTCCAGCCGCTGATGGTTTTAAAAGTAGCAGCATCGCCCGTACGGTATTGCTGTGTCCTGTCTTTTGAAGTAGCCGCATATTCTATCGCATAAAATCCTTCATCACCGTCTTTGGGGCTGTATTCTGATTCGGTATTATTAAGGACTGTTTTCTTTTCTTCTTTCGGTGTTATGGTAACAGGTTGTTTATTTTCTGCGACTGTTTCCTTCACAACGGGTTTGCTTTCTTCCTTTTTCTCCGCAGCTGGCACTATATCTTTTTTAACAGCAACCGGTGCGGGAATTGTTTTCTTGTCGCTGTAAATTTTCCCGGGTTCCTGTACGGGTGTTTGTGTCACCGAAGCATCCACATCTTTCACCACTGGTTTTTTTGTTTCAGAAGCGATAACCGGTGCGGCAGCGTTTACCATATAGCCGATAATAAGGGGCTGGCCGTCTTTTACAATGTCTTTTTTCAGGTGATTCCATGAGCGGAGCGAAGCAATAGAAACTTTGTTATAGAGGATACTGAGCCGATACAGGTTATCTCCTTTATGGATGATGTGGTATACAGGTGCACTGTTTTCGCCGGGCTGCTGCAGGAGGATATCCCGGGTAACCGGTATTTTTACCTGTGTGCCTTTTGCGAAAGGGGTATTGGCATTGACGTTGATACCATTATATTGGCTCAGTTTATTTACTGATAGCCCGAAACGGCTGCTGATCTGTTGCAGGCTTTCATTTCCGGTAGCAGGATACAATACATGCAAATCATTTCCTTTTCCAGCGATGGTGAGTTTATCCTGGGCAGTAGCCGATCCGCAAAGCAATAAAATAAACAACCAGCCTGTCTTCATAGCATCTTTTTTGTGGCGCAAAGTTACTCTTTTAATATTCTCCATTCAGGCGGATAATAATTATTTACACGATTGGGCAATCCTTTGATCCAGCCCAGGGGCAATCCTTCTGCAGCAAGCAATCGCCAGCCCCGGCCGGCTTCGGGCAGGGTAATTTCCTGTCTTCGCAAGTAAGCCAGCGCAGTTTCGTGATTTACTGGCAGCGGCTCAAATGCATATTTCCATAAATGACTAATGGCAAATTCATGTGCAGGAGAGATGTCTCGCCCTTTTAACGTTCCAACGGCCGCGCCTGCTTTTTTGATATAGAGATTGGCCGATAACACCTGAAGCGATTGCCAGTGCAGTTCCTGCAAAGCCCTTGCAGTTTCCTGTTGCTGAAACAGGAGGTATTGTTTTGGAAGCTGTGCAAATGCCCTGAGTTCCTTCTCATCTTTTGCCGGAAGTTTCTGCAGGTTTTGTTCCTTCAGTCGCTGAGCTGTTGCTCCTGTTTTTTTTCTGAAAACCGAAATAAAAAAACCTTCGCCCCTGATCCTGTCCGGGTAAAAGCGGTAGCCTGTTGCTTTCTGTTTTGCGGATATTGTTTTTACAAGGCCCCAGTCAGCAGGAATAGATAAGGGTATCGATTCCATTTCCATTTCTTCAAGTAACCAGTCGGCAATCTCCTCATCTTCCTCCTTCGAATAAGAACAGGTTGAATACAGGAGTATGCCTTCTTCTCTCAGTGCGGGTAATGCATCAGAAAGGATCCTTTGCTGGCGCTGGCTGCACAATTGTACATTGTCTTCGCTCCATTCCAGTATCGCATCTGCATCTTTCCTGAACAGCCCGCTGCCGCTGCAGGGCGCATCCACCACCATTACATCAAAAAAACCTGGCAGTGATTGAAAATGTGCAGGATCATTGTTTGTAACGATCACATGGTCATCCCCCCATTTGGTAATATTCTCCATGAGTATCGCAGCCCTTGTTTTGATTACTTCATTGGCCACCACCAGCCCGTTATGAAAATAGGCTGCGAGTAAACTGCTTTTGCCGCCGGGTGCTGCACAAAGATCCAGCACTTTTTTTTCTGTATCCTCACCAAGCACCTGCTTCAGCGCTTCATATAAAAACATACTGCTGGCTTCCTGTACATAATAAGCGCCTGCATGAAAAACGGGATCGAAAGTGAAGAAAGGGCGCTCTGCGAGATAATATCCATCGCAGCACCAGGGTATGGGGTCTTTTTTCCAAGCATCTCTTTCAATCGTTTTTCTGGGATTGAAACGGACGGAAACAACCTGTTTACCCGCATTGTGAACAGCTTCGAACGCAGCCCTGTCAAATCCGGGAACCGTTTCGAGTGATTGCAGTAGCGCGAGGGGTAAATCCATCGAACAAAGATAGGCGCTGCTGCTATTTCTTCGCCTGGGCAAAGAGCCAGTGCAACAGATCGGGCTCGGCGAATGCATTTACCCAGCTGTTATGCGCTACATTCGGGTACGATGAAAAACGGACCACGCTGCCGGCCCGCTTTAACCTCCGGTAATATTGCTGTGAAAAATCGTACGGCACCACTTTATCTTCTTCACCATGAAACAACCACAATGCCGTTTTGCCTGCAAAGAGTTTTGTTGTGAAGGGATCGCCCGCGCCGCAGATCGCAATACCTGCAGCAAACATTTCAGGATATCTCGCGATCATATCAAGAACACCCATCCCTCCCTGCGAAAGCCCTGCAATATAAATGCGCTTTGGATCGATCTTACCTGAAGCCACCCAATGATCGATGAGCTCTTTCAACAATTTTCCGGTAGCCGTCGGTTCTTTATGGAAAGGGAAAACCCAGTCTTTTGCATAGCCCGTACTCAAATCGATCTGGTTTTCAAAATAAGCCCATACATCATCAGCCGGGCATTGGGGAAAGAGAACATAGGCCGGGTAATTTTTCCGGATCGAATCGCGTAAAAAAAACCTTCCCCCGATCGCAAGCTGCGCAGTATTATCATCACCCCTTTCATTGGCACCATGCAAAAAAACCAAGAGCGGGTATGCAGCACTCGTATCTCCTGCCGGCTGCAATAAACGGTAAGGAAGCATGGCCCGGTTACCCTGGAAGAATTCAGACCGGTATGCTGTAAAATCCTGCGCGAAGAAATGATTCGCAGTAAGAAAAAAAAGGAGTATAAGAAACCAGCATCGCATTTCAGAAGCGGATTGTGAAGTGTTGCTTTACTTTTTGTTCTTTTCGAAAGAAAACAATCCCTATAAAAAACAGGTCGATACTTAAAGTGACAGATGTATCCGCAACAATTTCTTCCCAGGCCTTTTCGGTTTCACTGCTCCAGTGGATATCATCAAAAATCACAACAGATGACTCATGTACATACGGAAGCATCTGCCTGAAATACTGCATGGTAGGTTCATACCGATGGTTACCATCAACAAAAACCATATCCACCTTCTCCAAGGATTGCAAAACCGGCAATAATGTGTTGTCGAAATTTCCTTCTACCAATTCAATATTGCGCAGACCCAGCTTATTAAAATTACTTTTAGCGATAGCGGCTATTTGCGATGTACCTTCCAGCGTAACCACCCGCGCATTTTCACAGGCAGCTGCCAGATAAGCAGTGGTGATCCCCAAAGAAGTACCAAGTTCGGTGATCGTTTCAGGGGCGTAATGATGCGCCATCCGGAAAAGCAATTGCCCGTATTTTGCCGGTTTTAATGCCGCACGGGCAATATCACACACTTTACGTTTATTGCTTTTTTTACTGCGTGACCCCGCTCCCATATCTTCTACCACGATCTCCTTTTCATTCAATAACAGCATATGCCGTACATTTTCAATAGACCTGTATGCATAAAATTCCCTGTCGTCGTTCAGTACCTGTGTAATAAAATTGAATACAAAGGGGGAATGCATGCCATGCCCCTTTCCGTTATAAGAACTGAAATAATACCTGAGATAGCGCCAGCCTATCTGAAAAGGTGAATACATTTATTGCGGCCTGCTTTGGTAAGGTAATTGATTCAGCAGCCAAAGTAAGGCATATCCTGAAAAAAATAAACTCAGGTATACTGGCACTTTTGTAAAGACACCGGAAAGGTTCCAGGTATGCAGCGGGTTATTCCAGAAAAGAAGGAACAGCATCACCCAGCTTATCCATACCTGCTTCCTGAATTTAGGCAGCAAAAAAAAGAAGGGCAATAATACGGTCAGAAATAGCCGGATGGTTACAATATCAAAGTTTTTATATGCTGCCGAAGCCGGCAATCCCATTCTTTCGCCCAGCTGATACAATGCCAGTAACTGCCGCATTACAAAAAAAGAGTACCCGATCAATAACAGGTTTGAAACTGCAAGCAGGTTACAGATAAAATGCCGCTGATCCTGCTTCACCAGCATGTACCCGATCAACAGAAAAGGTACCGTACAACAGTAAGCGATGGGATTGAATTCCATTCGTTGATTCAGTGTTTGCTGTGCTCCCAGGTTTCAAACCGGTAAGGCCATACATGTTTTTCATCTGCAGGAAATGAGCGGGAGGATGCCAGAGACCAATCAGGTTCCCCGATCGCCGGGAAAAAAGTGTCGCCTTCTACAGAGGTTTCTACCCTTGTAAGGTAAATCGTATCAGCCCTGTTCATTGCTTCCCGGTAAATCTCCCCGCCCCCGATCACAAAACATTCTTTGTAAAATTCATTTTCCGAAATAGTGATCGCTTCAGTAAGAGAGGAAGCTGTTGTAACCCCTTCCGCTCTCCAGTCTGGCCGGCGCGTAATCACAATATTCAAACGGCCAGCCAGCGGTTTTCCCAGCGATTCAAAGGTTTTTCTGCCCATGATTACCGGCATAGCCCAGGTAATGTTTTTAAAAAAGCGCATATCATTCGGCAACGACCACAGCAGTCGGTTATCCTTACCGATCACATTGTTCAATGCTGCAGCCACGACCAGTGAAACTTTTATTGCCACGATATGCTTGTTTGTGTCCTGTAAAAATACGTTTTCCTGCAGGATCCTTCTAAACGGCTACCGGCGCTTTGATAGCGGGGTGCGACTGGTAATTTTCCAGTGTAAAATCTTCATACCTGAAGCTGAAGATATCTTTAACGGCAGGATTCAGTTTCATAACAGGCAGCGGATAAGGGGTGCGGCTAAGCTGCAGCTGGGCCTGTTCGATATGGTTATTGTAAAGATGCACATCCCCGAAACTGTGCACAAAGTCACCACAGGCAAGATCACATACCTGTGCCACCATCATCGTAAGCAATGCATAGGAGGCGATATTAAAAGGCACACCAAGAAAAACATCCGCGCTTCTCTGGTACAACTGGCAGCTCAATTTTCCATCAGCTACATAAAACTGGAAAAGTGTATGACAGGGCATCAATGCCATTTTGGGCAGTTCCGCTACATTCCATGCACTCACGATAAGCCTTCGGCTGTCAGGATTTTTTTTGATCTGTGCCACTACTTCACTGATCTGGTCGATCGTTGCACCATCCACACCCTGCCAGCTGCGCCATTGTTTTCCATAAACCGGACCCAGTTCTCCATCTGCATCAGCCCATTCGTCCCATATCGTAACTTTATTTTCATTAAGGTATTTCACATTGGTATCCCCTTGCAAAAACCATAACAATTCATGGATAATGCTGCGCAGGTGCAGTTTTTTGGTGGTAACCATGGGGAAGCCTTCCTGCAGGTTGAAACGCATCTGGTAACCAAAACAACTGATGGTTCCGGTTCCGGTGCGGTCGGTTTTCTGGCTCCCATTATCTATTATATGCCTGAGAAGATCGAGGTATTGCTGCATGGCTGCAAAATACGCCGTTCAATCCGAAGGGTTTTAGATCGTTGGTGCTTTGGGGAGAATCTGTGAATTTTACGATTTTCTGCGCGTCAGTTCTTTCCTGATCAGCGCAAGTTCCCTGCCGGTCTGACCGCTCACACTGCTGTTCTCCTGCGCCCTGCGCATGAGGTATGGGATCACATCACGGATAGGCCCGAATGGAAGGTATTTGCTTACATTAAACCCTTCTTTCGCAAGGTTGAAAGTAATATTATCACTCATCCCATACAATTGCGAAAAATGAACATGGTGGTGGTTATGCGTGATATTTTTTTCATCCAGCAATTGTGCTGCATACAGGTTACTCTGCTCATTGTGCGAAGCTACGATCACAGAAATATGATCAATATGATCAATACAGAATTTCACTGCTGTATCATAGTCCCTGTCGGTTGATGTTTTATCGGGTTGTATCGGGCTCTCGTAGCCTTTTTCATAAGCACGCTCCCGCTCCTTTTCCATATAGGCCCCGCGTACCAGTTTTATACCGAGCATAAAATCCTGTTCTTGTGCGATCCGGTGTGAGAGTTGCAGGAAATGAAGCCTGTCGTGGCGATACAACTGGATCGTATTATACACGATCACTTTTTCTTTGTTGAACATCTCCATCATCTCCATCGTAAGCCTGTCTACCGGGTCCTGTATCCAGCTTTCTTCCGCATCGATCAACACACCGATATTTTTTTCTGCAGCCACTTCGCAGATTGTGTACATTCTTTCACGCACCCTGTCCCACTCTGCAATTTCCGCTTCATGGTCATGGATACCGCTGCGCAAACGGGGTGCTTCATTCAGGGTTTGCAACAAACCGAATCTCGCCAACCCGGTTACTTTGATGCTGATAAAAGGAATGTTTTTTTGTGTGGCGGCATAATTGATCACGCGGATAAATTCATCTGTTGCATGGTCAAAACTTTCTTCACCCTGCTTGCCTTCCACTCCATAATCCAGGATCACCTGTACGCCATATTTCCCAAGTGTTTCACCAACAGCTGCTGTTTCTTCCAGCGTTTCTCCGCCAACAAATTGCCTGAAGATCGTTTTCCGGATCATGCCATGCACGGGCAATCCTGTTTTCATGATAAAAGGGGTTAACCGGGTGCCTACCTGTACAAACCAGGGATATTCCATGGTTTTAAAAAGAAAGCGCGCACCTTTTAGTTCCTTATCGGATTTGTATGCGAATGCATTTTCAGTGTTATCAAAAGAGATATTCATGCTAACAGATGTTCGTCCTATGCGAATATCGGAACACCGTTCGTAAGTAAAAAAAGCTTTTGATGGAAACCCGGAATTATTTGAAAATTTTAAATGGCCTGGTGATTGAAGGGTTGTAAAACCATTTCGCTCACCACACCACTGGCGGGTTGTTGACAAAGAAACCAGATGGCTTTGGCTGCTTCTTCAGCCAGGATCATTTTATCCCTTTGTACCCGCAGATCAATGTTGTCCCAGAAAGGCGAATCCGTTCCGCCAAGATATAAACTGGTGAAGCGGATCTCGGTACGTTTGATCTCTTCCCTGATACTCTGCAGCATCCCGGCAAGGCCGTATTTACTGGCGCAATATGCAGCGGCGCCAGCCATCGGTACCTTGCCCAATACACCGGGGATATGAATGATCAACCCTTTTTTAACGGCTTTCATCGGAGGCAGGACAGCCTTAAGAATATAAAAAGCCGCGATCAGGTTTGTATCAATTGTTTGCCTGAATTCATCGGCGCTGAGTTGTTCAAACGGCTTTATGATCCCGATCCCCGCTGCATTTACCAGCACATCTATTTTACCATACCGGTCAATAATACTGTTCACGGTTGCCGTTACGGCGGTTTCGTCCGTTATATCCAATGCAATTTTATTTTCTTCCGGCAACTGGAGTTCTGCAGAAAGGGAAGAAAGTTTTTCCAGGTTCCGCCCGGTAATAATCACAACAGCGCCGCTTTTGTGCAGCATTTTGGCCACTTCCGCACCGATCCCGCCGGTAGCACCGATGATCAAAACGATTTTGTCTTTGATAGTTTCCATAATAGATATCATAAAACAATAGCGCCGGTGATTTGTTGTAAAAGCATAAGAGAATTATGGCAAAACGACCCTGGAACCGCGTAAACCTCCCGGTATATTCCATTTGCAGCAACGATGGAGCAGGTAATTTCAATATGCATATCATTACCTATGCCTCGCAGATCAGCATGAAACCCAAGCGGTTTATCTGTGGGATTTTCAAAGGCACCAAAACACTGGAGAATATCCGGCACAATCCCGTTTTTGTTTTGCAGTTATTATCGGCACCACAATACCGCCTGGTAGACCTGCTTGGGAAACAAAGCGGCTTTGCCATTGATAAGATCGCAAGATTGCAGAAAAGAAAAATGATCCGTGAATGGAATGGATATCCCGTTATCGAAGGGTGCCTGGCGGTGATGGAACTGAAAGCAATCCACGGTTTTGACGCAGGCGATCATCAGGCATTTCTCTGTGAAGTGATGGCCAATAAAAACCTTTCAGAAGGCAAGCCGCTCACACTCGACATCCTGCGCGAGCATAAACTGATCCGGATATGAGCCATGATTTTCCGCTGCTGTATGAAGAAGTATTGCAACGCATACATGCAATCGATCCGGTCCGTTACCAATCTACCCGCAATTATATCAATGGTACGGTTACAAGACTATCACCCTACCTGTCAAGGGGCTTTATCAGCACAGTAACCATTGCAGAGATCGTCCGTAAAAAATATACAGGGAAACAGTCTTATAAATTATTGCGGGAGCTCGCCTGGCGGGAATATTTTCAACGCGTGTGGCAAAAGATGGGAGAAGATATCCTGAAAGATATCCGGCACCCACAGTTCCCAGTCGCAGGTGAAGGGGTTCCTGCCGCGGTTACCAGGGCGGCTACCGGTATCAATGCAATCGACCATGCAATAGAAAACCTGTTTCAGCATGGCTATATGCACAACCATACACGGATGTACACGGCCATGCTGACATGTAATATTGCAAAAGCGCATTGGCTCCATGCATCACAATGGATGTATTATCACCTGCTCGATGGAGATATCGCGAGCAACTCACTGAGCTGGCAATGGGTGGCCGGTTGTTTCAGCAGCAAAAAATACTATGCCAACCAGGAAAACATCGATCATTATTGCAACACAAAACAAAAGGGAAGTTTTCTTGATCATTCATACGAAATACTAGCGGAACAACCGGTTCCGCAACATCTTACTGAACGCACATCCTGGAAGGGCCATACCCTGTTCCCTAAAATACCCGAACCCATTTTTGATCATACACTGCCGCTCTGTTTGTACAACAGTTACCAGCTGGATCCCCAATGGCATGCCGGCGAAAAAATGAACCGGGTTTTACTGCTTGAGCCTTCTCATTTCGAAAAATTCCCTGTGTCGGAGCAAGTGCTCGGCTTTATCATTCGCCTCGCAAAAGAAAACATTCCCGGTATACAGGTATTTTATGGAGAGTGTAATGACATACCAGGGCTTACCCGTTTCTCATCCATCTATTATAAAGAGCATCCCATCAGTATGCATTATCCGGGTACCCGTGAAGAAAGAGAATGGTTGTTCCCTGGAGTAACAGGTTTCTATCCGAGTTTCTCTGCCTACTGGAAGAAATGTGAAAAGTATTTGCGCTAATTGCAGACATTCGCGTATGCGAATCACCCATACAGATATTTACCGGTATACCATACCCATGGTGCCTTTTACAATCGCCACCGGCACCATGCAGGCTGCACAGAATATTTTTATCAGGATACATACAACGGAGGGTATCACAGGTGTGGGTGAGTGCTCCGCTTTTCCGATGATCGTTGGGGAAACACAGGCCACCTGTTTTGAAATGGCGAAAGATTTTGCAGCCCTCTGGAAAAATAAAAACCCGCTCGATATCGATACAAGGTTAGAGGAACTGGATCTGTTCACCGCAGGGAACTATACCGCCAAAAGTGCTTTTGATCTTGCTCTCTATGATATCGCAGCGAAAGCAGCCCACAAGCCTCTGTATGCGTTTCTGGGAGGTCATCAAAAAGAGATCGAGAGCGATCTTACCATTGGCATCGGTACACCGGAACTAATGGCCGCAACTGCCGCATCTTTTAAAGAAAAGGGTGTGAAGATGATCAAAGTTAAGCTGGGCAAAGAGCCCGATGAAGATATTGAACGCATCCGCCGGATCCGTGAAGCGGTTGGTAAGGATATTATTTTACGCATCGATGCCAACCAGGGCTGGACCTATGAAGGGGCCATCAAAGCTTTAACGGCATTGGGGCAGTTCGATATCCAGTTCTGTGAACAACCAATGCGGAGATGGAACGATGAGTTGTTGCCTGAACTCTGCAGGCTATCGCCCATCCCGGTCATGGCCGATGAAAGTGTATTCACACACCATGATGCAGAACGCATCATCCGCAACAAAGCCTGTACTTATATCAATATCAAATTCGCGAAAAGCGGTGGGATCCGCGAAGCGATCCGGATCAATGAAATCGCTGAAAAAAACGGGGTTACCTGTATGATGGGCGGGATGTTAGAAAGCCGTGTGGCGCTAAGCGCAAAAGTGCATTTTGCGACGGCGATGAACAATGTGCGTTTCTATGATCTTGATACCTGTTTACTCGGGCACCTCGAAGATCCGGTTACAGGCGGTGTTACCTACCAGGGAATGCAACTGCAGTTACCTGACTCACCGGGCATCGGGGCCGATGTAGAGGAAGCCTGGCTTCAAAAACTCGACAAAGTAGTGGTATAAAAGCCAGGCCGTATCTTTGTCCACAAACACATAGCATGGAATCGAGGAAAGCAAGTGAGAGTTTTGTAGTGATGAATGAACTGGTATTACCCAATGATACCAATACTTTCGGCAACCTGATGGGGGGGCGTTTGATGTACTGGATGGATATTGCTGCCGGCATTGCAGCAGGCAGGCATTGTAATACGCCGAGCATGACAGCTTCTGTAGACAATCTCAGTTTTAAAAACCCCATTAAACTCGGCAATGTGGTTCATATCGAAGCAAAAGTTTGCCGGGCATTTAATACCTCGATGGAAATTCATATCCGTGTTTGGGGAGAAGATTTATTGCATCAGTACAAATATGAAAGCAATGAGGCTTTCTTCACTTTTGTAGCATTGGATCCCAATGGCAAACCCCGCCGTGTTCCCGAACTGGTTCCAGAAACCGAAGAAGAAAAAAGATTGTATGATGGGGCTTTGCGCAGAAGACAAATCAGGCTGATACTGGCCGGAAAAATGAAACCCGATGATGCCAATGAATTAAAAGCACTGTTTTTCAAAGATTAATTTTCAGGACTTTCCCGGTTTTATTTATCAAGCAGGTTCATAAAATGATGCTTGCCCTTGAGCATGAAATTCCTGCTTTGTTCAATGGCTTCCATTACCTGTTCCAGGATATGGTCAACTGGTTTTGTATAATCGATCACCATGGGTTCTTTGAACCGGATCGACAACAGTGAGCCACGTTTTTTAAAGCTCAATCCTTTTTTATTGAATGCCCGCCAGAACCCATTGATCACAACAGGTACCACTACCGGCTGGTTATTTTTAATGATATGCGCCGTTCCTTTTCTACCGGGTGCAAATGGTTTTGTGGTTCCCTGCGGGAAAGTGATCACCCAGCTTCGTGATAATGCCTGGTCGATTTTGCAGGTATCTGTTTCATCTCTTTCCCTTTGTATCTCTTTTCCCTCGGCGCGCCAGGTCCGCTTGATGGTAACCGCACCCGCCAGTTTAAAAAAACGGCTGATAAAACTTCCATTCATGGTTTCTTCCGCTGCCACAAAATATAAGTTGGTAAAAGGGTTCAGAAGATAATAAGGCACACCCAGCTTGTTTTGCTTGCGCCATTTTACTGCACAGAAAATATGGATAAAAGCGATCACATCCGCGAAATAGGTCTGATGGTTGCTTACAAACAAAACATTGTTTCTGGGCAGCCGCCGTAAATGCTCTGTCCCTTCAATCCTGATCTTATTGAACAATGCGAGTCCGGGGTATGTGATTATCCCTACTGTACCATACACAAGTGAGCGCACCAGGCGTATATGCTTTAACCGTTCAGTCAGTTTCATATCCCTCGGGGGTTTGGCAAGTTGTGCAAAATAAGAAATGTGCCTGTAACAGCTTGGGATTGTTTAAAAATATCCATCCGGTGGAAATTAAACCCATCGCAGCACATACATTTGCGGTTTGAAAAAACAGGTATGGAATTAAATGCAGTGATATTTGATATCGATGGTTTGTTGATAGACAGTGAGCCGCTATGGAACGAGGCCGCTTCAGAAGTATTCCGTGGATACGGCGTGGGACTTACAGAAGCGCAATACAAAACCACCACAGGGCTCCGAACAAAAGAATTTGTACAATGGTGGTTCAGTTATTTTAATATCGGCAAAGAAGAATTCGAAAGGGCCGGGCAGGAAATAGTAATGCGTGTTCTTGATAAAATCGAACGCAAGGGCAGGATATTACCGGGGGTGCCTTATATATTTGATTTCTTCGCGAAAAGATCTTTCCGCATCGGCCTTGCTACTTCATCGCCCCCCGAACTGATCGAACTGGTTGTAAAGATGGCCGGGATTGGTCAATACCTGCATGCCACATCTTCTGCAGAAGAACTGCCTTATGGCAAACCCCATCCGCAGGTTTACCTCAACTGTGCAGAACAACTCGGCAGCAAACCCGTGCATTGTCTTTGTTTTGAAGATTCTTTTAACGGATTGATCGCTGCAAAAGCAGCAAGAATGAAATGTGTGATTGTTCCGCATATTTCGCAGGCCAAAGATGAAAGATGGGGCGCTGCCGATCTCAAATTATCTTCATTGCAGAATTTCGGGGAATTGCATTTTAACCTGTTGAATCCATAAGAGGATAACAGAAGTATCTTTTTTTCTTTTTAAGATTCTCCATATAAAAACAAACCCCGCAATTGCGGGGTTTGTTTTTATCATTGAACCAATCGGTCGATTAGTTTTTGCTTCTCAGGTTCGGATGCGGAGCCGGAACTGTGTTCGGGCCATCTTCCGTTGTACCCTGCAGGTCAACTGTGTTGGCATCACCATCCTGTGCATATACG
The DNA here is from genome assembly GCA_004028765.1 of Chitinophagaceae bacterium. Classification (GTDB taxonomy): domain Bacteria; phylum Bacteroidota; class Bacteroidia; order Chitinophagales; family Chitinophagaceae; genus Sediminibacterium. The sequence continues at coordinate 16,194 of SAIX01000097.1, read as the reverse complement.
AACAGCAGGCGGCTTTCAGAAACACCTTGTTTTTCTGCCAGGTATTTGATCACGGCATTTACACGCTCCCAGCTGAGTTGCTGTGCAGCTTTGCTGGATGCACCATAACCGATCACTTTTACTTTACAGTTCGGGTTGGCATTGATTTTTGCAGCAGCTGAAGCCAGAGTTGTCTGTGCATCTTTGCTCAGTTTTGCATTGCCTTTGAACTGTACGCTGGGTAAATTACCCACATTACACTGAGGAGTGGCAGTTTGTGGAGTCCAGTTAGCCAGTTTATCTTTCAGCTCCTTGCAGCATGCTGGTTCAGGGCAGGTACCAACGCCATCATTGTTCACTGGGAAACATGATTTTGGAGTCAGTACTTCTTTATCACGGTAATCAGGAACCCCATCACCATCCGTATCTTTTGCTACACCATGGCTGTCAACGGGTGCTCCTTTCGGAGTATTGGGTTCGAGATCGAATTGGTCAGTAACGCCATCACCATCCGCATCAGGCAATACCACTTTAGGCATCTTCATGTGCTTAGGTGAGTTCAGCTCGCTGTACACGAAATTGTTTGGGTTGATCCACCACAAAGGCTCAACAGCTTTTGAAGATTTTCCAATATTCACATTCAGGCGAACACTGGTAAAACCCCAATAGTCATTATTATTTCCACCCTGGAATCCATCTAACAAATCATATCCCGGTGCAGTGAAAGTAAATTTATGTTCAAGACCGATATTTGTCTTTTTGTCCACTTTAAATGCGATACCACCACCCAAGTCAAGGCCATGAAGCAAAGCAATGGACTTACGTGTATTTCCCGCAACACCAGGATTGGGGCTACCACCAAAAGTGGTAATCAACCCATGCTGGCTGTTAGGCTGGTTAAATCCATAATACCTGTAATACCTGTCAGCAGGTGTATATTGAACACTAACTGCTGTGGCATTCAGGCTATAACCTGTGATAAGATATACGTTGGTTTTAGGATTTCCCCTGTAGTAGCTTGCCGTATTTAAAGAAGTTAAAAGATCCAGGTTAAGCTGTGCGGTACCATTTTTATAAGGAATCTGACCGATTGCCACACCGTAAGGCGTAGGCGCACCACTTGTAAACAAGCCGGTAAAACCACCCCTAAATGAGAATGTGTGATTAATGGCTTTGCGAAGCGAAATCGTACCGCCATAACCTACTTTTCCCTTTACATCACCTGTAATCCAGGCAGCACCTGCACCGATACCCAATTCCCACTGACTGCGGGGTTTGGCTGGATACGGATACTGATTGTTGAGGAACTCGTTGTGCTGGGGCAGATTCTTGATCGCGATCTTGGAAGTGTCTTTCCAGTCCCATCCCCAATCTGTTTGAGCAATACCGATCGACTGTATCAGTACAATCAATACTGCTGCTAAAATGAACTTTTTGCTTGCCATATAGGATGTTTATTGATAAAAAATGATTTCTAAATTCTTACTAGCCTCTTTTGCCGCGGGGGGATAAACATGGCAAATTTATAGGTTATGATTCAATCACACAATTTTTAAGCCAAAAATTCACGTAATAATACCCCCCGAAAGACCCCGATCCCTGAATTAACGCTGCATATAGAACCGTTATTGTATATAACCATCCTATATTGTGCCAGATTTTTCATGAAGCAGGCAAAAAAAGTCATAGCAGACGAACTTCAACAGTTTGAGACTCACTTCAAAGAGGCAGTGAAAAGCAGGGTGGCCCTGCTCGACAGGATCATGCAGTATATCGTAAAGCGGAAAGGCAAACAAATGCGCCCGATGTTCGTATTGCTGAGTGCCAGGATGGGCGGCCCCGTGAATACCAGCACCTATCGTGCCGCTTCACTAGTGGAATTACTACATACCGCCTCCCTGGTTCACGACGATGTAGTAGATGATTCGATGGAAAGAAGGGGTTTTTTTTCCATCAATGCACTCTGGAAAAATAAGATCGCTGTTCTCGTTGGTGATTACCTGCTCATGAAAGCCCTTTTGCTTGCGCTGAATAACAAGGAATACGTGGTTTTGGAAATGCTCGCCGATGCGGTAAAGGTTATGAGCGAAGGAGAGTTGCTTCAATTCGAGAAATCGCGCAAACTGAATTTCAGCGAAGAAGTGTATTACGAGATCATCAAAGGAAAAACCGCTTCCCTTCTTTCTTCTGCCTGCGCTTCCGGTGCAAGTACTACTTTCTCTGATCCTGACAGCATTGAAAAACTGAAAATATTCGGTGAAAAAGTAGGCATGGCCTTCCAGATCAAAGATGACCTGTTTGATTACGGAGCAGAAGATATCGGTAAGCCCACGGGAAACGATATCAAAGAAAAAAAACTGACGCTCCCGCTCATATATACGCTCAATCATTGCGACGCGGCTACCCGTAAAAAAATCATCTACATCATAAAAAATGAGAATACCCGGAAAGAAAGTGTCCGTTTTGTAATTGATGAAGTGGTGAAAAATGGCGGCATCCGTTATGCAACGGAAACCATGTACCGCTTCAGGGATGAAGCGCTGTCTATCCTGCATGAATTCCCGGATTCAGATGTGCGGCAGGCACTGGAAGAACTCGTTCGCTATACCACCGACCGCGCGTATTAATGGAAAAGCGCTGGAACATATTACCCACGAACGATGTTGCGGGCGATTCACTCCGGCAATCATTGAATATCCATCCTGTTCTCTGCAATATCCTCGTACAAAGGGGTGTTGACGATTTTGAAAAAGCCAGGCAGTTTTTCCGCCCGCAATTGTCCGACCTGCATAGCCCATGGCTGATGAAAGACATGGACAAAGCCGTCGACCGTATCCTGGCCGCATTCGAAAAACGGGAAAAAATCCTTGTATTCGGTGATTATGATGTGGATGGCACCACTGCAGTGGCCAGTCTTTACCAGTTTATTCAGGGCATGTATCCGGATACTGATTTTTATATCCCGCACCGCTACCGTGAAGGGTACGGTGTATCTAAAATGGGGATTGATTTTGCCGCAGAAAATGGATTTTCGCTGATCATTTCTCTCGACTGCGGGATCAAATCGGTTGACCTGATCACGTATGCAAAAACTTTGGGCATCGATTTCATTGTTTGTGACCATCACCTGCCTGATACCATTTTACCGCCCGCTGTCGCAATACTCAATGCAAAACAAAAAGACTGCCCTTATCCCTACAAAGAACTTTGCGGTTGTGGTGTTGGTTTTAAACTGATGATGGCACTGTCCGAAAAAATGGGGCTTACGGAAGAGAGCTATCTGCGCTATCTTGATCTTGCAGCCATAGCCATTGCAGCGGATATCGTTCCTATTACCGGGGAAAACCGGGCACTGGCCTTTTATGGTTTGAAAAAAGTGAACGAAAACCCATCTCCTGGAATCCGTGCACTGATGCAACTGGCCGGCGCACAGAAATATATGAGCATTTCAAATCTTGTTTTTGTAATTGCCCCAAGGGTTAATGCGGCTGGAAGAATGGATGATGCGCGGAAAGCGGTTCAGTTATTCATTGAACAGGACTATAACAAAGCACTCAGCTATGCGGAAATGCTGCACAGCGACAATGCCGACCGCCGGGAAGCGGATAGCAGCATAACGGAAGAAGCACTGGCACTGATTGAAAAAGACCCTTCCAATAAAAATAAAAAAACCACCGTTGTTTACCAGGAGCATTGGCACAAAGGAGTGGTGGGTATTGTAGCCAGCCGGCTTATCGAAACCTATTACAGGCCCACAATCGTTTTAACAAGAAGCGGTGATTATGTGGCAGGGAGCGCCCGCAGTGTGGCAGGCTTTAATTTGTATGAAGCCATTCATGCCTGCCGGGAAAACCTGTTGGGATACGGCGGGCATTTCGCAGCAGCGGGGATGACCCTGCTTCCTGAAAAAGTTACTGCATTTGCAGAAGCATTTGAAGCAGAGGTTGCCAGAACAATCCCCGGTGAATTGCTGATACCTGAAATCGTGATCGATGCTGAGATCCGTTTCAGCGATATCACACCCGCATTTTACAATATCCTCTCGCAGATGGAGCCATTTGGGCCCGATAATATGCGCCCGGTTTTTATTGCAAAAAAAGTATCTGATACCGGCTTTTCGAAAATTGTAAAAGAACAGCACCTGCGTTTTGTACTGCGCCAGCAAAACATTACGCTTACGGGTATCGGTTTTAACATGGCTTCAAAATATCCATTGGTGCAATCGAACAAACCGATAGATATTGTTTTCACGATCGATGAAAATGAATGGCAGGGAGAAAAAAACCTGCAACTGAAAATGGTGGACCTCAGGTTGAGCGAATAGGTTGATCATACAACACCGCATTGCCCCCTACTACAAAACCCGTGCAGGTAAGCACCCTGCCCTGTGATATTTCCTGGTCCAGCAATACTTCGTTTTTACGCATCCATATCTGTCCTTCCACGCAGGTAAGCGCACAGGTTCCGCATTGGCCGCTTTCGCAACTATAGGGAAGCGGGATCAAAAGCCGTTTCGCGGTTTGCAGGATTGTTTCAGGATAAGAAGTTATAAAAGTGTATTCACTATCATTGACGATCAATTTTACCTGGTGCGGGTCGGTATCCGGTGGTTTCAATTTTTCGGATGGTTTTTCAATCACAAAAATTTCTTTTCGGATATGGTCCTGTGCCACACCATTACTCAGCAATACAATCGAGATCATCCGCATATATTCAAACGGGCCGCATAAATAAAAAAGCGTTTGCTGCAGTTGCAATGAACCATCTGTATATTTCCCGAGCAGTTCTGCAACCCGGAACCCACTAAGTCTTTTATGCAGTATATCCGTCGTTTCAGTGAAAAAGAATTCGAGGGTAAACCGATCGGGATAATCGTTCTGCAATTTTAAAAGTGCAGCGAGAAAGATCGTTTCATGGCGAGAGCGGTTGCTGTAAACCAAAACAACGCTACTGCCAGGTACCGTCCCAAGTAATGTTTGGATCATAGGGAGAATCGGTGTGATCCCGCTACCTGCGGCAAAGAAAAAATACTTTGCGAACAGCTCCGGGCTATCCGGCAATGTAAAAAAACCGGAGGCACCTGTACTGATCAATACATCGCCCGGCTTTGCTTTATCGATAAGCCAGCGGGAAAATTCTCCATTCGGTATCCTTTTTACGGTAATCCGCAATGGCTCACCGGAAGCAGCAGAAACAGAGTAATTACGGCGTACATCTTCCCCATTGCGTTTCTGAAAAAGAAACGTAAGAAACTGCCCGGGCTTGTATTGCAAAGAACTGCCGCTTGTTTTTTCAAGAATAAAAGATTTGGCGTCCGCTGTTTCGCGAATCACTTCTTTAATTTTTAACTTAACTGTTTCCCAAGCTGCTGACATTGGATAAATCTATGCATTTGTAAGAAATATGCAGGGTTCCGAATAAAGCATAAAAAAGCCGCCCGTTTTATTCAGGCGGCTAAAAATATTTGTGGAAGCTTATGCTTCAGCTTTCACTGTTTTGATCTCGCCCTGCAACAACTCAACACTCCGGTTAATGAAATTGGTAAGTTCATTTCCTTTCAGCAATCCCTGCGACAATAGGGCAAGATCGGCCAGGTTGCGTACCTGCTTTTGCTGCATCGCTGTATTTTGTTCTTTTAACAACTGCTGATAAATCGGGTGATTGCCGTTTACAGTTAGGGTTACTTCATCAGGCATCTGTGCATAAAATGCCGTCATTCCACCGCCTACTGCGCCCATATCTTTCATCCGGCGCATAAACTCGGGGCGGGTAGCCACAACAGGGGCCGTATCTGCGCTAAGTCCTTTGATCTCCGTAGTTACATGCAGCCCTTCAATTTGCAGGCCAAACAATTCCTTTAATTTCTCTGATTCTTCTTTACTCAATACCGTTTCACTGCTTTCCTGTTTGTCGATCAGGTTATCCACGATATCCGCATCCACCCTTACAAAACTCACATTCTCCCATTTCATTTCCATGGTGTTGATAAAGGCCGCATCCACCAGTGTCTCCATTTTCACAACAATATACCCCTTGCTTTTACAGGCCTGGATATAAGCATCCTGCTGAACAGGATTGGTTGTGTAAAGGATCACCTGCTTGCCATCTTTGTTTTTCTGGGTCGCTTCTGTTGCGGTTTTGTATTCATCGAGTGTATGAAATTTGCCATCCGTATCCTCCATTACCAGGAACCTGTTGGCTTTCTCAAGAAATTTATCATCCGTCATCATCCCGTATTTCACAAACAATCCGAGACTCTCCCATTTTTCCTCGAGCGATTGCCGTTCATTCCGGAATATTTCATCCAGTTTATCCGCTACTTTTTTTGTGATATGCGCATTGATCTTTTTAACATTCGGATCGCCCTGTAAATAGCTGCGGCTCACGTTCAGCGGGATATCCGGGCTGTCGATCACCCCCTGCAGCAACATCAGGAATTCAGGAACGATATCTTTTACTTCATCTGTTACAAAAACCTGGTTGCAGTACAGCTGTATTTTATCTTTCTGGATCTCATAACTCTGTTTGATCTTAGGAAAATAAAGTACCCCGGTAAGGTTGAACGGGTAATCCACATTCAGGTGGATCCAGAAAAGCGGGGTTTCATTAAAGGGATATAATTCCTTATAAAATTTTTCGTAATCCTCTTTCTGGAGATCGGACGGTTTTTTGATCCAGATGGGATCGGTATTATTGATTGGCTTTTCTTCCCCTTCCTGTTTTTCTCCTGCTTCTGAAAAGAAGATAGGTACAGGCAGGAATTTGCAGAATCGTTCGAGTATGCCCTTGATGCGGCCGGCTTCGAGAAATTCTTTGCTGTCTTCATTTACATGCAGAACAATTTTGGTACCACGCTGGCTGTAATCCACATCGTACAGTTCAAATTCGGGGCTGCCATCGCAACTCCAGTAAACACCACTTCCCTCTTTATGCGATTTGGTGAATATTTCCACTTTATCGCTCACCATAAAAGAACTGTAAAAACCAAGCCCGAAATGACCGATGATATTCGCATCCTTGTATTTCTGCATAAACTCTTCCGCACCGCTGAATGCCACCTGGTTTATGTATTTGTCCACTTCCTCGCCGGTCATACCCACACCCCGGTCGATGATACTCAGTGTTTTTTCTTTCGCATCCAGCACCACATCGATCCGCAGTTCACCCAGTTCCCCTTTGGCCTCACCGATAGAAGAAAGCGTTTTCAGCTTCTGCGTAGCATCTACGGCATTGCTCACCAGTTCCCGGAGAAAAATTTCATGATCACTGTAAAGGAATTTTTTAATGATCGGGAAGATATTTTCCGTTTGTACACGAATCTGTCCTTTTTGCATAATGCTTGTTTTGGCTGCAAATGAACAAAGAAAATACCAAACCCATGATGCTGACAGGTTGGCAATTTTTAAAGCGTATTGACTTTTGTAAAGCGAAAAAAAAGCAGGTCAGTTCCCTTCAATACGGATATTGTCAACCTGGAAAGTCGTGGTTCGCTTATCGATAACCGCTGACGGGTCGGCCCCTTCATAACGGAAAGCGACATACACATTACCCTGAAAACCCGAAAGACTGATGGGGCCGGATGCTGCCCATGATGGGCTGATTCCATTTACGGATCCTTTCGAAAACTGTGCTTTTAATACCGTCCATTTTGCTTTCCAGGGGGTATTGCCTCCATCATAATTTACAGAAACCAATACCTGAAAATTGGCGCCATTATCAAACGCATCCCTGGTTTGAAACTGCAACACTTCATTGGCGCTGTTTGATAGATTGACTGGTGGACTGATCAACCAGCTCACTATTGCAGATTGACCGGTACCCGCACCGCTGATCTCTGCATAACTGTTTTGCGAGAGCATTTTGGCTTTGAATAACTGTCCACCTGTTTCTGCGATATTTTTCCATCCTTGTAATGTGATATCTGCGCCGGTAATCGCTTTTTCAAAATCTTCACTGAACAAAAGTTTTGGGCCGGTGCCGGTACACCGCAACCCGTTCAACTGAACATCGGCCGTATCGCGTATCAGCAATTGTTTCGCTGTACCAAAAACACCATATACGGCAGTAATACTGCCATTGCCCCTTGGCGTTTTTACAGCAGCAAAATCAGCAAAGCCGCTGCTTCGTAAATATACACTCCCACCGGAGCAGGCTTTCACGGTTTTATTATCTGCAAGCTGGTTTAAAGCATCCGCATAGGTAGTTCCGGTATCTGTTACTGAAAATTCAACATTACTGATGCGTACCAGGCAGCTTTGTAATGAATCGCCCAACTGGTCGATCCGTACATCTTTCAGCGGAAGTATATTATGCAATGATTTTTTGATAAGATACCGGCTGAACATGGGCAAGGGTATTCCTACCAATTCCGGTGATGTGGGAACCGTTCTGTCGATTCCCGCCCCCAATTGGATCATCCGGCCATAATCCGCCATCCACAGATTTTTCAATTTGATCGCCAGTCTGCACCCAACCGGAAAATGATTGAAGAGATTGTAGCCATCGAGTTTCACCTGGATACCTCCGGTACTGTCCTGTAACACGATGATTTTATAAAAATTCCCGGAACGGTCATCGGCCACAACAATCCCTTCAATGATGTCTTCATCTGTCAACAATTCCTGGCTCCCCATGGAATGTTTTGCACGTAAATCCGCAATGGAGATGGTTGGATGGATATCCGGCCCCGTATACGCCGGTGGTTCATCTGTTTTTCTGGTGCAACCAGCGATCAGGATAAAACAAATCAATAAGGTTATGAGTTTTGCGCCCATATACATCGTTTTACCAGTTAACGGAAATATGAAAAGAATAATTCAGGCCCATCGCATAATAATAACGTGGTGGAAATTTTCCGGGCTCCTTGTTATCTGTGTCGAAACGGAGTTGCTCGTAACCGCCCGTTACCAGTTTTGTATCATTCAGGAGATTATTGAGCGAAAGATTCCACCGAATTTGTTTATGGTGTTTACCACCCGGTAAACGAAGCCTGAAGGATCCTCCGGCTGAAAGGTTTGTCATGAATTGATCGGGCAGTTTTTCCTGAGCGAGTATATGTTCCCATTGCGCTGATCCCGGCACCACATTTTCCATAACCGCATAGGTTCTTCGGAAGGGGTTCCAGGCCAGCCAGTTCTCCCTGAAAAAACTTGCAGTAAGAGTACAATAAAACTGGCCTGCCTGGTATAACAATCCCATCCCATACAATTCCTGCGGTGTTCCCGCAACATGAAACCCTTTTGCATACACCCATCCTCTTTCAAGCACATAATTATCATTGTCACTTGTAACCGATAATTGTTGCCGGGTATCAAAATAATACCTGCCGAAATTCACTGCAGCCATCAGCTTCCATGCTGAAGTAATTTTTATGGATGCACCGGTCTCGATTCCCAGATGTGTTTTACCGATACCACTGATCGCATCATTCACAAACTGTTTGTAGCCGTCATGGTAAAATGTAAGGAGATCCATGCCATCTCTGTATCGCGAGAAATAACCGCTTATCCTGAATTTCACTGCAGGAGAAACAAACTGGTAAGAAATTTCTCCATGCTGCTGGGCTTCATTCCTTGGCCCCTGCTGTATCGCATCACTAAGTGCAGGATCGATAAAAACAGATTCCACATCCGGCGCACGGTTCATCAGCATGGCTAAAAAAGAGAGATAGTTCCGCCCATTGATCTTCCATATGATACCGGCTTTACAGGTGAAATTGGTAAAAGACAAAAGGCCTGATTCGCCAGCCGATTGAAAGGGGTAAAGCCCGTTCCTTTTATTCCCGATCCTGTAAAAACCTTTTGTGGAAATACCCGCTCCGGCAAAAAAATCAAACTGTGCAAAAGATCGCTGCACCTGTCCAAAACATTCTGCCGTTTGGGAGATGGTAGTGTAATCGTATCCGTAATACCCGCCTTGGGTCACTAATTGGTTTGGATGGTCTAAATCATTCTGTTTCCTTCTCTCGCTGCCGATGGTATTGTCTTCTGCAAATGCGTTGATATCTGAAATATATTCTCCGCCCAGTAGGTCAACCGCCTTCTGCCGGTTACGGTTATACTGGTATTGTATTTTACCACCCGCATTTACCTGCCAGCCATTTTGCAAACGAACATCATATTGTAATGCCAGGTTTACATTTGTGATATGATTGGTTTTTGCAGCTAGCCAGTAATGCGACCTGAGACCAGCAAAACTGTTTCCTGTTATTCCGTTCGCATTCTGTAAAACTTCATAACTGTTCCGGTTTATATCATAAATCTTTTGCCAGTCTATTTGCCGCAATGATTCGTTATCGCGAAAAGCAGCCTGCATTTTTTCTGCGAGTAAGGCATCCTGCTGGAAAGATGGCAGGTAACGGTAATAATCCGGCCTTGGATCATCCGCACGATACCAGTCGAAACCCGTTCTTTCTCTTCGTCCATACATCATTCCAAAACTGATCACCAGCTTCTCTTCATTGCTGAATCTTTTTTCATCACTGATGATCAGCACCGGTATATGCGAAAACAATTCATTTGCATTTCTTTTTTTACCATCCTGGTAACCCCATCCGGGATTATAAAAATTTGTAGCACTCAGATCGGTGGATTCTTTCAAAACCGCTGCCTGCCTGCTGTTGCGGGTAGCGGATCCAAAAAATACGAATGACAAAAGATGATCTCCGGGCAAACGTTTATCCGCAGCGACATAATAGCTGCGCCCGTGATATGGCGTGCCTGGAAAATACCCTTCTTCTGCTTCGCGGATACTACCCGCAAAAGCAAATGCCCATCCTTTTTTGGTAAAGCCCGTATTCCCTGCAAACGACCATTTGTGACGGAACACCCTGTTGGAAATGGTATAACCCGCCGTGTATTGTTCCCGCTGCGAAGAAGCCCGCATGTCTATCGCCTGCAACCCTGCTGCACCACCCATTCCCCATTCAGCTGCACGCAAGCCGTATACTGATTGTGTATTGACCGACACTTCATTCAATCCGCTCCATAAACCCCACTGGATAGTACCCGATTCAATATCGTTCATGGAAATCCCATTCACGATTGTGGTTGTTTGAGAAGCATCCAATCCCCTCGGCCGGAAACGCATGGCCGAAAAATGAAAAGCAGCCATCGATTGAAAAACATCTTTGCCAGCACTCAATAATGAGGAAGTACCCGAATACGAGGCCGAGCTTTTCTCTGTTTCACCCATTGTTAGAATGGGCAGTTCATAGAGCTGTTCTTCGCGGAGTGATTCAGCAACTGCGCTATCAGAAAACTGGTTTTTCCGGGTCGCAGTTCTTGTCTTCTGCGCATAGGCCATAAATGCATTCAGAAAAAACAGCAATAACAATAATCGGGTCAGCATATCTCTGTCATTTAAAATGCCGGCCGTTACAAACAGTGTAAAAATAATTGCTGGGTATCCTGGTCCAAGCAGCACCGTTTTTTATCATCGGTAAATACGGTATAGGGAAAGCATATAATTCGCTGGAAGCATTTCAATTTTGAAGAATGAAGCAATTACTGTTTTACCTTTTATTTTCCCTGCAGCTATCCGCACAAACGCAGCGTTACAAAGCCTGTGTGATCGCATTTTATAACCTTGAAAATTTTTATGACACCATCCGCAACCCGCTGATCAACGACGAAGATTTTACACCTGCCGGCGCAAAGAAATACAACAGTGCCATCTATCTCGACAAACTTGAACACATGGCTACGGTGATTGCCCAGATTGGAAAAGAGTATGTACCGAACGGACCGGCATTGCTCGGCATTGCCGAGATCGAGAACGATACAGTTCTCTCTGATCTGATCCGTCACCCTTTACTTCTTTCAAAAAAATACCGGATCATTCATTATGATTCTCCCGATCCGCGCGGTATTGATGTGGCCCTGTTATACCAACCCGCTGTCTTTCTGCCGGAATATGCGCGCCCGATCCCTGTGATGATCCCCGGCAACAGCAAACAGGCTTTTTATACGAGGGATATCCTGTATGTGAAAGGTTTTTTAGCGGGTGAAAAAACTCATGTGTACATAAACCACTGGCCCAGCCGCAGGGGCGGGGAAGAAAGAAGCGCCCCGGCCCGCGAAGCAGCAGCCCTTGCCTGCAGGAAACATATCGACTCTGTTCTGCAAACCGATCCTGCTGCCCGGATCATTGTTATGGGCGATCTGAATGATGATCCTGACAGCCCAAGCGTCTTCAATTCCCTGAATGCAAAAGCTGACACCAAACACCCTTCTCCCGGACAATTGTACAATCCCTGGTTCGAACACTTCCGGAATGGCAATGGCTCACTCGCTAACCAGGATGCCTGGGGATTGTTCGACCAGATCCTTCTATCCCGGAACTGGCTGCTACCATCTGTAAACGGATTCTGGTTCCACAAAGCCCATGTTTTCAATCCCGGTTTTTTAAAAGAAAATACGGGCCGTTATAAGGGGTATCCGATGCGCACCTGGAACGGCAACCAATACCGGGGAGGATACAGTGACCATTTCCCAACCTATATCGTATTATTAAAAAATTTAAAATAATGCGGTTTTTGGGGAGAAACTAAGGCTTTCGGATGGAGAAAAGATTGACTTTATACTGTAAACTTCCAACTTTTCCTTACTTTTGCAGCCCCAAATCTGTTTTGGCAGATTCTTTTCTTCTGCGGTGCAGGAGGATTGTCCACTGGGAGAAACCAAATTTAAAACCTAAACATTCAGGTAATGAACAATTACGAATTGATGGTGATCTTTACACCGGTTCTTTCTGAAGAAGATTTCAAAGCTTCGCAGAAAAAATATGCCGACCTGATCGCCGAACTGGGTGGTGCAACCATTGCCAGCCATCCCTGGGGATTAAAATCCCTCGCTTATCCTATCCAGAAAAAAACCACCGGTATTTACTGGGTATTTGAGTACAGCGCCCCTGCCACTGCCAACGAAAAACTGAAGATCCAGTTGCTGCGCGATGAGCAGGTAATGCGCCACATGATCACCCGTCTCGATAAATACGCCGTCGAGTACAACCACGTGAAAAGAAATGGCGGATTTGCAATGCAGGATAAAACACAGGAGGCTTAATCATGGCAAAAAATGAGATCAAATACCTGACCGCCATCAAACAGGAGAAGCCCAAGAAAAAATTCTGCCGCTTCAAAAAATATGGCATTAAATACGTTGATTATAAAGACATCGAGTTCCTGAAAAAATTCATCAACGAACAGGGTAAACTGTTGCCCCGTCGTTTGAGCGGAAACTCGCTGAAATACCAGCGTAAAGTGCAGGATGCAGTGAAAAAAGCACGCCAGATGGCCCTGTTGCCTTATGTAACTGACCTGTTGAAATAATCATAATTCCAATTAATAATTATCAATTCTGAATTCCTAATTATTAATTGATTTAGTAACCTTCCCTAATCACGCCATGGTGTGAGACAGTCAAAAACAAAGACTGGGCTCTTGGGACTAAAAAACAAAACATGCAAGTAATTTTAATCCAGGATGTAGATAATCTCGGCGGCCGTAACGAACTCGTTACTGTGAAAAATGGCTATGCCCGTAATTTTCTTATTCCTCAGAAATTTGCCGTAGAAGCCAATCCGGCCAACCTGAAACAGCACGAAGAGCGCCTGAAAGTGATCGCTAAGAAAGAAGCCGCTATGCTGGCTGAACTCAACAAAGTGATCGAAGTACTGAAAGCCTCTCCTGTTAAACTGGGCGCCAAAACCGGTACCAGCGGCAAGATTTTCGGAAGTATCACTTCTCTCCAGATCGCACGTGCCATCCGCGACCAGAAAGGTTACGAGATCGATCGCAAGCGTATCTCTGTTGTGGAAGAAGTAAAAGAACTCGGTACACACAAAGCCTCTATCGATTTCGGCAACGGTAATACCGTTGAAGTTGATTTCGAAGTGGTTGCAGAATAATTTACAGATATCCCTGATTTTAAGCCCGTCCATGCAAAGGATGGGCTTTTTATTGCCGGTTTACACCTTACACCTCTTGCCCGTTTTGTTAAAAACGGCTGTAATTACCCCTTTTAGAGCCTAGTTTTTAAAAAAAACAGCCGCAAATAACAAATTCCCTATCTTCGGTAGTCCAATGGCAGTTCTTCCATATTCCAGAAGGTTATTTACGTAAATGCTTCAGGGTTTTTGGTTACTGTTTCACTCATTGGGTTTTGATCATTTAATTTTTAAAAGAACATGAACATTTACGTTGGAAATCTTAACTGGAATATGTCCAGTGAAGACCTGCAAAATCTTTTTGCACCCTATGGCGAAGTAACCAGCGCCAAAATTGTTACCGACAAATTCAACAATAACCGCAGCAAAGGTTTTGGTTTTGTTGAGATGGCTGATGACGAAGCCGCTAAATCTGCGATCGCAGCCCTGCACGATACAGACGTGCTCGGTCGTAAGATTGTGGTAAATGAATCCACCCCACGCCCCGAAGGCGAAAGAAGCAGTGGTTTCAAGAAGAAAAGCTTTGGCCAGGGCGGTGGTAACCGTGGTGGCTATGGCGGTGGCGGTGGCAGCCGTGGCGGATACAACCGCGACAATGGCGGTGGCTACGGCGGTGGCAACAGGTACTAAACCTTTAACAACCGAACTAACTGCAAAGTCCCGGCCCAGTGCCGGGACTTTTTATTTTTAGTGTATTTTGATAACTGTCAGTTATCATCATAGTGTATTCGTATCCTTTTTCAGCCTGTATATTTGATATATGAAAAACACAGCGATCAGTTCTCCAGTAGCCGGTTGTATGCGATGGGGTGCATGGGGCGCCGGCTTTACAACAGCCCAGTACCGGCAAATGATCGAATCCTGCCTGCAATACGGGATCAATTCTTTTGACCATGCGGATATTTACGGGGATTATACAACAGAAGCGGAATTTGGAGAAGTGCTGAAAGAAATGCCTTCGCTCCGGAGCCACATGAAACTGATCAGTAAATGCGGCATCAGGATGATGAGTCCGAACCGTCTTTCACATACAATTAAGTCCTACGATACTTCAAAGGAACATATTATCAATTCTGTTGAAAGATCCCTGCAGAACCTCGGCACCGATTATCTCGATATTTTACTGATCCACCGGCCCGACCCGCTGCTGAACCCTTCAGAAGTTGCGGAAGCAATAGAGCAATTAAAGCAGCAGGGCAAGATCCTGTCCTTTGGTGTATCCAATTTTCTTCCCCACCAGGCAGACCTGCTGGCAAAACACATATTGGTTGAATATAACCAGGTGGAGATTTCGCTCATTCATCTCAATGCATTCAATGACGGAACACTTGCGTATTGCATGAAGAATAATATCATCCCGATGGCCTGGGCTCCGCTGGGTGGCGGATTGTTTTCAGATGAGGATCATCCCCGTTATCGTGCAATCACAGCCACAGCCACCGAACTGGCTGAAAAATACAATACCGGGCTTAATGAAATATTGCTTTCCTGGTTGCATACCCATCCTTCGGGGATACAGACCGTGATAGGGACCACAAAAATTGAACGCTTACTGCAGGCAAAAGTTGCCGCCAGCGTGAAACTGGAAAGAGAAGACTGGTTCCGCCTGCTGCTTGCTTCTACAGGAGAGGATGTAGCTTGATGTTATCAGGTAGGCAAAAAAAAACTTCCATCACAAATCGATCAATAGCCGGCTTTCAAATTAACGGAGCGCAAGAATGATTTGGGTAAAATCGGGGCAATAAAAAACCCGACCAGTAAACTGATCGGGTTCAAAGAATATGGCAGCTACCTACTCTCCCAGCAAGATGCAAGTACCATCGGCCATAGGGGGCTTAACTTCTCTGTTCGGAATGGGAAGAGGTGAACACCCCTGGTAAAACCACCATAAGATCTTCATCCGCATTAGCGGAAATAAGTTACATATTGGGAAGCTAGAAGAATTACAAGAAAAAAAATAAAGCTTACGGGCAATTAGTACTACTTGGCTTTGCTGTTACCAGCTTTACACCTATAGCCTATCAACGTCGTAGTCTTCGACGACCCTTAAAAGTAAACTCATCTTGTGGAAGGTTTCACGCTTAGATGCTTTCAGCGTTTATCCTGTCCGTACATAGCTACTCTGCATTGCACCTGGCGGCACAACAGATACACCAGCGGTACGTACGACCCGGTCCTCTCGTACTAAGGTCATGTCCACTCAATTTACTAGCGCCCACCACAGATAGGGACCGAACTGTCTTGCGACGTTCTGAACCCAGTTCACGT
>SAIX01000096.1 GCA_004028765.1 Chitinophagaceae bacterium | reverse complement strand
ACAGCTGGGCTCCCGGCGGATCAACTACCTCATCTATCACTGTTAACTCGGCAGGTACTTACACTTTAACTGGAACAAATCAATACGGTTGTTCAAGTTCTGCATCTGTAACCGTATCTGTGGTATCGCTTCCGAATGCACCAAGCGGTACGAATGGAGCTGCTTGTGCACCGAATGGTGTTACGATATCAGCAACAGCCGGAGCGGGTGAAACGGTTCGCTGGTTTGATGCGGCAACGGGAGGCACCCAGCTTGCAGTAGGCAATACACTGAATACAAACGTAAGCGGAACCTTCTACGCAGAAGCGGTGAATGGCAATGGTTGTGTATCTGCAAGAAGGACAGCAGTGACGGCAACAATATATCCGCAGGCTGTAGTCAGCGGCACACCATCAGCGATGTGTATTGGTGGTTCAGTTCAGTTAAGTGGTACCGGTGTAGCTGCATCGAGCAATGCATGGGTATCATCCAACCCTGCAGTGGCAACGGTAGATAATACAGGTAAAGTAACAGCAATTGGTGCAGGTAATGTAACGATCACTTATACAACGAATGGCGGATGTACCGCTACTACCAACATATTTGTAAGTGGCAACCCTGGTGTGGGTATCCTTCCAAACGGTTCTGTATCGATCTGTGCGGGAAGTTCAGTAACATTAAATTCGAACTCTGAGAACGGATTGAACCTTTCATGGAGTACCGGATCAACAGCATCTTCTATTACTGTTAACGCTGCAGGTACTTATACATTAACAGGAACCAATCATTATGGTTGCACAAGTACTGCATCTACAGTAGTTACAGTAAATACACCTCCAACAATCACATTCAATGTAATGTATCCCGTTGCATGTTATGGCGGAAATAATGGAATCGCGGAATTGTCCGTAACGGGAGGAACTGCACCTTACAGCTACTCATGGTCGAATGGTGCCACCACTCAAAACCTTACCGCAGCAGCAGGTACATACACCCTGACTGTTACGGATGCTGCAGGGTGTAAGTCAAACAAAACTGTGACTATCACACAGCCAACACCCCTGACTTTTGCAGTAGATAAACTTGATGTAAACTGTTCAGGCCCAGCAACAGGGTTGATCCATGTTACGCTTACTGGCGGAACACCTCCCGGGCAGGCATTCTCCAAAGATGGGGGTCTTACATTCCAGCCTGATGATGTTTTCACGAATCTCGTAGCGGGAACATATAATATTGTTGTGAAAGACAGCAGACAGTGTGTTGCTTCGCAATCGGTTACCATAGTAGGGATTGTTCCAATACAGCAGTTCAGTGTAACCGGGGGGGGCGCATATTGTTCAGGTGGCAATGGTTTACAAGTTGGGTTAAGTGGTTCCCAGGCAGGGTTCACTTATCAACTTGTTCGTAATGGTAATATAAACGATGGATTACCGGTAACCGGTACAGGAGGCCCATTGGTATTCGGAACGAAAGCTGCCGGAACATACACAGTTACTGTTACTTCGCCTGCAAACTGTACAGCAACACTGAACAGTTCAGCTGTCATTACCCAAAATGCCGTCCCTGCTGCTCCGCAGGTTTCGGTGGTGGATAATTGTGATGGTACTTCCACACTATCTACAAATGCAACAGGTTCTCTGTTATGGAGTACAAATGCAACTTCCTCTTCCATCACTGTTAACAGCGCAGGTACTTATACTGTGACCGCTACAGTGAATGGTTGTACCAGCGCAGCAGGTACGGGTATAGCGGCACCAAAAACAACACCGGTAATCACCATCAGTGCTGTAGGTGGCAATCTCACATCGTGCCCGGGCACCACCATTACTTTACAGGCAAATGGTACCGCTGATTCTTATCAGTGGTATAAAGACGGTTTCATGATTCCGGGTGCAATCAGGAGCACACTTATTACAAATGCAAACGGCGTATACACACTCGTTGTTACTACCAATGGTTGCACATCTGCACCATCAAATTCTAAAACACTCATCTTCCAGGATATTATTGCTCCAGTGGCGCCAACATTACCAACACTCAGTGGCGAATGTTCTGTAACAGTTACCCTGCCAACCGCTATGGATAATTGCGCTGGTTCAGTAACCGGAACCACCAGCGATCCGCTTGTGTATACTGCACAAGGGGAATACGATGTACACTGGACTTTTACAGATAATTCAAACAACAGCTCAACTGCTGTACAGCATATTTCTGTGAAAGATGTTACCCCGCCTGTATTTACGAATTGCCCTTCCAATCAGACTGTTCAGGGCACCAGTGCATCGGGCGCAGTGTTTACATACAGTACACCCACTGCTACTGATAATTGCTCTGTAGTGGTTACACAAATCGCAGGCTTACCGAGCGGCGCTACTTTCCCGCTGGGAACAACTACGGTTACCTACCAGGCTGTGGATGCCGGCGGCAATAAAGTTTATTGCACATTTACTGTTACCGTAACAGGTGTACCTCCGGTGATCAATTGTCCCGGACCAATCACTGTTCCAAATGCGGCAGGTCAGTGTGGTGCCAATGTTGAATTCGCAGCAAGCGAATCAACCGGGATACCGGCCTCTGTAATTACCTATACTGAAAACGGCAACCCGGTAACTTCAGGCAGTTTCTTCTCTGTAGGAACACATAACATTACTGCTACTGCTACCAATGCGATCGGTTCGGTAAGCTGTAATTTCACAATCGTTGTAACAGACAGTGAGAACCCTGTATTGATCGGTGTTCCTGCTAATACAACAGTAGCCTGTGATGCGGTTCCTGCAGCAGCTGCTGTAACTGCAACAGATAATTGCACCAATAATCCAACCGTAACCTTTACTGAAACGGTTATCAACAGGATAAACCCGGGTAACTACCAGATTCAGCGTGTTTGGACTGTAAAAGATGCGGCTGGAAATACCACATCCAAAACTCAGATCATCACAGTAGAAGATCATATCGCACCTGTGGTGAAATGCCCTGTAAATATTTCAACCCCGGCAACTACAATCAATGATGGTACTGCCGGAGCTTATGTAACCTATACGGCAACGGCATCTGACAACTGTGGTGCCTCACCTGTCGTGTACAGTATCGCCCCGGGCAGTTTCTTCCCGATCGGTACCACTACTGTGACTGTTACATCAGACGACGGAAACGGTAATATCGGTTCATGCAGCTTTACAGTTACGGTTACCTGCGTACCGCCTGTAATAACCACCAAACCTGATAACCAGCTTTTGAATACAGCAACGGGTACCTGCAGTGCGAAGGCAACCTATGATGTGGCAGCAAGTGGTATCCCGGCTTCAAGCCTCAGTTATGTATTCACTGGCGCTACGGTTGGCAGCGGAACAGGTACCGGCAGCGGTTCTCTCTTTAATAAAGGAATTACGACAGTTACAATTAAGGCTTTGAATGATTGCGGAAGCGACAGCTACAGCTTTACCATTACAGTTGAAGATCATGAAAACCCTGTGATTGTTGGCTTACCTGCAAACATCAGTGTGCCGAATGACCCGGGACAGTGCGGAGCGAAAGTAAACTGGTCAGCAGTTTCTGTAAGAGATAATTGCCCTGATGCTGTACTCAGCTCTGACCATAATTCCGGCGATGCATTCCCTATAGGTACGACAAGCGTTATTTATACTGCTAAGGATGCTTCTGGAAATATGGTGGCCGGAACATTCAATGTAACTGTTACAGATAATGAGAACCCTGTGGTGAAATGTCCTGCTGATATTACGGTTGTGGCGAATACGACAGTTGGTGGCAAGTCAGGTGCGAACGTAACATTAACGGGAGCAACTGCTACGGATAACTGTGGTACGACAACGATCACATACAGCCCTGCCTCAGGAAGTTTCTTCCCGACAGGAACAACTGTGGTAACAGTAACTGCAACGGACGCAGCGGGTAATAAATCAACCTGCCAGTTCAATGTGATTGTGACTTGTGATATACCAGTAATCACTACTCCCGGGAATATAATAACCACAACAGATGCAGGAGTATGCGGAGCGAAAGTTACTTATACTGCAACCGCTACTGGAATTGGTACTGTTACGACGACATATGTACTTAGCGGAGCAACGACAGGAAGCGGAAGCGGAACGGGAAGTGATGTTGTATTTGGTAAGGGAGTGACTACAGTTACCCTTACTGCTACGAATTTGTGCGGATCCCAGACAAGCAGTTTCAATGTTACGGTTGCTGATAAAGAAAACCCTGTGATTGTGGGATTACCTGCAAACATCAGTGTGCCGAATGATCCTGGTGCATGCGGAGCGAAAGTAAGCTGGAATACAGTATCCGTAACGGATAACTGCCCAGGTGCTACATTGACTTCAACGTATGCATCCGGCAGCCAGTTCCCTCTCGGAACAACGACAGTGATTTACACTGCTAAAGATGCTTCTGGAAACACAGTTACAGGAAGCTTTACTGTAACTGTC
>SAIX01000095.1 GCA_004028765.1 Chitinophagaceae bacterium | reverse complement strand
GTATTGATCACAGAAAAGAAAAAAAACCTGTGGCGAGTTGCAGCGGTCCTGTTGCTGATGGGTACCGGTATCATTGGTTTCCTGTTACTGAACCGGGAAAAATCAACAAAAGAAACAGCAGCAAAACAAAACCCGGTGATCAAACAGGAAATTCATGACAACGCAAAAGATGCAAAACCTGGTCAACCATTGGTAAAAAAGGGAACCGGTTCATTTACGGATAAAAGCGTTACTGCTTCTCTCGATAACCAGCAAAATAAAAAAGCGGTCATTCCTCAAAAAAGAAAAATGCAACCTGCAACTGTCACAGAACAGGACACATTGCCTGCTTCCCTTTCGCTGACCGCAGTATCGGCTTCACCAAAACCGCTGCCAATAGAAAATAAAGAAGCCGCCTTAAAAGATATGCAGCCACCGAAATTCCTGAAGGATACATTTACAGGCAGGGCCAATGATGCGCAGGCACTGCAGGGAAAAGTTGCCGGCGTACAGGTACTGGCCGGGAAAACCGTGTTTGGAGCCCAATCACGTATTACCAGTGCTGTGCAGCCGGATCTTGCTAAAAAAGCCGACGCTGCGAAACCGGATAGCGACCTCGCGGAAGTGGTCGTGATAGGTTATGGAACGCAGCGGAAGAAAGATATCACCGGCGCAGTAACACAAAGTACCGCCGCCGTTGCAACCGTTCTTCCATCAAACGGATGGGACAGGTACAAAGCTTCTTTAAGAAATTATTTTGTTACGCAGGGTGACAGTCTCAGGTTCCAGGGACAAGTATCAATACTCCTCGAATTGAAAAAGGGATCCGTAAAAAAGGTGAAGCTGATCAATCCGCCCGAAGGCATCCATACATCTTTACTTATGAAAGCCATCCGGAAAGGAGAAAGCTGGTATACAGCGGATGGAACCCCGGCTACCGGCAGTTTTCCCGTTACATTGAATTTTTAGAACCGGTAAACCACTTGCGAAAAATCGGTAGGTTTGCGCATCTTAAACCAGCACTTTATGAAAAAAATCTTTTTCCTGATTGCCAGCCTCTGCTGTATCACCACATTTGCACAGGTGCGCATGCCTGCACCAAGCCCAACCCAAAAAATTGTACAGGAATTCGGTATCGGTTCCATTGAACTCACTTACTCCCGCCCCAGTGTAAAAGGCCGCAGTTTACTGAAAGAAAACAGTGACCTCGCCCCGCTGGGAAAACTCTGGCGTACCGGCGCCAATGCCGCAACACGTATCACTTTCAGCGACCGCGTGATGCTGGGTGGAAAATTGTTGGATACAGGTTCTTATGTATTATATACGATCCCCGGAAAAGAGTACTGGGAAATCATCCTCAACAAAGGCTTGAACAACTGGGGTACCGATGGTTATAAAGAAAGCGAAGATGTGGTACGCACAAAAGTGAAAGTTGAAAAGATCAACCGTGATGTGGAAACCTTTACCATGCAGTTCAGCAATGTTTTACCTGAAAGCTGCAACCTCGATATCCGCTGGGGAACCGCACTCGTAAGCATCCCGATGAGCGTGAATGTGAAAGACCGTATCCGCGCACAGGTGGAAAAAGCATTGTCTGCAGAAACACCCACTGCCGCCGTTTACCAGGCCGCCGCTAATTTTTATTACGAGTGGGATAAGAACCTGAACAAGGCATTGGTGAATGTTACCAAAGCAACGCAGGCCAATCCGCAGGCTTTCTGGTTGTTTCTGCTGCAGGCAAAAATACAGCGCGATATGGGCGACAAAACCGCCGCCAAAGCAAGTGCTCAAAAATGTATCGAAGTGGCCACTGCCGCCAAGAACGACGATTATGTAAAACAGGCAACTGACCTGATCCAGAAATTATAATTTTTCAGTAACGCCATTCCTGTCGCTGATTATGACTGGAATGGCGTTTTATTTTATATAGTGATCTCGATACGGTTTCCTTCCGGATCCAGCACCACACTTTCATAATAGCCATCCCCTGTTCTTCTGGGTTCTCCAACAATCCGCAAGCCCTTATTCCGCAACCGTTCTGTTAAAGCATCTACTGCCTGCTCCGATCCAACAGATACTGCAAAGTGGATCAACCCGCTGAACTGCTTCATCACATCATTTGCATTATCCGGTATACCGGGCATCTGCATCAGTTCAAGCCTCGCCCCGTTTTCAAACGAAAGAAAATATGAGGAATACCCTTTACCGGGATTGTGATAACGTTCATTGGGTTTCGCGTCAAAGAAGCTGATGTAAAATTCTTTCATCGCTTCCAGGTCCTTACACCAGATCGCGATATGTTCGATATGCATCGTTATTTTTTTTCAAATCAAAGAAGAAAGAAGCAGATTTAAAAACCGCCCAGCAAAAAAGCCCCCAGAGAGGGCTTTTTTATTTGATCATTCCATCAAAATGCAAGTGATTATACTTCTGCCATATCGGGGATCATTTCCACTTTGTACGCACCTGAATCGAGCTTGGCCTTGGTTTCGCTGAATGCTTTCAGGGTTTCTTCGATATCCGCATCCGTATGTGCCGCTGTAGGGATCAAACGGTAAATAATATGCCCTTTCGGGATTACCGGATATACAACGATCGAACAGAAAATATGGTAGTTCTCGCGCAGATCCATCACCATCGCAGTGGCTTCTTCCACACCTCCTTTCATATAAACCGGTGTAACCATGGTATTGGTATTACCGATATCAAAACCTCTTTCTTTCAATCCCGCCTGCAGTTTTAATGCATTGCGCCACAAACGGTCTTTCAGTTCGGGTTGCGTTTGCAGCAGTTCCAGCCTTTTCAGGTTACCGATCACGATCGGCATAGGCAGGCTTTTTGCAAAGATCTGTGAACGGATATTGTAGCGGATGAAATCAATGATCGCTTTATCGCCCGCCATAAATGCACCGATAGAAGCCATCGATTTGGCAAAAGTGGAAAAATACAGGTCAATCCCATCCTGGCAATCCTGCTCCTCTCCTGCACCGGCACCTGTTTTACCAAGTGTACCAAAACCATGCGCATCATCTACCAGTAAACGGAATTCATATTTCTGTTTCAGCGCAACAATCTCTTTCAGTTTTCCTTGGTCGCCGGCCATTCCAAAAACCCCTTCGGTGATCACAAGGATACCACCGGTCTTTTGTTTTTCGATCAGGGCCGTTGCACGTTCCATCTGTTTTTCAAAATCTTCCAGGTCATTGTGCTTAAACACATAACGGTGACCCGGATGCAAACGCAGCCCGTCAATGATACAGGCATGGCTTTCGGCATCATACACAATCACATCATGACGGCCGCAAATGGCATCGATGGCACTCATGATACCTTGGTAACCAAAATTCATCAGGATCGCATCTTCCTTCTTTTCAAAAGCGGCGAGTTCACGTTCCAGTTGTTCGTGGTAATTGCTGTTCCCGCTCATCATACGTGCACCCATGGGGAGTGCCAGACCAAATTTTGCTGCAGCATCCGCATCTGTTTTCCGGATCTCGGGGTGATTTGCGAGGCCCAGGTAATTGTTCAGGCTCCATACCACCATTTCCTTTCCACGAAATTTCATCCGGCTGCTGATCTCTCCTTCCAGTTTGGGGAAGGCAAAATAACCATGCGCCCTTTCACGATGCTGACCAATGGGTCCTGAATTTTTTAACAGTTTTGCGAAAATGTCTGCCATACGATTCGTTGGGTTATGTTATCAATAAATTCCGGCAAATTTAGCTTTTTAGGCCCGAAGGGGCAAGCGCAATTATCCCCCAAACCGTACCTTCATAGCCTGTTTTATCATTTTTTTGACTGAAAACCCCTCAAACAGCTAACTGTAAACATGAAAAGATCATTGCTTACGATTGTATTGGCAGGCACCTTCCTGTCGGTTCTTGCCCAAAAAACCGCCCCCGCTTCCGCTGAAAATGCTATCCAACGCCCCAAACTGGTAGTGGGTATCGTGATCGACCAGATGCGCTGGGATTATCTCTATCGTTTCAACCCGCTTTTTAAAGCCAGTGGTGGTTTTAAAAGAATGATGGGCGAAGGTTTTTCCTGCGACAATACCCTCATCCCCTATACACCCACGGTTACCGCCTGCGGGCATACCTGTGTGTACACGGGATCTGTTCCCTCGATACATGGCATTGCCGGTAATGCCTGGTGGGATAACCAGCTGATGAAAAGTGTGTATTGCAGTGAAGATAAAACCGTAAAAGGCGTAGGCGGAAAAAGTGAGGAGGAAGGCCAGATGAGCCCGCGCAATATGCTTACCACCACGGTTTGCGATGAACTGCGGCTTGCCACCAATTTCAAAAGCAAAGTGATCGGTGTGGCGCTGAAAGACAGGGGATCCATTCTTCCCGCTGGTCATTCGGCAACTGCTGCTTATTGGTATGAAGGCAAATCGGGCAATTTTATCACGAGTAC
>SAIX01000094.1 GCA_004028765.1 Chitinophagaceae bacterium | reverse complement strand
GGCTGTGGCAGCCGGGCTCCGGATCGATTGCTGCAAAGCTTTTTCAATATCAGCCGGGAATATTTTCAACGATACGAAATCGAGTAACAAACGGCTGTATTGCTGTTTCCATTCTTTTCCATGCGGCTCTACACGGTTCTTATGCAGTTCGAAAGTGAGAAGATGCGCCAGTTCATGCAGCAAAGTGATCAGGAATTCATAAGGGTTAAGGCTGCCGTTCACACTGATCCGGTGATGATTGCCCCAGCCCGCATGCCTGTAATCGCCCAGCACCGATTTGCGGTGCCGTGTGATGGTAAGATGAACTTTATAATGATGGATATACTGAACCACTTTTTCAAAACTGCCCTCTGGTAAAAAACGGGCCAATGCCTGCATGGGATGTTCGGAAAGCGGCATTTATTTTTTGGGCTTCATCTGTAAAGAGATGCGTACTTCAAACCAGGTATAAATAATATACAAACCCATACCTGCAAAAATAGCATTCACACTCCGGCCTGCACCCGCTGCGATGAGGTATATGATTGCAGCGGCAGCAAGAACAAACAACTTCAGAAAAGTGCCGGCCATCACTCCGCGTATCACCGCAGAAGGATTGGGATTGTTCAGGTTTTTCTCCTGGAAGCGGAGATTGAGGAAAGTGCTGAGGAAAAGAACCGCATTCGCCCCGGCAATCACCCAGGTGTTGGTATCATAACGGAGCAGTTTTTCATGAAATGCAACAGAAAGCCCTGTAACAACAATAAACAAACCCGTAATGCGGAATATCCAGTTCCCTGATTTATTTTCCATCTTTTTTATTTGAGGTATCCCTGACAACTTTCACCAGGATACCGATCAGCAGCAGCAAAGGTAATAACCACACGAATACCGGTATAACAAAGCCCGTTTTCGTATCGATCCATTTACCTGCAAATACCGCAAGCAGCAAACCGGCAACCAGTTGTGCAGCAAACCCTGCGTATTGCATCAGTGAAGGATCGGGTTGTTTTTTCATTACGAACTAGTCGTTTGAAGCATCCGCTTTGGGCAGGGCAACAGGAACCGTATCGAGCTGCGCGGGCGAATTGCCCGAGAGCACTTTTTTTACTCCGTCGAGGTATTGTTCTTTGTAGCGAAGTGCCTGTTCCAGCGAATCCGTCCGGATCTTTAATACCTGTAAAGCCGTCCTGCTTTCGCGGGTGCCGTATCCGGGGATATAATATTTGATCGGGGAAAAAGCGATCAGTGCGATCGTGAGCCCCACCAACACCACAAAAACGGTACTTAATCCGATATATACGCTGAGCCTGGTTAAGCGAAAGGTCACCACTTCTTCATAAGTATCATCGTTCATTACCACGAGGCGGTAACTATTGCGAAGCCTTTTGAGTGTTTTATTGATCTCGGGACGGTTCATTTTGTTAAATCGGAATAAAGGTAAAGAGTAAACCGCTTTTGAGCGCCCCTATTTGGGAAATAACTGTATTTTTAGTCAAGTTTTATGTACCTGAAGCAACCCAGAACAGATCGATGGATAAAGGCCTTTTTTATGGCCCTTTTTTTTCTGGCGGCCACCGCACCTGCTCATACACAACCGGGGGGGCTTTCTTTCGAGATCAAAAAGCCAAAGGCATACGAAAACCGCACGCTGGCTTCCGAAAAATCCTCCTATACAAAATTTACCGCCCCCAAGCGCTTTTATAACGATCTGGTAAGCCGATTCAATTATTATTTCAATGCCAATAACCGGCTGAACGAAATTATCAACAGCGCGAAAAATATTCATAAAGACGATTATACCAAGCTGCTTTCCTTTTATGATTACAGTCTTGATGAAACGGCCAAAGGACAGATCGATACCGTGATCTATAAATGCACAGCGGGTATATTGTTGCACGACCTTCGGAGCGACTGGGTCGATAAACTGTACCTGCTGATGGGGAAAGCATATCTCTACCGGAAAGATTTCGACTCGGCCTCCACTGTTTTCCAGTATATCAACTATGCTTTTGCACCGAAGGACAATGGCTATGACCTGCCCATCGGCAGTAATGCCAGCAATACAAACGGCGTATTCACCATCGCTACGCGGGAGAACAGGAGCATGTGGAAACGGATGATGAGTTTTCCGCCGGGGCGCAATGAAAGTTTTATCTGGCAGGTACGCACATACCTCGAACAGGACCAGCTTGCAGAAGCATCGGGATTGCTTGAACTCGTACGCACCGATCCGAATTTTCCAGAGAGGCTCCGCAGCGACCTGGATGAAATGTATGCCTATCTCTATTACAAACAGCAGCAATACGAAGCCTCGGCGGATCATCTGCTGCTTGCCCTGAATAAGGCAGATGGCAAAGCAGGAAAAGCAAGGTGGTTATATCTCGCGGGGCAATTATATCAACTGGCGGGTAAAGACAATAAAGCCATCCCCACTTTTGAAAAAGCCATACAGGCCGCTACAGACCCGCTGATGGAAGTATATGCACGGATGAATATTGTGGGCATGGCCTCTTCCACGCTTGAGAATGCCATCCAGAAAAACCTGGACGAACTATTAAAGATGGCAAGACGCGACAAATACGAATCCTACCGCGATGTGATTTATTATGCCGCTGCACAACTGGAACTGAAACGGAAAAATTATGATGCTGCCGAACACTGGCTGTTAATGAGTATCAAAACCAGTGAAAGCAACCCTTTGCAAAAACAGCTCAGTTTTTTACTGCTGGGCGATATGCATTACAACCTGAAAAAATATGCGCGCTCTTATAAGAACTACGACAGTATCCTAACCGTTTTACTGTATGATGAAGACAAAGCCAGGGTGGATGCAAGAAAACCTGCTTTAAAAATCATCAGCGCCAACCAGGACGTCATAGCAAGAGAAGACAGCCTGCAAAAAATTGCTGCATTGTCGCCCGAAGAACGGGAAGAATACCTGAAAAAATTATTACGCCAGCTCCGCAAGCAACAGGGATTGAAAGAGGAAGCCAATCCTTTCAATACGGGGAACAGTTTACCCGGCCAGCAACAACCCGTAACGGATATTTTCGGCAATAATAATGGTGCGGAATTTTATTTTCTGAATGCATCGATGAAAGCAAAAGGCTCATCCGATTTTAAGAATAAATGGGGCAACCGGCCCAATGTTGACAACTGGAGAAGACAATCGGCAGTAAATACATTGCTCTCGGCACAATCCGCCACAACACCCACCGCCGAAAAAAATGCATCCGCCGCAACCGGTAAAACACCACCCAAAGAACTCAGTATCGATAACCTGAGAAATGATATTCCTTTAACGGCGCTGCAGATCGACAGTTCCAACAAAGCCATCATCAAAGCACTGCTTGGCAATGCACTTACTTTCCAGAACCAACTGGAAGATTACCCGCTTGCCATCGAAACGTATGAAGAACTCATGCGTCGTTTCCCTGAAACAGCAGAAGTGGAACAGGCATTGTATAACCTTGCTTATTGTTACCGGAAGAACGGCGAACCATTGCGTGCCGACTCTGCCGCCACTGCATTAAAAAAATCCTACCCTTCCGGTAAAATGACCAGGCAACTGGACCAGGCCCTGAGTAACAGCGGCAAAAAAACAGATGATATTGCTGCGAAGGAATATGAAACTGTTTATAATTTATTTATCTCGGGAAGATTTGCAGAAGCCAAACAGGCAAAGGAAAATGCTGATAAAAAATTCGGCAACCATTACTGGACACCGCAGTTGCTGTATATCGAATCGATCTATTATATCAAACAAAGGGAAGACAGTACCGCCATTAACCGGCTTGAAAACATCATAGCATTATTTGGCAAATCGCCGCTGGCGGCCAAAGCCACCACGATGATCGATGTATTGAAAAGAAGGGCAGAGATTGAGAATTATCTTACCAACCTTACCCTCGATAAAAAAGATGAGCCCACTACACGCGGCGTTGACCTCAACAGTACTGCACCGGTATTAGCGAATAATGATCGCAAAAAAGATACTTCGCTTAATATCCCGAAAAAACTGGCACCTGCTCCGGCCAAACAGTTAACGGATATCAGCAATACCAGTACCGTGTCAACGGCCTTTCAGCTGCAAAAAGACAGTGCTGCGATCGCCGCACCCAAAGCCGGGCTTAAAAAACCTGAAATCGCCAATCTTGTAACGGCCGCCCCGGTAAACAACAAAACCTACCGGTTTTCGGCAAGCGATACCCAATATGTAATGGTGGTGCTGAACAATGTGGATCCCATTTTTGTGTCTGAAGGCAGGAACGCATTTACACGTTACAACCAGGAAAATTTTTCTGAACAGCGCATCTAAGTCTTTAACCGAAAACTGAATGCCCAGTATAATCT
>SAIX01000093.1 GCA_004028765.1 Chitinophagaceae bacterium | reverse complement strand
GTATCAGGGCTATTTGGTACAGATATTGCCGCTATGGGTTCTTTGATTTCATTTTTAAGATCACTAGCCACTTTTAATGAATCATTTACAAGAACCTGCTCAATTTTTACTTTGGCCTTTCCGGTTCGCAGAAAACCCAGTACTGAAACCGCGGCACGGCTCAGTTCCACCAGTGTCTTGGTTTTACTTTTCGGCGTCCGGTCGTTGATCCTGACAACAACCTGTTGTCCGTTCGAGAGATTGGTAACCCGTATCCAGGTATTAAACTTATACGAGTTGAATGCGGCGGTAAAAGCTGCGTTATCAAAAATCTCCCCATTGGCAGTCCGGGTTTCGTTGGCCCGGGCACTATACATTCCAGCTGTTGCGATAAGAGACTTGCCGGTAACTTTGATAACACTGGCCTTTTTTGTCCCGCTAACCGTCATTATAGAATCAGCCGTTGGCTTTGCGAGCGTATCTGTTTGCGCCTGCCCGGCCGGACAAAGCAACAAAGCAAAAGCAATCCCTAACAATGACTGGTGCATAATTTTCGGTTTTAGAGGCCGATCTTTACAAACAGGAGTAAAATAGACAAACCCCCTGTGATGCGATACATTTTCAACCCTTTTTTCTTTACATTTCTGCGCCTCTACAGCCAAACATTGTGCCAGAAAATAAAAATAATATCTACTTTAATTTTGACAATATTTATTTAAATAATTAAAAATCAATAATTTAATATTTCTATTTTGATTCGATTCAAATTCCATATTCAACCAGGTGTTGTATCCTGTTTCATTGCCCTTCTTCTCTGCCTTCCAGAAATCAAAGCCCAGCCGACACTCAAAAACCGGCCTAATGAACGGGAGATCAGTATCCGGAACCCGGTGAACAAAACAGATATCCGGATCAACCTGCCAGCTTCGCTCGATTCGATGGACCGGAAAAAAATAACCTCCCTGGTATTTTTCGCCCTGCCGAATGGAAATAGTATCGAGTGGACGATGGGCAAACGCATGCGCCCCGGTGACGACTGGCACTACGATATCCAGCATATTGCAGCCCAGACACGTTATTTACGGGAACTGATGACCGACAGGAACCTGGTAGTGATCTACCTGGCAAATGAGCTGAAAAGCTGGCCCGCCTGGAAAAGGCAAAAAGCAGATGGCCCTGCTGAGATAAAAAGGATCGTGGATTCGCTTGTTTCCGTTTTTCATGATTTTAGAACCCAGGTTGTACTGAACAGCCATAGCGGCGGCGGCAGCTTTATTTTTGGCTACCTCGATGCGGTAAAAGAGATCCCGGATCAGGTCAAAAGAATCTGTTTCATTGATAGCGATTATGGTTACGAAGATTCGCTGCATACCGAAAAACTGGCCAACTGGCTTAAAAAAGGAAGAGATCATTTCCTGGATGTGTTGGCTTATAACGACAGTGTTGTAATTTATAACGGCAAACCGCTGGTAAGTCCTACAGGTGGCACCTGGTACCGCAGCAAACTGTTACAGCAAAAACTCTCGGGGTATTTTTCGTTCAAAACCAGGACAGATACCAGCCTTATTTATTTTAATTCTTTGTCAAACAGGATTGATATCATTCTAAAAACCAATCCAGAAGGAAAAATTTACCATACCGAACAAGTAGCAAGAAACGGGTTTATCCATACGATCATCAGTGGTACAAAATATGCCCAAAGATCAAGTTACCGATATTGGGGCGACCGGGTATATGGTGAGTTTATCAGCGAGCGGTAAATCACCATACCCTTGAACTATCCCGCTTAAGAAACCAATCTATTATCACTGAAATTTAGCCGTCTTTTCATCACCGGTAATGTCTCCCCGACTGCGGATCTGGATCTGGAGATTGGTGATCCACTCAGGGCAATTACGTGCAAGCAGGTGTTCGTTGATGGCATGGATAACGTCCATCACTTCCGTGTAGCTACCTTCCAATACGGTGGCAAACGGTCCTACTTCATGCCTGACACCGGAACGTTGAATGATCTCGATGGCTTCATCCACCCAGTCGTAAGGATGGCGATCCTGTGTAACGGGCAATAATTGTACAGAAGCGTTAACGAGATAATTATGCATTTTGTCAGATTTCGGATACCTCTACAACCGCATCGAGGTTCAGCGCCCCGTGGATATGGGGGAAGACTTCGTTGATAGAGCCGGCCAGTTCGAAAACAAGCGGGCGCTCCACCTTGCTCCTGTCGATCTTAAGTTTTACAAGTCCACGCTTTCCCTGGTAGTATCTTTCCAGAACACCGGCTACCTGCGGCTCTGTGCTGCAATGAATAAATCCCTCCGTGGCGAGGGTATCGGAATCGTAATGGCCAAGTTCCTGGGCGGCTGCCCATTGCTCCCGGGTGGTTACATGGTATATAAAATCGGAATCCATCTCTTAAGTTTTAAACAATCGTAACACATTAAACGAACCGCGAATGGTTTTTATTGCTGATTCAGGCCAGGACCGGTTTGATCCGTTGTGCCAGCAACATCAGGTCGGTAAGCACAAGGGCGGTAACCGCTTCGAGTACTACGGGAACACGCAAAGCGATACAGAGATCGTGTCGGCCTTTTACAGAGAAGGTTTCCATCTCATTCGTATCCCAATTGAGCGTATATTGGCCTTTAGGGGTAGATGAAGTAGGTTTAACAACCACTCTGTAAATCAGTTCATTGCCATTGGTAATTCCGCCTACTACCCCACCTGCATGGTTGGTGCTGGTTTTCCCGGAAGTATCAAGGATCGGATCGTTGTGTTCAGAGCCAAACATCCTGGCGGCGGCAAAACCGGCACCAAATTCCACTCCTTTTACGGCCGGGATCGCGAAAGCTGCATGCGCAAGCAATGATTCAACCGAATCAAAGAAATGTTCCCCCAATCCCAGAGGCAAACCATTCACCCGGCATTCAACAATTCCACCGATACTGTCTTTCGCAGCAATTGCTTTTTCGAGTCCTTTCTCAATATCCTGTTCACCACCGATCTCGAGGATAGAAGCTTTTACTTCAATGGTACCGAGTAATTTTTTCGCGATCACACCGGCTGCCACGAGGCAAACCGTGAGGCGCCCGCTGAAATGTCCCCCTCCCCTGAAATCTTCAAAACCGCCATAGCGGGCATGGGCCGTAAAATCGGCATGACCGGGGCGAGGCACCGAACGTTGCTTTTCATAATCCCCGCTGCGTGTATTGTTGTTTTCGAAAAGAATGGTAATGGGCGCACCCGTTGTATGACCGTTAAAAAGACCGCTTTTAAAAATCGGGATATCATCTTCTTTCCGTGGCGTGGTGCCCTTTTGAACACCACCTTTCCTGCGTTCGATATCAGTGATAAAATCTTCGGCAGAAAGTGGCAGTCCTGCCGGGCATCCATCGATCACCAATCCCACGGATTCTCCATGCGATTCGCCGAAAATATGGATACGGAATATGCGTCCGAAACTGTTCACGGTTAAACGTTTTGTGTTTGCTGATAGGTTAGCCCGGCACCAAGACCGGCAATATGTTCATAAAAAGCAGGGTATGATTTGTTGATGGCTTCCGCCTCTTCGATCACGACATTGCCATCCGCTCTCAAACCCGCAACTGCACAGGCCATCGCAATCCGGTGGTCGTGCCGGGAATGGGTGATGGCTGACCGGATACCCGTTCCGCCTTTTATAAGCATGAGGTTATCCTGCAATGTGATTACAATACCCAATTTACCAAATTCCTCCTGAAGCGTTAGCGCCCGGTTACTTTCTTTGTGGGTTAGGCGATGCACGCCTTGGATCACCGTAGTGCCCGTGCAGCAGGCGGCAAGTGCCACCAGTGGCGGAAAAAGATCGGGGCAATCATTTGCATCAAACTGAAATGCTTTCAATGCAGCAGGTCCGATCCTGATCTCATCTTCATTAATGGAAAGCTGACAGCCGCAGGAAGCCAAGGCCTGCAATACGGCTTTATCAGCCTGTGTTGAATCGAGTGCGAGGCTTTTTACGGTGATGGGACCTGCAATGGCACCGGCTACGAGCAAAAAAGCTGCCCCGCTCCAATCGCCTTCAACAGTATAGCGGATGGGATTGGGTATGGGATTTCTTTTTTTCTGGAAATGAAATTTTTGAAAATCCTCGTTTTCCACTTCCCAGCCAAAATGCTGCATTACCTGGAGTGTAAGATCAATATAGGGTTTGCTTTTCAGGTTCTTGACGGTGATCGTTACATTTTCAGCACCAGTGGCTCCGTAAGCCATCAGGAGGCCGGTAAGAAATTGCGAACTCATTGAACCATCCACTTCAATATCCGCCGGAACCAGCGGGCCTTGTATGGATAGCGGGAGCTTCCCCTTATCAGAACCTACTTTTACCGAAAGCTGTGGCAATATCTCATCAAAAAAATCCATTGGCCTTTTCAATAAACTGCCGGTACCATTCAGCGTAATGGGCTGCGTACTCAGAGCCGCAATGGGTGTGAACATGCGGATACCAAGGCCGCTCTCCCCACAATTTACTTCTGTTCCGTTTGTGTTGATCCCGTTTGAGTGGATGGACAAAGTGCCATTGCTGTTCCGGGTAATAACAGCTCCCAGTTTCTGGATCACATCCAATGCTGCGAGATCATCGTTGCTGTTTCCGGGATTAAACAAGATGGTTTCTCCCTTTGTTAACAAAGCCGCCGCACAGGCCCTTTGCATACTGCTTTTACTGGCAGCAGCCTGTATGGTTCCGGAAAGTTGAGAGGGATGTATGGTTACGATCATTTTATTTTCTGGATTCGCGGATTACGGATTACCGGATTATGAATGTTTTATTTCCCGAACTGTTTAAAAATTTCCTGGAGCTGTACAAAGAGCAAGGGCTGTATCACGCCCTTCCCGATTTTTTCGAGAAGGATATAGTTGATACTGACATTGTCTTTTTTCTTGTCCATCATCAGGATCTTAAAAGCTTTTTTACTGTTGAACCGCATATAAGTTGGCAGCCCATATCTTTTCAGGAGATCTGTCACGAGTTCTGCACCGGTAAAATGCTTGAGTTGCGCAGATATCTCAGCAGCATAAGTCATGCCGATACTGATGGCCTGCCCATGGCTGAGTGCATACATATTTTCGATTGCGTGACCGAGTGTATGCCCGAAGTTCAGGAGTTTGCGCTCGCCCTGTTCAAACTCATCATTTACCACCACTTTTGTTTTGATGAGCACATTCGCTTCGATCAATGCAGAAAGCAGTTTGTTGTTTTTCTGGTAATCACCGATTTTGTGTTTCTGTAACTGGCGGAACATCACTGCATCTTTGATACAGGCGTGCTTGATGATCTCTGCAAAACCATTCTGCCATTCCGCTTGGGGCAATGTTTTCAGGAAAGAACTATCATACAGCAGGAAAGACGGTTGCCTGATCAGTCCCACCATATTTTTATACACGCCAACATCCACCCCATTTTTCCCGCCGATAGAAGCATCGACCATTGCCAGCAGAGAAGTGGGTACAAAACCAAAACGGATGCCGCGCATATAAATACCCGCCACATAACCCGTGATATCTGTTACCACCCCGCCGCCAACGCCTACAAGTGTTGTTTTACGGTCGGCACCGAGTTTGATCATTTGAACGATGACTTTATCAACAGTGGCCTGTGTCTTGTGTTTTTCGCCGGCTTTCAGTACAATGAACTTCCAGCCTTTAAATTTTGTTTTGTGTTTTGCAAAAACATGTTCGTCGGTAACCAGGACCGTTTTTTCTTTTGGCGCCAGTTTTTCGAGGTGCGTAAAAGAAGCATCGAAATAATAGTCGACCGTAGCGTTCGAAAATGTAAAACTTTTTTTTCTCACGGGGAAAGGTTACGGATTAGCGAATTGGCGGATACCGGATCAGTGAATTAACAGATTGCTTGTATAAATACGAATCCGTTAATCCGCCAATCCACTCATCCCAATTATGCATTCATGATCTTGTTCTGGTGATTGATACTTTCCATGTGAACGGCATCAAAATATTTGGTCACGAATTCTTTGCTCAGGCCAAGTTTTTCACCCTTTGCAAAAGCTCTTTCGAGGATGCTGTTCCAGCGGTTGGTTTGCAGGATGGTGATATTATTGTCCTTTTTGTATTTACCGATGCTTTCCGCCACTTTCATCCGCTGGCTCAGTATCTGCATCAATTCATCATCCAGGTTATTGATCTGCTGGCGGAGTTTTTCAAGTGCGGCATGGTATTCTTCAGAAGCCACATCTTCTCTTCTCCAGCGGATGCTGCTGATCATCTCTCCCAGTTTTTCGGGGGTTATCTGTTGTTTGGCATCGCTCCAGGCATTGTCCGGGTCGATATGGCTTTCCACGATCAACCCATCAAAGTCAAGATCAATCGCTGTTTGTGCTACTTCCTGCAGGATATCCCTTCTACCGCAGATATGAGATGGATCATTAATAAGCAGTAATTCAGGGTAACGGCGCTTCATCTCAATAGCAAGGTGCCACATGGGTGCATTTCGATATTCGGTATTGCCATAGGAACTGAACCCGCGATGGATCAACCCGATATGTTTAATGCCTGCTTTCGCAACACGTTCCATAGCGCCGATCCACAATTCAAGATCAGGGTTGATCGGGTTTTTGATCAGTACAGGCACATCCACACCACGCAATGCATCGGCCACTTCCTGCACACTGAAAGGGTTTACGGTAGTACGCGCACCGATCCAGAGAACATCCACATCAAAATGCAACGCATCTTCCACCTGTTTGCCGGTTGCCACTTCCACTGCTACCGGTAAACCCGATGCTTTGCGCGCAGCCTGTAACCAGGGCAATCCCTTTGTTCCGATGCCTTCAAAACTGCCGGGACGTGTACGGGGTTTCCATATACCGGCCCGGAGGATATCCACTTTACCGGTTGCAGCGAGACGCTGCGCTGTTTGCATTACCTGTTCTTCTGTTTCGGCGCTACAGGGACCTGAAATAATGAGCGGACGTTTTTGCAATAATGCTTCCACTCCTGCTGCCTGTTCAATTACTTGCTCCATGATGGTTGTTTTATTCGTTGATGGGTGTATGATTACGGGTTTATCAGTTGTCAGACTTATTAGTAATAACGGCAAATCGCTAATAAACTGTAACGCAATATCCCAATTGACTACTCTTTTCCTTTGCTACGGCGCTGAAAGCCTCCTGGTCCGCCGCTGTCTGCATCGTTCATCCGGATCCTTCTTCCCTTATAGCTTTTTCCATCGAGCGAGCGGATCATTTGCTGCGCCGCACTTTTCTCGATCTCTACCCAGCTGTTCATATCGCGCATATCGATTTTGCCGAGCACATCTTTTCGTAGGTCGCTCATATCGAGTATGAACTGCAGGAAGCTGGCTTTGTAAAAACCATCTTTTGACCCGAGGTTCACAAACAATTTTGCATAGCCACCCCCGCGTGTATAGGTTTTGCGTCCATCGCCCCTTCCGGTGTTTTGTGATCTGTCATCTCTTCTGCCTGCATCGTTTCTTCCCCTATCGCGGATATTCAGGTCTTCTGAATTTTCATAGTATTTCAGGAAACGGTCGAATTCCATCGCAGCCACGCGTTTCAGTACTTCTTCCTTACTGATCTCTGCAAATTTTTCAGCGAGCATGGGAACATAGGTTTCATAATCCCCATGACTGATATCCGCGGATAATAATTTATCCATGAAATGAAAGAACTGTTTGCGACATACATCTTTTCCTGTAGGGATATCGAGTTTATGGAACTGTGACTGGTTGATCCTTTCGATCTGTTTCAGTTTGTACAATTCTTTTGAATGCACGATCGAGATACAGATGCCATGGTTTCCGGCGCGGCCCGTACGTCCGCTACGGTGGGTGTACACTTCCACATCATCGGGCAGTTCGTAGTTGATCACATGCGTGATTCCCGACACATCGATACCCCGTGCTGCCACATCGGTTGCAATCAGCAGTTGCAGGCTTTTATCACGGAACTGGCCCATCACCCTGTCGCGCTGTACCTGCGTAAGATCACCATGCAGTGCATCGATATCATAGCCTTCGCGGGTAAGTCTTTCCGTTATTTCCTGTGCATCCACTTTTGTACGGGTAAAAATGATCCCATAAATACCCGGGTTAAAATCAATGATGCGTTTCAAGGTTTCATACCGGTGCTGTGCAGAAGTGACATAGTATTGGTGATCGATGCTTTTGTTGGCCATGTTCACTTTACCAACCGTTACTTCTTTGGGCTCTTTCATGTATTTCCGGCTCACTTTCCGGATCTCGGGTGGCATGGTAGCGCTGAAAAGCCAGGTGCTTTCGCGGGCCGGTGTGTTTTTGAGGATAAATTCGATATCATCCTGGAAACCCATGTTCAGCATTTCATCGGCTTCATCGAGTACCACATACTGGATTTTCTCAAGGTCGATCGCTTTTCTCTCGATCAGGTCTATCAAACGGCCAGGGGTTGCCACCACGATCTGTACACCGCGTTTCAGGTCACGGATCTGTAAACCGATCGATGCACCGCCATATACAGCCACCACGGAAACGCCGGGTAAATATTTTTTAAATAGTTCGATCTCTTTTACGATCTGGAGACATAATTCCCTTGTTGGGCATACCACCAATGCCTGCGGGTGTTTGGCTGCAGCATTGATCACATGCAGCAAAGGCAGCCCGAATGCCGCTGTTTTTCCTGTACCTGTTTGGGCCAGTCCTATAAAATCCCTGGTACCACTCAGCAGAACAGGGATGGCCTGTTCCTGAATGGGGGTTGGGTTCACATAACCCAGTTCATCCGTTGCCTGAATCAATCTCGCATCAATTCCCAACGCTTCAAATGTTGTCATCTTTTTTAAAATTTCGTGCAAAGGTACCGCTAATAGGGCGCTTTGCCGGTTTTTAATTCCAATCGCCTCGTTCTCAAAGCTTTTGGAGCGATCCTGGATTTGCGGATCGGTGGATTAAGAATTGATGGATTTTCATCGTGGATGGTAACCATCCAGTAATCAAACCCTACACAATACATTCTCCTATCCACGAATCCGCTGATCCATTCATCCGCCTTTATTTTATAATCCGCCTGATCCCGTTCGCTTTACCAATCAGTTCTTCGAGGTATTCATAATTTTCTTTTTCAAGGCATGCTTTGAATTTCCGCAACTGGGCGATATGTTCATTCAGCACATCGAGCACATTGTCCCGGTTCTGCATAAAAATGGGCACCCACATCGCAGGGTTGCTTTTGGCCAGGCGCACCGTACTTTCAAAACCACCACTGGCCAGTTCAAAAATGGCATCTTCTTCTCTTTCTTTTTCCAGCACGGTATTCGCCAGCGCGAAAGAAGTGATATGCGAGATATGGCTCACATAGGCCACATGCACATCATGGCCTTCCGCATTCATATATACAATATGCATCCCGAGCAATCCATACACTTTTTCAACCATCGCCACTGCATCGGCATCGCTGTCTTCTTTACTGCAGATAACCGTAGCCTTATTTACAAAAGCCCCTTTGATGGCTGCTTCCGGTCCGCTGTATTCGGTACCCCACATAGGGTGTGTGGCAACAAATCTTCCCCGGCTCTTAAATTGTGAAGCCAGTTCACAGATATTCTTTTTCGTAGATCCTACATCCATCACCACCTGTTTATCCACTTCCTGCATGATCAATGGCAATAACGCTTCTGCTGCATTGATGGGTGTGGCGAGTATGATAAGATCTGCTTTTTTTACTGCAGGCCCGAGCGTCATGATTTCATCTACCAGCCCCAGTTCAAGTGCTTTCTGCGCATGGGTTTCACTCGCATCCACGCCTGTCACATGAGAGGCAAATCCCTTTTCCTTTAGCGTGATGGCCATTGAACCGCCGATCAGTCCCACACCTATGATTGCTACATTCACTTTTTTTTCAATTGAAATGAAAAATTAATACTTACTAATTGGTATTACCCGTTATGCGTTATTGTTCTTATTTTTTATTCGGCCGATCGCCTCTTCAAAACGTTCGATACTTCCGCATAAACTTACCCGGATATAAGGATCGCCTGCACTTCCGAAAATTCCTCCGGGTGTAATGAATACATTGGAACCGTACAGCACTTCATCGCTGAGCTCGTACCCGCTTTTATATGCGGTAGGGGTCTTTGCCCATACAAACATGCCTACCTGCGATTTTGAAAATTCACAATTCAACAATGCCAGTAATTCAAATACTTTTTCCCTGCGTTGTGCATAGATGGCATTGATGCTGTTATACCATTCTTTTCCCAATCCCAAAGCCTTTGCAGCCGCGAGTTGTACGGGGAGAAACATACCACTGTCCATATTGCTTTTGAAGCGCAGTATTTCATCGATCCTATCTTTTGCGGCACAAAGCATACCCACACGCCAGCCGGCCATATTGCTGCTTTTGCTGAGCGAGTTCAATTCGATCACCACTTCTTTTGCACCGGGCACGGTTAACAGGCTGGCCGGTTGTTCGTTCAGGATAAAACTGTACGGGTTATCGTGACAGATGATGATATTATGTTTTTTTCCGAATGCCACGATGCGTTCGAACAGGGAAGCAGATGCCAGCTGACCGGTAGGCATGTGCGGATAATTTAACCACAGCAGTTTTACTTTGCTGAGATCTGTTTTCTCTAATGCATCCAGATCGGGTTCCCAGTTATTGGAAGCCTGCATCTCATAAGCCACAGCTTTCCCGCCTGCCAGTTTTACCGCGCTGCTGTACGTAGGGTAACCGGGATTGGGGATCAATGCTTCCTCTCCTTCATTGAGGTACGTCATGCAGATATGCATGATGCCTTCCTTGCTTCCGATCAGCGGAAGTATTTCCGTATCCGGGTTCAGTGCAACACCATACCATTTATTGTACCAATCGGCGATTGCCTTTCGTAATACCGGCGAGCCTTTGTAACTCTGGTAAGCATGGGTATTGGGTTTTGCCGCTTCTTCCTGCAATACTTTGATCACATCCGGGTGCGGCGGAAGATCGGGGCTGCCGATACCAAGGTTGATGATATTTTTCCCCTGTTTGTTCAGTTCCTCTATTTCACGCAGTTTTTGCGAGAAATAATATTCACCGATCCCTTCCAGTCTGCGTGAAGTACTTACATCCATGATTATCCTTTTACTACTTTACCTTTTTTATAAACCCCGAATACTTTACTGCTGTTGATGAGCGATTGTATCGATGCCATCACTTTTTCGAATTGCCGAAGCGAATCAAATTCGAGGTCCGCATAAAACCCATATTTAAAATTGCTGCCTGGGATGGGCATGCTCTGCAGTTTGCTGAGGTTGATACCACCATCGGCAATACGGCCCAGCACTTTTGACAAAATACCGCGGGTATGGTTTGTCTGAAAATACAGGGAGGCTTTATCTGCGTCCGGTACCGGTACCGCTTCTTTTTCCCTTCTTAATACGAGAAAGCGGGTTACATTATTTTTCATGGTATGGATATCGGGTGCTACAATTTCCATATCATATAATTCCGCCGCCAGTTTACTTGCAATGGCAGCTGCATGCTTGCTGTGTTTCTGGTGGATATGTTTGGCACTAAGGGCCGTATCTTCTGTTTCCACGAGTTTCCAGCTGTGTTTCTCGAGATAATCGAGGCATTGGAGAATGGCCATCGGGTGACTATGCACTTCCCTGATCTCGCCCAGTTGAACACCTTTGTTCACCATCAGGTTCTGGCTGATGGAGAGATATACTTCGCCGATTACTTTGAGATGACTTTTCTGCAAAAGATTGTAATTGGGAAGGATGCTGCCGGCAATCGAGTTTTCAATAGCCATGATGCCCCCGGCAGAAAGTTTTTTATCGGAAGAGATACGGACCAGGTCGCGGAAAGTGTTGCAGGGGATCACTTCCACCTGTTTGCCAAAAAAATAGCGGACAGCCACCTGGTGAAAGCTCCCTTCATATCCCTGTATACAGATACCTTTTGATCCGACGGTAGATGAATCCGGCTGCAACTGGCCTTTCCTTATTTTGTCACTGTTCATTTTATTTTCGTTCTGTTTTCAGGGGATAAAAAAATCCCGGCTTTTGGCCGGGATGGTATCTCTTGTTTTTGTTTTAAGCTTTGACAAATACTACCCGGCTCCTTTTTTCAAAGAAGTAATAAAAAAAGAAATAGAAAGTATTTGTGCGGATGGTTTTCATTCTGCACCAAATATAATCAGAGAAAACATACAAATTTCATATCACTCCAAAAAAATTATACTAACAAGCGTTCGAGGCTGACCGCCGGATACGTATTCAGGTTTAAGGGGGTGCCAGAAAAAAGAAAGCCCCTCCGTGGAAACGGAGCGGCCTCTAACGATTGCTTGCCATATGAAAAAAAGTTTAAAGCTGTGTTCAAGACCTGCAAGCACGGTCCTGCTTATGCTAACTCACTCGCGCAACTGATTACTTCTTCTTGGTAGTATCAGCAGCAGCTTTTGTAGTGTCAGCAGCTTTAGCAGTAGTATCTGCAGGAGCGGCAGTTTTTACAGAGTCTACTTTTGTGCTGTCAGCAGCAGCAGTTTTGTTTTCACCATTTCCGCAGGCAGCGAAAGCGCCCAGAGCGATTACGAATAACAGCTTTTTCATTGTTTTTTTGTTTTGTTGTTGAGTGAATTTCTTATTTATACCCGATGGAGGTAAAAGGTAACCCGCGGCACACCCTTTTCTAAAAAATTTTTTTCGGGGCATTTTGGGTTACTTTTACGGCCTGTACTGTATTAAAAGAACAGCATAGTGAAAGCCGATAGCAACGAACAAGTATTACTGAAAGGACTGGCACTGAACGACTCCAAAGCCATCGAAACCATTTACAAGGACAATTTTTCGATGGTACAGGCTTTTATTCTGCAGAACAACGGCTCTTACGATGATGCAAGGGATATCTTCCAGGAAGCGATGATCGCGCTGTATGAGAAAGCGCAAAACGACTCATTCGTGCTGACCTGCCAGATCAAAACCTATGTGTATTCGATCTGCCGGAGGCTCTGGCTCAAACGTTTACAGCAGATGGGGCGTTATTCGCACCAGGTAGACAGCCTGGAAGAAACGGTTCCGGTGGAAGAAGACCTCGATATCCATGAGAAAAGGAATGCCGAGTTCGCCATTATGGACCGTGCGCTGAACAGCCTGGGCGAACCCTGTAAAAGCCTGCTGGAAGGGTATTACCTGAAGAAAATGGATATGCAGGCGCTGGCATCGGCTTTTGGATATACCAATGCCGATAATGCCAAAAACCAGAAATACAAATGTTTGATGCGGCTGAAGAAATTATTCTTCTCGCAATATAATATCGGAGATTAATACCATGACGGACGACATTTTATTATTGGAAGCTATCGAAAGATACCTCAACGGCGATATGGATGCCGCTGAGCGTAATTATTTCGAGAACCTCCGCAAAACAACCCCGGAGATCGACCAGATGGTGGTGGAGCATGGCATGTTCCTGCACCAGATGGATATCTACGCGGTGCACCGCAACCTGCGCAACAGTTTCCAGGCCACCCACGCCAAACTGCTGGAACGCGGCGATATCAACGAAGGCGGTGAACTCACCACCAAGGGCAAAGTGATCCAGATCTGGAACAAATACAAAAGAGTTACTGCCATCGCTGCTTCGGTGGGTGGTGCCATTGCACTTGTGATCAGTGGCCTTGCACTTTATTTCGTGCCCGCCATCAACGGCAACCAGATAGAGCAATTGAGCAAGGCGGTAGATGTGATCAAAAAGAACCAGCAGTACCAGGGCAACCTGATCAATGAAGTGAAGAGCAAAGTACCGATGGATGTGCGGATGATCAACGGCGGTTCGGGCTTCCTGATCGATCCCAAAGGTTTTATCCTTACCAATGCCCACGTTTTAAAAGGAACCGGTGCGGCTGTGGTGGTGAACAGCAAAGGACAGGAATTCAATGCCACCATCGCGCATGTGGATGCTGAAAAAGACCTCGCGATACTTAAAATCAATGATGCGGATTTTACACCGCTGAAAGCCCTGCCCTACTCCATCCGTAGAAACAGTTCTGACCTTGGCGAGCAGGTATTTACATTGGGTTATCCCCGTAATGATATTGTGTATGGAGAGGGGTACCTGAGTGCCAGAAGCGGTTATAACAGCGATAGCCTTTCTTACCAGGTACAGATCAGCGCCAATCCCGGAAACTCCGGCGGTCCGCTTTTTAATAATAATGGAGAAGTGATCGGTATCTTAAGCACACGCCAGGCACAGGCTGAGGGTGTGGCTTTCGCAGTGAAATCGAAAAATATTTTTTCAATGGTGGATGAACTCGTTAAAAACGGTGATACTGCTTTTGAAAAAATCAGGCTTCCTTCAAAAAATTCCTTGAAAGGGATTGATCGTAAAAAGCAGATCAATAAACTGGAAGAATCTGTTTTTTATGTGAAAGCTTTCCGCAAATAAGATATTCTTATACAGTTGATTTTTGATTTTGCAGCCCGGTTTAACCGGGCTGTTTTTTTTCGCGGAAGACCCGGGTTACGATTATCATTGCAGGGAAAATCAGGAAATAAATTAACCTGGCAGCCCAGGAAAAGGCAGGTATCCCCGGAAGACATAAAAGAATACTGGAAAAAAAGATCATGGCGATGATAAAATTTCGGGTCAATGCCATTTTGCGCAGCCGTTTATCTTCTGCAAGCACGGATAAATTTTTCTTAGGGTTGCTGATATGCCGCCAGATAAAATACAAAGAGAGGGCGATCATGAACATATTGAAACTATACCAGATCCACACCGCATCCACCC
The DNA here is from genome assembly GCA_004028765.1 of Chitinophagaceae bacterium. Lineage (GTDB taxonomy): Bacteria > Bacteroidota > Bacteroidia > Chitinophagales > Chitinophagaceae > Sediminibacterium. The sequence continues at coordinate 24,063 of SAIX01000093.1, read as the reverse complement.
CTCCATATTTTGAATTCAGCGAACTGCTGAAAGGCACAAGTACGATCCATAATAACATATGAAGGTTCAGCCAAAGCAGCTTGATATCATAATTGGTTACATAACCAAATAAACGGTGGTGCCCTATCCAGAACTGTCCGATCACAATAAAGCTTAATGCCAGTCCAAAAAACTCAGACGCTTTTTCGCTAAGTGCTTCCCAAAAAACGGGATTGATATTCTGACCGGGATGTGCAGCAAATTCAGGGACTTTTATCTCGATGATCAGCAGTGTAATTGCGATCGCAAAAACCGCGTCACTGAAAAGGATCAGCCGTTCTAATTGAAACTGTTTCCGGTTCTCAAAAATATCATGATGCGCATGTGACATAGCAGGGATTTTGAAAAGTAAAATAAACAAAAAAAGGAAGCATTGCTTCCCTTTATCAATTCAGCTTACTGTTATTTTATGCCCATAGATTTGAGGGATATTCACCATTCGCCACCAGCGCATGGATGCTGGCCTGAACCGTTGGCGCATCTTCTTTGTACGTTACCCCAAACCATTTTGCGGATGTGGAAATCACTTTTACAACCCCCTTCCCGCTCTGGATAAACTGCTTTGTGGCAGTGGGGATATAAAATTCTGATTTCAGTTCATTGCCATGTTTCTCCAGGAATGCACGGAAACCGCTTTCGCAAACATCAATAAATCCGGGCGCAAAACAGAGATAATTCATGCTCACAAGGCTATCTTCCGAAACCTCATGCAAACCGGTTTCATCTTCATAGGTTATTTTCCCGTTCTCCCCGCGGAAAATACTGGTTCTTTCATTGATATCGGTAAGGTTATGGTTGGCATCGGTTTCACAAACACCACGGCTAACACTGCCATTATCGCTCAGGGTATTTTTTAACTCATAGCCAACGATACAATAAGTTTGTTCATTGCATTGCGTGGTGAGGAAATCGTATGCTTTTTTAAAAGCGTCCTGCCCGTAATAATCATCCGCATTGATCACGGCAAAAGGTTCGTTCACTTTCCCCTTGCAGCAGAGTACGGCATGCCCCGTTCCCCAGGGTTTTGTTCTTTCAGCGGGAATGGAGCGGCCATCCGTAAAAGCTTCCAGGTGCTGGAAAACATAATCGGTTTCAATTTTACCTTTCAGTTTGGGTTCGAAGATCGATTGGAAACTTTCCGCAAACTCTTCGCGGATGATAAAAACCACCTTGCCAAAGCCTGCGCGGATGGCATCATAAATAGAATAATCCATGATCGTTTCGCCGGAAGGGCCGAACGATTGTACCTGTTTCATACTTCCGTAGCGGCTGGCCATTCCGGCCGCTAAAATTACAAGCGTTGGTTTCATATTGTATTTTTATTGCCGGATCCATCCTTATACAGGATCCTGAAAATGATCGCAAATTTACATAATATAACTGTTCAGTCGTTGCAGCATTTCCCATCTGCGGCTATCCATGCGGATGTTTTGCGGCTCGATCTTTTTCACCCGGTGGTATCCGGCAATAAATGGTTTAAACTCCGTTATTATCTCAGCGAAGCTGGAAAAAAGAAACAAAAAAAGATCGTTACCTACGGCGGGCCTTACTCCAACCATATTGTCGCTGCCGCTTTTGCCGCAAGAGAATATGGTTTGGAAAGCAAGGGATATATCCGGGGTGAGGAGCCCACTGCCCTTTCGCATACCCTGCTGGAAGCAAAAGACCTGGGTATGGAACTTGTTTTTATACCTCGGGAAAAATTTGCAGCGGTCAAACGGGAAATTGTTCCCGCAGATGAAAATATTGCTCAGATCCCTGAAGGCGGTTATGGCATTACGGGCGCACTGGGCGCTGCCACGATACTCGACACAGTGGATGCAAAAAATTATACCCATATCTTATGCGCCTGCGGAACAGGTACGATGCTGGCCGGGCTCATTAAAGCAGCCCCCTCGGCCTGTCAGGTGATCGGGGTAAGCGTTTTGAAAAACCAGCAAAGCCTTGAAGAAGAAGTAAATGTTTTGTTGGAAGAAATGGCGGTTGACAAGGCATTCGAAATATGGCATGGCTTTCATTTTGGCGGGTATGCAAAACATACCGAGGCCCTGCTTGATTTTATGCGTGCACTATGGGAGAAAGAATCGCTGCCGACAGATTTTGTATATACGGGAAAACTCTTTTATGCCGTTTATGAAAATGCAGAAAGGCAATTTTTCCCTGGGGGAAGCCGTTTACTGATCATACACAGCGGTGGATTGCAGGGCAACCTTTCATTACCCGGCAATGCATTGCCCTATTGATACCTCTTTGCTTTTATATTTGTGTTACATGAAGCGGATCACCGGTATTACCTGTTTTATTTTTTTTGTAACAGGCATTGTATGCGCCGATGCGCAGGTGATGCTGCCCGATTTTGCAGTGAAAGAACTCACCCGGGGGAAGATACAGGTGAGTTGGAACAACCCATACCCGAACTGTATACAATTGGCGATTCAGCGTTCTGTTGACAGCGTAAAAAATTTCCGGACCATCTTCTCTTCACAATCGCCCGAACTTGCTTCCAACGGGTATCTCGATAATAAGCCTGTACAGGGGCAAACCAATTACTACCGTATTTTTTATGTATTGAAAGGTGGCGCCTATTTTTTTTCACAGGTAAAAGCGGTGGAACAAAAACCCGTACCCGTTATCACAGCGCCTGTAGGAAATGTTACGAAAGAAAAACTACCTGGCAAAGAGCCCGCTGTGAAATCCACCCCGGCCATCACAGCTAAAAGCAACGACCTCACTGCGATCCTGGTAAAGAAAGAACTGTTGTTTTCGCTTACTAAAGAAGCATATGCCCGTTTCAGGGATTCGATCAATACTAAAACAAAAGACAAACTGCACAGGGTAAATGAACATGTGGTGGAGTGGTTACCCGTACCCAGAAAGATTGTAAAAGAAACCGTTGATCTTTATATAAAAGACAGCTTACTAGTCAGCGTTCCGCGAAAAAACTGGCCCCGTTTTAAAGACTCGGTGAAGACAAAGACCCGGGATACGCTGTTTGCTGTAACCAACGACCGTGTACAATTGCATCCCTATGTAAAACCGCCGGTGCAGTATGTGTATGTGTACCGGAACGACAGTATGGTTGCCATGCTTGAGCCGATGGCTTACAAGAAATTTAAAGACTCGATAGCCGGAAAAACAAAAGACACTTTATTTGCGCGGGATAATTTTCACATCGATATCCATGTCTTTGTCCCGAAATATGTATGGCGGCCTTCTGAATATATCTTCACCAATGCAAAAGGGTATGTGGTGATCAAACTGCCCGATATCAGACAACATCGCTATCATGTTATTTTTTATGAAGAAGATGGTACCGAGCTTTTTAAGATACGAACTTTGAAGGAAGCCGAACTGGTACTTGACAAAACCGATTTTGTACACGCCGGCTGGTTTTATTTTGAGTTATTCGAAGATGACAGGTTGAAGGAGAAAAATAAGTTCCAGTTAACAAAAGACTAACCCTCCCTCGTTGATTACAGTTGCCGGGAAAACTTTTTCAAAATTTCTTTTGAGTTTTTCCTTTACTTCTTCCAAAACTATTTCCCTTCCCAGTTCCTTTTGCAGTGAGGTAACCTGTTTGTTCTGTATACCACAGGGAATAATCAGGTCGAAATAAGAAAGATCGGTATTTATATTAAATGCAAACCCATGCATGGTTACCCAGCGGCTGCATTTGATACCCATTGCGCAAATCTTCCGCTCTTTTCCTTTTTCGCCGGGATCGAGCCAAACACCCGTTTCACCGGCACTCCGTTCGCCTTTTAGCCCATATTCGGCCATCGTAAGTATAATCACTTCTTCGAGGCTGCGCAGGTACCAGCCAAGATCAGTTTTGAATTTTTCAAGATCGAGTATCGGGTAGCCAACGATTTGTCCGGGGCCGTGAAAGGTAATATCTCCTCCGCGGTTAATATGAAAATAATCGATCCCTCTCCTTTCCAGTTCGGCTGTACTGATCAGCACATTCGATTCATTGCCATTTTTTCCCAATGTAAATACCGGATCATGCTCTACAAAAAGTAAATAATGTTTTGTTGCTGCCGCCTTATCTGCAGTGATGCTTTCTCCCGATATACGCAGGGCTGCTTTCTGTTCCGTATTCTCTTTTAAAAGGGTTTCCTGGTAATCCCATATCTCTTTATACCTTCTCCTGCCCAGGTCCTGAAAATATACTGGTTGCATCTGGCAAAATTAAGGGAATGGGGGGATGGCTCATAGTTAATAGTTCATAGTTGATAGTTAATAGATCATGGTTCTTGGTTTTTAGTGTTGGATGAATGAGGCTTCAGGTTTTTAAATGTCTATGTTCACAGTTTCAAGGCCGGCCAGCAGCCAATGATCTATGAACCATCAGCCATGAGCCATGAACTCCCCTGTGAACCCAAAGATTATTCCGCTATTTTTGCGGGATGCAGGAGGAAGAAGAAATACTTTCAGTCGAGCAGGCAGAAGAATTGTATGAGCGGAAAACCTTTACCATCGATAAAGGTCAGGAGCCTGTGCGTATCGACAAATGGCTGCAGATGCGAATCGAAGGCGCTACGCGGAATAAAATACAGCAGAATATCGAAGCCGGCTTTTTAACCGTTAATGGTAAAACGGTTAAAAGCAACTACAAGATCAAACCGGGTGATGAACTCATATTGATGAGTTTTGTAAACCCCGAGCACACCATTCTTAAAAAAGAGAATATCCCGCTGAATATTGTTTACGAAGATGATGCCATACTCATCATCAACAAACCGGCGGATATGGTGGTGCACCCGGGTGTCGGTAATTTCAGCGGCACGCTGCTAAATGGCATAGCTTATTATTTAGAACAGCAGCATCCCGGTCTTGATGAAGAAACTTTACCCCGGTACGGTCTTGTACACCGCATCGATAAAAACACAACGGGCTTACTGGTGCTCGCAAAAACATCCGCTGCCGCCGCACATCTTGCCAAACAATTCTTTAACCATACCGTAAAAAGAAACTACGTAGCCCTGGTATGGGGGGATATGGAAGAAGCAGAAGGAACCGTAACCGGTCATATCGCGAGACACAGGCAGTTCCGTAAAATGTTTGATGTGTATCCCGATGGCGAAACCGGCAAACACGCCATCACCCATTATAAAGTACTGGAACGGTTTAATTATGTAACGCTTGTACAATGCGTACTTGAAACAGGCCGCACACACCAGATCAGGGTGCATATGAAACATATCGGACATACCCTTTTTAACGATTGGGAATATGGTGGCGACAGGATACTAAAAGGCACTATCTATACCAAATACAAACAATTTGTTGAAAACTGTTTTGAGATATGTCCGCGATGCGCCCTGCATGCAAAAACATTGGGTTTTATACATCCTGTTACGGGGAAGGAAATGTTTTTTGAAGCGCCATTGCCGGATGATATGCAACAGGTTATCGACAAGTGGCGCAATTATATCAGTCATAAAAAAGAATAAAGAAAAAGTCTACGCAACCGCCGCTTATATTTGCTAAAAAAACGGTTATGACAGTTGATATCCGGAATAACTGGACACTTGATGAGATCAAATCAGTTTATGATACCCCCCTGCTGGAACTGGTTTACCGTGCAGCATCTTTACACAGAAAATACAATGATACTGCCGAGGTGCAGGTTTGTACTTTGCTGAGCATTAAAACCGGTGGCTGCAGTGAAGACTGCGCCTATTGCCCGCAGGCAGCGAGGTATAATACCGGCGTAAATGTGCAGGCGCTGATGCAGAAAGAAGAAGTACTTGCCTATGCACAAAAAGCAAAAGAAGCAGGCAGTACCCGTTTTTGTATGGGGGCTGCCTGGAGGGAAGTGCGCGATAACCGCGATTTTGACCGTGTACTTGAAATGGTGAAGGGGGTGAACGAAATGGGGATGGAAGTTTGCTGCACACTTGGCATGCTGACCGAACAGCAAGCCGAAAAACTTGCAGAAGCAGGCTTGCATGCTTATAACCATAATCTTGATACGAGTGAAGAACACTATGGTGAAATCATTACCACAAGAACCTATGACGACAGGTTACAGACACTCGAAAATGTTAGAAAAGCCGGCGTAACCGTTTGCTGCGGTGGCATTATCGGGTTGGGTGAAACACATGAAGACAGGATCAAAATGTTATATACCCTTGCCACGATGCCGCAGCACCCGGAAAGTGTGCCCATCAATGCGCTGGTTCCAATAGCAGGTACACCGCTTGGCAATAACACGAAAGTAGATATCTGGGATATGGTAAGGATGATCGCTACGGCAAGAATCCTGATGCCGAAAACAATGGTGCGGTTAAGTGCGGGCAGGAATGATATGAGTATTGCCGAGCAGGCATTCTGTTTTATGGCAGGTGCCAACTCTATTTTCGCGGGTGATAGATTACTGACCACGCCCAACCCTGCATTCGATGAAGACAATGCCATGTTCCAATTATTAGGGCTGACCCCGAGAAAAGCATTCAAAGAAGAAAAACAATTCTTAAGAGAGGTTGCGGAAGTTTGAGCAAACCCCTCATTTACCAAACGATAAAATTGCTTTATGAAAAAACAGCTATTACTGATTACCTGCCTGGTTTCTGGGTTGATCGCGAAAGCGCAATCAACCGACAACATGAAACTTGTGGATTCTGCAACACTCTTCAGCCGCTTTACCGGTACACTGGGCAGGGGCACTTTGTTAAAGACAAGTAATTTTCATTTTTATGAGATCAATGATAAAGTAGACAAAGCCAGCCAGAAATTGGCGAACCCCCAACCCGTTGTAAAAGTGTACCAGGACGGAAAAAAATTCAGGATCAAAATAGACGGAGTGGAAAAACTTTTACAGTGCAACAAAATCCAGGAAGTGATCGAAAGCAATATTGATGGCGACTTCAAAGGATGGGACGGCAACAGCAGTTTTAAACTGGTTAACCAGCAGGTTTGGAAACAGGATGCACCTACCGGTACGGTTTTCGCAAATCTTTTCAGGCCATTGGCAACGATTTACCTTAGTTCAGAAGGATACAAAATGATGATACAGGGACTGAATGAAGAACCGATCCTTGTAAAAAAAGTGCAATAAAAATTACTGTTACCTAATCACAACAACCCATCCCGAAAAGATGGGTTGTCCTGTTATATGCAGGTCGATCACATAATAATAAGTTCCGACAGGAACCGGTTTCCCATTGTATGTGCCATCCCAGAAACTGCCGCCTGTTTTCATTTCAAAAACCGCCTGTCCTGTCCGGGTGAACACTTTGAGATTGGCATTGGGATAAGTATCCATATTCCCGATAAGCCAGCTATCATTGATGCCATCCCCGTTGGGTGAAAAAATATTCGGGATCGTTAATTTTTTATACACGCGTACAAATACATTATCTGATTCAGCCGGGCAGGAAGGCGCAGCCACTGCATACAATGTATAGGTTTGATTGGCAGGCGGGCTCACAGAAGGGCTCAGTACACCTGTATTCGAAATATATTGAGCCGGTGTCCAGTAAAAACTGCTTGTATTTCCCTGTATCGTTGCAGCCAAAACAACAGAGTCGCCTTCGAATATTGCCTGGTCGGGGCCTGCATTTACAATGGGTTTCTTATATACAAACACAGGAACAATGGTCGAATCGCTGCAACCATATTGATTGGTAACAATTACCTTGTAATTGGTTGTATCAACCGGTGATGCCAAAGGGTTTGCAGAACTGGTACTTGAAAGGCCTGTAGCCGGGCTCCACGTATATTTCACGCCACCCGATGCAGACAACAGGATACTGCTGCCCTCACAGATATTACCACCCGCACCAGCAACAGCTTTTGTTCCGGGATATACCACAACATTGAATGAGTCGGTTCTTGCACAACCATTAGCCGTTTTTACAAGTACTGTGTACAAACCGGAATCTTTAAAAGATACATTTACCAGCGAGAGGTTCTGTGATTGGGAACTGAAACCATTCGGCCCCAGCCATTGGTATGTGAAGCCATTGCCGCCCACTTCATTGAGGGTAAAATTGCTGCCGGTACACCCTACCTGGCTTTTATTTCCTGCAAAAGCAGGAAGCGGGTTAACATTGATAATTGTGATATTGGACGCGATGCGGCAGGAAATTGAATTAAAATTTGCTGCATCGGCCATCACTGCACGGTACAGGAACATACCGCTGATCGTTGGCTTTCTTGTAAAGCTGATCGCTTGCTCACCGGTTATATCATTCCAGGTTGCGCCTGTATCCAAACTCAGTTGCCATTGTACTTTGGGAGATGCATATTCAACCGGGAAACTGGTGGTAAATACCATATTCGCCTGCTGGTTTTCACAAACATCCACCCTTGTTCTTACTGCATTATCCAGCGTGGCTGTAATTACCGGCCCGCAAGGCCGGAAAGTGATATCATCCAGAGCAAGGTCGTTACCACAGGCGTTACCACCAGGAGCATTGTTCCGGATACGCAAAACCACGGTGCTCACTCCGGAAGGTGTTTTAAAAAAAGTACCATATTGCTGCCATACCACCTGCCCTTGTGAAGGAATATCGCCCGAATCGAATGATTGCAATAAAGTACCTGTTGTGGTTTCTATACGGAAAGTGAGATTGGGTTTTACACCTGCCCCGCCACAGGCAGATGGTCTGAGGACATTGACCACCCATGCAGCAAATTCAAAAGTTGTATTGGCACAGAGACCCGAAACCGTATCCACATAAAAATCACTCGGCTGAGGCGATGCATTCACCAACATGAATTTTCCACCGGCATCTCCCGTATGATCGGTGTTCATTGCATACCAGCTGTTTCCAAAACAACCTGAAGTATTACCGGTAACCGTATATTCACCGTCATTGGGGCAATCGGAATTGGTGAATGTCATATTCGTGACATTCGGCTTTAAAGGGGCTTTGGGATTGGATCCGTTCCCGAATGTTACATGCACAACAGGGTCGCCAAGACTGCCTGTACACAATTGTGTGTATGCGCTGCAAAACAAACAGCAAAAAAACAGGATAAGTATCAGCTTTTTTTTCATAACCCCCAAACACAACAGGTAATTGTTTGTGTATACCGGTTCGTTTACAAAGATACCAATGCTGCAGCCAGTGAAATTGATAAAACAGAACCGGGGAAACAAAAGGTATCCCCGGCTTAAACAAAACTGGATAGCAATTTATTTTTTCTCTTTTGCGATTCTTTCTTTTTCTGCTTTTTCAGCCCTCGTTTTTAGTTCCGATAAAGGCATCGGTATGATGCGCCCAACCTGTTTGTTCCCTTTATACGTCACCACTTTCAGCATTACGGATTCTTTCGGGGCAACGATCGGTGCTGTGTATTTCGGGTAATGGTTATCCGGGAAACTGTTATCGAAACTATAATAGATATCGAGCTGTTCAGACTCTTTGGTTAATTCGATGAGCAGGCTTCTGTCGGCGGTAAAACTCACTTCAAATCCCGGGTCGTATACACTGGGTGCGTATTTTTTGTCGGCAACATCAAACCTTGCGAAATGGTCTTCCACTTTACTGAAGAAATGATTCCAGTCTTTTTTCTCTTTTGGCGACCATAAAGTTTCTGCAATGGAAAACGCACGCGGCCAGGTCATGTATTGCTGGTGGCGCATATTATATACCTGCTCTGTCCACAAATTCGCCTGCCCGCCTTTGATAAATTTCGGGTCAACGCCGGGCGGAACGGGCTCAAATTCGTAGGTCTTGTTCAACCGCAGCATCGCGTAAATCCTTGGTTCTACAACAGCATCGCCCTGCATATAATCGATATAAGCATAGGTTGTAGGGCTCATCACCACTTCATGCTGCATCTTTGCCGCTTCAATCCCTCCCTTCATTCCCTGCCAGCTCATCACTGCTGCATTGGGTGCAATACCACCATGCAGTATCTCATCCCATCCCATAAATTTTTTGCCTTTTGATTCTACGATCCTCTCGAGCCTTTTTTCAAAATAACTCTGTACTTCATCCATATCTTTTAAACCTTCCTTTTTCATCAATGTTTTAACCGCATCCGATTTTTCCCAGAAATTTTTGGGGCATTCATCGCCCCCCACATGGATGTATTCAAAGGGAAACAACTGCGCCACCTGTGTCATTACCTTATCAAGAAAATCATACACTTTTTCATTGGCGGGGCAAAGCGTATTATCCACCAATGCAAGCGGCGGCTGGCCATGCGACCAGTCCATGATTTCCTCTCCTGAACGCACTTTGTATTTTTCCGCACCAGGTGTGCAGGATAATTCAGGATAAGAAACAATGGCAGCAAGACTATGCCCCGGCACATCGATCTCCGGAAGGATATTTACAAATCTTTCTTTTGCATACTGAACAATTTCACGGATATCATCCTGTGTATAGAAGCCGCCATAGTTGCGGGGCTCATCTGCTGCAGGCGGGGCAAAAGTTCCGAAATAGCCCGTTTTCTTTACGTTCCAGGCACCCACTTCTGTAAGACGGGGCAATCCTTTGATTTCAATACGCCACCCTTCATCATCTGTAAGGTGCAGGTGCAGCAGGTTGTATTTATAGCGCACCATATCATCGATAAACTGTTTTACCTCTGCTTTTGTAAAAAAATGACGCGACACATCAAACATCAATCCGCGCCATCCGAATCTCGGCGCATCCATGATCTCCACAATGGGTAATTCCCATTTAACAGAAGATACTTTGATACGACTTTCAATTTCTTTCGGTAACAGCTGCAGCAGTGTTTGTGCTGCATAAAAAAGCCCTGCAGGCTCATTAGCAGAAGCTATGATATTTTTTGTTGTAACGGATAAATGATATCCTTCTTTCCCAAGAGCTGCATCCGGCGTTTTGTTCAGTATCATTTTTATCAATGCAGATGCTGCCGGCTGTGCAGCTTTTAGCTGTATTCCTGCCGCTGAACCCAGCCGCTCCCGTAACGCATTTACAACCTGTTTCAATTCAGGGTTTGCAGGGACATCGATCGCTACGGATGCAGGCAATACCAAAGTACCCGATCCTTGTTTTACAGATACAGGTTCGGGTATCACTGTTAATTTTTTAGTTACCTGTGCCGTTGCGGTTATAAAAAAGAAAGCACTTGCAACCAACCATGTTTTTTTCATATCGGATCGTTTATTATCAATTGATGTTTGAAAAGCTGCGTTTATCTTTATCCATATTTATTTTCATGCAATACCCTATCAAAGCGGTTATTTTCGACCTTGATGGCGTGATCATCAATTCAAACCCGGCTATCGAAGCTTTTTGGAAAAGCTGGGCCGACCGGGAAAATATTTTATTGTCGCGCGCACAGGTGCGTGAATGGATCCACGGCAGAAAGATCGTTGACACCCTGCAGGGAATCTTCCATCATTCTTCCGATGAAACAAGGGAAGCCATCCGCGCATCCGCTTATATTTTTGACCAGGAGATGAATCCCGGCCCTGTTCCCGGAGTCGTTTCTTTTATAAAAGAACTGAATCAATATCATATCCCTGTCGGTATCGCCACCAGTTCACATCACGAACGTATGCTGCACATGCTGCAACAGATCGGTATCGCTGACCGGTTCAATGATTTTGTTACTGCGCACGATGTAACAAAAGGTAAGCCGGATCCCGAACCTTATCTTGCCATGAGCCATAAACTCGGTATCGCACCGGCCGACTGTCTTGTATTCGAAGATGCCATCAGTGGCATACAATCTGCAACAGCAGCAGGCATGCACAGTATCGGGATTGGCGATGAAGATGCAAGAACTGGTTTGCTGCAGGAAGGCGCCAGGGATGTTGTCCCCGATTTTCAGTCACTTTATATCGAACAAAGAACTTTGGTAACCCCCGGTGGTATCCGGTTTATGGCCGGATAATCATTCTTACCGGGCCGGGGGCAGATCGAATCGTTTCAGAAGAAATCGCTGTAAACGAAAGAGCAATTATTTCTTTAATACTTTATTCACGATATTCATTCCCACTTTTCTTCCTGCATCGGCGCCCATATCCACACTGTTGCGGTAGTGTATCCCGCCATATACCCTGCTGACTGAAGCTTCTGCCGCAGCTTCCCTGAACGAATGAAAGTGCCGCTGCATCCCGATATAACGAAGGTCGCTTGTATCCTGGAAAGCAAACTTATCACCATACAATTCTGTTAGCACTTCTGCAGAAGCCGCGGTGATGGTGCTATGCCCACTCGTATATTCAGGGAAAGGAGGGGTTTGCAGGAAAGGCATCCAGTTTTTATCAACCAGTTCATTGATCACCGTCACTGGCCGCACCACATTGCTCCTGTATTTTTCGTCCCAGCAGGAAATAAATGCATCATACAAAGCGATGGCGGTCAGCAGGTAACCCTGCGCTGCTTTCACAGCATCTGCATTGGATTGTTTGGCCGCTATTGCTGCAATGCCCATCCAGTGGCCTCCAGGTGTGATCTTTTTATTGCCAAACATCATGTGACCTGAATGTTCAATCACAAAGGGATTATCGTCCCAGTATTTCGCGATGGTTTTCTGTTCATCGGTCATATTCTTTCCGATGCGGTACACTTCCAGCGCTTCTTTCATAAATACGCTGTTGGTATCCGTACTGTATTTCGGCGGGCGAACCGGCATAAACTGCGCAGCAGAATCCATCACCATCGGCTTCATGGTATTCCAGCACCACTCTACCCCATCGAGATAATCCGGTGGGGTGGGGCGCCATTTGCCCGGGTCATTGCTGCCAAGAAATTTAGGTTTGCCGCGGGATTGCGGGTAACCATCGGTCATCGCCCTTGCCAAAACTGTTTTGCCAACAGAATCCCCAAACGCTATGGAACGGGCATAAGTTTCTTCATCCAGTTTGTTCTTAAAACTTTCAAGTGTGGCAGATTCATAATTTTTCAGTGAATCAAGTGAGAAAACCACTTTATGTACCACCGTAAAAAAAGCGCGCGTTGCGGCAAGCGCAAAATCATATTGCTTTCCTTTTTCGGGTTCGGGCATTGCCTTAAACCCATGCAGTTTTGCCGCTACCGAAGGCATACCGGGTTTTGCAAAACGGATCGCTTCATACGAAGCAAGTGAAGAATATACATAAATACGGCTGCTCACCGGCGGGGTAAATACATCGTAAATGATGATCTGCGTAAGCTGGTCCTGGTTATTATGGATCACTTCTGCATCTGACAGCGGTGTTTTTTTCGTTTGTCCGCAGGAAGAAAGCAATATTGCAAATATTGCAGTCACCCATATCCTACTTTGTTTCATAAAATGATATTTCATTAATTCAATAGTATCCTCCGGGTATTTCCTTTTGTATCTTTTATTTCCAATCCCGATACCTTATCGCCAACAGCGATGAACCTTCCCGATTGTGAGAGAAAAGAAGCACCGAAATACAGTTCCTGTTTTTGTTTGCGCCCGTCTTTGTAAAAAATGGTTGCGCTGATATCTGCCGGTGTTACCGGAACATTTTTAACACCCGCCCGCTGCCTGAAAATTTTCAATGCCCCCCTGTTCTGGCTGCCTGCTATAAGTATTTCGCTCTTTGCGCCGCGAAACTGTACCAGTGCTTTCCCGTTACCGGGAATAAAGATACCGCTCTCCTGTATCGTTAATGCCCGGAAGCCGCCTTTACCGTCTCCTTTCAGGAATAACCCGTTCAGTGCATCATACCGGCCAACTGAAACTTCCGTACCATAATCGTTCCCATTAATGATCATATCGAGGTTGCCATCATTGTCAAAATCACCAACGGTAATCCCATTCAATACTGAGAACTGCGCCTGCTGCGGCAGCGGAACCGCTGTAAATTTTCCATTCCCATCGTTGCGGAGATATACAGAAGTAAATGTATTCGCTTCCAGCCGCAAAGCATTTTTCATTTGCTCCGGTGAAAAAACTTTGTCCATGGTAGCTTCCGCATACGTTTTATAATTCTGGAATTTTGTACGCATACCGATCATCTGCTTTACGATATCATCCCTTGTTTGTGCAGGGAACTCTTTCATCTCACCGTTTTTATCCGGGAGGAATAACGAGGGGAATGCATCATAACTTCCGTTCTTATCAAAATCTGCCGCAGTAATATGTACTGGATATTTTTCGCTGGCGCGATAGAATGAATTTTGCCCCATATTACCCACCACGTAATCAATATCGCCGTCATTGTCAAAATCGCCAGCCGCAATGGTATTCCACCAGCCCTTCAGTTTATCCGTTCCGGTGGAAGCGGTCGTATTTTTGAAAACCCCTTTTTCGTTTTTCAAAAAAGTTACCGGCATCCATTCGCCAGCCAATACCAGGTCGGGCCAGCCGTCGTTGTCAAAATCAGTGAACAGTGCGTCGCATACCAAACCGATATTTATAAGGTCTTTCGCCACAGAGGCTGTAACATCCGTAAACAAAGGTTTCCCGGGTTTCGAATCGTTTCGTAAAATAAAACTCGATACAGGTTTTGGATAATTCCAGGGCTCTACCCTGCCTGATACAAAAAGATCCAGGTCGCCGTCTTTGTCATAATCAACCGCCCTTACACAAAGTTTACTCGTATGGTTCCTTGGTATCGCAATCGAATCGATTGTGAAATTCCCTTTGCCATCGTTCACATACAATTTATCCTGGTAAGTGAATCCGTTCGGTTCGTTTTCAAAGCCCCCACTCGCCACATAGAGATCAAGGTCCCCATCGCCATCGGCATCAAACAATAACATGCCTTCATCTTCCCATCTTTTTGTATTGATATCGGCAGCAGGCAGCAATGCTTTCTGTGAAAATTTCCCATCAGCCTGTTGCAGGAATACCTGGCCGCTGTATGCGAACGAGCCACCTGTTACAATATCATCCAACCCGTTCCCGTCCACATCGCCCGCAGAAAGTGCCGGGCCGTATTCAGAGAGTTTGTGCGGCAGCAGTTTCTGTATATTAAAATCAACAAAATCTTTTTCGGGTTGTACATAATGCACATTTACTGCACCTGTAATATCGGTAAACAGGGCTGTATGGTTTAGAACCGGCCCGATGAATGAATAGGAATCCGTCGCATCTTTTACAGACAATGTTATGCGTGTATCGATTGCAGGTTTTATCAACCGCTGCATTTTCCCATTGGGCCATTTCACCAGCAGCGAATCGATCTCTGTCGTTTTTCCGATACCGAAATGAGCAATATCATCCACGGATGAAAGGTATCCGCGGTAAGGTGAATATTCAAGGAATTGTTTTTTGCCATGATCATAATACAATTCAAGCCAGGTGCCGATCCCTTTTTTATTCAGCGAATCCCCTGCTAACCGGCACTGGATATAGTGAGTGGCTTCTTTGTTCTGTTCCCTTCCATTGTTCCGGTAAACAGCAGCTTCGTCGTTGATATTGTTCACCACCACATCGAGGTCGCCGTCATTGTCGAGGTCAACATATACTGCCCCATTGGAAAAACTCGGGATATTCATGCCCCATTCATTGGTTACATTACTGAAATGCAGGTCGCCGTTATTGCGGAATGCATAATTATGGATCTTTACTTCGGGTATTTGTGAAAGCAATTGTTTTTTGGTGGCTACGGCATAAGCCGTATTCCTGAACGCAACAAAATCATGGTCCGTAACATCTTTGGGAAAACCGTTTGTTACAATGATATCCCGGTTACCGTCGTTGTCGAAATCGGCCACCAGCGGGGTCCAGCTCCAATCGGTTTCTGCGATACCGGCATAAAAAGAAATCTCGCTGAAAACCGGGTCACCAACGGAATCGTTCTGTTTCATCCGCGGCCCCTGGTTCAACTGTAAGGTATTTCTTACATACTGATAGTGATAACCGAAATAGTCGCTGTTCTGGTAAGTCTGGTAACTGTTGGGATTGAGCATCATTTTTTTCCGGTAATTATCTTCCGGGTTCATATCCAGTGCGATCACATCACTCAACCCATCGTTATTAATATCGATCACATCATTCCCCATTGCATTGGCTGATGTGTGTTTGAAATAATCGCCAAGTTTTTCCGTAAACGTACCATCATGGTTATTGATCCATAAAAGATCACTCGATAAATAATCATTGGTCACATAAATGTCTTTCCAGCCGTCTTTGTTGAAATCAGCGATACTCACCGCATGGGCATACCCTTCTATCTGGATCCCTGCCTGTTTTGAAACATTGGTGAATACAGGATGTTTCAGTGAATCATTCCAGTCGTTCCGGAACAGTTTATCCGTATTGGCATGCGATCCATCTTTTAAGACGGGCCTGAAACGATTAGGGTAATCATTTTTTACGATCTCATTATTGGCAATGTACACATCAAGATCGCCGTCATTGTCGTAATCAAAAAAAGCAGCCATGGTACCGTGACTCGTATCTGCAAGCCCATATTCTTTGGCCATATCCTTAAAATGCGGGATTCCGTCTTTGTCAACTCCCTGGTTGATGTACAAAAGATGTTCGCGCAATTCCGGTGATTTACGGAGTGTGGCGCAAACATAAATATCCATCAACCCATCATTATTGATATCAACCACTGTAACGCCTCTGCACCATTTCCCTTTTCCATTCACACCTGCGGCTTCGGTAATATCCGCGAAAGAAAAATTTCCTTTGTTGAGGTACAGTTTATTGGATACGAGGTTGCCTGAGAAATACAGGTCGGGAAGACCGTCGTTATTAAAATCGCCCACACCTACCCCGCCACCATTGTATACGTTTTCAAAATCGAGCACATTAACCGAATCGTTTTCGGTTATCTCATTTTTAAAATGGATACCTGATTCAGAGGAAGCTATTTTCGTAAACAGTGTTTTTTGATTTTTGCAGGCGCAAAAGATCAATAACAGTAAGCAGGGGATACATCTGGTAAAATTTCTTACCGGCCACATCATAGGTAAAGCACATTCGTGGATGAAAAAATAAGCAACACAATATCCTGAAAAGAAAAGAGGCAGGAAGGAAATCACTGCCTCTTTTCGAAAAAAAACTTGCTATGATACTGACATGATCAGTAGCCAGGATTTTGTTTCAGCGCGCCCTTGCTCAGGTCGATCTGCGACTGAGGGATCGGGAAATACTCGTTCTTACCCTTTGTAAATACCGCACTGGTAAAGAAGGTACGCTTCGCTTTTTCTTTGGCGATATATGCGTTCAGTTCCGTATCTGCAATACCATAACGTACAAGATCGAAGAAACGGTGACCTTCCATGGCGAGTTCCAGTTTCCTTTCAAAACGAACGGCTTTACGCGCGTAGGTCTGGTCGGGGAAAACAAGGTATAAACCGATCTGGTAGTTGGCTGCATTGGCTCCTCCGGCCTGTTTTACCCAGGTGGAAGGGTTGTCTTTGATACGGCTTCTCACCTGGTTTACATACGCCATTGCGTTGGCCAGTGTGCCCACTTCCACTTCACACTCAGCAGCCCAAAGCAGTACATCTGCAAAACGGATGAAAGTGTAGTTATTGGCGGTTACACCAGAGGTCCAGAATGAATTATCTGTAAGTGCTCCGGCCTGGCGCTTATAATACACGTGCTTGATGGGAGAATAAGGGCCGCCATTGTTTTGATCGCGGATCCAGTCGTTACCCGGGTGCAAGCCCCAGTCAAGGTAAGGGATACCCCTTCTGCCCACTGTAAAATCAAGACGGGGATCAACAGGTGTGGTTACATCAGGTGAAAACGCAGCCGTTGAAGCGATTCCCTGGTCGTTTTTAAAATCAGAAGCATTCCAGGTGTCAAGCAATGGTAAACCCAGTGCATCCACTTTGTATGAGTTAACAAGGCTTACAGAAGGCTGATAAAATCCGCAACAACCACCGGGGCCGCCGTTGTATGGGAAGTTGAGTACATCGCCCCATCCCCCGTTACTGCCGCCTGAGTTGTCATTTACAGATTGCTGGCAGGAGAATACTGCTTCGGCTGAGTTCTTGGTTTCCGCATTGAAATTGTCGAACATATTCGGCATCAATGCATATTTTTTACCGGATGTGGTTACACCATTGGCAATCACATCTTTCAAAATCGGTAAAGCTCCTGCAAAATCTTTTTTGAACATCAGTGCTTTTGCTTTCAGTGCTTTTGCTGCCCATGAGTTGGCACGGCCAACCGATGATTGTGTGGCAGGAAGGTTTGCAATAGCATAGTCAAGATCCGCAAGGATATTGGGCCAAATATCTGCAGTATTGCCTACGTTGAAATTACCGGCTGCATAAGTGATGGTTTCATCAACGAACGGTACGTTGTTCCACATTTTTTTTGCTTCCATGTGGTAGTGCGCACGCAGAAAACGGGATTCTGCAGTGATTCGTTTCTGATCTGCAGCATTGATATCCGTTGCTGCGGGCAGCAAACGAAGCACGTCATTACAACGCTGAACTGCATCGTACACAGCCTGCCATTTCTGGTTGAAATAACCATTGGAAGCCGTAGGCGAATAGGTTTCAATAGGTACGATGTCGGCCTGGTCGCCGGGGTCAGACCCTTTGTAGGCATCATCAGAAGCCACACCACCATATACCCAGTTGGAACCGGCACTCTGCCAGCCGCCGCCGGCGCCGCCGAAACCATCCAGCATAGAGTATGCTCCGATCAATACCCCTTCCACACCGGCTTTATTCGCCAGTGTATTCTGGTCGAGTGAACCGATAGGGGTTTTGTCGAGGAAGTTCTTGGAACAAGCGTAAAACAGCACCAGCGAAGTGGTTACGCTTACCAGGATTATTTTGAATTTAGATTGTTTCATATCGCAAAATTTAAAACAGTTAATGGGTTAATTAGAATGTTACGTTTACGCCGAAGTTGAAATTTTTCTGGTTGTTTGGATAGTTACCGTAATCAATTCCAAATGCAGCGTTAGAACCGGACAACTCAGGATCTAACCCTGTGTATTTTGTGATAGTAAAGAGGTTGGCCGCCTGCACATAGAACCTCACTTTTTCAATACCCCATTTCTTCAGCTCTTTCGCTGGCATTGTGTAGCCCAGGATCAGTGATTTACACCTCAGGTAAGAACCATTCTCTTTGTAATAAGAGTTGGGAACCTGGTTGGTGCTGAAGCTCGCATCGTTTTCTGCGATGGGAACTGTCGCATTTGTGCGTGTTGGCAACCATGAATTGTAAAGTGCATTCATACTTTTCACGCCCTGGAAAGAAGGATAGAAATCCGTCCAGTAACGCACGTAGTTAATCACATCATTGCCCACTGAAGCATACAGGAATGTAGAGAAATCCCAGTTTTTATAGCTTACATTCAGGTTGATACCGGTTGTAAATTTAGGATTGGGGTTACCGAAATAAACACGGTCTGCATCGGTGATTTTTCCATCACCGTTAGCATCGCGGTATTTAAAACGGCCGGGTTTGGCCCCATCCTGCGTAGCTGATTTTGTTACATCAGCTGCATCCTGGAAAATACCCACCACTTCATATCCGTAGAAAGAACCGATCGGGTGACCCACTTCATTTCTTACAAAGTCACCGATCCTTGATCCTCCGGCAGTGAAATAATTACCCGGGATATTCACGATATTACTTTTATAAGAAGTGAAGATCAGGCCGAGATCAAATTTCCATTCGCGGCTAACTGTTCCATGATATGTAACAGAAGCATCCCAGCCTTTGTTCTGTATATCACCAATATTTACACTGGGAAGCGCTGCACCACCTACGGTAGCGGGTGCCTGGTCAGTAAACAGGAGCCCATTGATCTTTTTGACATAATATTCAACAGAGAGGTCGATCTTGTTTTTAAACAACTGGGCATCTACACCAAAGTTGGTAAGGATATCTTCTTCCCAGCCGGTTTTAGGGTTACCCACACGTGTTGCATAGAACCCTTGCACCGATCCTGTACTTGTTCCGTTGATATCGTAGTAAGAACTACCTGCAGAACTTCCGTACTGGCTGAATGCATTGGAAGGATCTACGTTGGCCTGGTTACCCAGTTTACCCCAGCTTCCGCGGATCTTCATGTCGTCGATCCATTTCACATCTTTCATGAAATTTTCACGGGATATCCTCCAGCCGAGTGCAAATGAAGGGAAAATACCATAACGCTTATCCGGGCCAAAGCGGGAAGAACCATCGCGGCGAACCGTTGCGCTCAAAAGGTATTTATCATTGTAGGCATAATCCACTTTTCCGAATAAAGAATAGAGTGAGTTGCCATAGGCGTAACTGTAATTCGTAAAGCCTGAAGAACCACCGCTCAATGTGCGGTAATTGGGATTATCTGTAAAATAACCCAATGCACCACCACCTACACCGCGGCCATACGCTTCAACAGCCTCCACACCGGCAAGCGCTGTTACATTATGTTTTCCAAATACCTGGTTGTATTTAACGGTATTGGTCCATGTCCACTGCCTGTTATAACCAGCGTTTTCACTGAATGAGTTGGAGCCATTGTTCTCGGCATTCTCATAAGTGCGGTAACCATAGTTATAGTAGTAGAAATTGCTCATGGTACCACCGAAGGCGGTACGGAAAGTAAAGTGGCCGAGGAAATCGATCTCACCAAACATATTGCCCTGGATATCCCATGAATTTCCCCTGTTGTCGAAAGCACGCTGGCGCATCGCAACCGGGTTCTGGGCGTTACCCAGACCTTTTGCGGCAGTACCGGCATATCCTCCGTTGATATCATATACAGGAATGATCGGCTGCTCGCGGTAGGACATTGAAATCTCATTGCCCTCGCTCTGGTTACCGATCTGCGGGTTATCCCTGTTAAAAATGTACAGGTTCTCTCCTACACGGATATTGTTCTTAATGTTGAAGGTTGTATTGATCCGGGCTGAATACCTTTTCAGGTAAGTACCGATCAATGTACCCTGCTGGTTGAAATAGTTGAGGGAAAACAGGTAAGTGTTCTTATCATTACCGCCACTGGCCGTAACGGTATGGCTCTGTATCATCGCTGGTTTAAAGATTTGATGGAACCAGTCGGTACCTGTTTTATTTGCCGCTACGATCTGGTAAATACCCTTGTTAAAATCGGTCACATTGTATTTGGCCAGATCAGCAGCCGAAATAGATCCGGTAATACCCGCAGAACTTCCGTTCAGGATATAATCGGGGATAACAGGTGTGGCACCGCTGCCATACTGTGGATGTGTGGTGGCCTGGCCTGAATTTTTCAATGCCAGCCAGGTGAGATCGGCCATTTCCTGTGTATTCAGCAACTGGAAAGGATTGCCGCCAGCAGGGCGCTGGGTTCCTACATAGGCATCGTACGTTACGGTGGCGCGGCCGGATTTTCCTTTTTTGGTCGTTACCACGATAACACCGTTCGATCCACGCACACCGTAGATTGAGGCGGCACCGGCATCTTTTAATACCTGGATCGATTCGATCTCAGAAGCATTCAGGTTGCTTAAGCTTCCCTGTACACCATCCACGATCACGAGTGGGTCAACATTACCAAAAGAAGTAATACCGCGGATACGGATATTACTACCAGAACCTGGCTGACCGGAAGTGATCACATTCAATCCGGAAGCGCGGCCCTGCAGCATCTGTTCCGGGCTGCCGGCAGGTACAGCTTTAAGGTCTTTTACGTTCACCACAGAAACCGATCCTGTGATGTCTTTTTTACGTTGCGCCGAATAACCGGTAACCAGTACTTCATTGAGCTGGCTGGTGGTTTCAGAAAGCGCGAAATTAAATTCGCTTTTTCCTGACACGGCCTGTTCTATCGCTTCAAAGCCTACCACGGTAACTACCAGTATCGCTTTGGAACCGGCAT
The DNA here is from genome assembly GCA_004028765.1 of Chitinophagaceae bacterium. Taxonomy (GTDB): domain Bacteria; phylum Bacteroidota; class Bacteroidia; order Chitinophagales; family Chitinophagaceae; genus Sediminibacterium. The sequence continues at coordinate 2,354 of SAIX01000093.1, read as the reverse complement.
TGATGGTAAAAATACCATCGTTGTTGGTAAGCGCTACCGAGGTAGTACCTTTTACCTGCACGGTTGCCCCGGCGATGGGTTGCCCGTTCGCCTTGTTGGTAACCTTACCTGTAACAGCTTTTTGCGCGAAAACATTGAAAGAGAAGAACATGAGGAGTAGGGCAAGGAGATAGCCCCTCACAAGCACGTTGTTTTTCGTTGGCATAGCAATTTGGGTTGTTTGTTAAAGTATATGGCAATTCAAGACTAAATTTAAAATGCTTTGTTAAAGGATGAATGTGTTTTTTTAACATTTTATTGTATGATTTTAGCAGTTATAATATGTATTAATTACACATAACGAAAAATTTATTTGCTTTCTGATCCGTTGAAACCCTTACTGTGCAAGGGTTTCAACGGATCAGATCCTATGATTTCTGAATTTCAGGTAGTTTTATCCTTATTTTAAAATCGATGAAATTTCAACACGTATTAGGCATTCCTTTAATTTTTATTTTTTCTGCATCCTGCCATCTTGCTGGAAAGCACGAGAAAGAATTGGCGGGATCATTTGAGGAGAAAGTAAAAGAAACAGGCAAAATAGAATGGATCGACTCTCTTGCGACTGCGGGGAAAATACCAATGGGCGATACGGCCGTTTTCCGTTTTCGACTGAGGAATACCGCGGAAACCGCCTTGTATATTGCGCAAATCAACACGAGCTGCAGCTGCCTTGAAACAGGCACTTTACCTGCCGTGATTTTACCCGGGAAAACAGACTCGGTCCGCATTTATTTATATACAAACCGCACCATTACCGGTACCTTCCATAAAACGGTCCGGGTGAGGCTAAAAAGCGGTGAACAGCAAACTCTTCGCTGCGAAGCAGAAATCACCGGCCATAAAAAAACAACCGGTTCCTATTAACGCAATTAATCTGTTTTATCGGATTGGTCGTTTTATCCTTACTGCACAATATCCGGCTTATCTCTGCCATCACTCTCTGAGCAAACTAAGACCCTCTTTCTTTCGGCTGACCGGTACCAAATTCAGGTCAGGGATCATTGTGAAAAGAAACAATTTATCCGGCCGGGAAAAAACCATGCAGCATTTTATAATACTTTTTTGTCATCATACTGATCATCCCTCGGATCGGCAGAATCGACTTTTGAAATCATTCAACCATAAATTGTTGCCAATCAGCAATTTATCAGAATGAGCGCCTGATTAAATCATCATACAGTACAAATACTTTTACAACGCCAACAGGAACGCCATTAATGCCATGCAGAAGAAAATCCTTAGAGAAATTACGCCCCTGACCCCGTCAGATTGTTTTACAGTTTTTGCGAGAGAGAAAAATGAATTCGATTTCCCGGTTCATTACCATGAGGAATTCGAATTGAATTTTATCAAGAATGGTAAGGGCGTGAAGCGCATCATCGGCGACCATGTGGATGAGATCGGGGATTATGAACTGGTGCTGATTGGTCCAAACCTCCAGCATGCCTGGTTTACACATAAATGCCGGAACAGGGATATCACAGAAGTGACGATCCAGTTTCACAAAGATCTTTTTGATGAAAAATTTTTACGGCGCAACCAGTTGTCGCATATCCGTACCATGCTGGAAAATTCATTCAGGGGTATTCTCTTCTCCTATGAAACAGCGTCTCTGCTGGCATCAAGGTTATTAAGGCTCAGCAAAAAAGACGGCTTTGAATCGGTGGTGGAATTGATGTCGATCTTACATGAACTTTCCATTTCAAGGCATACCCGCATCCTTTCCAATTCCACTTTCAACAATATGGCGAATTTCAGTTACAACAGCCGCCGCATCGAGAGGGTGATGGAATACCTGAATGAGAATTTCAATAACCCCATATCGCTTACCGAAGTTGCCAAATTAACCAATATGGCAGATTCGGCGTTCAGCCGCTTTTTTAAAACAAGAACCGGGATGACTTTTATCGATAGCCTTACGGAGATCAGGCTGGGCCATGCATCACGGATGCTGATTGATACCACGCAGTCGGTGGCAGAAATTGCTTACGAATGCGGGTTCAACAATATTTCCAATTTTAACCGCATTTTTAAAAAGAAGAAAGGCTGCACACCCAAGGAGTTTAAGAAAACCTATCTCGCAGAAGACCGTATTTTTTTCTGATCACATTTTCCGGTTCACTTTTGTAAAATCTTTGCTTACATTGGCTTTCATCACACCCGTGGTATCTTTCCCGGCCTGCATCATGCGTACATTGAATTCACAATCGTAAGTATTCAGGTCTTCAAAATAAATCACATCTTTTACTTCAAATCTCACTTTTGAAGAATCATTGTTTACAGAATTGTAGAGAAATTCCGTCATGGCTTTT
>SAIX01000092.1 GCA_004028765.1 Chitinophagaceae bacterium | reverse complement strand
TGCCTATATCCCAAGCAATATCGCTGAAGCGGTAAAAACAAAACTGGTGGCTGCGCTCCGATCTATGAAGATGGGTACCGTGGAAGATTTCAGCAATTTTATCAATGCGGTGATCGATGAAAAAGCCTTCAACAGCATCACCCGTTATATCGACCAGGCCAAAAAAGACAAAAAAGTTAAGATCCTTACCGGTGGGAATTACAGCAAAAAAGAAGGGTATTTCATCGAACCTACGGTAATTGAAACCAAAGACCCGAAATCGGTTACCATGTGTGAAGAGATATTCGGGCCGGTACTTACCCTTTATGTATATGATGCCGACAAATTTGAAGAAACCCTGAAACTGGTGGACGGCACTTCTTCCTATGCCCTTACCGGTGCGGTTCTTGCGCAGGACAGATCGGCCATAGAACTTGCCACGAACAAATTGAGAAATGCAGCGGGTAATTTTTATATCAACGACAAACCTACCGGCGCCGTGGTAGGCCAGCAGCCTTTTGGTGGCGCCCGTGCTTCGGGTACCAATGATAAGGCAGGCAGTATGCTGAACTTGTACCGCTGGTTAAGTGCGCGTACCGTCAAAGAAACCTATAACCCGCCCACGGATTATTCCTATCCTTTCCTGCGGGAAAGCTGAGAATCAGTCTGGAGTCAGGAGTTTGGAATTGGGCGTGACCGGTTCAGGAACTAAAATCCAGGTTCAAAACTCCTGACTTTTCACCTATATTTGCCCCTCAAAATTCAGTTAAGTGGCAACCAAATTCTCGAAAGAAACTTATCTCTACTGGTACGAACTGATGCAGTTGATCCGCCAGTTCGAACTGAAAGCCGAAGAAATGTATAAAATGGCCGGTAAGATCCGCGGCTTTTTCCATGCCTATGTGGGCCAGGAAGCCATTGCAGCCGGATGTATGACAGCCACCAATCCCGCAGATCCTTTTATCACTGCTTACCGAGATCATGGACTGGGTTTGGCAAAGGGTATGTCGGCCAATTCCTGTATGGCTGAATTGTATGGAAAAGCCACCGGTTGCTCAAAAGGAAAAGGGGGCAGCATGCACTTTTTCAGTGCCGAACACCGCTTTTTTGGTGGTCATGGTATTGTAGGTGCCCAGATCGGTACAGGTGCGGGACTGGCATTTGCAGAAAAGTACATGGGTACCGATAATGTGGTTCTTTGCTTTTTCGGGGATGGTGCTGCACGCCAGGGTATCCTTCATGAAACATTTAACCTTGCCATGCTGTGGAAGCTCCCGGTGATCTTTATTTGCGAGAACAATAACTACGCCATGGGTACTTCGATACAACGTACCAGCAACGTGGTGGATATTTATAAACTGGCCGATGCCTATGATATGCCGGCAGATATGGTAGACGGCATGACACCTGAACTTGTTCACGAAAGTGTTTCCCGCGCCGTGAAAAGAGCGAGAAGCGGCGATGGGCCTACCCTCATCGAAATGAAGACCTACCGTTACAAAGGTCATTCCATTTCCGATCCGCAGAAATACCGTTCCAAAGAAGAAGTGGAAGAGTATAAAGACCAGGATCCGCTTACAAAAGTGAAGAACACCATCCTCTCCAATAAATTCGCAAAAGAAGAAGACCTGCTGGCCATTGATAACCGGATAGCACAGGTAGTAGAAGAAAGCGTGAAGTTCGCCGAAGAAAGTCCATGGCCCGATGAAAGCGAATTGCTGAAAGATGTGTACATCGATCAGAACTATGTATTTGATGTAGATTAAACCACAAACCCATATAAGAACCCAACAATACAACACCAATTATGAGTGAGAAGCACGAAGAAATGAATGATACCCTGTTGAAGATGCAGGGATTCTGGCAGAAATTTCAAAAACCTGTACTGATTATTGTAGCAGCCGTAGTGATCATCGGCGGCGGCTGGTATGGATACAATGAATACATCCAGAAACCCAAGGAAGAGAAAGCATCTGATATAATGTTCAACGCACAGAAATATTTCAGTATGGATTCATCCAACCTGGTATTGAATGGCGATGGACAGAACAAAGGTGTGTTATATGTGATCAACAATTTTGGTGGAACCAAAGCTGCCAACCTTGCAAAATATTATGCAGGCGTTAGCTACCTGAAACTGGGCGATTTCAACAACGCGGTAAAATTCCTGAAAGATTTTTCAACCGATGCAAAGCAGATCCAGTTGATGGCCTATGGCTGTTTGGGGGATGCTTATTCAGAACTGAATAAAAAAGACGAAGCCGTAGAAAATTACAAGAAAGCCGCTGCCACTTTTGAAAAAGATGAGGCCAACTCTGCCGAGTACCTTTTCCGTGCGGCACTGCTGCTGGAAACCAGCGGGAAAACCAAGGAAGCACTTGACCTGTACAAGGATATCAAAGAAAAATTCCCGAAAACAGAGAAAGGTTTCCAGGCAGATAAATACATCTATCGCTTAAGTATCGAAAAGAATTAGTGCATTTGCCATGGCAACAAAAGGCAATACAACATTAAATAAAGGCATCCCTCCACTGAAGGATGCCTTTATTGTTATCGTAAAAACCGAATGGAATTCGCATATCATCCATAAACTGGAAGCTGGTGTAAAACGCATCCTGAAACAACAGGGCATTGCACATAAAACACTTACCGTGCCGGGTGCATTTGAGATCCCGTTCACCGTAAAAAATCATTATGCTTATGTAAAGGGGCGCATCCCCGATGCCTATATTACACTGGGAACCGTGATCCGCGGCGATACACCGCATTTTGATTATGTATGCAAAGCAGTTACTGATGGTGTTTTGCAGCTGAACTTATCGCTCGATGTTCCTGTGATATTCGGGGTGCTTACAGTCGATAATGAACAACAGGCCATCGAACGCATCGGCGGGAAACACGGGCACAAAGGCGAAGAAGCCGCCACCACTGCCATTAAAATGATAGCTTTGAACAGGAAACTGATCTATTAAAATCCGGTAAATGAACGTACAGATATTTATCCCCTGTTTTGTTGATCAATTATACCCGCAGGTGGGTTTCAGCATGGTGAAAGTGCTGGAAAAAACCGGATGCACCGTATCGTATAACCCATCCCAAACCTGTTGCGGGCAACCTGCTTTTAATGCCGGTTTCTGGGGCGAAGCGAAAGAAGTTTGCACCAAGTTTATCAACGATTTTTCTGGATCGGATTATGTAGTGGCCCCCAGTGCAAGCTGCGTGGGTTTTGTGCGCAATTATTATATGAAACTGTTCGAGAATGCACCTGAAACAGCCCTCGCCAAAAAACTCGGGGAAAGGATCTTTGAATTTTCAGAATTCATGATCCATATCCTGAAAGTGGATGATATCGGCGCCAGTTTCCCTGGTAAAGCCACCTATCACGATAGTTGTGCCGGTCTTCGCGAATGCAAGATCAAGAACGAACCAAGGCAGTTATTATCGAAAGTAAAAGGTCTCGAGCTCGTTGAAATGAATGATGTGGAAACCTGCTGTGGCTTCGGCGGTACATTCGCGGTAAAATTTGAACCCATCAGCATTGCCATGGGCGACCAGAAAGTGAACAATGCATCGGATACCGGGGCAGAATATCTGATCAGTACGGATGTGAGCTGCCTCATGCACATCGACGGATGTAACAAACACAAAGGTGCCGGGTTAAAAACAAAACACATCGCCGAAATCCTCGCGGAAGGCCTCACAAATTCATAATCCTTAATTCTTAATTCTTCATTCATAATTCTGCCATTTATGAATTACTGGCTCATCAAATCAGAACCGTTTAAATACAGTTGGGAACAGTTTGAAAAAGACGGGCAGACTTTCTGGGATGGTGTCCGTAATTATGCGGCACGCAATAACCTCCGTGCCATGAAGAAAGGCGACCTAGCTTTCTGGTACCACAGCAATGAAGGAACCGAAATTGTAGGCATTGCCAAAGTTGTGAAAGAAGCCTACCAGGACCCAACCACCGATGATCCCGCCTGGGTGGTGGTGGATTTTAAGCCATATAAAAAACTAAAAAAGCCGGTAACCCTTACACAGGTAAAAGCGGATAAACGTTTGTCAAATATGGACCTGGTAAGACTTGGGCGTTTATCTGTACAGGCAGTGAAGCCCGAAGAATGGGACATAGTACTGGAGATGGCGGGGACTAAGTAAAGTATATTTTCTCCATATCGTCGATCACTTTTATGGATGCAGCATATCTCCTATTATATCGTTACATTGATGATTTTTTCACCGCAAAGACGCGGAGGGTACTAAGGTTGCGCAGAGTTATTCCCTGATATCCGTTCAGTTTTGAAAATAAAAATACCAAAGACCAATAGCCAAAGACTAAAAGCGAAATCTCCCTGTTTGTAAACCCGCCATGCTTTTGCAATTACTTTAACAGATGGCAATGGTTACAGATTCACCTTCTGCGGTATTCATGTAAACAGATCTGTTCCCCGGTTATTACATCACCCAAAAACAATTTTGTATGAAACGCATGATACTATACACCGCCTTTGCGGTGTTGCTACTTGCTGCATGCAACAGCGGGAACCAGGATACAAAAACAAGCATGAGCACCCCTCCTTCAGAAGCTACTGCTGCAGTAAGCGATACAGGCGGTTTTCATGGCGATATCAATTTGCAAGGGGCCAGGAATTTATCTTACAAAGACCCGGACTGGGACAGGAAGATCATCCGTCATGGAACGATGACCATTGAAGTGGCCAATTTTGAAAAATACAATCGCTGGCTGCGTAATACCCTGAAAGAATTCGGCGCTTATATTTCAGAAGAAGAGCAGCAGGATAACGATTACCGGAAAGAGACCAGGTTAACGATACGCGTACCTGCAAACAGTTTTGAAGACCTGGTGAGCAAACTTCCCTGCGACAGCACCGTTTTGAAGGATAAAAAAATAAACAGTGAAGATGTTTCTTCCGAGTATATCGATATTGCGGCGAGGGCCGAGGCAAAAAAGCAAACACTGAACCGCTATCTTTCTTTTTTGAGGGAATCAAAAAACATGAAAGAAGCATTGGAAGTGCAGCGGGAAATTAATTCGATACAGGAGCAGATAGAATCGGCCGGGGGAAGAATGCAGTATCTCGCACATAAAGCTGCATACAGCACATTAGAACTTACCTGCTACCAGTTATCCGGGGGTGCAATACCAGAAAAGGATACAGGCTTTTTTTCAAAATTGATCCAGGCACTTCAAAACGGTTTATCGAATATCGGCAACCTGGTTGTTGTACTGGCCGGGATCTGGCCGGTCCTTGTAATAACAGGTATCGCCTGGCGGTTTATCCGCAAGAAGAAAGGAATCGCGCATACAGGGACCAACACATGACCCCTGGAAACAAAAGCCCTGTAAAATCCAGGGCTTTTGTTTATTTCTTTTCAACCGCAAACCTGTCGAGTTCCTTGCCATCTTCAGAAACTTGCCGGATCAGTAATTTCTTTCCATCCACCTCGGCAACAGTAAATGAATGAACCGTGGCAATAAACTGTTTGGTGAAAGGTTGCCAGGAATCTTTGTCACTGGTTTGTTCGGGATTGTACAGCTCTTTTCCACCCGCGCCGGTAACTACATAAATAATTCCTTTGGGTGAACGGTTCTGCATCCCATCAAATGTTTTATCAAGTTTCCATAAGCCGGGTACCACCCTGCCGCGGATGTTTTTATTTTCTTTTCCACCAACGAGCAGTGTACCGTTTTTATCAGGCTGAAAAGTTAATGGATAAGAACGCTGGTAATTGTGCACATGGCCATTAAAAACAATATCCACTTTACCCGCTTCAAAAACCGGCGCCAGCAAACGCATCTGCTGCTGTTCAAAATGATCGATGGAAGAATTGAAACCCGGGTGATGAAACATCACAAAACGCCATACAGCCTCTTTTGCATTTGCGAGATCCTTCGCCACCCAATCTTTTAACTGCTGGTCGGTCCAGTCTACATACGTGTCTGCATCCAGCACCAGCCAGTGCGCATTGCCATAGTCGAAAGAAAAATTCGTCATGCGCGGATACGCATCCCCTGCCCCGGTTAAAAATGCTTTTTTATTTTCTTCCGAGCCTTTCAGAATCGGAACCAGGGTACTCCCTTCTTTTGCAAGCGGGCCATTCAACGGCTGTTCCCAATACAGATAATAAGCGAGCGCATCGGGGGATTTGTCAAGGTCACGCGTATCAGCATCATGGTTGCCCACAGCAGCAATAAAAGGAACAGAACGCATAATGGGTGCGCCATTGCTGTCGGTTTTATCGGCATTATATACAGGCCAGAATTTTTTACGGTAATCCGATATCAACCCGGTCTCATAAACAATATCGCCGGGCACGGCAATAAAATCCGGTTTTGCGAGGTAGGCCTGTAAGGCCACTTTTTTCTGCGCCGGGCTTTCAGCCCCGATATCGCCCATCACAACAAAACGAAAGGATTGTCCTGCATTTTTGGGTGCGATGGCTTCTGCCGAAAAAACGGCTTCCTTGTTCCTGTAAACTTTATAACTGAATTTTTTCCCGGGTAACAATTCGTTTAATGAAATGTGATATACCCTGTGGGCATCGGTATTTTTTACAGCTACCCTGTTAAAAAAAGCCGGGGCTGTTTTTTTGATGCCGTTTGCAGAGCTGTATTCCACCAGCCATTCTGCATCTGTATCTGTTGCATGCCATAACAACTGCAGGGATTCTTTTGAAGGCTGGTATCCTATCTGCAGGTATGGTTTTGTAACAAATACATCCTGGGCATGCAGTAAAAAAGAAAATGAAGATGCAATCACTACGGAAATGCATTTCGGTAACTGGTGAGAACGGAACATGATATATCAATATTTAGCCGGTAAATAAAACTGGTTAACCTGGTTGTCTGTATTCAAGGCTGTATCACTGCTGCCATGAAAGTATGCAGATGAACGTAGTGCGACGCAACAGTTGATGCCATAAAATACTTTGGCCGGTATCTTAAAAATATTTATCGATTCCTGTATAAATTTTCATCAATGCTGGTTGCCCCTGCCGTTGATCTGGTAACAGCCTATGTCTTTACCCGGTGGTGTGATTTCTGATGCACCATATTTGGCATTTACGGGTACATCGGCCCTCGGACTGAAACCTGTAAAACCAATGCCGATACAGGGAGAACCGGGTTTCAATGCAAAATTGTAATTACCCACCACAGCAATATCGCGCAGCAGTAAGCCGGCAGGTAATGGCACAGGAGCGTTGACGAACTGCGGGTTATTTGCCCCGATGATGGAAGCAGGTGCAGTATAAGTGTCTCCTGTTTTCCATCCCGCGGGGAGGTAAGAGGAAGGTTTGGGAATATCCGTTTCCTGCGGCTGACTGATGGCCGTGCTCACAGAAAGAGAAGGAATGAACTGGCTTGCAACAGAAACAGAATCGGCATAATACCAGTTATATCCATAACGGAGATTGGCGGTATCAGCGATCGGGTTACCCACCACACGCAAACCGAATTTACAATTCACGATGAGGTTATTGTAGGCAAGTCCACCCGCACCTTCTTCATAATTGATAGAACCACCGCGGCCCGCAGCCGATCTTCTGTATCCGCAGTTCACAATTGTATTATTGTAAATCCGCACATTAGAACTTGGGAAACCTACGGCCACATTGATATTGGAAATTTTGGGTCCATTGGTGGCCATACCCACACAAAGATTATACGCAAAATCGCCGATGGTACCTGCTTTCGCATTCATCGCTTCTCCGCCGGTGTACCCGCATTTTTCAAATGTATTGCGCATCACGGATATTTTTCCGCCATTGATGCGGAAGGGGTCATCGGTGCTTCCATATACCCAGGAATCCTCGAGTACAAAAATACCTGCGGGATTTGCGAAATACAGTGGATAAGGACTTGAACCGCCCGTAAAACTTTTCATAGCAGCGCTGATGGCAGCACCGCCAAGTTCAACGCGGGTCCATTTCAATACCATGTAACTGCAGGTAGGCCCGCCGATGATACCCGTCCATTTTCCTTTTAGTGCAGGATCTGTATCAGGATTGGCACCCAACTGGTCCGTTTTGGTAACGCCCGGATAGGTAAATAGGACAGGCTTTTCTTTTGTACCCAAACAAAACAATGCGCCGTTCACTCCCAGTCCAACAGGTGTGGTTCCGTTCCCGGTAAAGTTGATGGTGACACCTTCCTGGATTGTGAGGGTATCACCTGCTTTTACAAAAATATCGCCGCATACATTATAGGTTTTCCCGGCCAGCATGGTTCCGTTGAGTGCTCCCGATAAACAGGTTGCATCATTGATCGGTGTTACCGGAGGCACCACAGCCTGCCAGAGATCCTTGGTATCAGCTACTTTTGTACAGGCCTGAAATAAGAGAGCAGATACTGCAATAAATGTGAGTGAAAAAACAGGCAATAATTTTTTCATATCGTTGAATTGAATAGAGGGTTAGAGTTTATAACGGATTCCAAAAAGATAAGACGCACGGTAATAATCCTTCTGTATCACGATACGGTTATCAGGATTATCCTGTAAGGAAAGATTTCTTCCGCCAGCGGCGAGATAATTGCTGTACGGCTGGTGAAGGGTTAACTCAAACGGAACGTTGTTGATATTGTTGATCTTCCCGTAAAAGGTGAATTTTTTTGCAAATCTTTTTTCGAAAGAAAAATCAATTTGCGCGGTAGGCGATTGCCAGTAGTGCAAACCAATGTATGGGCTCACAAAAGAAATCCGTTCACCGGTGTAAACAACAGCGAGCTGACAATCGAGACCAAATTTGGGATCCTTATAGATCAGGGAAAGATTGCCCACATGGTTGGATTGCCCCTGCAGCGGCCTGGTTTCCTGCACAAATTTCAGGAAGCTGGAAGAACCGTTGCGGTACGAAAGCAGCATACTGTCTTTTGTGATGCTCGATTGTGTATAGGTGTAATTTGCGGAGATGCCGAATACACCAAAGTATTTTGTGAACACCGCTTCAAATCCATAGTTGGTTGCTTTTTTACTGTTCACGGGCTGGAGGTAAAGGCTGTTGATATTTTTGGGTTTTACAGCAGATATCTCGATAGGATCCTGGATATTTTTATAGAATACACCAAGCAATACCTGGTCTGCATTACCGGGGTACCATTCGTAACGCAGGTCGATATTATCGGCAACGGTATGGTTCAGGTTGGCGGGGTCGCCTACTTCTTTAAAAAATTCCCCATCGGGTCCATCGGGTATCAGTTCTGCAAAACCGGGTCTTGCCAGCGCTTTGTAATAAGCAAGGCGGATATTCTGGTTCCGTTTCAATGCATATTTGAATTGCAGGCTGGGTAAAAGATCGCTGTAATATATCGTTCCCGATTTTGCAGCTACCGCTTCGCTTAACTGTGTTTCATAATGCTGGTTTGTGTTTTCCACTCTTGCACCACCAAGCACTTCGAGTTTTTTGGAAGGCTGCCAGGTTCCCTGGATATAACCTGCTGTAATGGTTTCACGGAATGAGTAATTGTTACCCGTGATGGAAGGCGCCCCATCCGCTGCATTCTTGAAAATAAACTGTGCATCATTAATGGTGGTATATAAAGATCCTAGCACTGGTGTTAACCCGTACGAGTTGTAATAATTGTTCCGGGTTTTGTTTCGGAGCATTGCGCCGAATTTCAGGTTGAGTGAATGCCCGAGCAAATTTGTACGACTGAGTGTATTGATATAAGCTGACCAGTCATTATCGCTGTTATGCTGCCAGATATGGTTCAGGCTTTGCAGTTTATCTGCTGTTAAGCTTGTTGCCACAATGGGATACTGGTGGATAAACTGCGACTGGTCAGGGATATGGTTATTGGCCGATGAATAGGCAAGGCTCCAGTCGAGCGTAGCCCTTTCCGATAATTGGTGCAGCCCCTGCAAAGTGCTGTTATAAATGGATTGGTATTGCCATGTGCTGCGCAGCCAGTTATCCACCACTGAATTGAGTGTTACGGTATCATATACGATCCTTGTCTGGTAATCGTCAAGTCTCACAAAAGTATTGCTGAGTGTGATCTTATTCCTGGTATTGATCTGGTAATCCAGTTTGCCTGTCAGGCCCAGTCTTTTGCTTTGTACAGAATATTTCCGCAGTTGCAGGTCTGAGAACAAGGGGATATTGTCAAGGCCCGGCTGTGCATTCGGCAGGAAGAAATTGGAAGTGGTACCCCGGTAGATGTTCTGGTAACTGCCTGATACAATAAAGCCAAATTGTTTTTCTTTTCCAAAGCGGTTACCTACTGTTATACCAAAAGTGGAATTAATGGGTGTGGCCAGTTTGGTATAATTCAGGTGTGCTACGGAAAAATCTTTCGGTGTGGCCACATAGGTGGTGCCATTGATTTCGGACGGTGATAATTTCTGTATGGTTCCCGCATTAAATTTATTATAGGTTTCTGTCTGGAACGAAACATTGTATCCCATGGATGCGTTGGACTGGAACAATGGTTTTAAAGGTGCATCTTTCATTACAAGATTGATGGTGCCGCCAATCGCATCGCCTTCCATGGAAGGGGTAAGGCTTTTGCTTACTTCCAGTCGCTCCAGCAATTCGGATGGAAAAAGGTCAAGCGGGATATACCGGTTTTTATTATCCGGGCTGGGGATCTTGATACCGTTTACAAGTGTATTGATATACCTTTTTTCCATCCCGCGGATAATGGGGTAACGTGCTTCGCCTGATCCGCTTTTTTCGATGGTAACACCGCTCATACGCTGCAATGCATTGGCAACCGTGATATCGGGTAATAACTGGATGGTTTTTGCGGATAATACATTTACAATCGGCTCTGCTACCCTTTCGATCCTTCTTGCGCCTTTATCGCCATCACGTGAAGCAGCAGTATTCACTGTAACGGATGCCAGTTCTTTGGCAAGGGACTCCAGAAGAAAATCAACTGTTTTTATACCCCGGGCTGAAACATCGACCACTTGTCCGCTGATCGATTTATAGCCTTCATATTTCACAGATAATTTATAAGTGCCGGGGGCCAGGCTGGTGAAAGAAAAACTGCCATCCAGTTTTACGATTGCTGCTTTCTTTGCTCCTTCCAGTGATACGGTTGCACCTACTAGCGGTTCCCCGCTGGAAGCATCCACCACTTTACCCCGGATGGTTTGTGCGTATGAGAAAAAGCTGCAGAAGAAAAAAGAAAATAATAATACGCAGCGGCAGCTGGCAGTTAGTAAGTTCATCGAATGGGTTTTAAAATTTCTGCAAACCTGTAGATTTTACAGAAAGGATAACACCGTTCGCCAGCTTGTTATTGATTTGATAACAGCCCGTTCTTAAAAAAATAATCTAGGGAAACTGTAATTTAATATTGTGGTAATCTTACGGTAATATTGAAATTGTAATTCGGATGAAAAAGAAACTAGTTGTATTAACAGGAGCCGGCATCAGTGCTGAAAGCGGGCTGCGTACCTTCCGCGACAGTGATGGATTATGGGAGGGATATGATATTTACGAAGTGGCTTCTCCGCGTGGCTGGGCAAAAAACCCGCAACTGGTACTTGATTTTTATAACATGCGCAGAAAAGACGTGGCCAATGCCATGCCCAATGCGGCACATACCGGCCTCGCGGAACTAGAAAAGGATTTTGATGTAACGATCATCACCCAGAATATCGATGACCTTCATGAACGCGGGGGCAGCAGTAATGTATTGCACCTGCATGGTGAGATCTTTACAATGCGGAGTGTAAAAGATGCATCCACCACTTATGAAATCAAAGGGGATATCCGTTTAGGGGATCTTACCGCAGACGGCAGCCAGTTGCGCCCCCATATCGTATGGTTTGAAGAACCTGTACCGATGATCGAAACAGCAGCACGCATTAGTGCGGATGCAGATATTTTTGTGGTGATCGGCACTTCACTGGTGGTATATCCGGCTGCAGGTTTACTGAATTGCGCCGGCAGGTCTATCCCGAAATTCATCATCGACAAACAGATCCCGTTAACACACTCTATTCACAACCTTACTGCCATTGAAGCAACCGCTTCTGAGGGGGTGAAGCTGTTACAACAAAAACTGGCCGCCTTACTTTAGCCTTTTGCTAACAGGCTTTGTTGTAACCTTGCGCAAATGCCACAGATGAAGAAATGGATCACCTTTTTTTGCTGGATCCCCGTACTGTTCGCCACCGGGCAAACAAGTGAAGGGTTCAGGGAATTAAAGAAACTTTGTGAGAAACAGGAAGTGTTGCCCACTGACAGCAGTTTATTTCTCAGTTATAAGTTCAATAACGGCATCCATTATTTATCACCCCTCTACAAAGCCATTTACCGAGAGCGAGAACTTAAAAAACAGGATAGTGGTTTTTATTATGAGATGCTCACCCGGTCGCTATGCCTTGCAGGTGATTATGCTTCTGTATTGTCCATCGAAAAACAACGCTACCTGTTGCCGGAAGATATTTCCGGGGCAAGTATCGATACCCTAACGAATGTGATCAGCGAATATGCGGATGCCAGAAAATTTATCCTGGGGCAGTCAGCAAAACAGAGAGTGGTGATGAGCAATGAAGCAAATAACCGGCCGCAACACTGTGCATTTGTGCTCTCTTTGCTTGAGGGTTTTTATAAACAGGGTTTCCGTTACCTCGCGATGGAAATGCTGTACAACGAAACCGGGAAGCAACACAGCAAACTGAATGCTGCAATGGGTTATTATACGGCTGAGCCGGTGGCAGGTGAACTGATCAGAAAAGCGCTGGAGCTCGGTTTTACACTGGTACCTTATGAAGATAACCAACCCGATCATACCGCCAAACAACGGGAATATACACAGGCAAAACACCTGGCTGATTTTATTTCTTTGAAAGACAGTACGGCCAAACTGCTGGTACTGGCGGGTTATGGGCATATTGAAGAAGCGGCACTCAGTGATGAGCGTATACCGATGGCCGCTTATTTTAAAATACTTACCGGCATCAATCCTTATACCATCGACCAGACCGGGCTGACAGAGTACAGCTCCCTGCCCTATCAAACTGCCGTATATGATGCATGGATACGCAAACATCCCGCTGGGAATCCATCGGTGATCCTTACGGGAAAAGAGCCCTTCGACCTATTTGGTTTGCATTTATATGATCTGCAGGTTTTACATCCGCCCACAAAGATCATGAATGAACGGCCCACCTGGTTATCTGCAGGCGGATTGAAAAAGGAAACCCCGGTTGCAGCGGCGTACCGCAGCACATTTTTCGTGCAGGCCTATTATGAAGAAGAATACAATGAAAAAACGGTTCAGTTAATAATACCGGCTGATCAAACTTATTGCAATGCTGCAAATGGTTTGTACTACCTGTACCTGCGCAAAGGGAAATACAAAATTATTTTCAGGGATAAATTATACAAACAACTGGGGGTAAAGGAAATGACGGTGGAATAGCGCTATTCTTTTTTCTTCATGTAGTGCGACATTACATAGGGAAGTTCTTTTTTGTATTTTTTTATATCCCAGTTCATTTTAAAGTATGCGAGATATGCCTGCATGGAGGGGAGCCCTGCCCCTGCCCTTCTTTCATCCAGGTGTTCCGGATCTTCAATGGGAAAAATATAATACCGGTTCTGTTTTCCATCCCATACCAGCTGGCTGCCATATACCTGCGGGTTGCCGTTTCGTATCGCTACCCTGTCTTCCAGCAAAGCAAAACTGCCTGCCTTTAATTGTTTTTCTTCCATTGCTTTGCGTAAAACAAGAAGGTATTTTTCCTGCACAGGAAGGGATGCGTGCTGGATTACAAGGAACATGGCCGTATTGCCGGATTCTCCGACCACAGATGGGCCAGGCCACCCATAGCGATCGATAATGGAAGATACAATACCTGTATTCAGCGAATCCTTTATCCGCATCATTGAAATAATACGGCGCATTTCACCAGAACGTTTAGCCGTATCTTCCTGGTACATTGTGCGGAGGTTTTCCATTTCTTTCCGCAGTTGCTGGTCGTCTTCGTACACATGTGCCAGCAGTAATACCAGCGAGTCGTTCATTTTACTTTGGGCATACAACGGTTTCCCGGAAATACAGAGGAGTAGAAATGCAACAAGTGCTATCCGCATCTTAGTTCCAGTTGTTGGTTATTTAAAGAAAATATACGCGATCAGTATCGCTGCTATCACCCCTAATAAATCGGCCAGCATACCTGCCCATATTGCGTACCGTACTTTTTTAATGCCCACACTGCCAAAATACAGGGCAATGATATAAAAAGTTGTATCGGCGCTTCCCTGGAAAGTAGATGCCAGTTGCCCGATAAAACTATCGGCGCCGTAGTTCTTAAAAATATCGAGCATCAGTCCGCGCGCACCACCGCCGCTGAAAGGCCGCATAATGGCAACAGGCAGGGCAGGTACAAAATCGCCGGTGATTCCGAGTTGCACAAAACACCAGCTGATCCCGTTGATGATAGCGTCTAATGCACCACTGTCGCGGAACACGCGTATCGCCACCAGTAAGCCAACGAGGTAAGGGATCACTTTAATGATCACATCCCAGCCCTGTTTTGCCCCTTCGATAAATGTTTCGAATACATTGATCTTTTTTACAAAACCACCAATAACAAAAGCGGCGATGATAAAAAACAGGATGCTATTGCCCAGCACATTGCTGAAAGTTTCTTTCGTGAGCAAAGTCGGAACCGGGATATTTTTTTGCGATGGCAGCCCGTTGATGAACAGGGCGAAAAGCACAATGCTGCCAATGATCCCGGTTAACCAGAGGATCAGGACCCTGTCGAACCGCAACCGCTGGTAAATACCCGTGATCACGATACTGGCAACCGTTGCCACGGTTGTGGCAAGCATTAACGGAACAAATACGCTGGTAGGATTGGTGCTGCCGCCGCTTGCACGATAGGCAATAATAGAAAGCGGGATCAGGGTAAGCCCGCTCGTATGCAGCACCAAAAACATGATCTGCGAATTACTGGCGGTTTCTTTATTTGTGTTCAGCGTTTGCAGGCTCTCCATCGCTTTTAACCCGAATGGTGTGGCGGCATTATCAAGCCCCAGCATATTGGCGCTGAAATTCATTACCATATGGCCCATGGCCGGGTGCTTATCGGGTACTTCGGGGAATATCCGTTTCATAAAAGGGTTCAGTATCCGCGCAAGAAAATTTACTGCGCCTGCCTTCTCCCCTATATTCATCAATCCCATAAAAAAGATCATGGCACCGGCGAGTGGCAGACCGATATCCATAACGGATGATTTGGAAGCATCAAAAATACCTTCCACCAGTTTCTTGAATATCTCATAATCATGAAAAAAGATCAGCCGGAACAATGCGATCACCAGGCCGATTACAAAAAAAACAATCCATACATAATTCAGTGCCATAAGCGGTAATTCGGAAAGGTAAGATAATACAATCCCCCTTTTATCCCTTTAACTTTTTGGCTGTCGTAAAAAATGTTAGCTTACTGTCAGAATTGCCTGTATGCTGTACAAATCATTCCTGTTATTGCTATGCCTGGTTTTAACTGCAGGTATTTCGGCGCAGTACCGCAACGACAATACTGCTTTTAAAACCGTTTACCTTGAAGACCTCTGCGATGCCCTCACCAAAAACCCGGGGCACCTGCTGCTGGATGTACGGAGCAAGGGTGAATATGAAGACACATCTTCCTCGGCCAATCTCAATATCGGCAGGTTAAAGGGATCGGTAAACATCGATATCAACGAGATCAGCAAACACTGGAAGGAATTAATTCCCTATAAAAAGAAGCCCGTATTTGTTTACTGCTCGCACAGCCAGCGGAGCAGAAGGGTTTCAAAATTATTGTCGGACAGCGGCTTTACCAATGTGATCAATGTTAACGGGGCAATGACGAAATTCAATTTGCTGAAAGACCAATCCATCCCTTGCGCCGGTAATATTTATGAAACGCAGAGCGCTTTCAAACTTGTATCGCCTGCAGCCACTGCACAGCTTATCAAAACACGCAAAGACCTTTTTATTTTAGACATACGCAGCGATTCTGCTTATCTCGGTATTACAGGAGAAGCAGGCAGCAATGCACTCGGCCGTTTTAAACGGTCGATGAATATCCCGTTTTCATTACTCTTAAAATCGCTGATATATGTGCCCGCTGATAAACCCATTCTTGTGGTGGCGGAATCCAGTCGTGAAGCAAATATTGCTGCCGGTTCACTCGTTCTAAACGGGTATAAAGATGTATATGTATTATTCAACGGCCTATGGCAATGGCTGGCAACTTCCACAAAAGAAATTCCCGACAAAGCGAATTACTGGATACACAGCAACCCATTCAGAACGGTTACACCGGAAGAGATGGATCTGTTGCTGAAACAATCGCCCAATACCTATGTGCTCGATATACGGCCCAAAGAAGAATTCAATAACGAATCGAAAACACAACCCTGGAAAAACCAAGGGCATGTTAAAGGCGCGGTAAACATACCGCTCACAGAACTTGCAAACAGGGCCGATGAACTGATGCCCTATCAAAACAAACCCATCCTTCTCTATTCCTTCGGCACGGGCAATAATGATGTATTTGAAGCAGCCAGGATTTTATTTGCCAAAGGCTTTACAGGATTACATGTTTTAATGGGAGGTATCTGGGATATCCGCTGGCAGGCGGCCAACTCCAAAGGCCTTTCCTACCTGAACCAATGGGTGGAAGCGGTTCCGAAAGAGAATTTGTAGCCGTTTCCCCTTAAATCGGGCTATATTTGCGCCTCGAAAAACGGGGTGCGGCAGTATATCTTCCCACCGGTAACATTTATCAAACTTTTATTATCATGGCTTTACAAGCAGGCATTGTGGGATTACCGAACGTGGGAAAATCAACCTTATTCAATGCGGTCAGCAATAGCGCCAAAGCGCAGGCAAGCAATTACCGTTTCTGTACCATTGAGCCCAATGTGGGGTTGGTGGATGTTCCCGATCCGCGTTTAACAAAACTGGCCGAACTCGTGGTGCCCAACCGCATCGTTCCCACGCAGATGGAGATCGTGGATATCGCAGGTTTGGTTAAAGGTGCGAGCAAGGGAGAAGGCCTCGGCAATAAATTTCTCGGGAATATCCGCGAAGTGGATGCCATCATTCATGTGATCCGTTGCTTTGAAGATGAGAATGTGCTTCGCGAAGAAGGTGCGATCAATCCCATCGGTGATAAAGAGATCATTGAAACCGAACTGCAGCTGAAAGACCTCGAAAGCGTGGAAAAGAAAATCCAGCGCGTGGAGAAAATGGCCCGTGTGGGAAGCGATACAAAAGCCAAAGCTGAATTTGAGATCCTTACCCGTTGCAAAGACCACCTGGAACAAGGGAAAAGTATCCACACACTTGGACTGGACAAAGAAGAAAAAACAGCCATCGCCGATCTGTTCCTGTTAACGGATAAACCCATCCTCTATGTAGCCAATGTAGATGAAGCGAGCATGCATACCGGCAACAAATATTCAGAAGCATTGGCAGCGGCGGCAAAAGCAGAAGGCGCCGAAGTGATCGTGATGTGCAACAATATCGAAGCGCAGATCGCAGAAATGGAATCAGCCGATGACAAGCAGATGTTCATGGAAGAATATAAAATGACCGAGCCTGCTTTGAACCGCCTGATCCATTCCGCTTACAAACTGCTGAATCTCGATACTTATTTCACTGCTGGTGTGCAGGAAGTAAGGGCCTGGACGATCCACAAAGGATGGAAAGCACCACAGGCCGCCGGCGTGATCCATACCGATTTTGAGAAGGGTTTCATCAAGGCGGAAGTGATCGCTTACGAAGATTTTATAAAATACGGTAGCGAAGCCGCCTGCCGCGACAATGGCCGTTTACGCATCGAAGGAAAGGAATACATCGTGAAAGACGGCGATGTGATGCATTTTCGTTTCAACGTATAAATTAAACGGTTTTCTGCGTTAAGCGTTCAGCATTCCGCATTAAGCATAAAAATATGATTGCCGCCATCTCCATTTGGGAAAAAGAAAGCTTTTATGCTTCGCCGGATGTATTGATTGCCGGTAGCGGACTGATGGGCTTATGGTCGGCCTTTGAATTAAAACGACGAAAGCCTTCGCTCCGCATCACCATTCTCGAAAAAAATTCCATTCCGTTAGGTGCATCCACCCGCAATGCGGGGTTCGCCTGTTTTGGAAGCCCTACCGAACTGATTGCAGATGCAGAAAGAAATGGTATCGACCAGATGCTTTCTGTTGCGGGGATGCGTTATAAAGGGATCGAAAAAATAAGAAAGTATTTTACGGAAGAGGAGATTGCATTTGAAGCCTGCGGGGGATACGAATGTATCAACCGGGATTACAAATACTGGCAAGAACTGGACACACGCATTGAATGGCTGAACGGATTGCTGAAAGACATCACCAAAGAGAAAAATATTTTCAAACGGAAAGATGCAGATATACCCGGGCTCGGGCTCAGAAATTTCGATGCCCTCATCAGCAACAAAACAGAAGCTGCTTTGCACAGCGGGAAGCTGGTGCAGGCGCTTACCCGGAAAGTAAAAAGTATGGGTGTTGAAATCATCAATGGCGTTACGATCACACACTGCGACGGCAGCCGGATTGAAGCGGGCGACAGTTCGGGAAGGCTGTTGTATTTTACACCTGTGCAATCCCTTTTTTGTACAAATGCATTTACAGAACAGTTATTCCCTTCCTTACAGGTTGCTCCCGCACGCGGACAGGTGATCGTTACAGCGCCCATTCCTGGTTTACCGATGAAAGGTACATTTCATTTTGAGGAAGGCTTTTATTACTGGCGGCATCTCGGTAACCGTATATTGATCGGCGGAGCCAGGAACCTTGCGATCGATGCGGAGCAGACACTGAGCATGGAGGGATCGGATACGATCCGCGAGGCGCTGGAAGTATTTTTACAAAATCACCTGCACCCTACCCTGCTTCGTCCAGTGGAAACACATTGGAGCGGCATTATGGGTTTTACAAAAAACAAGCTCCCGCAAATAGAAAAAATCAGTGATACTGCTTATGCTGTCATCGCCTGTAATGGAATGGGGGTGGCACTTACGCCTGTTGTTGCAGAACAGGTGGCAACATTCATGGGATACGATTTTTAACGAAATATCTGTTTCAACTTCTCTATTTTTGTTTGAATACGATTTTATGAGAAAGCCCCTTTGTATTGTGCCTGGTTTGTTATTGCTGGCAGCCTGCCAGAATCCTTCTGCAGAAAATAAAAACAATGAAACAACCGTTGCCCCCAATGCGGTGAAAGAACCTGCGGCAATGAATTATACGATCGTAAATGTTTACCCGCACGATACTTCTTCCTATACCGAAGGACTTGAATGGAGAGAGGGGCAATTGTATGAAAGCACCGGCGACTCTTATTACCAGGGGAAAAGCAAACTCGCAAAAATTGAATTGAGTACTGGTAAGGATATGCAAAAGATCAATTTATCAAAAGCTTATTTTGGAGAAGGCATCACCATTCTGAACGGTAAAATTTACATGCTTACCTACAGAGAAGGAAAATGTTTTGTGTTTGACCAGAAGACACTTAAAAAGATCAAAGAGTTTGATTATTCGGGTGAGGGATGGGGCATGACGAATGACGGAAAGTATTTGATCATGGATGATGGCAGTAATAATCTTTTTTACCGCGACCCTGAAACATTCAAAGTAGTAAAATCGGTTGGTGTTACAGATAACAATGGCCCGGTGGCAAGCATCAATGAACTGGAATATGTGGATGGGGGCATTTATGCCAATATTTGGCTCACAAACTATATCATCAAGATAGATCCGGCTACCGGCAATGTAATTGGTAAGGCTGATTTTTCGTTTGTACTTAATAAATATGCGCCCGGCGCATTAACAGATGAACAGCAAAGCAGTAGTTCTGTATTAAACGGTATTGCCTATGACCCTACCGGTAAACGTTTTTTTGTAACCGGTAAGAACTGGCCGAAACTGTTTGAGGTGAAATTTAATTAAGCATTTCTGTTATTGCCCTCACCCCTTATTTTTTTCAATGCGGAGGCGCTGAGAGGCGGAGGTTTCGCAGAGGGGTTGCGCGGAATACCTCATGTTATCAGGGTTTCACAAACACATAGATCACCGAACTGCAGCGGCTATGATCTGTCATGGCAATGAGGTTTGATAATAACCCATGCCAGAAAGCTCGGACAATATTTCCTTTCCTGTATTGTTCACTTAACATTGCTACATAAAAACTATCGAACCACATGGGATGGATGTTCACCAATTCAAAACCATGCCGGTTGCCAACTTGCTTCATTCCTGCAGGGGAAAAATGGTACAGGTGTCTCGGCACATCCCATGCTGCCCAGTATTCGCCATACTTACCTGCATCATAACTGGTATAATTTGGAACAGCGATTACGAGTTTACCACCCCGCTTCAGCAGTTTCCGAAAACAATCCAGGTAGCCCTGTAAATCGTGTACATGTTCCAGCACATGCCAGAGGGTAATGGCATCAAAACTGTTTTCAGGTAACTGGTACAATGTTTCTGCGGGCATTGGTTGCAAACCGTACCTGCGTTTTGCATTTTCCCGCGCCGTGGCATCCGGTTCAAGCGCTGTTACCTGCCACCCCGCTTGCTGCATCGTGTGCGAAAAAGCGCCGGTACCTGCTCCAACATCGAGTAAAAAACCTTCTCTTTTACCTGTTGTTTTTTGCAGCAGGTTTCGTTTTCCTGTAAGCGTATAATTTCTTACCAAATGATAAAGGCGGTTGATCAATCCTTTTTCAGTATCGGAATGAGATACATAAGCAGCCGACTGGTAATAAGGCCCGATCTCTTCTGCAACAGGAATGGATTGCGTAAAGCCATTGGTGCAGGATACACAATACCATATTTCAAATATTTCACCGCTTACGGTATGGTCCTTCGCTGCCAGTTTTTTTTTAACCTGGTCCGAGCCACAGGCAGGGCAATGGGTGTAGTTGATCAATCGGGGCATTTCGCTACGCTTTCTTTACACTAAATAAAATAATAAACCAGGGCACCCAAACCAAGTATGGCGAGTATGATGGCATAAAACCACCAGTAATCTGTTGCAGGCGCATCATTATCTATAGTAACGGCACCTACTTCAACAGCAGGGAAAAGATAACCGGTATCCTGTGCGGGTTGAAAAATGATATTGTCTTCTTCTGTCTTTTGCAGTGTGCCGGTACCTTCTATCACAACGGAGCCTTTTTCTGATAATTGCTGGTGAAGATCGTGGCAATAGGAATGAAATGATTTAATGGCGCTGAGTTCATCCATACCCGATTCATCCGCGAGGAATGCAAAAAAAGATTTTTCAGCTGCAGCTTTGTCGCCGGCACTAAAACGGATTTCTGGATAAGGGGCAAGTAAACGGCCGGAGCCTTCTTCAAAACGGGCAGGCACCTGTTCCACCCTGAAAATACCGATTTGGGGTATCACCAGGTGCTGGCGCAGCAGTAAGAATTTGGTCAATATCCGGTCCATTCAGGCAATTTTACCGGAACGAATATACGATACCGCCCAATACATTAAAACCAAGCGCTGTATACTGGTTCCAGCGCTGGTATTGCTGGTTCAGTAAATTATTCATTTGTATCCAGAGATTCAGCTTCGGCATCACGGTAAATTCAGCCCCGAGGTTCAGGTCGGCCACTGCATTGCCCTTCCCGGCCTGTGAAGCTTTATCGAGGTACGGCGCCCCATCCCAGAGAAAGGCTTCTGCTTTCAACTGAAGGTCTTTCATCAGTTTCCATTTCAATGAACCATTTACTTCGAGCGGTACCAGTCCCCAAGCTTTTGTATTCACCTGTAATGAACTGTATTGATTGAATGTAGCGCCCGCAGTGAGTGATAATTTTTCCTGCTCCACATACCCCACTTCACCATGAATGCGCAGTGCATTCATTTGCGGTTCAAATACCACCATGAACGTTTTCCCATCAAGCGTATTATTCACAAACAAAGGTTGGTTATTCAGTTTTACAAGCGATACCCGGGCCTGGTAGGTAAAATGATCACCGCCTGCCCCTTTGATCCCTGCATACTGCTCCATATTTTTCGTATTCTGCAAATTGCTGAGAGGCGCTATCCAGGGATTGAAACCGGCAAGCGAACGGAAACTGTTTTTCTGTACAAAGCCCGTCCAGCCTGCTTCCAGCACGAGACCGGGTCCTGCTACCCTTGCCTCAGCACTGATATCGGGCAGCATGGAAAATACCGTATTGTCCCAACTCGGGCGGATCCCTGCTTTGATCTTCACGTTGGGAGTTTTGAAACCGATCGAAGGATTGAGAGAATACAGGTTATTTTTTAACACCAATGGATTTGGTATCAGCGGAAAAGAAGCAGAAGAAATGTCTGCCAGTAACCCGAGATTAAAAGAATAGATCTTTCCAAAGCTTTTTGTAATGGGCGCTTCTAACTGCAATCCGTTTTCATGTGCTTCCCGGTTGTCAAAAAAACGATAGGCACTGATCTGTGGATGATAAGATACCCCAAAATCGTTTTCTTTTTTATTCTGCATTCCGAGTTCCAATCCTACTGTGCTGTATCGCTGCAGCAAATTATCCTTTGAATAATTGAGTGTCGATGGCTGGTAACCATACTGGTATTGTGTGGATGACTGGTAATAAGGATGCGCTGTCCACTCGTGGTTGTTACCGGTATTAAAAACAGAGATCACTTCCACCCCCCATTTGGCAGCCTGTTGTGCGGGCAGGTGACCGGTGGTGGTAAGAAAATTTCCTTTGAGATTGGTGATCGAATGTTTGCCATCCCCGAAAGAGATCCCCGCTTCTGCAAGATAGGAACTGAAATTTCCGGCCCCCAGTTTTATATAGCTGTTGTTCTCCCATACATAACCCGAATCAGCCGGGAGCGCCAATGGTTTGATGGGTACCGGCTGATAGGAAAAGAAAAGGTTTTGTGAAGGCACCTGGTAGGTAACCGGTATCCGCGAAGAATCGATCACAGGTGTGGCAGCAGTAAAATTAAGTTTAGCTGCCGTTTTCAATTGCGGTTTAAATGCGGATGTAACCACCACCATTTTGGGGGAAGAAGTATCCCCCATATTCTCTCTCGTAACGGAAGAAGGGGTAACCGAATTACTTTGTTTTTCTTTTGCTGGTTTTGCAGGCGATTTAGCTTCAGCCGTTTTCTTTGTATCAGATTTTTTTTTCGTTTTCTGTGTGGCAGTGCCTTTGCCTTTCCCTTTTTTCTTTTGCGCCTGTGCCTCTCCGGTCATGCACACAGCCAGTAAAAAGCAAAGCGATATTTTCAGGATGTATTGCATGGTCATTATTGTTTAATAAGGGTGGTTGTATCAATTTTATTACCCTGGTTTTTCTGCTCGATCACTTTTGTAAGTTTTTGCTGTGCTTCCGCTTTCAGTTCTGCAATGGTGGCATTGTCAACAATACTTTTATAAGTGGCTTCGGCATTAAACCAGTCTTTTTCGGCGCTGTATACATCTCCGAGTAACAGGTAAGCCTTCGTTACCCATAGTTCGTAGGAGCCCATTTTTTTGATCACTTCAAAACCTGCTTTCTCCGCTTCGTTTAATTTATTTTGTTGTAACAGGATTTCTCCGATCCGGTACTGCGATTCGGCGGCATACTCAGATTTGCCTGCGGCGATTACCTGTTTATAAGAAGCAATGGCTGCATCACTTTCATTCTGTAACTGGTGATTGCGGGCAACAACAAAACTGGCCATCATACGGTCATCAGTGGCGATCCCTTTTTCCTGCAAAAGGGCCTGGGCATTATCAGCAGCTTCTGTCCATTGCTGCGCTTTAAACTGGCAGCGCAATAAACCACGCATTGCTTCCAGTCGGTTTTCCTGCTGTGCCGCAATGGATTTTAACTGGACAAAATATTTAGCAGCATTGGTATAATCTTTCAAATCGAAATAATAAATTCTTGCTGTCTGCAGCGTACTTCGCTCCGCATATTTGTTCTGCGAACGGTCGGCCACTCTTTTGTAATATGGCAAAGCTTCCTGGTTCGCTTTGCTGGCCACCAGCATTTCTGCCATGAGATAACTGGCTTCAATCGAATATTTGCCTTCGGGGAATTTGGACAGATAAGATTGAAAACCCTGTTTCGCACCGGCCATATCTTTTGCTTCATACCGCAATGCGGCAGAACGGTAAGTCAGCGAATCTTCTTCCGAAACTGCGAGAGGGCGGCCATTCTGTTTCATAAAGGCAGCAAATTCCCCGGGTTTCTGCTGTTCTATAAACAGGTTACGGATATAATCGATGGCATCATCGGCTTCCTGTGTATTCGGGTGTTCGGTTACCAGTTTGCGGAAACTGTTGAGCGACTCTTCATTTTTATTGAGGTTAAAATAGGCAACCCCGAGTTTTAAATAAGCCTGCGGAACAAGCGATGCATTGGAAGATGCTGCTGTGAGTTTCTGCAGAGGCGCAACAGCCGCCTGGAAGTTTTCATCAGCGAGATAGGTATTGGCGATCTCAAGATTGGCATCGGGCACCAGGGAAGATTTCGGGAATTGTTTTTCGATGGATTGCAGCAAAGCGATCTTCTCTGCATTTTTATTCATTGCCCCGGCAATAATGCCTTTCTGGTACAGCGCATAATCTGCAGCAGCCAAACGTAACGCGAATACGGTTTCATACATCTTCAGCGACTGTTTGTAATCCTTGCTCATAAAATAGCAATCGGCCGCACGCACATAGGCATCCTGTTCTATATTGGAAGAAGCCGCACTGACCGAACGGGTAACCTGTTCAAACTGATCCCTGGCCAGTAAATAATTTTCATTTTTCAGATAATCGTACCCGAGAATATAATGTGCATTCACAGGGTTTACTTCACCGTTTAGAACAGGTGTTTTGAGGTAATTCAACAGGTACAGGATCGATCCGTCGCTTTGTGCATTGCGGTAAGCGATCTCTCCTTTCCAGAAATTGGCAAGTGGCAGCTGGGCGGTATTATATGGCACCTGCAATAAACGGGTAAGCAACTGATCGGCCTTATCCACCTGCTGGTCGTTGATCAGTTCAACAGAAGCCCCGTATAACAAACGGGGCAATAATTTTACGAGGTTCTCACTGCGGCTGCCAAGACTTTCATAGAGTTTCAGCGCCTCGCGGTAATTGCTGGTATTAGCCAGTGTGTTTACCAGTAATTCGCGGGCTTCCTGTGTATAAGACGATTTTAGGTAAGCAGAGAGAAACGACTGAAAAGCTTTCAAAGCCACATCCATATAACCCAGGTCGTAAGAAAGTTTTCCATAATTAAAGGAAGACACTTCTTTCTGTACAGCGTTGCTGTTATTGGAAGCACACAACTGGAAAGCGGTTCTCGCGTTGGCTTTATCGTCTGTTTTGAGATATGCATCAGCCAGCAGGTACATGCTGTTCTGTGCCAGCGAATCTTGTGCGCCACCCAGTTGTTTGAAACCATCAATGGATTTCGTCCAGTTCTTCCCTTCATAAAAACAAAACGAAAGTTCGTAGAGGTCTTCCCGCCGCACTTTGGGCGTACCATTCACATATTGTTCAAGGTAAGGAAGGGCTTTGGCAAATTCTTTTCTTTCAAAATACAGGTGCCCCACCAGTTGTTTCATCTGCAGGTCGTAATACAGGCCACCTTTTTTGATCGCAGCTTCTCCATAGGTAAGGGCTTTTTCTTTCTCCCCGCTGAAATAGTATATCTCGGCGATATAAAAAGGCACAACCGGTTGGTACTCGCCTACTTTTTCAGCAACGAGGAAAGCTTCCAGGGCTTCGGGGTATTTCTTTTCAGTGAAACAGATAAAACCGTAATAATAATTTGCATCAACATAATTGGGATCCCTGGGTATCTGCCGGATGGCATTGAACAAAGGTTTGGCCCTGTTAAAATCCTGCATTACAAAAAATCCATAAGCCTGGTGGAATTTCATATCGGCTATCTCGCGGTTGCTGAGGTTAGCGATGGATGCACCCTCATAATATTGCAATGCATTCGAAAATTCCTGTTTTCGGAAATAATATTCGGCAAGATGAAAGCGCATCATTTGCACCCTTGCCGGTACATTTTCCAATTCGATAAATGAGATGGCCTGTTGGGTTACCGATTCATCATTCAGCTGCAGGCCACAGATTAGGTAATAGTATTTCGATTCCAATGCCACTGTTGCGGGCACATTGCTTTTCCCGATACCATTGCTGTAAAGATTTTTGAAAATCGGGTAAGCCAGGCTGAACTGTTCTTTCTGGTACAGGTCTTTCGCCTGTTTGAATGCGGCATCCGGGTCGAGATTGTTCTGCGTAAACTGTGCAGATGAAAACTGCGCCAGCAGCACAAAAGATGCCAGGAACAGGATACGATGAGCATGCATCATAAAGCAAGACTTTGTTTCGTGTAGTGTTACAACATAGGCGGTCTTTGTCTTATCCTGAACAGCAGAATACAGCAAAGATTCCGGTTTCTTTCTTAATAAAAAGCAAAAGCTGTTTAAAGGTAGCCACCACTATTTGTAAGCAAACATCATTCCTGCTTTTGTGGAAAAACAGATAAGCGGCGTAAGTTTGTCAACAAATTCAGATTTCATGTACGAACATACCACCACTGTACGCGTGCGTTATGCCGAAACCGACCAGATGGATATCGTGTATTACGGCAACTATGCCCAGTACTTTGAAGTGGGCCGTGCCGAATGTATCCGCGAACTGGGTTTTACCTATAAAAAAATGGAGGAAATGGGTGTGCGGATGCCCGTGGTATCGTTACAGGCCGAGTTCCTGCGGCCCGCGCACTACGATGACCTCATCACGATCAAAACGATCCTGAAAGAACTGCCGCAAAAACATGAGATCACTTTTTACAACGAGGTATACAATGAAAAGAAAAAACTACTCACCCGCGGGAAAGTAGTTTTATATTTTATCGACAGTAAAACCGGTAAACGGACTGTTATGCCAGAAGAGCTACGGCAAAAATTAACAGGATTTTTTACTGGTCAGGCCCTGTGATAATCCGGCCGCCATTGCCGGATCGCTTTTTTGATCTCACTGCCTTTCAATTTTTCATCAAGTGCCTTTTGTGTGAGTTCAGGGTATTCGGCATCAGAAGCAAAACGGAGTGCGATGATCTGACCCATCCGTAAACCGGCAGGCAGTGGTTTACCAGTAAGAATAAAATGACGGAAATTTTCTTCAGCGCGGATGGCCTTGTCCTGCGCACGCAGCGCAAAACTTCTTGCATACCAGAAAAGTGAGCCAAGAATCAATGTGGCAAGCACGATGAGGGAAGCAGAATACAGGTTTTCCCTGGCAGAATGAACCAGGTTAACGATCGAGCCGATCAGCAATGCGAGCCAGGCAGCAGAAGTTACAAAATGGTAGCCGGTAACATAGCGGCTGTGGTTTTGGTAGTTTTGTTCTTTCATGTGCATCAGGTTATGGTGGTTGTTAAATAAATTATTTGAGTTCATCCAGCAGCTTATACATCTTTTTTACAATCTCTGTTGCTGGTCCGTTATAATTGTTGACGATAATGGCTACGGTGTATGACGTTCCATCTTTTGCTGTATTGTATCCCGCAAAACTTTTTGCACCACCCACGGTACCGCTTTTCAGTTTCATATTGTTAAAAACAGGTAATGCCTCATAATACGTGCTGAACCAGGGCCTTGTTCTGGCATATTGTAATACCTGCACCAATGCATCGGCCGTTACCCGGTTTTGTGGCGACAGGCCGCTCCCATCGATCATATGCAATGCCGAACGTTCAATGCCTCTCTCCTGCCAGAACCTTTTTACGACTGCAAGGCCACTGTCGGTGCTGCCGGAACCCGTTTGCTCCTTGCCAATCGTCTTCAAAAAAGCTTCCCCGTATAAATTAATACTCTTGCGAAGGAACCAATGATTCAAACTGTCAAGACCTGGTGAAAAGATCGTTCCCAATACCTGTGACGCTGACGGTCTCTCGTTTATTACACCAATGCCTTCGCTCATGATCCCGTTTTGGGAAAGATATTCCTTAACTGTTAAAAGAAATTGTTTGGCAGGATCGGGAAATGAGCCTGAGATGGTAAAAGCATCTTCTTCCACCGGTATCGTTCCCTGCACATATCCTTTTTCTGCATTGGGGGGAAGATAGATATAAGCATTATCGCCGCTGCCCTTTGCTGCAGAAAAAAGCCGGCTTTCAAGTTCGATACCAAAGGGTTTGGGCTGCATCGATACAATGGAAACCGGGTCACCGGTTTGTTTGCCTGAACGGAGTTTGAGATCGTACTGGTTTTCGTGCCAGTTCAGTGATGCGATCCCTGCACCATAATAATTCCCGATATCGTCCCAGATCCAGCCACCCGGCAAGGTTTCTTTTTCCCATTCACCCTGCACAGAAAAAATCTTCCCTTTTATTTTGCGGATCCCCGCATCCAGCAGCAGCTGTCTTATTTTTTCAAGCTGCCTGTTTTCTTTTGTGGAATCATACCGCCAGCTACCCATTGATGGATCGGCCGAACCGTTGATGAGGATATCTCCTTCTAGGATTCCATTCTTTATGGCTCCGCTAACAGCAATACCGGTTTGATACCGATAGGAACTGCCCAGCAAATCAAGTATCGTGGCAGCAGTAATGGTTTTCTGGCAACTGGCTGGTGCTAAACCGGTTTCTGCATTCAGCTCAAATATTTTTTCGCCTGTAATGCTGTTCACCACTTCTATACCGGCAATACCATGTTTCATCTGCGGATCGTTCATAAACTGCAAAGCAGCCATCCTGATCTTCTCCTTGGTGGATTGTGCCTGGAGCGACAATGAATAAATCAATAAACCAATGAACCAATAGCCTGTTTTCATGTTTGAAAGTTACCTTGCATTAAAATTAAGCGGTAGCAGTATATGGAAAAAGTTTTTGCGTCGGTGATCACGATCGGGGATGAACTGTTGATTGGTCAGGTGATTGATACCAATAGTGCCTGGATCGCTCAGGAACTGAATAAAACGGGGATTTTGGTAAAACACCGCGTGGCAGTTGGCGATGTGTGGGAAGATATCTGGCAGGCGCTTGATGAAGAAAGCAAACGCGCATCGCTGGTGATCATCACCGGTGGACTGGGCCCAACAGCTGATGATATCACCAAACCGCTTCTCTGCAAATATTTTGATGGAAAGATGATCGTGCACCAGCCAACACTGGATTATATCACCCATCTTTTTGAAAAAGTTTTGAAACGGCCCATGATCGAGCGGAATGCCAAACAGGCCGAAGTGCCCGATACCTGCACGGTTCTGAAAAACGAAAGAGGTACGGCGCCGGGTATGCTGTTTCAGAAAAACGGTACCGTATTCGTTTCCCTGCCCGGTGTGCCGCATGAAATGAAATGGCTGATGACAAACCGCTTCCTCCCGATGGTGCCCGAACTTTTTAAAACCGGTTTTGTGGTTCATCGTACGCTGTTAACTGCCGGTGTGGGCGAGTCTTTTCTGGCAGAACAGATCAAAGACATTGAAGAAGCATTACCTGCACATATCAAACTCGCTTACCTGCCCAATTACGGGATGGTACGTTTGCGTTTGAGCGCTTTTGGTTTTGATAAAGAGAGTCTCGAAAAAGAAGTGGACCATCATTTTGGTTTATTGAAAGAGCGGACAAAAGAAAACCTTGTCATCGGCGAAGACCTCAGCCTGGAACAGGTGGTGGGAAAACTGCTGAAAGAAAAAGGCAAAACCCTGGCAACGGCCGAAAGCTGTACAGGCGGCTACATTGCACACCTGCTTACTTCCCATCCGGGCTCTTCTGCCTATTTCACAGGCAGTGTTGTGAGCTATGATAATAAAATCAAACAAAAAATATTACAGGTGCCGGATTCTGTATTAAATACAGTTGGGGCGGTTAGTGAGGAAACCGTTTTACAGATGGCACGTTCGGTACAGCAAATAATGGATACTGATTACAGCATTGCCGTGAGCGGTATTATGGGGCCTGATGGCGGAACAGATCAGAAACCCGTAGGTATGGTCTGGATCGCAGTAACCAGCCGGACCCATGCAGAAGCAAAAATTTTCAATTTCCGTTTCGACAGAAGAAGGAATATCGAACTCACTGCCAGCCATGCACTCAACCTTTTGCGTATCTTTATCAATGAAAATCGCTAACAGGTGTTCGTATTTTGACGGGCAACCGATACATTTGCAGTTCCGGGGCGGAAAAGAAAAGAGTGGATGCCGGGCAAAAGATCCGTAATAACAAAATTGTATTAAAACAGCACGATCGTATGGCAATTGCTGAACTGGTGATGCCCAAACTGGGCGAGAGTATTATGGAAGCCACCATCCTGAAATGGCACAAACAGGTGGGCGACCCCGTTAAGCTGGACGAAACCGTGCTCGATATCGCGACAGATAAAGTAGACAGTGAAGTGCCTTCTACATCCGAAGGTGTGGTCACCGAAATTTTATTCAATATCAATGATGTGGTACCCATCGGTACTGTAATTGCCAGGATCAGTACCGGCGGAAGCGAAAATGGTGTTGCGACCGCGGCTGTTGAAGAAGTAAAACAAGCCCCGGCAATAACAGAAGCGCCCGCAACGGTTACCGAGATAGCAGAAAGCTTTCATGAAGAAAAAGAAATTGTTGCAGAACCCGTTCCCCAACCTGTCATTGCAGAAGAAATCCCTTATCAGCCAGAACCGGTTGCAGGCCCGGCAACTGTTGCGGCGCAACCTATCGCTGTCAACCGTTTTTATTCACCGCTTGTTTTGAATATTGCCAACAGCGAAGGCATTGCCCTGAGCGAACTTGAAAACATCCCTGGTTCAGGTAATGAAGGCAGGGTTACCAAAAAAGATATCCTGCAATATGTTGCCGATAAAAAAGCGGGGAAAATAACAACCGCTCTTATTTCGAAAGCTGCTCCTGCAACCTTCGTGGCTGCACCGGTAACCCATGTTTCCAGTGCGGCACCCGTTATCACAGAGAGCTATACACCGGCTTCTTATTCCGGTAAATATTCCGATCCGGCGAAAGTGGTGGTGAAAGGCGAAACCGAGATCATCGAAATGGACCGTATGCGCAAACTGATCGCCAAACACATGGTGAACAGTGTGCAAACGAGCCCGCATGTTACCAGCTTCGCCGAAGCAGATGTAACCCATATGGTACAGTGGCGCCAGAAAGTAAAAGATGAATTTGAGAGAAGAGAAGGCACCAAACTTACATTCACACCTATGTTCGTGGAATGTATCGTGAATGTGATCAAACGTTACCCACTCATCAACTGCTCGCTCGATGGAGATAATATCATCCTCAAAAAAGACATCAATATCGGTATGGCCACAGCTTTGCCAACAGGGAATTTAATTGTACCTGTCATCAAAGGTGCCGACCAGTTGAATATTGTCGGTTTAAGTAAATCCGTGAATACGCTTGCCGATGCCGCCCGCAATAACAAACTGAAACCCGAAGACACACAGGGCGGTACTTTCACGCTTACCAATGTGGGTACATTCGGAAGCCTGATGGGCACGCCGATCATCAACCAGCCACAGGTGGCCATTCTTGCAGTGGGCGCCATCAAAAAAAGAGCGGTTGTGATCGAATCACCTGAAGGCGATACCATCGGCATCCGTCACATGATGTATCTCTCCCTCAGCTACGACCATCGCATTGTGGATGGCAGTCTGGGTGCAGGTTTCCTCTCCGAAGTAGCCAAAGAGTTTGAAAAATGGGATGTGAACAGGCAGTGGTTTCATTACCTTTAGCCGGGTTTAGACTGCCCCTATTGCTGTTATGAACATCTTATTTCGTAAAGCCTTTCTTCCGATGGCTATTTGTATGTGTTTACATGCGAATGCCCAAACACCTGGTTTAGGGACCTGGAACGTAGTAAGCACCAAGCTAACCTTTAATAAAAAATGGTTTGTTCTTGCTGAAGCGCAATTGCGTTCGCAGCAGGTAATGGATAATTTCAATTATTATGAATACAAGGCGGGTGTAGGATATAATTTTCCTACCTCTATATCTGTTCTGTTTGCGGCGGGGCATTATGCAACTTTTCAGCCGGATGGAAATTTTAAAAAACCTTTTGCGAACGATGAGTACCGGATCTGGCAGCAATTAACCCTCACCAATAATATCGGCCGTGTAAAAATCGAGCACCGTTACAGGCTTGAACAACGCTTTACTTCCTATGCCGGTTACCGCAACCGTTTCCGTTACCGCATCAATGCACTGATTCCGCTGAATAACCGGGAGATCAAAAGCAAAACCTGGTACACAAGTGCGTTCAATGAATTTTTTGTAACGAATGAAAGCCCTTATTTTGAACAGAACCGGATCTTTCTGGGGCTTGGCTACCAGTTCAATGATAAGTTTACCATACTGGCGGGTTTTGTAAACCGTTTCGACCACTCACTCACATTTGTCCCCAGCTGGAAATATTATTTTCAGACCAACCTCATCTTCTCTTTTGATGAATTCAAAAGCGGTAGAGAAAGACACCCGAGTTCACTGGACTGACCAATGCATCTTACCCTCTCCGATTCCACTGTAATAACAGAATAGTATCCCCTGAATCTGAGTAATGTATCTGTGTACGGGAATTATATGTCAAATTTCCAGGTTAAGGCTAAATGTATTCTGTAATCACTGACCACCCGGAACACAACAAGTTTAGTTACCTCGATTTTTCACACAGTGTTAGTAAACAAAATCTTGTTGGTAAGAATCCAGTTTGTAAATTCCTATACAAATTATCCGGTATATGAAAACTTTATCACAAACATGGTTTGCCGATGGGTATATCGATTTTGAACTGAAGAAATATACCCTGCTGGCTTATTTACAGGAGATCAACCAATGTTTCTGCGAAAACAAACTGTACCCGCAGTTTGCCGACCTGATTTTTCACTACAATAACCTTGTTGCTTTCAGGGAGAACAAAAAATATTTACAGGAACAATTTCCCAAAAAACTAACAGGTGTACAACTGGAGAAACTGCAACTGCTGTACGAGTCGCTCATAGAAGATGATGAACTGATGCAGGAACTGGAAGATATTATCCACTATGCTTCCTCCACCATGAAAAGAACCATTACCAGTGGCAGCGAGATCTATGAATTTGTAGAAAATACCCTGAGTATCGAACCGGTAGGCATTATGCCCCTTGACCATAACGAAGGATATTTTATGCTCTGTGAAGGCCAGTGCCGTAATACATGGGTGTACCAGTACCGCCTCAGCATTTTTGAAAAACACGATGAAAAATACCGGAGTATCAAAACCGAATTTGTGGATGTATGGCAGCGGAATATTGTGAACTCTTACCAAAACATAAAGGCAGAACTCATCCGTAACCGTTCCGACCTACCCAACCCTGCCGTATATTCCGTGGAAACCGAATTAACCATCCCGATGGAAGAAACCCTGTTACCCATCGCCAAACGCAGCCTGGTAAGGTATATCACAACTACACAGGGATAAAAAATTATGAATTTAGAATGAGGAATGAAGAGTTAGGAATTTTCTGTCAATTCTTAATTCCTAATTCTTACTTCTGATTACTGTTTTCTTTCTCCGTCATCAGGTAAGCCTTAATAAAGCCATCCAGCTCCCCGTCCATCACGGGCTGCACATTGCCTACTTCATAATCGGTTCTGTGATCTTTTATCATTTTGTAGGGATGAAAAACATAACTCCTGATCTGGCTGCCCCATTCAATTTTTTTCTTGTTAGCATTGGTGGCATCGATCGCTTCCTGGCGCTTGCGTAATTCTTCTTCATACAAACGGCTCTTCAGCATCTTTAAAGCAAGCTCCCGGTTCTCACCCTGTGTACGTGCCTGCTGGCATTCCACAATGATACCGCTGGGGATATGTTTCAAACGCACCGCCGTTTCCACTTTGTTTACGTTTTGTCCGCCACTTCCGCCACTCCGGTAAAAAGCCCACTCCAGGTCACCGGGATTTACATTGATCTCGATACTGTCATCGATCAAAGGATACACATGCACCGATGCAAAAGAGGTATGCCTTCTCGCATTGCTGTCGAAGGGAGAAATCCTTACCAGCCTGTGCACCCCGCTCTCTGCTTTCAGGAAGCCATAGGCAAAATCGCCATCAAACTGCAGCGTGGCGCTTTTTATACCCGCGCCATCTCCCTCCTGGTAATCGAGTTCTGTTACTTTCCATCCTTGCTTATCACCATACATGCGGTACATGCGCAACAGCATTTCGGCCCAGTCCTGGCTCTCCGTTCCACCCGCACCGGGGTTGATCTGTAATACGGCAGGCAGTTCATCTTCGGGTTTGTTCAGGGTGCTCTTGAATTCAGCATCTTCGATCTGCTGCAAAGCGGCATGGTATGCGTCTTTTACTTCGTCTTCCGTTGCATCACCTGCTTTCCAGAAATCAAACAATACGGCAAAATCTTCCACAGCCGTATCCAGCTGCTTGTACAGTTTCAGCCAGTATTCATTTACCTTGATTTCTTTCATGATGGCCGTGGCGCGGGCATTGTCGTCCCAAAAACCAGGCGAAAGAGAAAGCTGCCGGTCGGTATCTACTTTGTATGTGCGGTTCTCAACGTCAAAGAAACCTCCTCAGGACGAGTACGCGGTCCCTCATATCTTTTAATTGCTCTTGTGTCATAACTGCAAATGTAAGGGAAAGCACATTATGTACCCGGCTCAGGAAGCACAGACCGGCTTTTCTTGCGTCGCACACTTGTACGTCCCGGTCGCAAAGCGGCCGATGTGAATAGTGAGTGGTGAATGGTGAATACGATAGTTTTATTCACCATTCACCATTGCCCATTCACCCAAAAAACCACAAACCTCATAAGCCGGATTCTGTTTCTAAGCCATCATTTATCTGGCCATAACATTACTGCTATGATCTTGCTGCCTACCCTGGATCGCACCGTTTGCACGGGTTCAGACGGGCCGCCTTCCAACGATCCTATACGTGGCATTACAGTACCCAAGGTTTACCCGCAGTTACTGTTACCAGTCACTGCTGTGAGCTCTTACCTCACATTTTCACCTTTTCCCCCGCGTAAACGGAGGTAGTTATTTTCTGTGGCACTGTCTCTGCTTCCCGGTAAAACCGGAAAGCGCCGGCCATTAACCGGTGAGCCGCCCTGTACTGTCCGGACTTTCCTCAGCGCCTGCGCGCCGCGATAGCTCGGGTTTGTGGTAATGCAAAGGTAAGATTTATCGGCCTGACAATGGCATCACCATAACCGAACGGATTTCCGGATTGCGTAAGAGGCTTTACCAATAGCGTAACCGATTCACTCCCGCCCGTGTTTCTTTTGCAAAAAATATTCACGCAAACAGAACGATATGAAACAATGGATCACCCTGCTTTGTACCATCCCTTTTTTTATTTCAGCCAAAGCACAATACAATTCAATCCAGGCAACGGTTACAACACGCGATCATAAACCCGTTATAAATGTATCTGTTATGATAAAACAACTTAACCGCTATATGGTAACAGACAGTACCGGGGCTTTTTTCTTACAAGCAGTTCCCGATGGCAGATACACAATACGCTTTTCACACACAGGTCTTGAAACCATCACCAAAGAAATTGATTTACGGAATAAAAGCAACGCCCGGTTCACCATTGTACTGCAGGAAACAAATGCAGAACTGCAGGAAGTGATGATTGAATCAAGAAGAACAAGCAATCAGAAAACCGTTTCGATCAACCGGTTGCCGGTACAGCCGATGGATCTGCCGCAATCGGTCACAATCCTTGGTAAAAATATTTTAGAAAGTCAGCAGGTGCAGCGCCTGAGTGATGCCATCCGGAATGTAACGGGTGTATACCTATCTTCCACACGTGGTTCCACGCAGGAAAATTTTTCCGCGAGGGGATATCCACTCAGCAGCAACAATCTTTTTAAAGATGGTGTCCGCATCAACAGCGGAACCATGCCCGAAATGAGTTCACTTGAAAATATAGAGGTTTTAAAAGGAAGCAGCGCAATTTTATTCGGGAATGTGGCCCCTGGCGGCATTGTGAATCTTGTAACCAAACAGCCACGTTTTATTTCAGGAGGTGATCTGTCGGTTCGCACAGGAAGTTATGGGTTGTGTAAACCACATTTCGATCTCTATGGGCCCCTTACCACTTCAATCGCCTATCGAATCAACGGCATGTATGAAACCGCTATGAGTTACAGGGATAATGTGCAGTCAAAAAGATATTACCTGAACCCTTCCTTGCTTTACCACATCAGTAAAAAAACAGAGCTATTGCTGCAGGGCGATTATCTGAAACACGATTTTACTCCCGATTTCGGAATAGGCAGTATCAATAACACTTCTATACCGGATGTACCTCGTACTGTTTTTTTTGGCACAGCCTGGCAATATGCACATACAATACAATCTTCCATCACTGCGACCATCAAACATAAGTTTTCCAATGCATGGCAGTTGGCATCATCGGTATCCCGGCAAAACTATCACCGTGATTATTATTCTACTGAAAGGATACAGGCGCTCGCAAATGGCGACTGGTACCGGCCGTTGAACAGGGCAAAAAATTCAGAAGAATATCTTATTGCACAAGCTAATATTACCGGCAGGTTCACTACCGGGAAAATAAGTCATACACTCATCACAGGTATCGATGCCGATCAATACCATACAAAAGCATGGACTTATAACCAGCCCTCCATATACGATACTATCAATATCCTCGACCCTTCAAAATACAGGGCAAGAACAGATATCCCTGACGCAAAAGAAACTAAGCTGGTAACTACCCCAACCGTACGATTTGGCATCTATATACAGGACCTTCTCAACATCCATGAAAAAGTAAAATTATTATTAGGGATACGCTGGTCGCTGCAGGAAGCAAAAGCTGCCGCAACTACCGATCTTATTTCAGGGGTTTCTTCGCTTTCGAACATCAAAACAGACAAAGCTTTTTCGCCACGTATCGGAATCGTGTACCAACCCACAAAACACAACAGCCTGTTTTTATCCTATGCAAATTCTTTTTCTGTGAACAACGGAACGGATGTGTATGGAAATGCAATATCGCCCTCCATCATTGATCAATATGAGATTGGCAGTAAAAATGATTTCTTCTCCGGTAAACTCACTGCCAATTTAACCCTATACAGGATTATCAATAATAACCTGGCACAAACTGCATTATTCGCTGCAGATGGTATTACTCCCAATAACAACACTGCTTTAAAAGCTTTGACAGGGCAAACCAGGAGTGATGGCGCTGAAATCGACATCATTGCTCATCCTTTACAACAAATGGATATTATGGCAGGGTATAGTTATAATTTCATCCGCTATACGCGTACCCCCAATGCAAAGGGCAATTATATCGAAGGCGAAAGGCTGCAGGGAAGTGTGGGCTCCACCGCCAACAGCAGTATTACATACCGCTTCAGGAACTGGAAATTCAGCGGTGTGATCGTTTATACTGGTCCTCGAACAGCTGGCTTTAACAATACAAAAGGGCAAACACAAAATTATAACAGGTTGTTTACGGTAAATGGCTTTACAACAATTGATATCGGGGCAGGCTATGGCTGGAAAAAAATAAATATACAATGCAAAGTATCCAACCTCGCAAATACCTATAATTATTATACCCATGAGAATTACAGCATCAATCCCATACCACCAAGACAGTTGATGCTTACGCTTCGCTATCAATTTTAAAACAAGTATGAGAAGCGGGTATTACATAAAAACAGTAACAGCCGGTAAAATGCTGTTACTGTTTTCACCCGTCACGTTACATATTTGTATCAGTACTGGAAAAAAATTTCCGTCGCCCCATATCCAAAACGCGGGTCATACTGGTTGATGAAAGTTTTTACTTCTTTCTTCACTTTTAACATATCATGGATCTCTTCTTTCAACCTGCCCGTTCCTACCCCATGTATCACGATCAGGGAGGGCTGGTGATGGGCAATGGCAAGGTCATACCATTTCTGGAATTCATTTAACTGGATACCGAGTATTTCTAAGTTGGAAAGATGGTCCCAGTCGTTCATCAGTTTTTCAATGTGCAGGTCAATTACAGATCGTGCGGGTGGCAGGTGTTGTTTCACTTTTGATGCATCGTATACCTTAAAACCTTTTGCAGCCAGCGAACCGATCTCGATCATGGGTTCATCCGATTTATCGGGATACACAGTAAAAAGCGTGTACGAGATCGTAGGGCTGTTTCCCTCCTTCAGCTCTTCGATCTTCCTGAAAAATTGTTTGGGTTTTAATTTCAGGGAAGTTTCAAAATGCGGGGCTTTCTTTTTATCAGGTGTTGCCAAAGAAAATTCAACAGAGAAAGCAGGACTGTCATTAATTTTTTCAAAGGGGATATCGTGGAGATAAAAGTCGTGAAATGCGGCAATCTCGTTCAACAATTCAAAATCTGTTACCCCCAGGAATTGTTGCTTGTATTGAAATCGATAAGCTTTATCCGTCTTATTGACCAGGTGTAT
>SAIX01000091.1 GCA_004028765.1 Chitinophagaceae bacterium | reverse complement strand
GCTTGGGATATAGGCACGTGAAGCAGCAGAACATTTTTGTCCCTGGAATTCGAATGCACCCCTCGCCAGAGCCGTAACCACGGCATCCACATCGGCCGATTGATGGGCGAGTACAAAATCTTTCCCGCCTGTTTCACCAACAATGCGGGGATAGCTGCGGTATTTTGAAATATTCTCACCAATGGTTTTCCACATATTATTGAATACACCGGTAGAGCCGGTGAAGTGAACACCCGCAAATTCTTTATGCGCAAAGCAAACTTTACCCAGTGTAGGTCCATCGACATACACAAGATTGATGACGCCATCGGGCAAACCGGCTTCTTTCAGTATCCGCATAAACATCTGTGCAGAATATACCTGGGTATTGGCAGGTTTCCATACCACCACATTGCCGCAAAGTGCTGCAGAAGTGGGGAGGTTGCCACCTATCGCTGTGAAATTGAATGGCGTAATCGCGAGCACAAAACCTTCGAGCGGGCGCCATTCCATCCGGTTGTGCATGCCCGGGGAGGATATCGGCTGTTGCTTGTATATCTCGCTTAAAAAATGAACATTGAAACGGAGAAAGTCGATCAGTTCACAGGCACTGTCGATCTCGGCCTGGTATGCGTTTTTACTTTGGCCCAGCATCGTAGTGCCGTTCATATGGTAACGGTACTTGGTGGCGATCAGGTCGGCGGCTTTGAGAAAGATATGTGCCCGGGCTTCCCAACTCAGCGCAGCCCATGCTTCTTTTGCTTTTAAAGCAGCATCAATGGCCTGGTGCACATGTTTTTCTTCCCCCTGGTGAAAATAACCCAGTGTATGCGCAATCTCATGCGGCGGATGGATCGCTACTTTTTTTCCGGTTTTTACCGCTTTGCCACCGATATACATCGGGATATCTGCCTGCTTTTTTTTCAGCTCCGCCAATGTTTTTTTCAAGGCCGCCCTCTCCGGGCTTCCGGGTGCGTAGGAAAGTACGGGCTCATTTGCAGGAAGGGGATAGGAAAAATTACCGAGACTCATAGGTATCTGTTTAGTTTGCGGATGCAAGGTAAGAAGAATTCGGGGTGCTGAGGGACGGGTTTATTTGTTTCCTGGTTTATTCGTTTATTGGTGATTTGTTGATTCGTAATTCTCTCCAAAGACTAAAGACCAGAAGCCAAAGACCAGTAAACCATCAAACCAATAAACTAAAAAACTACCTTGCAGGCATGCCCATTCTTTTATTTGATAATGCCCGTCGTCGATCCCTGTATCCGCTCACATTAACGAGGTCTGTCGCGGAAATGCGTTCAGGTATTTTTTCAGTGCAGGAGCGCTGGGAATTTTTAAGCGGGATGAAAACAGGGATACATACTGCAAAATGGTTACAGCCCTTGTATGAAAAGGTGCCGGAGGGCGAATATACCTGGGTGGATGCTTCATTGGTGCCCGATGATGTATTGATCGATCGCATCCTTTCTCTCGATGCCGGTCATTGTATCGCGGATGAAACAGGATTGATTGCTGGCAGGGCTGCGATTCCCTTTGCCGATTTTGATCCTGCGCTTTCGTTGCAGTTTTTCAGTAATATCCAGGATTATCCTTCCGCCCGTCGCTGGGAACATCCCTGGCAGTTTATGCAATGGAATGATGAAATGATCCGGAAAGATTTTGCGTGGATCAGAAAATCCCGGCAATCACAGCGCATACCAGCAACCGTTCAGGTAATGGGTCCAGAAGATATTTTTATTGGAGAAGGTGCGAAATTACAGTTCTGTACACTCAATGCTTCCACAGGCCCCATTTATCTTGGTAAGAACAGTGAAGTCATGGAAGGCTCATCAATACGCGGGCCATTTGTATTGGGAGAAAATTCCTTATTGAAAATGAACAGCCGCATTTATGGCGCCACCACATTAGGCCCGAACTGTATGGGCGGCGGTGAGATCAAGAATACCGTGATGATGGCCAACAGTAACAAAGCACATGATGGATACCTGGGTGATTCCGTAGTGGGGCAGTGGTGCAATTTTGGTGCAGGCAGCACATCGAGCAATGTAAAAAATACAGCAGGTGAAGTAAAGGTATGGGACATGGGTGCAGGTGATTATGCAAACGTGGGAGTAAAATGCGGGCTGATCATGGGCGATTATTCCCGCGCGGCGATTAACTCTTCGCTGAATACCGGTACGATGATTGGAGTAAGCGCCAATATTTTCGGACAGGGTTTGTTACCCACACTGATTGATCATTTTAGCTGGGGTGTGGATGTTACAAGGTACGAGCTTGAAAAAGCGATCACTGCAGCCGATAACTGGAAAA
Organism: Chitinophagaceae bacterium; assembly: GCA_004028765.1. Taxonomy (GTDB): domain Bacteria; phylum Bacteroidota; class Bacteroidia; order Chitinophagales; family Chitinophagaceae; genus Sediminibacterium. Next base: position 35,756 of record SAIX01000091.1, on the reverse strand, counting down.
AACTAAAAGGGCAGACTTTATCCGCTGCAGAAGCAGCAGTATTGAAACATATATTTGCCAATAAAACCTAACCACAACTACGCAAGCAACCATGAGAAAACAGATCGCAGCCGCAAACTGGAAAATGAACCTTACCCTTCAGCAGGGAGAAGCGTTACTCGATGCTATTATCGCAACACCTCATTCATTAAATGAGCATCAGCAGGCCATATTCGCTGTACCTTTTCCCTATATCGCGATGGCACAGTCTAAACTGGCCGGTAAAAAAAATGTGTTTGTAGCAGCGCAAAACTGTTACAGTAAAAAAAGCGGCGCGTATACAGGAGAGGTTTCTGTCGAAATGCTGCAATCCATGGGCGTGCAGTATGTGGTATTGGGCCACTCCGAGCGCAGGGAATATTTCCAGGAAAGCAACCAGTTTCTCGCTGATAAAGTGAATATCTGTCTCGATTACAACATACATCCCATCTTTTGTTGTGGTGAACCACTGGAGATCAGGGAAGCCGGAACGCAGAATGCATTTGTGGCAAAACAACTGGAAGAATCCCTGTATCATTTATCTGCCGAGCAACTGCAAAAGATCGTGATCGCTTATGAACCGATCTGGGCCATCGGTACCGGTAAAACAGCCACCAGTGCCCAGGCACAGGAAATGCATGCCTATATCCGTTCACAGCTTGCTGCGAAATATGGCGATGGAGTTGCTGCCAATATCTCCATTTTATATGGGGGAAGTGTAAAGGCAGCGAATGCTGTTGAAATTTTCGGTCAACCCGATGTGGATGGAGGGCTCGTAGGCGGCGCATCACTGATCGTCGAAGAATTTGCTGCGATCATCCATGCGTTGAAGAAATAAATCTCTCTGGTGCTTTTGTATTAATGTTGGATATAACCGTAATTTTCTCTGCGAAAACTCCGCATTCCCTGTTCTCTGCGGTGAAAAAAGGTACTTATTTTTTAGGATTATTCACCGCTGAGGCGCAGAGGGGCAGAGGTTTCGCAGAGATATCTTTCGGGTTTTATTGGTAATATGAAATTAACTACCAAAGACAAAAGACCAATCGCTAAAGAACAAAAGCCAACCCTTTTCACGTTTCACACGAAACACTATTTAAAAAGCACCTGCGCCCGGTTAAGCCTGTCATTAATGGCCCTACCGATTCCTGTATCAGGAAAATCTTCTGCGAGTACCAGATCAATATCCATCTGGTCGATCTTGCGCATCGTTGCAAACAATTCCCTCGCTGCTTTCTCGAGGCTGCCATCGGGTGAGAGCACAAAACAAACGGAACCGTCCTGCAGTGCATAGTTGGTCGTAAAAGAGATCACTGCTATTCTTTTCCCCTGATAAGTATGCAGCAATTCGGGAACATCTCCTTTGTACAATGGGAGATGGGTTGCATAATGACTTTTTAATTGCCCGGGAGTTTCGGGTTGGTTTTCATGTATGGTTCCATATTCAACCGGCAACCCACAAACAGCCCCGATCATTTCTGCACTGATGCCACCGGCCCTGTGTAAAATAATTTTACCAGGCAATACTTCTGCAATGCTCGATTCAACACCCACCTGGCTCGGGCCACCATCGAGGATATAAGGTATCTTTCCTTCAAGTCCCTGCAATACATGCAGCGCAGAAGTCGGGCTTACATAGCCAAAAGGATTGGCACTCGGTGCCGCAAGCGGAAAATCGAGTGCTTTCAGTAATGCAGAAGTAAGGGGATGATGCGGTACCCGGATAGCCACTTTATCACTGCCCGCTGTTACGAGATCAGGTACAATATCTTTTTTGGGTAAGAGAAGTGTAAAAGGCCCGGGCATAAATGCATCCGCCAATTGGCTGCTCACAGCATCGGTATATGCATACCTCTCGATCATCGCTGTATCCGCCACATGAATGATCAATGGATTAAATCTCGGCCGGTTCTTTGCCCCATAAATTTTTAAGACCGCCTTTTCATGCAGCGCATTGCCCGCCAGTCCGTACACGGTTTCCGTAGGGATGGCTACAATTTCATCTTTCCGCAGCAGGCGGGCCGCTTCATGGATATCTGTTCCGGTTATCGTTTGCATCAGTCGTTGTACCCCGGCAGATCCACGGTGATATAATCATCCAGTTTATCGAGATGAAGAATGGTGGTGGTATTTGTTGGATCCGGGTGATACATGGGCGCAAATTTAGCGCCATAAACAAAATCTGCATAATTATAAGAGGCCCTTGAGATCACTGTATTGGAGAAACTCTCATCAAAACCCTGAACAAAAACGAGTATTTCGGCTTCTGCATCCCGGATATCTTTTTTACTGAATCCATACAAAGGGCTTTCCTCGTTGATCATGTGTACCAGTGTCCAGTTGGATGTCATGGTGGTGGCTTTCGAAATATCCAGCGGCATATTAAAGAAACGGTTCTTCAGAACCCCATCCTCTTCCAGTTTCAGCGAGAGCGTCATTTTCACTTCTACATTTACCAGATAATTGCGGGTATAGGGAACCATGCGGAACATCAACGCAACCCCATCCCGGAAGGGAACAAAAAGTGCCTGCTTGCTGTACCGGATAAAAGCACGCGGTCTTGCGAAGCGGCCATACAATAAACCCGTAACAAGTGCAAAACTCATCAAGCCTGTCAATGCTTCGAGTGATGCAACCAGGCTGGCTGTGAAACCAATGGGATTGATGCGGCCATAACCAACCGTGGTAAAAGTCTGGGCGCTGAAGAAAAAGGCTTCCCCGAATTTTTCGGCATTTGTATTGGCTACCATACCTCCCAGGTGGTCGATCCCGATAAAGAGATAAATGCCTGCAAAAAAAAGGTTCACGCCGATAAAAAATAAAATGATGGACAGCATAAACTTCCATCTCGGCATTGAGAGAAGTGCATGATAAATATTCAGCCTTTGCCAGAAAGGCAAACCATGGGGCTGTATATTCGGCACGCCGTTTTTATTAAAAAAACGGCCACCATTTAAAGCAGTATTCGTACCGAGACCGGTTTCATTGTTCACCTGTGCCCGGCGGTTCAGTTTTTTCAAAAGCATGTTTAAAAATACGATGCCGCAGATGCATTCTCCAGCAATGTGGGTAACTCGATAAATTCATGTCCCACTTCGGCCTTCCCGCTTATCTTTGCAGCCTTATGAAGCATATCAGGAATTTTTGCATCATCGCGCATATCGATCACGGGAAAAGTACACTGGCCGACAGGCTGCTGGAGCATACCCAGACCATCAGTGAGCGGCAGATGATGGACCAGGTACTCGATGATATGGACCTGGAGCGTGAAAAAGGGATCACCATTAAAAGTCATGCGATACAGATCAATTATAAGTATAAAGGGGAGGAATATGTACTGAACCTGATCGATACACCCGGCCATGTGGATTTCAGCTATGAAGTGAGCCGCGCCCTTGCCGCCTGTGAAGGGGCGTTGCTGCTGGTAGATGCATCTCAGGGTATACAGGCTCAGACGATCAGTAACTTATACCTGGCACTTGATAATAATCTCGAGATCATTCCGGTGATCAATAAGATTGACATGGACGGTGCCAAGATCCCGGAAGTGACCGACCAGATCATCGACCTGATCGGTTGCAAGCAGGAAGAAATACTGCTCGCAAGCGGCAAATCAGGTATCGGTATCGAAGAAATTTTACAGGCGATCATTGAAAGGATACCCGCTCCTAAAGGAGATGCCGAAGCGCCTTTGCAGGCTTTGATCTTCGACAGCGTGTATAACAGCTTCCGCGGCATCATCGTGTATTACCGCATCCTGAACGGGGTACTCAAAAAAGGGGATAAGATCCGTTTTGTTGCATCGGGACAGGATTATTTTGCAGATGAAGTTGGGGTGCTGAAACTGAATATGACACCCAAAGACGAAGTGCGTGCCGGCGATGTGGGATATATCATTACAGGGATCAAAAATGCCAAAGAAGTAAAAGTAGGGGATACGATCACGCTTGCAGCCAACCCGGGCGCAGCGATCCATGGATTTGAAGAGGTAAAGCCAATGGTATTCGCCGGTATCTTCCCGGTGAATACGGATGAGTTTGAAGAGCTCCGCGATTGCATGGACAAACTGCAGTTGAACGATGCCTCGCTTACTTTTGAACTGGAAACATCACAGGCACTTGGCTTTGGATTCCGATGCGGTTTTCTAGGGTTATTACACATGGAGATCATCCAGGAAAGGCTGGAACGGGAGTTTAACCAGACGGTGATTACCACCGTTCCCAACGTTAGTTTTAATGCCTATACCACCCGTGGCGAAAAAATTATCGTGAACAATCCGGCGGAAATGCCCGACCCGGTAAAGATCGACAGGATCGAAGAACCTTTTATCAAAGCACAGATCATTACACTGCCTGAGTATATTGGCAATATCATGACGCTCTGTTTGGGTAAACGCGGTATCCTTATCAACCAAAGTTATCTTACCACCACACGCGTGGAATTGATTTTTGAAATGCCGCTGACCGAGATCGTTTTTGATTTCTATGATAAACTGAAAAGTTCTACCCGTGGCTACGCTTCTTTTGATTATTCGCCTGTTGGGGCAAGAGATGCGGATATTGTGAAAATGGATATCCTGCTGAACGGAGATAAGGTTGATGCGTTAAGTGCATTGATCCACCGGAGCCGGGCCACAGATTTTGGCCGCAAACTCTGCGAAAAACTAAAAGAATTATTACCGCGTCAGCAATTCCAGATCGCGATACAGGCTGCTATCGGCGCAAAAGTGATTGCCCGCGAAAATATCAGTGCCATGCGCAAAGATGTTACTGCCAAATGTTATGGTGGTGATATCAGCCGTAAACGCAAACTGCTCGAAAAACAGAAAGAAGGTAAAAAACGGATGCGCCAGATCGGCAACGTAGAAGTACCGCAGGAAGCATTTCTCGCAGTGCTGAAACTGGATTAAGCCTGTTGTCAGAAACCTGGGGTCAGGGGTGGTAATTACAAATCCTGCATTATCTCAACTTCAAACTCCTGACTCCTAACTCTGAACGTTTTACCCTCCTCCTTTCTTCTTCTCATCCGGGAACCTGTCACCTCTTTTGGGTGCACCGGGCTGTGGTGGATTTACATTGGAACGGGGATCCACTTCTTTAATAACCGGCACGTGAACCCATTTGCCATTAACCCATCGGAAACCTTCATAGCTGCCAAGGGGTACGAGGGTTGATTTTTTTTCGGGTTCACCGGTTTCACTTATCAGGTGTGCAAAAACGATCATGTCAAGATCGGGATCGTAATTCAGCTTGGCATTTGCATCTTTTTTATATTCATAGCAAAACCGATAGGCTGGCTGCGGGGCTTTTGATTCATCGTTCGCATAGGTAAACCTTGTGCCAAAAACAGGCTTGTTCTTCTCATCAAAACTTAATACATCCACCCATTTGCGCGTGCTTCTTTCATCATTGCCATCAAAACCGATCAGGGTATAATAATTTTTATTGTTCCAGGTTTTCTGGATGATATTATAATATACCGCACCGATCCATTGGGTATTGTCGCGCAGCGAATCAACAGGGTTTTCAGTGAAAGGCGAATAATCATACAAGGGTACCAGTTTCAGCGAACCATCTTTTGTATGGTATTGGATAGCGCCTTTCTGGCGGTAATAGCTGAAATCTTTCATCACCTGCCAGGTAAAAATGCGGAAGCTGCTGTCGGGGGCATATAGTTTTGAAATGGTGGTAAGCGAATCAAAAGGGTAGGAGAAAGAATAAGGCACTTTTAAAGCTTGCACGAGTGCGCGTGTAAAAAAGCTGTCGGCAATCGCACGGTCGGCTGTTTCATCGGCATTCACTATATCAACGGCATAATTTTTCATGTTCTCTTCCAGTTGCCTGAGCAACTGTACAGATGCAGGTTCTGCTTTTTGTGAAAAAACAGAACCGGGAAAAAGAAACAGGAACAGGATGCTGACAAATCCTTTCATAAAAACACTTGTATGCTAAGATACAACCTCGCCTGAAGTGTTACCCGTATACAAAAGCCCTTGTGAAATTTTAAGATTTTATTTTGCCTGAACTGCTTTGGCGAAACCGAGCAGGTCGTCAAAGCGGAGATCGATCTGTGGATCGGGGAAAGGGGTTTCGGGGTGCGTGGTGGCAAGAAAAACCGTATGCATGCCCGCATTTCTTCCAAAGCTCATATCACTGGTGCGGTTACCAACCATGATACTTTTGGAAAAATCGATCTCAGGAAAATCTTTCTTTGCCTGGAAAGCCATACCGGGATTGGGTTTGCGGTTTACAGAATCATCAGAAAGATCGGAACAGAAATATACTTTGTCGATACGTCCGCCGGCATCGGTTACTCGTTGCAGCATATTGGTATGAATATCGATCAGGTCGCCGAGCGACATCCAGCCCTTGCCCACACCTTTCTGGTTGGTGGCCACAACGATCCGCGGGAAAACGGGTGCTAAAATGGCGAGCGCTTCCAATGTGGTATCATAAAAACGGAATTCGCCCCAGTTGCGGATATAATCGTTGTCTTTATCGTGGTTAATCACACCGTCCCTGTCGAGGAACAATGTCCAGTTATCATTGATGTTATCCAGGTGAAGCATAATTATCTGAGTTCTTTTTGCGCCCGTTCATAATCCTCCGGTATACCGATATCGATAAAATAGCCTTCCTGTTCTATTCCATAAATAGTTCCTTCGGGATAATAACGTTGTAAATAATCGGTTTCAAATGAAAATTTTTCGGGGAAGGGGATCTGTTGAAAAGATTCCCGGTTGATGATATAGACGCCTGCATTGATCAACCCTTTTTCATACGCCTGTTTCTCACGGAAACGGGTAATCCGCCCGTTTGAATCTGTTTCCACCACACCATATCGGTCAAAATGATGCATTGCTTTTAACGCCAATGTGCAGGTTGCGTTTCTTTGCTCATGAAAACCGGATTGTGCAATAATATCTGATGTAAAAATACTATCGCCATTTACTACCACCTGCCGGTTTGTCCTGGCAGATTGCATGGCAAATGCAATGGCGCCACCGGTTCCCAACGGTTCTTTTTCCACTACAATTGTATAGCTGTTCACAGGTAAATTTTCCTGGAGGTACCCTTCAAAAGCGTCGTGCAGGTACCCAAGTGAAAAAATAATATGTGTGATCCCCTGTTTTTGGAGGTGCGCCATCACATACCCGATAAATGGTTTGCCATTCACGGGTGCCATACATTTTGGAAGATCGGGTACCGCAGAACGTAAGCGTGTGCCGAGTCCGCCGGCCAGTACAATGGCTTCTGTTATTGCCATCAGCCGAAAATATTTTTTTCAACCAATTCACAGATGATATGACCGATGAGGATATGGCTTTCCTGGATGCGCGGTGTATCCGTAGAAGGTACATTAATGAGATAGTCGGATGCTTCTTTCATTTTACCGCCCGTAGCGCCTGTGAAACCTATGGTGATCACTTTTTTATCCCTTGCGGCAGCGAAAGCATTCAGGATATTTTTTGAATTACCTGAAGTGCTCAGACCGATGAGTACATCTCCTTCCTCGCAAATTCCTTCCACCAGCCTGGAATAGATCACATCATAGCTATAATCATTCGCAACAGCGGTGAGATAAGAAGTATTACAATGCAACGCTTCGGAGGGCAGTGCTTTCCTGTCTTTATAAAAACGCCCCGAAAATTCAGCAGCTAGGTGCTGCGCATCGGCCGCGCTTCCTCCATTACCGCAAAACAGTACTTTTTTCCCGTTCTGAAATGCTGTGGTCGTGATGGTGATAACATCGGCAATGGTTTTCTGCAGTGCTGCATTTTCCAGTACCTGTTTCTTTACTTCAATGGATGCGCTGATGATTTCTGCGATTCTGCTCATAATATATCAGATGGACCAACCGGTTAACCCGTGTTGTGTGAATTGAAAAGGTTGAATTTTCCCGCCAAAGGTATCAAGTGTTTTGATAACCTTGTAACGCGTATTTCCCGGGCAATAAAAAATCATGAAGCCACCGCCTCCTGCACCGCTGATCTTGCCCCCCGAGGCGCCTGCTTTTATTGCCGATTCATAAATATTTTCGATAAGGTCATTACTGATCTTTGCTGCCATATTTTTTTTCTGGCGAAAACCATAATCCAGTATTTCGCCGATGGTATCCAGTTTTCCCTTCAGCAAAGCTTCTTTCATCATCCGTGCCTGTTCCTTTAACTGGTGCATGGCTTCGATACTCCGGGCATTGTTTTCTTTTACATTTTTTTGCTGTTCGGTAATGATGGCAGCCGATTCCCGGGTGGTGGAAGTAAAGAACAATACGATATTATTTTCCAGTTCGCTCAGGTATTCCCGGCGGATGCGGAGCGGGTTCACAATCACTTTATCATCGCCGTAAAACTCCATAAAGTTGAAGCCGCCGAATGTCGCTGCATACTGATCCTGCCGGCCTCCTGCCAGTTGCAGGTCGATCCGTTCAATTTCATAGGCATAATGCGCAATATCATAATCACCCAACGGCAGTTTCAGCATTTCCACAAATGCACCGATGATGGCCACCACGAGCGTGGAAGAAGTGCCCAGCCCGCTTCCGGCAGGCGCATCCACAAATGTGGAGAGCCGCAACCCTCTCATCGTAAAAGGATAATCTTTTTGGATACGGTTATAAACGCCTTTCAGCAGATCGAGCTTGCCTGTAATAGGTAACCCTGTTTGCCAGGGGAATGATTCTTCCTCGCCTTTATCGATTGAATGCAGGTGTATTGATCCGTCTTCGGTGGGCTCGATGGTGGCATGCGCATGCAGTGAGAGCGTTGCATTCAGGATGGCGCCGCCAAACTGGTCGCAGTAAGGACTAACATCCGTACCACCTCCGGCCAGTCCGATCCGTAATGGGGCTTTGCTTCTATAAATCATTTCTCTTCTTGCTTATAAGGTTGTACATCGTTCGAAGCTTCTTCTATAGCCGCTACCAGTTTTTGCCAACTGTATTTTTTCTTTTCTTCCCGAAGATTTGGTAAAAAGAAGTCTTCTCCTAATTCGTAGAGTCTCAGGATACCTGCTGCGATTGAGGCAGGTTCCGGCTCGGTTACAATCCCTACTTTTTCATTGGGCACCAGATCGGGGAGCCCACCTACATTTGTAACAAGCATCGGCTTTTCAAAATGGTAGGCAAGGGGCGTAACCCCGCTTTGTGTGGCATTACGGTAAGGCTGTATCACGAAATCGGCGGCGCTTAAATAATAACGTACTTCACTGTCGGGAATAAAATCAGTACGCATGATCAGTTGACCGGAAAGCCCTTTCTTTTCAATTATCGAATCGTAGTCCTCTTTTTTTTCATAAAATTCTCCTGCCACCATCAGCTTAATACCCGAATGCCGTATCGCCGGCTGATCCATTGCCCCGAGTAAGAGGTCGAGCCCTTTGTATTTCCGGATAAATCCAAAAAACAAAACCATTTTTTCGTTTTCAGCGATCCCCAGTTTTTTCCGTGCTTCTGTTTTTGTTACTGCTTTCCCGAAATTGTCGTAAAGCGGGTGTACAACTGTTACAGCTTTCTTTTGTGTGAACAGCGCGAGATCATTTCTCACTTTTTCGCTCATGGTAATAAAAGCATCGACCGGTTTTACAAAATACCGGGTGAACAAAGAATCGCCGGGCCTGTGTTCATGCGGCATCACATTATCTGCGATGCAAATCACTTTTGTAAAACGGTTCTTTTTCACCATTCGCAAAAGAGTGCCCAGACAAGGCCCCATCAATGGCAGCCAATAGCGTACTATGATGATATCCGCATTTTCTTTTTGTAACTGTTTCCCGGTTTTCCACCAGTTAAAAGGGTTGATGGAGTTGATGCAGACATTTATCGAAAGATCCGCAGGTGCCGGTTCTGTAGAGTATTGCGTGGTTCCGGGAAATAAAAAACCGGGGTATTGCAGTGAAAAAGTATAGATCTGTGTTTGATAACCTTGTGCAGTGAATTCTCTTGCCAGCCTTTCATCAAATGAAGCCAATCCGCCACGTAAGGGCCAGGCCGGACCGATGATGATGGCTTTTTTCGTCATGCTTCTTTAAATCAAAAGTCAAAAATCAAAAGTCAAAATGCAAACGACCATGAATTTTTGACTTTTGCATTTTGACTTTCACTTATGCTACAACCCGCAACGGGTTTCAATTAAATAGGTATTTCTTTCCGGTGCATTTCGGGCGATCAACTCGGCTACAAAGCCTGTCAGAAAAAGCTGCATCCCAATGATCATTGTGGTTAAGGCAATATAAAAACTGGGACGGTTGGTTAAACTGAATTCTGCATCGATGAATTTGCCAATGATCAGGTACACACTGGAACCAAAACCTACCAGGAAGAAAATGGTTCCGAGCAACCCAAAAAACTGCATGGGCCTTTTCCCGAATTTTCCGAGAAACATGATGGTGGCCAGGTCAAGGAACCCATTTACAAAACGTTGCCAGCCAAATTTAGTGACACCATATTTCCGCGCCCTGTGTTCCACCACTTTTTCGCCGATTTTCCGGAAGCCGCTCCATTTGGCCAGGATGGGGATATACCGGTGCATTTCACCGTACACTTCAATGCTTTTGATCACTTTTTTCCTGTATGATTTTAAGCCGCAGTTAAAATCATGCAGCTGTATCCCCGAACTCCGCCGCGCAACGGCATTGAATAATTTTGAAGGGATATTTTTAGTGAGCGTATTGTCATATCTTTTTTTCTTCCAGCCACTCACCATATCATATCCTTCTTCAACAATCATCCTCCTTAATTCGGGGATCTCATCAGGCGAATCCTGCATATCAGCATCCATCGTTATCACAACATCACCCTGTGCAGCTTTGAAGCCTTCATTCAGTGCAGCGGATTTTCCGTAGTTGCGCTGGAACTTGATGCCTTTGAAACAGGGGTTCTGTTTCGAGCGCTGCTCAATAAAAGCCCAGCTGTTATCGGTACTGCCGTCATCAACAAGTATTACTTCGTAACTGTACCCATGCGTTGTAACAACGGATTCGATCCAGTTACAAAGCTCGGGCAGCGACTCGTCTTCATTGATCAGCGGAACTACGATTGATACATCCATGTGTTGCAATTAGTCTTCAAATTTTTCTTCTTTCCTGATCACGAGCGCAATCAAAAGGCTTTTACAGAAATCCCAGATATAAAATAATCCGGTTCCCAAAAGAATTTTACCGATACCTGTCCCTTTGGCACCGTCTTCCTGCGCTTTTTTCATTGCTTTTTCAATGTCATCTTCACTTGCGCCGAATTTCTCCATCATGGCCCTTGTTTTTTCAAGGCCCACCTGCAGCGATTTCATGGTAAGCTCTTTATCGATCAGGTTATAAAGAATATAAGTACCCAGGGCTACGATCACACCTACAATGACATACGCAAGAAAACTGAATTTCAGCGCCTGGCCGTAGGGGAGTATGCCATCATTCTGTTTTCTTACCTGGAACCCGCCATAAATGATAATGGGGATCATGTAAGGGATAAAATTGGTGTAAAATTGTGTTGTTACAAATGTATTGAGCCCGGCTGCCCAGGATCCATACATAAACAGGACGGCAATCAATCCGCAGATAACGCCGTATTTAATGCCTTCATTGGCAACATTTACTTTCATACAATCAGTTTTGGTTGAAGAATAATTTGTTTTGGTGAAAGGTACCCAGCACTTTCCCGTTTAATTCCATACCGATATAGGGGCTGTTGGCCGACCTGGACCTTGTATTTTCTTTTGTTAATACAGTTGTACCGGTTTTGCTGAACAAACTGAGTACTGCTGGTTGCCCTTCGGCAATATTGGTTAGCGGAAGGTCAAAAATATTACGCGGATTCAGCGAAAACAATTCCGCGATCCGCCTGGCAGGTAACCCGGGCAATACATGATTCACGGCAGCGAACGCGGTTTCAAGACCCGTCATCCCGTTTTTGGCATATTCAAATTCACATACCTTGCTGTCCCAATCATGCGGGATATGGTGTGAGGCGATACAATCCACAATACCATTCACAACCGCTTCCTGCAAAGCTTCACGGTCGGCTGCGGTTCTGAGTGGCGGATTTACTTTAAGATGGGTATCATAGCGGTCCATATCGCTATCGCAGAAAAACAGGTGATAGGGTGTTACGCTGCAACTGATCTGCAACCCCTGCTTTTTCGCTTCTGCAACCAGCGCGATCCCTTTTGCGGTTGATACCCCGGTGATATGCAGTTTTGAACCGGTATAACGAAGCAGGTCGATATCTCTTTTAATAATGATCTCTTCTGCCAGTGCGGGAATACCCGGTAACCCCAAACGGGTAGATACCATTCCTTCATTGATGAGCCCGCCTGCGCCAATACTTTTATCGATAGGCAATTGAATAAGCACCCCGTTAAAAGCTTTTACATATTGCAGCGCTTTGAGAAAAAGCCCGGGCGACTGTACCGGGTTCAGCCCATCAGTAAAAGCGATGGCACCGCTGTTACGCATGTCATACATTTCTGCAAGGTCTTTTCCTTCGATGCCCCTGGTAATGGCGCCCAATGGATGCAGGTTGGCGGCAAGCGCTGCACTGCTCCTACGGATATATTCTGCCTGTGATTTATGATCGGTAACAGGTTTTGTGTTGGGCAGGAGAAAAACATCTGTATATCCACCTGCAGCAGCTGCATTGGCCCCGCTTTCCAGCGTTTCACGATGCTCAAAACCCGGATCGCAGAAATGCGCGAAAACATCCACCCATCCAGGCGAAACCATCAGCCCTTCTGCACGGATTTCTTTGTCGGTTTTGGTATCGATATCAGATCGGATCGAGAGAATCCTGCCGTTTTCAATGAATATATCAACTGTTTGGGAATCAAATGGAGAATTGGGATCGGCAACAATCGCCTTTTTTAATAACAGCTTCATTCGCGCTGGTAAAATTTTCTGCAATATAACCTGAATTTTTCTTTCGTCACCCCCTATATTTGCACCCCAATAGTTCGGGACGTAGTCCCGCTTCCAGCGGGAGTAGCGCATCTTGCCTGCAGCGGGAGGGTCGCAAGTTCATTGAAAAGAAATAATATGGATTATGTGGTGTACATATTATTTGGTAAAAGCCTGCAAAAATATTACGTAGGTCAAACCAGTAATCTGGAAAACCGGATTTACTACCACAATACAGGGAAGGCCGATTTTACATCAAAAGGCATTCCATGGAGTTTAGTTCATTCATTCCCCTGTAGTTCTCGATCGGAAGCCATCAAACTTGAGACTTCGATCAAGAAGCGGGGAGCTAAAAGATATTTACAGGATAAGAATATTCTGTAATAGTTCGGGACGTAGCGCAGCCCGGTAGCGCACACGTCTGGGGGGCGTGGGGTCGCAAGTTCAAATCTTGTCGTCCCGACTAAATAAGAGGTTTCCAGCAATGGGGATCTCTTTTTTTTGGAGCAAGCCGTATCAGCGAAGCTGAGAAGGTACCGCTGCAAGCGGTATTCAAATCTTGTCGTCCCGACTAAATAAAAGGTTTCCAGCGATGGGAGCCTTTTTTGTTTGGAAGAAATTGGAAGAGTTACCGACATAAAAAAACGGCCCCGATGGAGCCGTTTCTCATGTCGGTTTGATATTATTCAACGATCAGTTGCTGAGAATATACATTCCGGTTATACATGTCTGCAATCTGCATGAAATACACCCCCTTTGCCTGGTGAGCAGGGAGGCTGAAACTATGCGTACTCGTTTTAGAAATCACATTCATTTTTCCTTCGAGAACAGGTTTGCCGTTTACATCGATCATCACCATTCTGTATTCTCCCTTATCGGCAAAATTGCTGATGCGTAACTGGAAACGACCCTTGCTTACCGGGTTGGGGAAAACAGTTACGGTTGGAAGGTTATTGTCATCTGCTTCCAATTGCGCCTGGTTAAAGGCAACGACACCGTTTTCTACCTTTTTACTCTGTGATGGCTGCTGGAAAAGCAGGTTGCTGCTGGCCATATCAGAAATATTCCCGACAGAATTATCGCCCATGAATACAGGTTTTGCTTCGAGTGAAGGAAAATCCACTTTATAAACGGGAGAGAATTTTTTACCGTATGAAGTGCCGCAGCTGATCAGCAGGTTCCCGTTCTCATCGGCCGAACATCCGTTTGAGGTAAATTCTTCCGGTAGGTTTTTGATCATACCAATATAATCGCAGCGTTTACTTGGCATATTGATCTTGAAAACATGGTTTCGGAGGGTAACAAGGTAGAGGCACCCGTCGGCTCCCCCCACAATATCGCCACCCCAGGATGTGCAGCTTGAGCGCACCAAAACCTGGTTTTTGGGATTATCGATCAAAACCCCGAGATCCTGTATCACCGGGTTCCCGGTTGTACTGAATTTAACGAGGTGCTCGCCGTCATTTGTCAATGCATAGCCAAATCCATCGGAACCGATCGCCATACGGCTTACCTGGCTGGCAACATCTTCTTTGTCATGTAAGAGGTTTAGCGGCTGATTTTGCAGGCAGGTGAAAGAAGGTTCCGCTTCTTTCAGGTCCATGTACCGCAATTCGGAAATGCTCAGTGGGATATAAAACAAACGACCGGATTTGGCATCATAAGCGGCACAGGCGATGGAACCACCCAATGGGTTTTTCCCGGGCTGGCCATTTTTTGAATCCCTGTCATCATCACACTTATCGTAAGATTTATTGCCGTTATTTCTGTAATTGTATTTTTTCTGCCCCGGATCGAAAAGGGATTCTTTGTTTTTCCCCGAATTGAGGTCAATGCTGCCGATACGGTCGTACACAAGCGGGTTTCCCGGACTTGCGGTGATCAGGAATGTTGTTTTTGAATTGGGTTGCGCGTTGACCAAAGCAGCCAAACCACAGAAAATCAGCGTAGCGATGTTTCTCATAAACTTCGTTGACGGTTAGAATAACTTGAAAGGGGGATTTTCGACAGGATTGGTATTATAAAATTATGGGATTTCTGTATACGATCCGGTAACAGGTTTTGATCTTTGCTTAATTTTAGCTGAAGATTCTTTGTTATGCGAAATTATTTAGTGCTTGCTTTTTTGCTCCTGGTTACGGGCGTTGCTTTTGGTCAGCAAATGACAGGCGCCGTTGCTTCGAAAGATGTAACCCGATACCTCAGTTTTACAAACGACGATTATGATATGGGGAAGATACCTTATGGCAAGCCGCTTGAATACAACCTCACCATCAAAAATATCAGTAAGGATACGGTAACATTATTAAGCATAAAAGCAGGCTGTGGTTGTACCACGCCGAAATACCGGGCCAATGACTTGATCCTGCCGGGTAAATCCATTTTTATCACGCTGGGCTTTAATGGCGGGGCTTCAGGTGAGTTTACCAAGTTTGCCGACCTGTATTTTAACGATGGGATGCAGAAGCAGGTAAAATTTCACGGATGGGCTTTTGCAGATTCAACCGGGGCTAAATCAGCTGTAAACAGGTAATTAATCAGTATTTATCTAATAAAAAAGCCATCCAATCAGAAAGGATGGCTTTTTTTATGCTGGAAACCGTGTTAGAAACGTTCCAGTTTGGAGAAAAAGAAATCTCCTTCTATAACTGCATTTTCATCACTGTCGCTGCCATGTACGGCATTTTCACCCACAGAAGCGGCAAATTGTTTACGGATGGTACCTTCCTCGGCCTGTGCAGGATTGGTAGCTCCGATCAGCTTACGGAAATCGGCTACGGCATTTTCTTTTTCGAGGATGGCTGCCACAATGGGGCCACTGCTCATAAAGTCAACCAGCTCTCCATAAAAAGGGCGCTCTTTATGGATCTCATAGAATAAACCAGCCTGTTCCTTACTTAAACGGGTCCATTTCATTGCCTTGATGGAAAAACCGGCTTTAACGATCTGGTCGAGTATCGCACCCGTATAACCCTTTCCGGTAGCATCGGGCTTGATCATGGTAAATGTTCTGTTGCTCATAATTTATCTGAAAATTTCGGCGGCAAAAGTAAGCATTCCACATTGCAGACCCGGTTCTGAGACCCTGTTTTTTGTTAAGGTGCTGAAAATGATTTGACGGAACAGACCGGATACCCCAATTTTGCCGCCATTACCATGAAAGCGATCGACCAGTTTTATCCCCAGTTGCAAACCCCTTCCAGGATAGTGGTTACCATGCACCAGAAACCCGATGGGGATGCGATGGGATCAGCGCTTGGGTTATATCATTTTCTCGTAGCCCTTGGGCATGAAGTTACTGTGGTATCGCCAACCAATTGGGCCAGTTTCCTCGACTGGATGCCGGGTATCGATATGGTGGTTGATTTTGAACAGCAGAAAGAAAAAGCCCTCGGATTGATCCAATCGGCCCATCTGATCTTCTGCCTTGATTTCAATGTACTTCACCGTACTAAAAACATGGAAGCGCCTTTACTGGCTGCCACCTGTACCAAAATACTGATCGACCATCATGAACAACCCCAGGCCGAAGCTTTTTCCTATGGCATCAGCGATACATCGAAAAGCTCTACCTGCGAAATGGTATATGATTTTATTGTGCAATCGGGTAACGGGGATATCCTGAATACCACTATCGCCCAATGCCTGTATACAGGTGTGATGACGGATACCGGTTCGTTCCGTTTCCCTGCCACAACGGCTTCGGTACACAGGATGGTGGCACACCTCAAAGAACTGGGGCTGAAACATACCATCATTCACGAAAATATTTATGACAATTTCCTGGAGAACCGTCTCCGTTTTATCGGCTTTGCCCTGATGAACCGGCTGGAGGTTTTTTACGAATACAACACGGCTTTGATGTATATTACCAAGGCCGACCTGCAGCGCTATAATATAAAAACCGGCGATACAGAAGGCTTGGTGAATTACCTGCTTACCATCCAGGGTATCCGTTTCGGGGCATTGGTGATTGACAGGGAAGGGGAACGAAAATGGAGTTTCCGCAGCAAAGGGGCTTTTGATGTAAACCAGTTTGCGAGGAAACATTTTAATGGCGGCGGCCATGTGAATGCGGCTGGCGGAGGAAGTTACGACAGCCTCGATGCCAATGTGAACCAGTTTAAACAGGTGATAAAAGCGTATCAAAATCAACTACAATAAAATCAAATGATGAGAACTACCCTCACGCTCATTGCAGCGATCGTACTGCTTGCAGGATGTAACCGATACGATAAAACACCATCAGGTTTGGCGTACAAGATCACCAGCGGTGGCAACAAAGAAAAACTGAAACATGGCCAGTTTGTAAAGCTGAACGTAGAATACAAAGTGCCCCCGAAAGATTCAACGCTGAGTTCTTCTTACGGACATATCCCTTTTTATATTGCCGTGGATACCAACCGTCCTTCGAAGCATAGTTTCTTTGAAATACTTACCAAGTGTGCAGTGGGCGATAAGGCTGAATTTGCCATGAGTGTGGATACGCTGAAGAAAATGGGTGTGCTGGAATACAATGCCCTTTTTCATCCCCGTGATGTGATCAAAGGCAGATTCGAGATCCTGAAAACTTTTGCAAAGCAGGAAGATGCCATGGCCGACATGACCAAGGAGCAGGATGCCGAAAAAGCCCGTGAGATCAAAGAACTGCAGGATTTTACGGCGAAGAAGGGAGCCAAAACACAATCCACCAAATCAGGTGTGCTTGTTGAGATCAATGCCCCGGGGGATGCAAATAACCGCCCTGATTCAGGTAAAATGGCCGTTGTGCTTTACAAAGGCACATTCCTCAATGGAAAGATTTTTGATTCCAATACGGATAAAAACAACCCGTCTAGCCAGCCATTACAAGTTACGATCGGTTCCGGCGGTGTAATACCCGGCATGGACGAAGCACTCCAGTTGTTCGGTAAAGGCAGCAAGGGTAAGATGTATATCCCTGCGATGCTTGCATACGGACAGGGTGGCCGCCCCCCGGTGATCCCCGCCTATTCAAACCTCGTATTTGAAATTGAAATGCTGGATGTGACCGTGCCTCCGCCGCCACAAAAACAACCGGCCGAAATGCAGGGCAACCCGCATGCGCAACCACCACAAGCACAGAAAAAATAAAAAGAGGGCCTTGCAAAAGGCCTTTTTTAATGCAGGTATTTACACAAACGCACGGCTTCCACCGCTTCTTTCACATCATGAACCCGAAGGATCGAAGCGCCGTTTAACAGACCTGCGGTATTCAGTACCGTGGTGCCGTTCAGCGATTCTTCGGGTGTTATCCCGAGCGTTTTATAGATCGATGATTTCCGGGAAACCCCCAGCAATACGGGTTTTCCCGTGATCTGCAACAGGCCGAGTTGTTTTATCAGTGCGAAATTCTGTTCAACCGTTTTGCTGAATCCGAAACCCGGATCGAGAATAATATCGGTAACGCCGGCTGCTTCACAGACGCGTATCTTTTCCCTGAAATAATCGATCAGGTGCAGGAGGATATCGCCCGTTATGGAATGTGAATGCATGTTACCGGGTGTACCTTCAAGGTGCATGCAGATATAGGGTGTACCGAGTGATGCGGTTACGCGCAGCATATCTTCATCAAATTTTCCGCCGCTGATATCGTTAACGATGCGGGTGCCGGCCATTACCGCTTCGCGGGCAACTTTTGCATGATAGGTATCAATCGAAACAATGGTTTCAGGAAATGTTTTGCTGATCGCGTCGATGACAGGTATCACGCGCAGCATTTCTTCCTCTATGCCGATAACAGTGCTGCCGGGGCGTGTGCTTTGTCCGCCGATATCGAGAATGGCTGCCCCTTCACGGATCATTTTCTCCGCTAGCCGCAATGCAGCATCCACGCTGTTTTGCCGGCTCGCTTTATAAAAAGAATCAGGCGTTGCATTGAGGATGCCCATCACCACGGGTGTGGAAAGATCGAGTAAGCGGCCTTTACAATTTAGTGTGAACATACCCTGTATTCAGTTATCTTGCAGAACACAAAGGTATATTGAAAGAAAAGACAAGTAAGATTCAAAATGAGTGATACGAACCAGCAATACGACCAGGCAGTGGCGCTTTGCCGGGATATATTCCTGAAAAAAACAAAAGATTATGGAACCGCATGGCGCGTACTGCGCACAATATCTGTGGTTGACCAGATCTTCATCAAGGCACTCCGCATCCGTACCATACAGGACCTGAAAACACAAAAAGTGGGTGATGATATCCCTTCCGAATTCAAAGGCATTGTAAACTACGCCCTCATCGGATTGATACAGCTTGAACTCGGTAAACCCCGGGTGGAAGAGCTGCCGCTTGAAAAAGTGGAAGAATTGTATGCACAGTATGTGGCGTTTGCCAAAAATACAATGCTCGATAAAAACCATGATTATGGCGAAGCCTGGCGCGATATGAGCCAGGAAAGTTTTGCCGATCTGATACTGATGAAACTGTTGCGTATCCGCCAGATATTGAACAATGACGGCCGCACACTTATCAGCGAAGGCATTGATGCAAATTATGTTGACATTATCAATTACGCGGTTTTTGCACTGATCCTGGCACAGGAAGGAAAACACTAAACCATGAAAAAAACATTGCTGCTGGTGATACGTTGGGTGGTGGGCTTACTGTTCATTTTTTCAGGACTGGTAAAAGTGAACGACCCATTGGGCCTGAGCTATAAAATGCAGGAATTTTTTGAAGTATGGGGCTGGCATTTCCTCAACGATTATACTCTGGCATTTTCAATCATCATGAATGTATTTGAAGTGCTGGCAGGTGTTGCGGTGATCCTCGGCTGGCGGATGCGCCTTTTTTCATGGCTGCTGTTACTGCTGATCATTTTCTTTACATTCCTCACCGGGTATGCCTTGTTTTCGGGCAGGATTAAAACCTGCGGTTGTTTTGGCGATTGCTTGCCATTAACGCCTGCACAGTCGTTTGGGAAAGATATTTTCCTGCTTTTACTGATCCTTGTATTGTTCTTCTCGGCCTCTTCCATCAAGCAATCGCTCGGAAGCAAAGCCGCTTCCGGTATATTACTGGTATGCATCGTGGCATCGGCAGGCTTACAGATCTATGTACTCAAATACCTCCCTTTTGTAGATTGCCTGCCTTATAAAAAAGGAAATGACCTGCTGGCGCAGATGAAAACGCCTGCGGGCGCGGTTCCCGACAGTTTTTCGATCAGTTTCACCTATCAAAAATCCGGTAAAACAATTGAGTTCGATCAAAACCATTTCCCGGACGATTTCGATTCAACGTATACATATATCGGCCGGAAAGACAAACTCGTAAAAAAAGGCAATGGCCTCGAGGCGAAGATCACCGATTTTTCGTTGCAAACACTGAATGGTGCTGATACAACCAACGCCGTCTTGTCAACCCCCGGTTATTACCTGATGGCTTTTATAAAAGATTTTCAGCAGGTGGGAAGATGGATGGAAAATTTTCAATCCGTTGCGGCAACCGCGAAGGAAAAACAGGTTCCACTCATTATTGTAACTGCGGATGCAGAATCGGCCACAAAACTTTTTTCATCATTCACTATATTGAAATGCGATGCCACAGTCATAAAAACCGCCTCACGCACAGTTCCCGGCTTTTTTATAATGAAGGGCCCCAAAGTGCTGGAGAAACAGAGTTATGCCTCGGCCAGCAGTATCAATCAATTCATTAAAAACCTGCCATAACGGAAAGTATGCAACAGCCACGCTGCTGTTGCTTTATCCACTCACGTATTATACATTTTCCATGCTCCGCTTCCTTTCGCGAAAACTGCTATATGGCCTGCTGGTTTTATTGGGTGTGGTGATGCTGGTATTTTTTCTTTTCCAGGGTTTCGGGGATCCCGCAAGGCTGGTTTTGGGGCAAACAGGCGACAGTGCCACGTTAAAAAATATCCGCAAAGAACTGGCGCTCGACCAGCCGCGATGGAAACAGTTTATTTTATACCTGAACGATGTATCTCCGGTCGGGATATATACCAAAGAAGAAATCGCACAGAAAAAACCAAAGGGCTGGTTTATTGGAGAGGAGCATCAGATAGGTATCAAACTGCCTTATCTCCGCCGTTCTTATCAAACCAAAAAAGATGTGTCCGATGTTTTATGGGAGGCGTTGCCCGGTACTTTGATGCTTGCATTGGCTGCCATGCTTCTTGCAACCATTCTCGGTATTTTACTCGGGGTGCTTGCAGCTGTTAAACAAAACACTTGGCTGGATACCTCTTCTGTTCTTGCGAGTGTGCTGGGCATATCGGCGCCTTCTTTTTTTATGGGTATTGTACTTGCATATTTATTCGGGTTTGTTTTGAGCCATTATACAGGTCTGCACATGACCGGAAGCCTTTTTGATACCGATGCTTTTGAAGGGAGAACCCTGCAATTATCCAATCTTGTTCTTCCGGCTGTTACATTGGGGATACGCCCACTGGCCATTATCACACAGCTTACCCGGAGTTCCATGCTGGATGTGCTTGACCAGGATTATATCCGCACGGCTTATGCAAAAGGGTTATCAAAAAAAACGGTGATATTCAAACATGCACTGCGCAATGCGCTCAACCCTGTGATCACTGCAATCACCGGATGGTTCGCAGAACTACTTGCAGGCGCTTTTTTCGTGGAATATATTTTTGGCTGGAAAGGTATCGGCAAGATCACGGTTGATGCACTTGAAAAACTCGATTTCCCCGTGGTGATGGGCAGTGTGTTGGTAACAGCCGCTTTCTTTATACTAGTAAATATCCTGGCAGATGTATTGTATGGTGTGGTGGATCCGCGGGTGAGGAAATAAATGATGAAATAAAGAATGGATTCAGTGAATGATCACATCGCTGATCACTTTTTCGCCAAACGCTTCATTCACGCGGTCGATGATCTGTTGTTTCTGGTAAACCAGTTCATTCTTTAATGGCCCTACTGAAGTGTGGATAAACAGTTTCTGGTTGATGATCTGTATCCGCTCCGTATATTTTGCAATGGTTTTTCCCATCAGGTTTTCCCATATCTCTTCTATCTGTACGGCACGGATGCCATTCCGCAAATGGCTTTTATGCAGGAAACCCCTGATGGCATCACCGATATGGTATTCAGACATCCGGTAAAGTTAAGCAGTATGGGTAAATAGAAAAATCTTAGCCTTATTCAGCAAGCAGCTCAATTAACTGGAACCCCGTATGGAGCCCTGCCAGGTGCTCTTTTAATCTTTCAGGGTGCGTATCTGTGATAAATACCTGCCCATCACTGTCGGTACATACCCAATGTAATAACTGGAACATCCGTTGTTCATCCAGTTTTTCAAAAACATCATCGAGCAAGAGGATGGGAGTGAACCCTTTTTTTTCTTTTAATACCTGCCATTCGGCCAGTTTTAAAGCAAACAGCAAACTCTTGCGCTGTCCCTGAGAAGCTTCTGTTTTAAAAATGGCCTGGTCCATATAAAATACAAGGTCGTCGCGGTGAATACCGGAACTGGTTCGCTGCAAAGCCATGTCTTTTCGGAGGTTTTCCTGTAAAACAGCATGCATATCCCCGTTAAGTAACACAGTTTCGTATTGCAGGCTCAGGCCATCCGTTTTGCCGGCGATGCGCTGGTAGATTTCTCCCGCAAGGGGAAGGAAAACAGAAAGAAAATTTTTTCTTTCCCTAAAAAGATACGCGGCTTTCTCACTGAATTGCCGGTCGATGATCTCTAGCAATGCCATATCCATCTGTCCTGTTTCTGCCGCCTGTTTCAATAAACTGTTCCTTTGTTGCAGCAGCCGGTTATGATCGATCAGTTGCTGCAGGTATTCTTTACTGATCTGCGAAAGAAGCGTATCGAGAAACAACCTCCTGCCTTCGCTGCTGCCGGTAATCAGGGCAATATCATCCGGTGCGATCATCACACAGGGAAATTTGCCGATATGGTCTGAAAATTTTTTATAAGCTTCCCCATCAAGCAACAGTTCTTTTTTATTGTTTTCGCGGAGGATACAGGTAATGCGGGGAGCTTCTTCCCCAAGCTGGTATTGTCCTTCTATCCGCATACCTGCCATACCGTGAAAAACATTCTGTATTTCCGGTCGCGAAAAATAACTCCTTGTGAAACCTAGATAATAAATCGCATCGAGCAGGTTGGTTTTACCCGCTCCGTTCGCCCCGCAGATACCCACGATCCTGTTGGTAAAATGAAAATCGCGCTGCAGGTAATTGCGGAACCGGATCAATGATATGGCCGATAAACGGAACATGCGGGCAAATTAAACCCATTGCCATGAATAAATCCACCCCGTTCGCCCGAAAGCATTTATTTTTATCAAAAAAACGGTTTTGAAGACGATCCTTTCCGGCCCGCAACTGGCACTAACGGTTAAACGACTGGCACACCAGGTTCTCGAGAACCACCTGCACCTGACAGATACAGTTATCATCGGTCTACAGCCAAGAGGTGTTTACCTGAGCGACAGGATCGTGGAAGAACTGAAAACCATTGTAGCGGGCAGCCCGATCCTGTACGGGAAACTCGATATCACTTTTTACCGCGATGATGTCCGCAAAAGCCTGCATATAGCCAATCATACCGATATCCCTTTCAGCATTGAACAAAAAAAAGTGGTGCTGATCGATGATGTTTTATACACCGGGAGAACCATCCGGGCAGCACTGGATGCACTGCTTGATTTCGGGCGCCCTTCCAAAGTGTCGCTTTGTGTGCTGATCGACCGCCGCTTTAACCGCGAGCTCCCGATACAACCGGATTATGCAGGAAAAGTGATCGACACCATCATCTCACAAAAAGTAAAAGTGAACTGGCTGGAAAACGATGGGGAAGATGCGGTGGTACTGATATAAACCGCGCAGATCACGAACCCGAAACCAGTCATACGGCATATCCCTGTTTTCTGTAACTTTGTTTTTTAATGAAACTATCTACCAAACACCTACTTGGTATTAAGGATCTTCAGCAGGAAGATATCCGGTTGATTCTCTCCACGGCAAAACAGTTCAAAGAAGTTTTACAGCGGCCCGTTAAAAAAGTCCCTTCGCTGCGCGATGTCACAATTGTAAATCTCTTCTACGAAAATTCCACGCGTACCCGTATGTCGTTCGAACTTGCAGAACGGAGGCTATCGGCTGATGTGCTCAATTTCGCTGCAAGCACTTCTTCTTCTGCCAAAGGAGAAACCTTACTTGATACGGTAAATAATATCCTCAGTATGAAAGTGGATATGGTAGTGATGCGTCACAGCGCTTCCGGTGCACCGCATTTTCTTGCGAAGCATATTCCCGCCGCCATTGTCAATGCCGGGGATGGTATTAATGAACATCCCACACAGGCATTGCTCGATGCCTATTCCATGACAGAAAAATTCGGGTCACTCGAAGGATTAAAAGTGGCCATCATCGGCGATATCATGCACAGCCGCGTGGCATTGAGCAATATGTACCTGCTGCAGAAAATGGGGGCAGAAGTGATTGTGGCAGGCCCGCCCACACTCATCCCGAAATACATTACTGAGGCACTGGGGGTAAGGGTGGAATACGATCTCAAACAAGCACTTCAGTGGTGCGATGTGGCCAATGTTTTACGGATACAACTCGAAAGGCAGAACCAGCCTTTGTTCTCTTCATTGCGCGAATACAATCTTGCCTATGGTATCAGCAGGCGGCTGCTCGAAAATCTTGGTAAGGAGATCGTGATCATGCACCCCGGGCCCATAAACAGGGGCGTGGAGCTCGACAGCGACGTGGCCGATGGCCCATATTCTATTATCCTGAACCAGGTAGAGAACGGGGTAGCGGTGCGTATGGCGGTGCTGTACCTGCTGGCTGGCAGAGAAAATTAACGGTATGCGGTTTTGTTGCTCCGCTCATACTTAATCCTTACTTTTCCCCTGAAATTCACTCTATGCAGCGGATCTGTTTATTCCCGGGAACTTTTGACCCGGTTACACTGGGCCATATTGATATCATTAACCGCGCCTTGCCCCTGTTCGATAAGATTTATGTAGGTATCGGTATCAATGCAGCCAAGAACCCGATGTTCAGCGCAGAACAGAGGATGCAATGGTTTAAAGAAATCTATCAAAATGAACCAAAGGTGGAAAGTGTGGTATACGATGGACTTACTGTGAATTACTGTCAGGCCATCCATGCAAATTTTATCCTGCGCGGTATCCGCTATGTCAGCGATTTTGAATATGAAAAAACCATTGCGGATGCAAACCGTACGCTCGATAAAAATATCGAAACGATTTTTTTAACGGGTGAACCGAAATACACTTCTGTTGCCTCTACCATTGTTCGCGATATCCTGCGCAATGGGGGAGATGCATCCCCCTTTCTCCCGGATGCAGTTAACCATTCTCTTCGTACCGGGAAAATTCTTCAATAGATGGCGGCGATCTGGTTTCAGAAAGAATTAAAACTCGAAGATTTTGCAGAGCTCGGCAGGAATACGCTTGGCGAACATATTGGTATCCGTTTTACAGAACTAGGTGAAAATTTTCTCAAAGCCACGATGCCTGTAGATCACCGTACAAGGCAACCTTATGGTTTATTACATGGTGGTGCTTCGGTTGCATTGGCTGAAACCCTCGGCAGTGTGGGTTCTGCACTGGTGATTGATACCGATCAGTTTATTTGCGTAGGGCAGGAGATCAATGCCAACCATATCCGAGGCGCAAGAGAGGGATATGTTACAGGTACGGCAACGCCGCTTCACCTTGGGGCGGGCTCGCATGTATGGGAAATTAAAATCCATGATGAAGTCGGAAAACTGATCTGCATCAGCCGGCTTACTGTGGCTATTCTTAAAAAACGCTGATCAGAAAAATACCCCTGATCCCAAGATCCTGACTCCTGACTTATTTCAGCTCTTCCACTTCCAGGTTCCGCCATTTTACTTTTATCCCGCCGCCGTCGTGAATCTGCAAAGCAATAAAGCCATTTCCCTGCCCGATCTTTTCATCTTTTATTTCGATGATGGGATGACCGTTTAACCAGGTTTTTACCTCATCACCATTTACATACAACTTGATCGTGTTCCATTCCCCCATTTTCAGCCATTGCTCGTCTTCGGGTTTAGGTTGTACCAGCCATCCACGCCCGTAAGATTCATAAATGCCGCAGGTATGTTTGCCGGGCGGCGCCACTTCGCATTGCCAGCCGCTGATCTTTACACCTTCGATAGATGACCGGAAAAATACACCACTGTTCCCGTTGGCTTCCTGTTTGAATTCGAGGGTGAGGATGAAATTTTTATAATTTTTATTGGTTGACAAATAGCCGTATTGTTTATCGGGCCCGCTTTCACAAACCAGTTCCCCATCGGCCACATACCATTTTTCGGTTCCGTTAATGGTCCACCCATCGAGGTTTTTACCATTGAATATCGAAGTTGTTTTTTGTGCATTCGCGATCAGGGCCAGGCCGGACAGGGCGAGAGAGAAAATAAGTTTTTTCATATCATGAAAGCTATTGTTTTATTATCAATGATTACCATCCTGCCCTGCGGATAATATCCACCACATTCGGATAACTGTTCTGCAGACAATCTTCCAGCGTTTTACCGCTGACCCATGCGATTGATTCGATGTCTTCTTCCGTTTGGGGTAAAAGGTTTTCTGTGCTTTTTGCCGACATGCGGTACCAGTGTGATTCTTTGTTTACTTCTTCCCCGATATAGGTATCAAAATATTCATGGCAGGTGATGCCGGCAAAGGATTCAATGCGTACCTGCTTCAGCCCGGTTTCTTCCTGTACTTCCCTTACGGCGCAGGCCTCAATGCTTTCACCTTCATCCAGTTTTCCTTTGGGCAGGTCCCATTTTCCCCTGCGGAAGATCATCAGCAATTCCCCTTTTTCATTTTTTACTAGTCCGCCTGCCGCGATAATTTTTCTTTTTTCCATGGTCTGTCAAATGTGAATACAATTTTCCGGATTCCCAATTCTGCTTGGCAAAATGCGCTTACTTTCGCTGCATGACGAATGAAAAAGCTGTTGCTGAAAAACTGTTGCAGGTATCGGCGGTAAAACTAAGCCCCGATAAGCCTTTTACCTGGGCAAGCGGCTGGAAAAGTCCGATCTATTGCGACAACCGAAAAGTATTGTCCTTCCCTTTTGTGCGCGATTTTATCAAGAGTGAATTATGCAATGTCATCTTCGAACATTTTCCTGATGCCGAAATGCTGGCAGGTGTGGCCACAGCCGGTATCGCATGGGGCGCAATGGCGGCCGACCAGTTAAAACTGCCTTATATATATGTACGGCCCAAACCCAAAGAGCATGGGCTCGGTAACCAGATTGAAGGATATTATACTGCCGGGCAACGGGTATTGGTGATCGAAGACCTGATTTCAACGGGTAAAAGCAGTTTGCAGGTGGTGGAAGTATTGCGGAATGCGGGGGTTAAAGTAGTGGGCATGGTGTCTATTTTCACGTATGGATTTGCACAGGCGGAGAAGGCATTTGCCGATGCAGGTGTGCCATACCGGTCACTCACCAATTATACAAACATGATTGGTCTTGCAGTTGAAAAAGGGCAGGTTTCACCCGATACCGAACAAACTTTGTTACAGTGGAGAAACGATCCCGCCAACTGGCAGGGTATTTGACCGATAATTGAAAATGAGCTATATGAAAAAAACGGTTTTCATAACCATGATCATGGTATTGGCTGCCATTGCGGCAAATGCACAACAGGTTAAGCCGGAATGGGTTACCATCAAATCGCCCAATCTCCGCTGCTGGCAGTGTAAGGATCAGCTTGATAAATATCTCCTGATCGAAAAAGGTATTACTGAAAGCGGTATTGTACAATGGAAGATCAATCTTTTACAGGGTGAGATCCGGATACAATACCTGCCGAATTATATCACACCTGAAGCTTTGCGGGTTACATTGAACAATGCCGGATATGATACCGACAGCAGCAAAGCCGAGCCGGAAGCTTATAAAAAAATTCCCCCTCCCTGTAAACGTACCGAGGATGGCGGCGGGCCGCAGAAAGGAAAACCCTGTCATATCGGGCCGTTGAATTAATTGGTTGATATTGGCTGGCGGATATACCTAAGAAAGATAGGGATGCAACTCGGGCATTCGAATCCGGTATTCAAAACAGCTTTCCCTGTTCTCCGGGCCTCCTGAATTTACTGCAATCCAGCTCCCATCTTTCGGCATTCAGTTTATACAGTTTATTATATTTTTTGAACTGTTGCCTTACCAGTTCCGATATGGGGCCTTCGCCGCGCATGCGAACGCCATAACGGCTGTCGTTTACTTTTCCGCCATGGCCATTTTCAATGAGGTGCCAGACTTTATCGGCCCTGTCGGGAAAATTTTTATAGAGCCAGTCGTGAAAGATCAGTTTGATCGCACCATTCAGGCGGATAAACGTATAAGCGCTGAATACTGCACCCGCTTCACTTGCCGCCTGCATAATGCGCTGCATTTCATGTTCATTCAGCCCTGGTATCATCGGCCCCAGCATTACGCCTGTTCTCACACCCGCTTCGCTCAATTCTTCGATCACACGAAGCCGTTGTTTGGCCGTTGTAGTCCTTGGCTCCATAGCCCTGCGGAGTTCTTCATTAAAAGAAGTGATACTCACCAATACACTTACCAGTTTTTTTTCTGCCATCTGTTGCAGCAATGATTTATCCCGTAAGATGCCTGCATTTTTTGTGATCATCCCTACCGGCTGATTGAATTCGTTACACACTTCCAGCATCCGTTTGGTGAGTTCAAATTTTTTTTCAGCAGGTTGATAA
Source organism: Chitinophagaceae bacterium (assembly GCA_004028765.1). Classification (GTDB taxonomy): domain Bacteria; phylum Bacteroidota; class Bacteroidia; order Chitinophagales; family Chitinophagaceae; genus Sediminibacterium. The sequence continues at coordinate 7,106 of SAIX01000091.1, read as the reverse complement.
CAATCGGTGTTTCCGCTTAAACTGATGGGTACACATTCCCAGTTTTTGTTCATCAGGAATTTACGTAGCAGGTCTGGTGCATTCTTTTTCACGATGATCTTTCTTTCAAAATCAAGCCCGGCGCTGTAACCCCAGTATTCATGCGCATTGCGGGCATAGCAATAGATGCAGCCATGCTCGCAACCCTGGTAAGGGTTCATGCTGTACCACATGCCCACATCGGGGCTGTCCACTTTGTTCACGATACTCTTTGCATGGTCTTCGAGGTAAACAGTAGCGGCATTGGGTTCGGTCCAGTCATCAATGCTTTCTATTTGTTCTCTTACTTTCTCGTTTTTCAGGAAACGGTTACGCGGGTTGAATTGTGCACCGCGTCCTTTTAGGTATTGATCTTCGTTGTTCATACTTACTGTTTATTCACCCCCGGCCCCTCTCTACACGTAGAGAGGGGCCGGGGGTGAGTCAGAAAAGATTCGTTTGTATCACTTCCTTTTTCTCATTCTTCATCACAAACCTCCTCACCACTTCAAACCTTTGTTCCTGCTCCCGCTTGCGGAGCAATAGCAGCTGCTCCGCCATAAACTTCCCGGTAAAATGGGTATGGCTCATCTCCAGCCACCCCTGTTCATATTGCCATGGCAGCAATTTGGTAGCGAGGTTGATATAAGGTTGGTTGATAAAATGGGGTTTATGGTCTTTATCCATTTTCAGTAAAGCCTGCAGCGGCCGGAAAGATTTTACCAGTTCGGTTAACTGTGTTTGGGTAGTAACAGAAAAGAAAATCGTATGCGAGGGGAAGCTGCCAAAACCATTCATCTCCACAAAAAAAGCCTGCCGCTCCGCAACCAGGTTCTGCAGTCGCCGGATGATCCGCTGCTCCGTCATTTCAAATTGTGTAAAACGCAACAGGCAGATATCGGTCCTGCCCCGGGCAGCAGAAGGGCAATCATAATTTTCCGCAAACTTTTTTTTCACAGCAAACAAGGCTTCACGCAATACAGGTGGTGGTTCCAATACCAGCCGGTATTCTGATGTTGCATACGATGGGATATGTACAGGATTCATAACATGATTTTTACCCACCCCCAACCCCTCCCTGCAAGGGAGGGGAGTTCTTCCCCCTCTCTACAAAGTAGAGAGGGGGCCAGGGGGTGAGTCAGGGTTGTAAACGAAATACCATTACCTGCTTACAAGCATCAAACTGGTGCGCCCTTCTCAACAACACCAGCTCATTCACACAAAAAGATGCTTCGAAATCTTTCTGCACATATTCCTGCTCGGCACGGTAATACACTTCGGCAGATAAACGCCGAGCAATCGTTACATGCGGGCGGGTGATCAGCCGCATCTCCGGGCAGCCATTGCCACGAACATACTGGTCAACCACCTGCAGTTCTTTCGCCATTTGCTGAAAAGGAAGATGGTCCTGCACACGCAGGTAAATCGTATGTGGCTTAAATCCACTGAAGCGGTTCAGCGTTACCGGGAAACTTTTCTGCTGCTGGATGATCCGGTGCATCCAACGCATCAGTGTGGCTTCCATCTCTTCTTTCGCAAGAAAATTGGCCACGGTAATATGCGGTTTGGTTTTCTCGGCTATCGCTGCATGGTAGCGCTGTGAAAAACGTTTTTTCTCTTCCATCACTTTGGCATATACCGTATCATCCGGATGCGCCACCAGCAGGTATTCATATAACTGCTGCACTGGTGTGTGAAATACCCGGTTACTTGCCAGCCCTGTTTCCATAAACAAAATATTTTGGTGTGAATGATTTTAGTATAAATTTACTAAATAATTTAGTATTTCAAAATTTAATTGATATGGATGGGGAACAATGGTATGGCGCCGCCTATAAGGGCTCCAAAAAATTCAGCCAGTGGGATATACAAACCGCCAATGCCACCGGCTTCGGCGCAGCAGCCGATGATTATATGGAACGCGGTATCGACCTGAATGAACAACTGATCCGCAACAAACCCGCCACTTTCTTTTTCCGGATGAACAGCGATGCCATGATCGATGCCGGCATCTTCAGCGGCGATGTGCTGATCGTGGACCGCAGCATCAAACCTGTAAATGGAAAAATTATCGTGGCCGTGGTAAACGGTGAGTTACTGGTGCGCCGGCTGCAAACGCATATCCGCGGCGTTACCCTTATCGCCGAAAACAAAAAATACGGCAACCTGCAGATCGATGAATTCAGCAATTATACGGCATGGGGCTGCGTGGTGTATTCCATCCACAGTATCTGAAATAGGTACCCGGCACCTGTACATATTTCAGCTTTACTTGCGTCGCACACTGCAGCTTTTGTGCTTATTGCAACAACTAAATATCATCGATTAAAACCCTCTGCGGTGAATAGGTGAGTGGGCAGTGGTGAGTAAACGATCCGCTAATCCGCCAATCCGTGAATCCGTGAATGGTGAATAGGCAATGGTGAATAGTAAATCCGCAATCCGCTGATCCGTGAATAACAAATCGTAACATAAAAAACGCCTCTAAATCATTTGATATCTCTCATGATCCTCTTAAACAGCATGAACCATGCGCGCTATTGTTGATTGCAACAGTTTCTATTGCTCCTGCGAGCGGTTGTTCCGGCCGCATCTCCGGAACAAACCCGTTGTGGTACTGAGTAATAACGACGGCTGTATCATCTCGCGCAGCGATGAAGCCAAAGCACTCGGTGTTGAAATGGCCGGCCCTTATTTCAAAGCCAAACCACTGATCGAAAAACATGGCGTGGCTACTTTTTCATCCAACTATAATTTATACGGCGACCTCAGCTGGCGTGTTATGGAAACGCTTCGCATGCTGCTGCCACCCGGCTGCGTGGAAGTGTATTCCGTAGATGAATGCTTTGTGGAACTTTCACACATACCCCCGGAACAACTTACTGAATTTGCCCACCATCTCCGCAATACAGTGGAGCAATGGACAGGCATCCAGGTATCCATCGGTGTGGCGCCTACCAAAGTGCTGAGCAAAGTGGCCAACCGCCTCGCCAAAAAAAACAAAGCCGTTACCGATTGTGTGCTCGTGCTTGATACCCCGCGTAAAACCGGACAGGCCCTGCAAAAAACACCTGTGGAGGATATCTGGGGCGTAGGATATGCTTATTCTGTGAAACTGCATAACCTGAATATCCATACTGCCTACGACCTCAGCACACGGAGTATGGAATGGGCATATAAAAACCTCGGCGGCGTAGTGGGTGCAAGACTGCTGCGTGAACTCAAAGGCATCGAAAGCATCCAGATGATGGATGAACTCATCAACAAAAAAATGATCGCTACCACACGTATGTTCGGAAGCCCGGTAAGTGAACTCAACGATATTAAAGAAGCCGTGGCCACGTATACATCCCGCGCAGCGGAAAAACTAAGAAGGCAACATGGTGCAGCCAATACCATCAGCGTATTCGTGGTTCCGAAAGAACAGATGCATACAACACATTTCCGCCACGGCCCAACCATCAGCGACCATGTGATACTGCCACTCGCCACATCCTGCACAAATGAACTCATCAAACCTGCCGTAAAACTCGCAGAACACCTGTACGAAAAAGGAAGGGTGTACAAAAAAGCCGGTGTGATGTTAAGCGGTATCGTACCCGACAGTTCCATTCAGGGGAACCTTTTTAAAACACCGTCTGAAAACAAAAACCGGATGCTCATGAGCATGATGGACAATGTAAATTTTGCGATGCGCGATGATGTACTCAAGTTCGCTGCATCAGGTACCTCGCGCGACTGGAAAATGCGCCAGGAACTGCGCAGCCCGCGGTATACCACCCGCTGGGAAGAACTCTATCAAATAAAATGATCTTTATTTTCAAATCTTTCCCGATCAGAACAAGGTATTCTTTTGCACAAATTGTGGTTTGATCAGGTTCAGTCCTGCTTCCTTATTCAGTTTGTCCACCATATACACCGTAAGCTCCGGCGAAAATGCCTCATCATGCATGTGCATGAAAAAATACAATTCCTGCAAACCGTTATCGATCCAGTACTGCATGCGTTTCATCCATTCGTCAGTGCGTGTATAATCAGTGGGATGTAAACTGTTTCCTACATACCGGATGAAAGCTTTAGGTACCGTAAGATACATATGCGCACAATCGCGGCGGCCGCTGGTGTCTGTAATTACAATACCCATGTTGATGGAACGCAGAAAATCCATGAGTTCAGTTCGCACCGCTTCTTTTAAAAACCAGTCGGGGTGGCGCACTTCGAGGAAAAACTGCAAATCTGTTGGCAACGAGCGAAGAAAAGTAAAAAGTTCTTCTTTCCGCTTTGGGGTGAAACCATCACTTACTTGCACAAACACCGGCCCGAGGTGCTCTTCAAACGCCACGATACCCCTTAAAAATTCGGATGTGATAAAATCCTTGTTCAGCAAACTCCCGCGATGCGTTACGCCCTGGTACATTTTCGGGCAGAATCTAAAATCGCGCCCCGCCGCTTTCTCTGCCCATTTCCCGATACCCGTCGCACCGTAAATTTTATAATGCGTCGCATTCAGTTCAATGCTGTTATAATGCTGTACATAGTGCTGCAGGAAATCCTTTTCTTTTGTTTTCGGCGGATAGATTTTCCCCACCCATTCCGTCCGCCCCCATTTGGCACATCCAAAATAAACTTTCGGGTTTGCTGCCCTTTTACCGGGCAATACCGCTTTATTAAAAACCGGGTCTTCCGGCAAATGAAAATCAATCGTATCCAGTTCCTGCTCGGGTACACGGCCAAATTCCATATTTCCTGTTTTAGCCTAAAGTTACCGTATTGGGAGAAATGTGTAATTTGTTCAGGGCATGAATGGTCAATCGTGAATGGTGAATGTTTTTTCCTCCGCGAAACTCCGTGCTCTTCGCGGCTCAGCGGTGAAAAAAATATGTGGTGAGCAATACATCCTGGAATTCAGTAATCTGCAAATCGTATAACCGGCATACATACATCCACTGATCCCCATACCCGCAGGCGGAGCCCGAAAAAAACGCCCCTCCCTGCCAGTGAGGGGCCGGGGTGGGTTACATCACAATAATCTTTACCATATGAAAAAATACCTCCTGTTCATCACCCTTTCCTCCTGTTCTATTATCCTCCATGCACAAAACTTCAATGGAATAGAATCCAACCTTCAAAATATCTTCCGATTATCCAATGCCCGGTCGCGCTCCATCAGTCCCGAAAATTTTACCGGCGCAAAAGGCAAAGGCGGGATGGCTACAACGGGTACGGGATTAAAACCTTCGGGTAACCTGGGACAGGGATGGAAGATCAGCCCGAGTGTTGTGATCAAAGCACATTCCAGTTTCACACTTGCCGAGATCGACAGCGCCGGCTCTATCCAACATATCTGGATGACACCCACCGGTAACTGGCGTTATTCCATCATCCGTTTTTATTGGGATGATGAAGCCACCCCTTCTGTTGAAGCACCTGTCGGGGATTTTTTTGGAATGGGATGGGGGCAATACGCACAACTGAATTCACTCGCGGTGACCGTAAATCCCGGAAGCGCGTTTAACTGTTACTGGCCGATGCCATTCCGGAAAAAATGCAGGATCACTATGGAAAATATCGATGACAAAGACATGGTGCTTTATTACCAGGTGGATTATATTCTCACAGATGTTCCTGCTGATGCTGCATATTTTCATGCACAGTTCAGGCGTGTGAACCCGCTTCCCTATAAACAGGATTATGTATTGGCAGACAGCATACGGGGAAAGGGCCAGTATGTGGGAACCTATATCGCCTGGGGCGTTCATAACAATGGATGGTGGGGTGAAGGGGAGATCAAATTTTTTATGGATGGAGATACACAGTTCCCGACTATTTGCGGAACAGGTACAGAAGATTATTTCTGTGGCTCGTATGACTTTGATACCCGCAAAAAAAATGCAGCCGGTGTAACGGAAACCAATTATACCGAATTCTGTACGCCGTATGCCGGGTTGCACCAGGTGATCCGTGGCGATGGGCATTATAATGTGATGCAGCGTTTTGGGCTATACCGCTGGCATATCGCCGATCCCATCCGTTTCGAAAAAAGCCTGAAGGTAACCATACAGGCGCTCGGCTGGAGAGACAATGGAACCTATCTTCCCCTGCAGGACGATATTGCGAGTACCGTATTCTGGTACCAGGCCGAGCCACATAATGCACCTCCCGGATTACCTTCCAAAGAAAAACTGGAAGTGGACTGAAGCGGGTAACGAATAGGGATCAGCACTAGCGAATCAAGATCAGACAGTAAATTAGGCACCAGGTTTCCGCCGGTTTAAGGCCTGGTATTCAAAACAGGTTCAGCTTATGCCTTGCCTCGTATGTAAAAGGAACTGTTGTATAAAACCCCGCTTTGCCAACCCGGGTAGTCCCTTTCACATTGATCAGTACTTCTTTGCTGAATAACAGGTTCAGGCTGTTTTTCAGGAGCGTTTTCATGTCGATGATGATACGGGAGGGCAGGCTGAACTCGGCTTTACGCGGGATATGCATTAAGGTATCGAGGTTGAATTTGCCGAGATAGGTATTATCAACATACACATCGCAATCCACTTTTTTCAGGTCCACCCCAAAACCATTGGGGTTGTAATACACCAGGTCCATCGACAGGGCCGATTTCTCAAATCCCATGGATTCCAGTTTTACATTTTTTACATCCCGGTAATCGAATGATTGGGGCTTTTTACAGGAAGCGGATACCAGTAAAAGAAAGGAGAGCAGCAAGGTATTTTTCACGGCCATGATTTGATTGCAAAATAAGCTGTGCCCGAGATTTTCCATTTTCTCTTTTATAGAAGGCATTTTAAAATGCAGAAATGAAGTTTCGCAAAAGGGTGGGGAAGCGTAGCCTGAAACTGGTGGAATAAATGACAGTAGTTGTTGTAACTTCATGCTTTTAGTGCTAAACTTATTAGGATTTACTTTAAAAGCAAGCTCATCTTTTGATACTAATTTATTTGGCTTTTTAAAATTATTCTAAATATTTAAAAAACAATTATTTACAATAACTATCTCGTTATTATTAAGAACGTAAAATAGATATAAAAGGGCATTTTTAATGCTTTAGTATCTATCCTTAAACAGTATTAATT
>SAIX01000090.1 GCA_004028765.1 Chitinophagaceae bacterium | reverse complement strand
AACAGGGAATTATTAATTGTTAATTATTAATTATTAATTTTTTTTGCAAGAATGTTTGCAGCAGAAATGCAATCGCCACTACTGCAACTGCGCCTACTACATTGAGCCAGAGAAAGCCGAGGCCGATGATATTGTATTTATCGAGCAGGAAAAATGTGATTACAATGAATTCGCCGATGATCGCTGCGTAAAAAACGGCATTGCTTCCGATCTTTTTGCAGTAAAAGGCAACCAAAAATATTCCAAGGATCACTCCATAGAACAATGAACCCAGCACATTGACCGCTTCAATCAGGCTTCCCATTCCGGTGGCAAACTCGGCTGTGATCACAGAAAAAATACCCCAGGCCAGTGTGTAATACCTCGATGCTTTGTAATCATCGGCACACTGCATGGTGTCGGTATTATCATATATTTTCCCGCGCAAGCGCAGGTGAAAATCCACCATCGTACAGGAAGCGAGCGAATTCAACGCCGCGGCAATCGAACCCCAGGCCGCAAGGAAAATGATCGCGATCAGCAAACCCACCAATCCCTTTGGTAAAAAATCGACCACGAAGCGAAGAAAAATATAATTGGTATCACTGGTATCATCATTGGGCAATGCTTTCTTTAATACGGATCTGTATTCTTTCTGTATGGCGCCCAGTTGTGCGGAACCTTTCTGCACGCTGTCTTTGTTCGCTTCATTATTTGTAAGCACATATTCCCTGCTGATCCTTTGCTGTGCCAGTTGCTGTGCATTAAATTTCTGTTCAATAGAAGCAAGGCTGTCGCGGTAAGGTGTGGCCATCGCTTTTTCGGCAATGGCTTTGTTAAAAAACACCGGGGAGGGATTGAACTGGTAAAAAGTAAACAACATCGCACCGAGTAATAAAATCAAAAACTGCATCGGTACTTTCACGAGCCCATTCATCAGCAATCCCAAACGGCTTTCTGTATTGCTTTTGGCGGTGAGATAACGGCCCACCTGCGATTGGTCGGTGCCGAAATAAGAGAGTGCAAGAAAGAATCCGCCAATCACCCCGCTGATAATATTGTACCGGTCTTTCCAGTCGAATCCCTTCCCCGTAACACCTGTTGTGATCACATTCAGTTTACCCGAAGCACCACTGATTTTTAATGCATCTGTAAACCCCACACCTTCCGGCAAATAATGCACGATGCAATATCCCGCCACAAACATTCCAGCGAATATGATAATGAGCTGCAACTGTTGTGTATATGCCACTGCTTTTGCACCACCACTTACTGTATAGATGATGAGGAGGCCGCCCATTACGATATTGGTCCAGAAAATATCCCATCCCATGAGGGAAGAAAGAATGATAGAGGGCGCATAAATACTGATACCTGTGGAAAGGCCGCGTGAAAGCAGGAAAAGGAATGAAGTGAAGGTCCTTGTTTTCAGATCGAAACGTTGTTCGAGAAATTCATAAGCCGTGAAAACCTTTACTTTATGAAACAGCGGTACGAAAGTGATACAAAGGATCACCATTGCGATGGGTAGTCCGAAATAATACTGCACAAAACGCATCCCGTCTGTAAAAGCCTGGCCGGGTGCCGATAAAAATGTAATGGCGCTTGCCTGCGTTCCCATGATGCTGAGTAACACGAGGTACCAGGGCATGCTCCTGTCGCTCAGAAAATATCCTTCCAGGTTTCTTGTTGTACGGCTTTTATACAAACCATAAGCTATGATGGCCGTAAGCGTAACAGAAAGCACTATCCAGTCGATCTGACTCATGCAAAATATTTCGTGAACCAGGAAAAGAAAATGATCAATACCAGCAATACCCCGATCACAAAAAAATACCAGTTGCGCCAGGAAGAAAACAAGGGTATTTTATTCGGGTCTGTCATATAAACAGGGAATTTATTTACGCGTGCCGCTGCTCATCATACCACCAGCCAGTAAACCCAAGGCAAGACCAATAATCAGGCCGATTTTTACATTTTTCAGAAAAAATCCAATCGCCAGTGCAATCAGCAGTATCGTTACGATCCCAATTCTTTTCCTCGGTTGCATGTTTATTGGTTTTTGGGTAAGGCGATCAGGTTGGCCAATAAACGGAAAGCACCTGCATTTCCCGCCGGCAACTGCCGGAATAAAACAAGGCTTACATAGGCAAAATTTCCTTTGCCATATTTGGTGGTGAGCAGGCTGCCCGTACTTTCCTTTTCACCGGGGTCGTTCATACTTAAGGGCATTTCATAATGTGCATCCGCCTGGTCGGCCTGGTAAGTGCTCCGCTCCTGTATCCATCCGTCAAAATCTTTTGCGGTGATCTTATTCGGATAGTTGAGAACAGGATGATCTGCAAGTATAAAACGTACCGCAGCCGTTTCATCGGTTACGCGAGAGCCGGTACTGATGCTGAATGGATAGGGCCCTAGTTTAATGCGTTTACCGCTGGCAGTGGTATTATTTTTAATGTATTGTGAAATCAGGTTACCGCCATTCTGTACATAGTTATTGAGGATATCATTTTTTTCGCTGAGCCAGTCGTAAATATTGTAGGCGCGGATACCAATGATAATGGCATCAAATTCTTTTAGTGCTGTTTCTGTAATATCTTTTTCCTCGAGTCTTTTTACTTCGTAGCCCATATCCTGCAGTGCTTCGGGGATCAGGTCGCCGGCGCCATTGATATACCCGATTTTTTTACCAACTGTTTTTACCTCTTCACCGATAAAATGCACACGGTCTTTAAAACCATAATGGATATTGGGGATATGATCGTATTCGATGGCTTTGAAGAATTGGGTGAACTGCAATTGTTTCCCTCCGGGCAACTGGATACGGAGTGCTGCTTCCATATCATCGCCCTTGCCTGCTGAAAAATATTTTTTGAGCGGGAAAGCAAGCGTATAGGTTTTTCCTTTCTCAAAATCAGTGGCCTTTCTTTCGAATGCCGGGTTCACTTTGTCCTGCATCAGGTATACGCTGAACGGGATATTACGTGCAGTGAAATTGGATTTGAAATGGATGTAAATTGAATCCACTGTCCGCTTCTCTCCTTCTCTTTTTACATTGAGCAATGCAACATGCGGGTTCATATAAAAGGAAAGATGCGGGATCATGACAAAGGGTTGGTATAATTCGCCCCGGACAGGATCCACCAGTTTGTACTGAACCGGTTTCCGTACTGTGAAGTATTCGCCATATACTTCAAACTCAAAATCCACACTGAACAAAGGATCATTCCAGGCTTTCCCCACCAGCAGAGGATTACTGATCGTAAAATTTCCTGCTTTTTGCGGCTGCTGTAACCAGTAAGGTTGTGTGGCATTACCAATCGCAGGTTCATTCACACCCTGTTTCAGATCGACGGAATAGATCTTATTGTTTTGAAGATCCTGCCGGCTGTAGAAAGGTGTTCTGTCTATCGCATAAGCGTTCCATTTAGCGGGAATATCAGTGCGTTTGGTAACCGTGCAAGTGATGTTTGCCGTGTCGCCCTGCAATACAAATTCTTCGCGGGTAGTGGCTTCTGCGGAGATACCGCTGCAATCGAGGATGATGTCCTTGATCTCATCACGCTTCAGCGAAAGCCAGTTGTTAGTGAGATAAGGCAGCCGATCGATCTTCTTATACACTTCCACCAATGCTTCCACTGATTTTTCAGGATGATCAAAGCGGTAATTGGCAATGATCTTCGCGATCATTTCACCGATCTCTTTCCCCCCTTCTATACGCGTCCAATCGGTAACGATCCCGTCCATGATATCATTTTTGGCTGTATCGCCCCCGGTTGTGGTAAAGCTTTCAACGATCTCTCCTTTTCTGCGCGGACGGCCTTCACCCTGGCTCTTGTGCATGGTACGGGCTTCGCCCCCTATCTCCCCGGAACTTTGTCCGAGTAAAGGATCATATCCGCCCACATCCAGCCGTAAAGGCATATCGGATGAAGTGTTCACGCCACCGAAGTTGAACCCATTCCACAATATCCTTTTGGCCTGCCAGGGTTTTACACCCCGTTTCAATTGTTCCGGAAAACGATTGGGATCTGCTGCCGCCTTGAATGCCTCATTGGCCAGCAAAGCAGAGGCCCAATGGTGGCCATGTCCGGCCCTCGCATCACCCGGGAACCGGGTGATCATGATATCGGGTTGGTATTTGCGGATCACCCAAACCATGTCCGACAATACCTGTTCTTTATCCCAGATGCTCAATGCTTCTTTTGCATTTTTACTGAATCCAAATTCATAAGCCGAACTGAAATATTGTTCTGCCCCATCAATGCGCCTTGCCGCAAGCAGTTCCTGGGTACGTATCATACCAAGTTCAACACTTTGTTCCGGGCCTATCAGGTTCTGGCCGCCATCACCTCTTGTAAGGCTGAGATATGCGGTACGGTATAATCTTTCTTTGGCGAGATAAGGCAGGAAACCATTGTTTTCATCATCCGGGTGGGCGGCTACATACAGGACACTGCCGAGTACATTTAGTTTTTTCAACCGAAGGTAAATATCCGCACTGCTGCCTGGATAAGGGTTCTGGGCAAAGAGATTGGTTACCGATAAGACCAACAATAGAATAAACTGCCCATACTTTTTCCAATTCATATTTCGTGGTTGATGCATTTTCCGAAATTACTTTTAGTTACCCATACCGCTGAACCGTTCAACAAATTACGGGTAGGTTGGTTCATGGGGTATAGCTCATAGTTCATGGTTCATGGCTCATAGTTCATGGCTGATGGTTCATTGAACTCACAACTCACCACTCACCATTCACCATTCACCATTGACGATTCACGGTAAAATCCCCTTATTGTCCCACCAAAAACACCGCATTGCAAAACAACAGTTTTCCGTTCTCCCAGAAATTACGGAACAGCGGATCTTCGGTGAAATAGATCACATTACCGGCGCCGATATCCTGGACGCCGAATACGATCCCGTCTTTTAATTTTGCTTTGAGTTTGCTCCCGGCAAAACCAGCTACATAGGCATCTTTTTTCATCACGCCGACATTCCATCCATCTTTCAGGAATTCAAAAACGGTATTGTCCTGTTTCAGTGTGAAATAATAATCAGGGTACCCGAACGCAAGCGGATGCGTATTATCTACATCCAGCCTGTAGATGGCGCCTGGAATGGAATTCGTGAGTGACTGGCTCTCCCTGTCGCCATATTTTTTCAGTGCGGCGTATTCGGTTTTATCTTCCGATTTGTCTTCTTTGATCTTGATGCCCCAATCTGCCCCGGCCATAATGGAAACAGCATTATCAATCGCAATCAGTTTGCCGCCACTGCGTACAAAATCTTTCAGTTTATCCGTGGTGGTTTTATCACCCAGTGAACGGTAATTACCGTCGGGTAATATCAGTACATCAAAATTTTTAAAATTGGCCCGGCCCATATCCGCTGCGTTGATCAGTGTAATGGGATACTCAAGTTGTTTTTCAAAGAAATGCCAAACCTCGCCTGCGCCACCGGAAGATGTTTGCTCACCCGTAATCAATGCCACTTTCAGCGCGCTGTTGATGATCTTCACATCGGGCGAACCAAAATCTGCTCCCTTATCCATAAAACCCGTTTCAACAGCTACAGGTTGCAGGTTGTATTTTTTACAGGCTTCATTGGCAACATCATTCCAGTTTGCAGGGTTACTGGTTTTTAAAATGATGAGGGTGCCTCTGTCAAAATTTTTTCCGTTATAGGTGAATGGTTTTTCCGCGAAGCGCACTTTGATCCCGTTCTGCAAAAGATAACCCATGGCTTTTGCTGCATTCAGCGATTGATAAGGGATCAATACCCCGTAAGAGGACCTCGCCTCATTCAGCACGCCCATCAGGTTCACGGCTTTTGTAATTTCCAGTTTTTCTTTCACTGCGTATCCTTTCACACCATACGCATAAGGCACGGACCATGCAGTGATATCATAGGTGTTGGAATCCGTTACCACTGTTTTGGGTTCCAGCAATACGCGGGCCATGACCGAGCGGGGCTGGTAAGCACTGATGGCTACATGAAAACCTTCATCCCCATATGCATCTTCTTTTCCGGTGATATAATTCATACCGCGGAAATTTTTATTGGTCAAACGACCGTATTCAATGCCGTTCTGGTCCAGCAGTTTTTCAACCGCTTTGATCTTGTTGGCATCCTTTGAAGTGAGCACATAGGTTTTATAGTCTGCTGATTTTGCATTGCGGCTGTCGTCGAAATATTTTTTGAATTCTTCCAGTAATTTCTGCCGGTTTTTAGAAGCGGTTTCAATGGTTGATAAACCGGTTGTATAATGATGCGTGAGCCGGTCGAGCAGAGTAAGTGTGTCTTTGTCTTCATTGATCACACCCAATCCGCCCCTCGGGCCGCCACCCTGTTCAAAAGTCATACCGATGGCGCCATTGTAAACCGGGTAAGTATCGCCATAAGACGGATATAAAAGATCAAAACGTTCTTTGGTGAAAAACAGCCACCCGTTCTTATCAAAATATTTCGCGTTGTTTTTTCCGATCATCACCTGGAAATCTTTTTGCCAGGGAGTGATCACTTCATGATAGGGATCAGCAGCCGGTGCAAAATAATAGGGTTCATTAATACCCTGTTCATGAAAATCCACATGCACCTGCGGCATCCACTGGTTGTATTTTTTCATCCGCTGCTGGCTCTCCACCTGTGTTTGCCAGGCCCAGTCGCGGTTGAGGTCGAAATTATAATGATTGGTCCTGCCGCCGGGCCAGGGTTCGCTGTGTTCGCGCGCAATAGGGTCAGGATTGTAATGGGTACCCACCATGCTGTTGAACCAGTTTACATACCTGTCACGACCATCGGGATTGATACAGGGATCGATCACAACTACGGTATTCTGTAACCACTCTTTTGTTTGTGCATTGTTGGGATCGGTCAATGCAAACAGGGTAAGCATGGCAGCTTCGGAGGACGAAGTTTCATTACCATGCACATTGTAACTGAGCCAAACGATGGCCGGTGCATTTTCAACAGTTCCGGATGTATTGCCGCCAATACCGGTTAAACCGATATTGTTATTGCGGATGGTTTCCAGTTTTTGTAAGTTCTGTGGCGTTGCAATAAACGTAAGCAGCAGTTCACGGCCTTCATTGGTTTCTCCGTATTTCTCCAGTTTCACCATATCCGGTTTCGCCTGTGCCACGGCTTTAAAATATTCCACCACTTTGTAGTGACGCGTGTAGCGGCTACCCAATGGGTATCCCAGGTATTGTTCGGGGCTCTGCAAACCCTGCGCCTGTGAAACGGCGACACAAAAAAACAGGATGATGAAGGATAAGGCTCTTTTCATATCATATAAAAATGAATGGTGAATGTAGGCAAGAATCATTGCCAGCGAATATTCCATCCGGATTTTTTTTACACAGGATGCCCGGCCTGTGCGCTATCTGATAAAAAGATGTAATTTTCTCTCATGAGAAAAATCATTCCCTTATTTGGCTGCAGCCTGCTGCTGGCCCTTGTGGTACCTGCACAATCCGTTCCTTCTATGGTTGGTCCGGGCAAAGCGATCGACCCTTATCATTACCAGATCGTAAAAAATGCTGAATTCAGCAAAGCTTCTGTGAGCAGTGCCCATCCGTTGGCCAGTATGGTGGGCGCAGCCATGATGAAAAAAGGGGGCAATGCTTTTGATGCTGCTATTGCAACGCAACTTACGCTGGCAGTGGTGTATCCCGGCGCGGGCAATATTGGTGGTGGCGGTTTTCTGCTGGCCAGAAAAAGTTCCGGTGAACTGATTGGTATCGATTACCGGGAAGCCGCACCCGAAAAAGCGGGCAGGGATATGTACCTCGACAAAAACGGGAATGTGCAGCAAGGGCTTTCAATGGCCGGGCACCTTGCATCCGGTGTTCCCGGAACCATCGCCGGGTTATTTGCTACCATGCCTTATGCAAAGCTTCCGTTTGCACAGTTGATTCAACCAGCCATCGATATCGCGGAAAAAGGGTTTGTAATCACAGAAAGAGAAGCATCCAGTTTAAATGGGACCCGCGAATCGTTTCTCAAATACAGCACCAGGCCCACGGCTTTTGTAAAAGAAACAAAATGGAAAGCGGGGGATACACTTATCCAGAAAGAAATGGCAGCAACACTGAAGCGCATCCAGAAAAACGGCGCTATGGGTTTTTATGAGGGCGAAACTGCAAAACTGATCGTGGAGGAAATGCAGCGCGGCAACGGAATCATTTCACTGGATGATTTAAAAAATTATACTGCAAAACTGAGAACACCCCTTGAATTTGAATACCGCGGCCACCAGGTAATCAGTTTCGCACCGCCTAGCAGCGGCGGGCTTCTGATTGCACAAATGCTGAAAATGATTGAAAAATACCCGGTGGGGAGCTATGGTTTTCAAACACCGAAATCTGTTCAGTTAATGGTTGAAGCCGAACGTCGTGCCTATGCCGACCGTGCAGAGTTTATGGGCGATCCTGACTTTTTCAAAGTGCCCGTAAAAACGTTGATGAGTGATGCCTATGTACAGCAAAGGATGGCAGATTATAATCCCGATAAAGCGGGGTCAAGCAAAGAAGTGAAAGCCGGAACCATTAAAGAAAGTGAAGAAACCACGCACCTGAGTATCATGGACGCCGAGGGAAATATGGTGTCTGTTACCACCACACTGAACGGCGGTTATGGCAGCCGCACTGTTGTAGGCGGTGCAGGTTTTCTGCTGAATAATGAAATGGATGATTTCAGTGTAAAGCCCGGCGTTCCCAATATGTATGGGGCTGTTGGCGGAGAAGCCAATGCCATTGCACCCGGTAAGAGAATGCTGAGTTCCATGACACCTTCCCTGCTGCTGAAAAATAAGAAACCTTATGTAGTGGTAGGGACACCCGGAGGTACCACCATTCCCACTTCCGTATACCAGGCGATCGTTAACATAGTGGATTTTAATATGAATGCAAACGATGCAGTGAATCAACCAAAATTTCATCACCAGTGGTTACCCGATGAAGTGGCGGTAGAAAAAGATTTTAATCCTGAAACAAAAAAAATGTTGCAGGCCATGGGCTATAAAATAACAGAAAGGGCAGCAATAGGCAGAACAGAGGCCATACGGGTGCTTCCGAATGGCAAAAGAGAAACCGTTGCCGATAAACGTGGCGATGATTCTGTTGCAGGATTTTAAAAATTCAGGGAGATGGATGAATGGTTTCGCATGCAATGCGTACCAGGTTGATTTTATTCTTTCAAAAAAAAATCTATGTCGTTTGAAACAGGTTTCCTAAATGATGCCGTCAAAAGGTTCCGTTATTACAAAGAGCTGGGCGATAAAACTTTTGCGCAGATCGATGATGCCGCTTTTTTTTACCAGCCTTCTGCTGAAAGCAACAGCATCGCCATCATCATCCAGCACCTGTATGGGAATATGCTGAGCCGCTGGACCAATTTTTTAACCGAAGACGGGGAAAAAGAATGGCGAAAGCGCGATGCGGAATTTGAACCGATGCAATGCAGCCGCGCAGATCTCGTTTCCTTTTGGGAGCAAGGATGGAAATGCATGCTGGATACACTGGAAGCCCTCCAGCCCGGCGACCTTGAAAAAACCGTGACCATTCGCACCGAGCCTTTAAAAGTATATGATGCCATTCTCCGCCAGCTGGCACATTATCCCTACCATGTCGGGCAAATTGTTTACCTGGGCAGGCTGGCTAAAAACGGGGGCTGGCAATCGCTCAGCATTCCGAAAGGGGGCAGTTCGGCTTACCTGGATTCGGTGAAGGAAGCACAGGGGAAAAGTTAAATGAGGGGCACAAAAGTTTTCGTCTGGAAAAAACAATGCCAAAAATCGCCATTACAGGAAATCATTCCTCCGGCATTACCGTTTTATAAATTGTATCTGCATAGCCCGGTCACTGCATTATCATTTATTTATGCGAAAAAATATAGCCCATTTATTTTTTTATCTGACTGTTTCCTTTTGCGCATCTGCACAGGAGAAATATGATGAACCTTATCGCCCGCAATTTCATTTTTCTCCTCCTGCACATTGGATGAACGACCCAAACGGGCTTGTGTATTATAAAGGGAATTACCATCTCTTCTATCAATATTATCCCGACAGTACCGTTTGGGGTCCGATGCATTGGGGGCACGCCATCAGCAAAGATCTTTTGCACTGGCAACATCTTCCGGTTGCTTTATATCCTGATTCGTTGGGTTTGATTTTTTCAGGCAGTGCCGTTGTGGATGCGCAAAACAGTTCTGGCCTGCAAAAAGGAAATGAAAAGCCGATCGTGGCCACATTCACTTATCACGATATGGCTGGCGAAAAATCGGGCAGAAACGATTTCCAGACACAGGGCATGGCTTACAGCACCGACGGCGGCATGCACTGGGAAAAATACAGTGGCAATCCAGTGATCAAAAATCCGGGGCTTCGCGATTTCCGCGATCCGAAAGTCAGCTGGCATGCGGCATCAAAACATTGGATACTTACGATGGCTGCAGGGGATGAAGTTCGTTTTTATCGTTCACCTGATCTGAAAAAATGGGAATACACGGGCAGCTTTGGAAAAAAAGAAGGGAGCCATGGCGGTGTTTGGGAATGCCCCGACCTGTTTGAGCTCAGCACGGCAGAAGGCACCCATAAATGGGTATTACTGGTAAGCATCGGCAATGGCGCCGTGAACGGGGGTAGCGGTACACAATATTTTATCGGTGAATTTGACGGGAAGAATTTTCACAACGATAACCCCGCAGATACGATTTACTGGCTCGATCATGGAACGGATAATTATGCGGGTGTTACCTGGGATAATACAGGCAAGAGGCGCTTATTTATCGGCTGGATGAGTAACTGGCAGTATGCACAGGTGGTGCCTACAAACCCCTGGCGAAGTGCTATGACCTTACCCAGGGAATTATCGCTACAAAAGATCAATGATCATTATCGTTTAATTACAAAGCCTGCTGCCGAAACAATCGGATTGCGAAAAGGGGATGGAGCCATTTTAGCTTCAGATCAATTGTATCCTGCAGACCTTGCAGAGCTGGAACTGGTTTTTGATCTCTCAAAAACCGGGAAGCAAGATATCGCTGTGGAGTTGGTAAATGATACCAATGAAACGATCCGTATCGGGTACAACACCGAAAAAAAACAGTTTTATATCGACCGGAGGAATTTACAGGGAACTGCTTTTCACAAAAGCTTTGCTGCATTGCATACAGCGGCCCGTATATTGGATAAGCCGCTTGTAAAATGCAGGATCTTTATCGACCGTTCTTCGGTGGAATTATTTGCTGATGAAGGAACGGTAGTGATGACAGATCTTTTCTTTCCCAAAAAACCTTTTCAAAAAATCAGGGTCGATGCCGGCAATACTTTGCAATACGCTAAACAATACGCATTGAAAAAAACCTGGTAAGATTTTTTCAACAACGATCCGGAAAAAACGGTCACTGGTTGGGGAAGGCTTAGATTTGAAGCCTTATCAAACCAAATGAGCAAAAATTTTTTATACAGGATCCATTCCTTTGCAGGGCTTATATCCGGTGTGTTTATTTTACTGATGTCACTATCGGGTGCATTATTGGTTTTTCATGAAGAGATAGATCGCATGCAGTTCCCTGCTATTCACAATCCGGCTAACAAACCCATCCTCACCATAGACAGTGCTTACCGGCTGCTGCAAATACAATTTCCCAAAGCACAGATCAGCAGTTGCCTGCTGCCGGAAGACAAACAGAGCCCTTATATTTTTTCGCTGTATGATTCTTCCTACCGTAACGGGGAACAATCGCTGCAGGTATTTCTGCACCCGGTAACCGGTGAGTTTCTCTGGCAAAGAGGCGGTACTAAAGATATCCGGAATAATTTTATGGCCTGGCTTACTGCCTTTCACAATTCCTTTCACTTGAAAAAGAAAGGCGAATGGTTGTTGGGTGTTCTGGGTGTTATTTTTCTTATCAGCCTCCTGAGTGGTATTTTTTTATATCGCAAAAATATATGGGCGGTCATCTGTTTTCAGAGAGCTGTTTTCCGCAGGCAGAACCTTCACCAACTGATCGGGGTATGGGCTTTGCTGTTCAACCTCGTGATCGGCATCACCGGTGTATGGATGCAACGCTATGTTTTCAAAAAAGATTTTTACGGGCCTGCTTTCAGTTATACCAGAACCATCCATACCTCCCCTGCTCTTTTTTTCTCGTTCGACAGTGCTTTGCAAAACCTGCACCAGGTACACCCGGCCTTCACACCTTATGTAATTTATTTTAGCGGGTCAAAACAAGGCAGCACCGCTTTGTATGGCAGCCGTTCCACCAATTCGTTTATTCATTCCCGCAAATATGCGGATGCTGTTTTTTTAGACAGCACCGGCAGCATTAAAAAAACAGCATTTGTTACCGATATCGTCCCCGAAAACCGCCGCGATATCATCAACGCACAGATCCATTACGGCAGGTATGGCGGCTGGGGTGTAAAAATTTTCTATGCCATTTTCGGGTTATCCGGGGCCTTGCTAAGCATCACCGGTTTTGCTTTATGGATCAGGAAAAGAAAGCAATTCAATTAATTTGTTTATTTACAGTCCCGTAACTTCAGTTTTTTATGTATTGAAATACCATGTAAAATATTTCCTGTACAAGCTTGGGCTCGCAGGATGGATCTACCGAAGGTTATTCCGGATCGCCTCACAAAAAAACAGGCATAAGAATGCGCGCTACCTGGCCACAAACCCGGGTACAGCATTACCGGGTGATTTATTTCTTTTTGAAACCTACCAGCTCGATTACCGGAAATTTATTGAGGATGGCAGGCTGGCCGCTGAAGAGATCATCGAATGGACAAAACCCTTCTTGCCGCATTACAGTCTCCGCGTACTTGACTGGGGTTGTGGTGCAGCAAGGATCTGCCGCCACCTGCCCCCGTTACTGCCGGATGCGATGATCTTTGGTTGTGATACGAATGAATTTTTGATCAGCGAAAATAAGAAACAGGTACCTGGTATCGTATTCAGTACCATCAACGGTTTTCCGCCTTTATTATATGCGGATAGCTATTTCGATCTTGTGTATGGATTTTCCGTACTCACCCATATCGATGCCGGCATGCAGGAGAACTGGCTGAAGGAATTGCACCGCATTACAAAACCGGACGGTATTGTTTTGGTAACCACACATGGCGCAGCATTTCTGAAACAACTGATCGGCCCGCAAAAAAAACGATTAAAAGCAACGGGTATTTATACGCAATCTTATCCTTTGCATGGGCACAGGATGATGACCACGTACCATGATGCACAACATTTCAAAAAAATGCTTGCCCCGTTTTTTTCAGTAAAGATATTTTTTGATGGCAGCATGTATCCGGCTAAAGCAGGAGGGCAGGATCTGTGGATACTGGAAAGGATGCCAAATAATAAATAAAAAATATCGGATGATGAAGCTGGTATATTACTTCATCATCCGATATCTGTTGATTGATATTCCAGTGATTTATTTTCCGGCTTCTTTTTTGGCGAGTTTCTGCACTTCGTCCACTTTCGCTACATAGAGACTGCGGCCATGTGTCCCGAGAATGATCTCATTTTCCCGGGGCTGTATCGCGATATCATGTACCGGCACACTGTAAGGCAACCCTTTGTTCCACATCATAAAACTGTTTCCGGCATCGATACTTACATACAATCCGCCATCTGTTCCCACGTATAAAATATTTTCGTTGGCAGGGTCTTCCTTGATCACATTCACCGGTTCATTGGGAAGGTCTTTTCCAATCGCTCTCCAGCTGTTGCCATAATCTTCGCTTACATATACATAAGGGAGAAAATGATCGTTGCGGTAACCATTCAGCGTGGCATATACCCTGCTTTCCTTAAAGGCCGATGCCACTACACGGCTCACATACAAACCTTTTGGTAATTTTTTAGTGATCAGTTCCCAGTTGTAACCGCCATCTTTTGTTACCTGTATATTCCCGTCATCCGTGCCTACATAGATCAATCCAAAATGCAGCGGACTTTCGCTCATCGTGGTTAATGTTCCAAAAGGTACATCGCCCTGTTTGGGGTTCGTGGTGAGGTCGGCACTCATCGTAACCGAGCTGTCGCCTTTGTTAAAAGACCGGTGGAATTTATTGCTGCCATAATAAAATACATCCTGGTTATGACGGCTCAGTAAAATCGGCGTTTGCCAGTTATAACGCAAAGCCGTTTCGCCGAGGTCCCGTGCAGGTCTTACGCTGTTAAAGGAACGTGCCTCTGTTGAACCCAGTACCTGCCGCGAATAAGCACCAAACTGCGAACCGCTGTATACGGTTTTGTTATCGCGCCAGTCAACCTGCACCTGCATCCCGTCACCGCCACCAATTCCTTTAAAGGGGTTCTCTCCCGAATCGTACCAGTCATAATTTTCTCTTGTGGTGCTTTTACCATACCAGGTGCCATTGTCCTGCAAACCGCCATAAACATTATAAGGTTTTGCAAAATCGTAAGTGATGTTGTAAAACTGACCAACAGGTGGCGTATTCGCTTTAAACCAATGCGCGCCATTGTCGTAAGTGATGTTACAGCCACCATCGTTCCCGATGATCATATGGCCGTCTTTTTTCGGATCGATCCAGGCAACATGGTGGTCGGCGTGAACATTATCGCCACCAATGTATTTGAATGTTTTACCGCCATCGGTACTCATTTCAATATCAAAGCCGGTTAACACCACTTTGTTATCATCTACCGGGCTCACCCATACTTTACCAAAATAATAGCCATAGGTACTGTACATGGTAAGTGGTTTGGTATTGGTTTTCTTCCAGCTTTTACCACCGTCTTCACTGCGATAAAGTTCACAACCATAAATGGGTGTTTCAAACAAAGCAGTATTGGCATCGAAGAGGTAATCCCATAAAACAGAAGGTTGAAATTTTCCGTTGGCCACCGCTTCTTTGATGGAAGCAGCCGTATATTTCTGCGGGATACCATTGCGCCGGTTGCGGATAAATTCGTTCAGTTTTTTATCATCCAGTGCCAGAAACTGTTCTTTCGTAAGGTCTTTAAAATCGCGCAGCACATAACGGGTGGTATCTGTACGTTTTAAAGCCGTATCGGGCTGGTGAAAATTATTGTCGAGCACGGCATACACGATATCGGGATGCTGTTGCGATACGGCAATACCGATCCGGCCAACGCCTTCTCCATTCGGGAAGCCACTCCCTTCGGGCGTTACCAGGCTCCAGTTTTCTCCACCGTCGGTGCTTTTATAAATGCCGCTTGTTTTTCCGCCTTCTTCAAAATTCCAGGCACTGCGGGTGCGGTACCACATGGCCGCATACAATTCGTTTGTATTTTTTGGATTGATATCAATATCAATGCCGCCGGTATTTTCATCGATATACAATGTTTTTTTCCAGCTCCTGCCACCATCGGTTGTTTTGTAAATACCACGGTCTTTGTTGGGAGAATACAAATGACCGAGCGCAGCCACCCAAACGGTATTCTCATCATTGGGGCTGATCAGTATCTTTCCGATATGATGGCTTTCGGGTAACCCAAGGTATTCCCATGATTTCCCGTTATTGGTGGATTTGTATATCCCAATACCGGCATAAGAAGAACGGCTGCTGTTTACTTCGCCGGTTCCCACCCAGATGGTGCGCGATTTCCAGTTAACCGCAATATCCCCGATAGTGAGTACGTCGGTTGAATCAAAAATGGGTGTAAAACTCTGGCCATTATTGATTGTATGCCATAAACCACCGGAAGCGTAGGCTACATAAAATTCAGTAGGATCATCCGGGTTTACATCCACATCCACTACCCGGCCGCTCATGATACTGGGGCCGATATTGCGGAAAGCCGTTCCATTCAGCAAGGAACGCTGTTGTAGAACTTTGCGTTGTTCATTGGCTTTTAAACGGTCGGAAGCGGGGGTTGGCTTTACTTGTGCCAATGCAGGAATGGCGATGGCCAGCCCGAACAGGAATGTTAATCTTCTCATAGCAGTTTGAAATAAATGATAATTTCGGTAGGCCAATTTAGCGATTATGCGTTGTGTAGCATTGCCCATACTCCTATTATTTTCACTGGCTTCGATGGGGCAGTATAAATCTTTTCGCATCAGCGACCGGGGCGATACCCTGAATGCCATTGATATGAAAGGGATGAAGCAGGGCAAATGGATCGTGAAAATGGGGCCAGTTCGGGGAGAAGCCGCCTATGAAGAAGAGGGTGTTTTTGTAAACGATAAAAAAGAGGGCACCTGGCGCCGCTTTAATGAAATGGGCGACCCGATTGCGGTGGAAAATTATAAATGGGGCAATAAAAACGGTATCTGCCGCTATTTTACGATTGCGGGTATTGAAAGAGAGGAAAGCTGGCGGGCCATCAATCCTGATAAAGCCTATGATACCGTCGATGTCCCCGACCCACTGGATCCCACAAAAGTTGAGAGGGTGGTCGTAAAAAATGATGGCATGTCCAAACGCCATGGCACCTGGAAATATTATTTTCCCCCCACAGGTAAACTCATCAGTACCGAATCCTGGTTTATGGACCGCTTACAGCAACCGGGCGAAACTGATACTGCCGCGGGCCTGAACCGGGTAAAAGCAGTGGCCGATACCACAAAAAGCAAAGCGGCCGAATCCGCGAAGCCCAAAGAAGTCCTTGATTTTGAGAAGAAAACATCCGGGAAGAAAAAAGCGGTGCGCGATGGCCGTACCGGGGGCTGATACAGGCAACCAATGCCCATTTGTAAACGTATCCGGGATACAGTAGCTTTATCCTAAACGTATCCTTTATATTTTGCCCCGGGAGATACCACAGATAACGAGCCTTATCAGCGGTTGTTGCAAGAACGACCGGAACAGCCAGCGTGACCTGTACCACTGGCTGTATGATTATGCTGTACGGATCTGTTTCAGGTATGTAAGCCGACAGGAAGAAGCCGAAGAACTGACCAGTGAATCATTCGTGAAACTTTTTAAGAATATCCAGCAGTTTGATGGCACAAGGGGTGGCGGCGATACAGAGGCATTGCTGAAAGGATGGTTTAAAAGGATCGTGGTGAATACCTGCATCGATCATCTGCGGAAAACGCACCTGAAACTGGTGAGCCAGGAGATCAGTGAAGAAGGTGAAACCTTTGCTGATACACAGGAAACCGGCGTGGATAAACTGATGTACCAGGAGATCATTGAAGCGATCAAAAAACTGACCCCCGTTTACCGGACCGTATTTAACCTTTTTGTGATCGAAGGGTTCAGCCATGAGGAGATATCCGCGCAACTGGGTATCAGTGTGGGTGCATCCAAATCAAATCTTTCAAAGGCCAGACATAAC
The DNA here is from genome assembly GCA_004028765.1 of Chitinophagaceae bacterium. Taxonomy (GTDB): domain Bacteria; phylum Bacteroidota; class Bacteroidia; order Chitinophagales; family Chitinophagaceae; genus Sediminibacterium. Next base: position 18,637 of record SAIX01000090.1, on the reverse strand, counting down.
CTTCGGAAGATCATTACCCAACAAACCGAGTACCAGAAAGTATATGTATAACCTTGGCGACGATAAAGAACTTGACCGTTTAAGCAGGGAGGCTGCAGGAAACTATGCCCCACCGGCTGAACCGGATTGGAATGCCATGAACCGCATACTGGATGAAGTGATGCCGGTGGAAGAAAAGAAAAGGCGTTTTATTATTTTCTGGTGGTTGCTGCCACTGTTATTGATCGGTGGTGGTATCGCTTACCGGCTTACGGATAAAAACAGTTCACCTTCTGTATCCAAAACAGATGTTGCTGTTTTGCACACGGAGAAACCGGCTACAGAAACAAATACAACAGAACCGAAAGACGAACCGGGAAGTATAAAGAACTTGGCTCCTGAAAAACAGAAGCTGTCTCCTTCAACGGATAGAAATGAAAATCCGGGTATCGCATCCGATAAAAATACCGGCAGGTTGTTACAGACTGTTTCTGAGCCGAAAACAATCCTGAATTCCGGCCTGTTGCGTTCCACACAGGAAAACACGGCCAAGCTCTCCACACCTGCTGTTTCTAATCAGCAAAAAAACAGTAGCAATAATGTTGAGCAATTGTCACAACCCGCAACAGGCAAACAAAATACAGAAACTATCGCCGCGACAACTGCTCAGCAATCGAATCAGGCTGTTTCATCATCTGCAGAAACAAAAGTTACAGAACCTGAAAAGCCCGGAGAAATCAACAAACCAATTGAAAAATCTGTTGCCGCCGAAACGACCGTCGAAACACAATCCGCAGAGAAAAATAATATTGTTACCGCATCGCGCAAACGCAAAAACGGGTTTAGTTTTTCATTACTTGCGGGTGTGGACAAGAGCACTGTTAAATTCAAATACGGAAATGATGCCGGCGTGAACCTCGGGTTGATGGCAGGCTATCATTTCAACGATCGCTGGTCGCTGCATACAGGCGCCATTTATACGCAGAAGAACTACAAGCTGGCAGGCGAAGATTTTACGGCACCAAAAGGAAGCCCCATCAGTTATTATAAACTGGATATGGTGGAAGGGTATTGCCGTATGTGGGAAGTGCCGTTATTGATGCGTTATGTATTGAACCCGTCTGCAAAAAACAGTGTTTTTGCAAGTACAGGGCTCTCCTCCTACTTCATGACATCAGAAAACTACAGTTACTATTATTACTATAACGGGCAGCCTGTAAGCAGAACCAATAATTATCCTTCTTCAGATACACATGTAATGGCCATATGGGATCTCTCACTCGGCTTCCAGAAACCGCTTGGAAAAAACTGGACGATGCAGATAGAACCTTACGCCAAACTGCCACTCAGTGGCGTGGGACTGGGCAGCATCCGGCTGAGCAGTTTCGGAATCAATTTCGCCGCACAATTCAGGCAACCGCGCAATTGATCATTCCGTATATACTGTTGGACATTCCCCCCGGTTATACAAATTTTTTAATGCAGATGGCAGATGCAATGATTTATTAACGGGGCTTCATTGTATTAAACTGCATTAATAGAAAGCAACTCTTCTGAGTTGCTTTTGTTTATGAGATAGGGTATCGTTGTTTTAATCCAGCTATATCTGTCCCTTGTAATTCGGGTCAAAATCCACCATCCATTCAATCCCGTATTTGTCCCTGAACATCCCGAAATAAGAACCCCAGGGGCTGTCAGAAATCGGCATTTCAATTTGCCCTCCTTCGGAAAGTCCGTTGAATATTCTGTCAGCTTCTTCTTTGCTTTCTGCACTGATCACAATTTTGCTCCTGTTCTCGTTTTCATTCGTGCGTCCGAGTATTTCAGGCACATCATTGGCCATTAAAATACTTTTACCGATCGGCAAAGCAATGTGCATGATTTTATTTGCTTCATGTTCCGCTACCGGGAATTCCGCATTTGCCAAATCTTTAAAACGGATAATTTTTGCGAATGACCCGCCAAATACCGATTTATAAAAATTGAATGCTTCTTCGGCGTTGCCGTTGAAATTAATGTGTGGGTTGATGCTGGCCATAACTTTATTTTTTATTGTGGTGGAATTTATTTTTACGTAGTCTGATTCTTCAAAAACTGACCAGGCATTTTCAGCAGCCTTTTAGTGTAATGCCCTTCCCGGTTCGTTGCCGTACCTGATACTGGCTACTAATGCAGCATCCTGTCAAAATGTCTCCTGAAGTACAATACCTGGTAATCGATGGCTTTTTCCCAATAGGCCCAGTTGTGTTCGCCGGGCCTTTCAGTGTAATCATGCGGTATTTTGAGCCTGATCATTTTTTCATGCACGGCTTTGTTCATGGCAAGCACCCTGTCTTCCGTACCACAATCGATAATGATCGCAAGTGAATCTTTTGGATAATGATCGATCACATTCAACGCGCTCCAGTCGGTCCAGTATTGTTTATTGGTTTCCGGGCTGCCGAGTCTTTTCTCCACATCATACCCCACCGTAATCACCGATACATGTAATGCACCACTCATGCTGCCGCAGGCGCTGAACTGATCTGCATGACGGAAAGCGAGAAAAATACCTCCATGCCCGCCCATGCTCAATCCGGTGATCGCCCTGCCCTTCCTGTCTTCAATGGTACGGTAATGTGCATCCACATACTGCGGCACTTCCTTCGCCACAAAGGTTTCAAAACGATAGGTACTGTCTACCGGGCTGTCGAAATACCAGCTGGTAAAACCGCCATCCGGACAAACAATGATCATCTGGTGCTGATCGGCGAGTTGCTGTATATGCGGCACTTTACGGATCCAGTTGGAATAACTCCCGAATGCACCATGCAGCAGGTACAGCACCGGGAAATATTTATTTTTCTCCGTTGTATAATTCCCGGGGCGCACCACCACTGTTTTTACCGGCCTGTGCATACTGTTGCTGAATATTTCAACCGTATCTACAATAGCAGCATTGGCACCGAATACAATAAGGAGCAGGAAACTGAGAAGAAAGGATTTCATATACATTTTAAAAGGAAATGGTGAGTTGTCAGCAATAAGTTATCTTATTATGATCACTTACCACCCACTACCCACCATTCACGGTCAGTTAACGATTTTATTTTTTCTGCATGGCATTCTGCATCGGGTTCAAACCACTCGACTGGCCGCGCTGACGGGCAGCAGCCTTGAAGAGGGAGAACTTGCTGGGCTCATCGGCGCCCGTATCGGCTTTGGGCCATGTGTTGTTGCTTTCATTGATATCCGCTGTTTCGCGCATAGGATCAAGCCTGATCTTCTCTGCTTTTTTACGGGTAACAAAAAGTTTGGTCACAGTGTTCTCATTGTGGCGCCAGATCTGTGCAGGTATTTTCTGTACTTCTTTGGTACCATCCTCAAATGTAAACTCAACAATGATCGGCATTACCAGCCCGCCCTTGTTTGAAAAAACAATTTCATAAAGGTGCACATTGGCATATTTGGCTTTTTCTGCATCGCTCAGTTGTTCGGGTGCAGGGAAGGATGCTGCAGGCGCTTTGGTAATGGAATCATAGGGTTCGATACCCCTGTCGTAACGCCAGTAAAAATCACGCAGCGAAGTATCCACATCCGTAAGGAAGAGAATATTTTTATCGGTACGGTTACGAAGTTTGGAAATGTCTTCAAATGCATTTACCGCCGGTGGTTGCATGCGGCCATTGCCACCGCCACCAAATCCGCCACCACCGCGGCCACCAAAACCACCGCCACCCTGGGCTGGTGCAGCTGCAGGATCATAAACGGCATGTTTTACAGAATCGATCGAGATATCGCATGGATCGATCCCATAGAACCATCCGCGCCAGAACCAGTCGAGGTCCTCACCACTGGCATCTTCCATCGTACGGAAAAGATCGGCAGGTGTGGGATGTTTGAAAGCCCACCTTCTTGCATATTCTTTAAAACTGAAATCGAAGAGTTCGCGGCCCATGATGGTTTCGCGGAGAATATTCAAACCTGTTGCAGGTTTTGTATAGGCATTCGGACCAAACTGTGCGATATTTTCACTGTTGGTCATGATCGGTTCCAGCTGGTCTTTCGGTAAGCGCATGTAAGGGGCGATAGAGGCTGCATTACCCATACGGGAAGGATATTTGTTATCGTAGAGTTCTTCTGTGAGGTATTCTACAAATGAATTCAACCCTTCGTCCATCCAGCTCCACTGGCGCTCATCACTGTTCACGATCATGGGGAAGAAATTATGCCCCACTTCGTGGATGATCACACCCAGCATCCCTATTTTGGTTTGCTCGCTGTAAGTGCCGTCTTTATTGGTGCGGCCATTGTTAAAACAGATCATGGGATATTCCATACCATTGGCAGCTTCGATACTCTGTGCCACCGGGTAAGGATAAGGAATAGAGAATTTGGAATATGTTCTCACTGTATGCGCAACCACTTTGGAAGAGAATTTACGGTAAAGGCCATACGCTTCTTTTCCATAAGCACTCATACACATGATCTTCTTACCTTCCACATAAGTGGGCATGGCATCCCAGATAAATTTGCGGCTCGATGTCCATGCGAAATCACGCACATTCTCCGCTTTGAATACCCATGTTTTCTTTGCGGTGCTCTTGCTTTTTTCTGCTTTGGTGGCTTCGTCCAGTGTTACCACTTCCACCGGTTCTTTTGCGGTTTGTGCCTGGTTCCAGCGGGCGAGTTGTGCGGCGCTGAGAACGGCAGGATAGTTCTGGCACTGACCGGTTCCCAGTACCACATGATCGGCTGGAACGGTCATCTGCACATTAAAATTTCCGAAAGTAAGTGCGAATTCACCGCGGCCGGTGAACTGGTGGTTCTGCCATCCCTGGAAATCGCTGTACACGCACAAACGGGGATACCATTGTGCCATCGTGAAGAGGTGGTTGCCATCTTCCGGGAAATATTCATATCCGCCACGACCGCCAAAGGTAAGGCGATCAGAGATTTTGTAGTTCCAGTCAATATTGAACACAAATTTCTGACCGGGTTTTAATGGCGCCGGCAAATCAATCCGCATCATGGTTTTGTTGATGGTGTATTTGAGCGGCTTGCCGGTTGCATCGGTGATTTTTGTGATCTGGTCACCATAACCGTTGTCTGTTTTTTGTCCTTCAATACCATCGATCGTTGCCGTACTAACCGAACGGCCCATAGCTGATCTGTCCTGGTAATTGGCATTGTTCACACTGCTGTGTTCATTTTCGTCCAGCTGAAGCCAGAGATAAGTGAGTATATCAGGGGAGTTATTGTAGTAAGTAATGGTTTCCGAACCTTTCAGTTTCAGGTTGGGTTCATCCAGCTCGCATTTGATATCATAATCAGCGCGCTGCTGCCAGTATTTCGGGCCCGGTGCGCCGCTGGCAGTTCGGTATTCATTGGGCGTAGGCAGAATGGTTCCCAACTGTTCGAACTTGTTTCCGTGGTTCGACGTGGGATTGTTCTTGATATCCTGGGCATTCAGAAAGCCAACGGTACAGGACAGGAAGAACAGGAACAGGACTCTTCTCATAAGGGGTTTGTTTTAGTGTGGTATTCTTTCGATCACCATCTGAACTGCCAGGGCGAAAATGCCGCCTGAAACATAGAGCAGGTATTCTCTCCGGCTGGTTTTCAGAATGGATACGAATATAAAGGAAATCAGTAAAACAGCGGTAACGATCAGCAGTTGCCCGACTTCGAGCCCAACGTTGAATGCAAACAAAGGCCCTATCACATTTTCCCCCTTGCCGAGTATGCTTTTTAAATAACTGCTGAAACCCAATCCATGCACCAGCCCGAAGAAAAGGGCAAAAAAATAGATCAGCGGGAAACGGGTTTTGAAAGCGAATTTTTTGACGAATACATTGCTGACTGCGGTAATGGCAATGGTAACCGGTATCAGGAATTCGATCCATCTCACCGAATACTGTACCATATTAAACACGCTTAATGCCAGCGTAATGGAATGGCCGATGGTGAAGGCGGTTACAAGTACCAGGATCTTCCGCCAGTCGGCAAACTGGTAACGGATACAGAGTGCGGTTACAAACAGGATATGATCGATACCGCGCAGGTCGGCAATATGCTTATACCCTATCTCAAAATATAAATTGAAATCGCTCATGTACAGAGTTTCAAATTAATCAGGACATTTGTGCCGACAAAAATTCATGGTTGAATGGTAAATATACTGGTTCAATGGATGATGACGGGAATTGTATCGCTGATACATCCGTTTTTCGTATCTGTTATAGAAGTAAATCATAATGCGAAAGAAGCCACGGTGGAAGTGAGTGTCCGCATTTTTTCAACTGATCTCGAAAAAACACTGCAAAAATATACCAGTGCCAAACTCGATATCCTGAAACCGGCCGATAACGCTTTTCTCGATAAACAGATCAGCACTTATATCGGTAATACCCTTCATTTCAAGATCAACGGGCAGCCGGTTACGCTGAATTATATCGGCCATGAAATACAGCAGGAAAGTGTATGGAGTTATTTTGAAGTGCCGAAAATCGCAGATATGAAAAAGCTCGAGGTTGATTGCAGCCTGTTATACGATTTTGAAAAAAGCCAGAGCAATATTTTCCACGTAAAAAGCAGGAACCAGGACAAAAGTTTTAAACTGGATTACCCGAAAACGGGGACGGTTTTTGATTTTTAATTTTTTATGCAGAACGCAAAATGCTCAACGCTCAACGCTGAAGGCTTAAGGCTTGATTTAATTTTAGTACAATTAAGGAACCGCTCATAACATAAATGCAAAGCAAGCGTTAGCCATTCTGCATGCAGCATTAAGCATCGGTTTAAATCATTTCACCAATCAAAAAACAAATCATTAGGCAAGGCTAAACAAGCCTTCTGCGTTTAGCATTAAGCGTTCAGCATTCATTCAAATCAGGCTTCCTCCTCTCTAATGCTCACCAATATTTTATCGATCCGGTGATTATCCATATCAACGATTTCAAAACGGAACACTTTCCATTCGAGGGTATCGCCGGTGGCGGGGATTTTTTCGAGGATATGGATGATAAAGCCGCCGAGGGTATCAAAGTCCTGGTCGCCTTCCTTCATCCATTCAGTTTTATCGAAATGTGAGAGAAAATCGTAAAAAGGAATCTGTGCATCTACCAGGAAAGAACCATCGGCACGTTCAGTGATTTCATGTTCTTCGTCTTCTTCCTGCGGAAGATCGCCCACAATAGCTTCGAGGATATCATTCAAAGTGATCAGTCCCTGCACGCTCCCGTATTCATCCACGATAAAGCATTGGTGAATTTTGGTTTGCTTGAATTTTTCCAGCACCTGGTAAGCCGTATTGTTCTCAGGCACATACATCGCATCGCGCATGATGGAGAAAACGGTTGCAGATGTATCCGCCACAAAAAGATCCTTGATTGTTACCACCCCTTTGATATGATCAATATCCTCCTCGCATACGGGGTAAACAGAGTGGATCATCGCATCGGTTGTTTTGCGCACATCCCCAACGGTAAGTTTCCCGTCGATCCATACGATCTCACTGCGGTGTGTCATCAGCGAAGTGATGTTGCGGTCACTGAGGTGAAATACCCTTTCGATGATATCCTGTTCCGCTTCTTCGATCGTTCCCTGTTCGGTTCCTTCACTGATAATGGCTTTGATCTCTTCTTCCGTTACCTGCGTATCGTTGTTTTTGATATTCAGTAAGCGGATGATCAGGTTGGCAGATGCACTGAGCAGCCAGATAAAAGGATACATGATCAATGTAACAAGCCGCATGGGGCCCGCGGCCGATTTCGCAATGGCTTCCGGACTGCTTAAGCCGATGCGTTTGGGTACGAGCTCGCCCAGTACGAGAGAGAGGTAGGTGAGCACCACCACGATCAATGTAGTCGACAAAGTGCCCGCATAGGGTTTTACTATATCTGCTTTTGAAAGCCATTCCTGCAAGGGTACCTTAAAACTATCGCCGGAATAAATACCTGTAAGCACACCGATGAGCGTGATACCGATCTGAACAGTCGATAAAAAAGTTTCTGGGCGATTGGCGAGTTCGAGTGCCCGCTTTGCTTCTGCATCACCTTTCTGCGCCTGCGATTCCAGCCTTGCTTTTCGTGCGGATACAAGGGCGATCTCGGCCATGGAAAAAAGTCCATTGATCAGTATCAGCGCCAGTAAGATAAATATTTCCGTCATGGTCAGAACCCAAATCTACTCAATCCGCCCCATATCTTCTCAGCGTTTCAGTTGCAGCAATGCATATTTGGGTACTTCCTTGTCACGCGTTTCGGGATTGAGAAAAGGGAGCGACAAAGCGGTGACACCAAAATGCGGGCCGATGTGCAGGGTTTGCAGGTTCGGGAACCTTCGCTGGAAAAAAGGGATACTGTCTTTCACCGTTAACACAATTTCATTTTCCTGGAAATCGGTTGAATCAGTTTTCCGCGGATAAATATGCTTGCTGTAAAAATGAAAAGCCCTTCCCTCATAAATACCATAAATACTGATTCTTTCTTTAGGGATATGCTGCTGCTCGATAAAATGCGCCGCTTCATTTCCCAGCTGGTAATTAAGCACATTGGGATAAAAACCGGTATCGAGTAATACGTTCACACCAATCACCGTAAAGAATGCCAGGTTCAGCAGCTTGGGAAATTGTTTGCCTTTCGCGGACAACAAAACCAGGAAACGGCCAACAAGAATACCGGCCAGCACAAAAACGATCATCCCGTTATCAAATGGCCAGAACATGAGGAAAGCCGCAACCACCCAAAGTAAACTGAAGATCACCGAATGGAAAATAAAGAGCGGTTTTTTCCAGGCAGGCAATTCCTCTGTAAATAAAAGCCTGTATAAAAATTTCGCAGTAATGATGGCGGCCAATGGAAATACCACAAAAATATAATGTGGTAGCTGCGCCTGGCTGCGGGCGAGGATGCAATAGGTAAGGATAAACCCACCGGTACTGATCCATTCTTCACCTGCTGATATCCGGAATCTTTTTTTCACGAGATCGGTCACTGAAAAAATCAATGCTACGAGGAAAAACAGGACCCAGGGAAGAAAACTCCAGAACATATTCTCGAGGAGAAAGGTGAAATGATTCATTTCGTTGAATACATTCTCTCCTGTATAGCGGCCAAAACTCTGTGTCCAGTAGTAAAACCTCAGACCTGATTTTATCGGCACACCATTGATGATCTTCCCCGGATGCAGGTCAAACTGCTGGTAAAGGCCAATGCTCATCGGCACCAGCATAACTGCAATAACCAATATCCCTAACAGGTATTCCCAGCGGAATAATTGCTTCCATTCCCTTCTTACAACAAAATGCGGCACAAATGCAAATGCAGGTACAAGTAGTGCGATAGGGCCCTTCGTCATCATGCCGCAAGCAATCGCGATAAATGCCGCAAAGAAATTTTTCCATTGCCTTTGCTGGTACCATGCCGCCATTTGCCAGATACTGAAACTTACCCATCCCAAGAGCATCGTATCACAACGTACATCATGGGTAATCAGGAACAATGCCTGCGAAGCCGCCAAAACCATGGCCGCTAACTGTGCGATTTCTTTTCTGTAAAAAACAGAAGCGAGCCGGTAAGTACTGTAAACAGCCAGCAATGCAAAAAAGAAAGAAGGAAGGCGGTACGACCAGTCGTGCACCCCTAATATTTTCATACTGATGGCCGAAAGCCAGAACAGCATCGGCGGTTTATCGAGATAATCGGCGCCAAGATCAAAAACCTGTAACCAGCTTTTGTTCTCAAGCATTTCACGGCTGATGGATGCATATTGAGATGCATCAATATCCATCAGCGGGATGCAAAACATTCCCAGCAGCCAGGTGATGGCCGAAGCAATGAGTACAGAGTAGAAAATACGGTTGGGTATCATGGTCTGCAAAAATAGCTTTTTTGAAACTGTGGATACCAGGGGTTGTGATACTGCCGATTGCTTGCTACATTCACGTAAATTTCGAAATATTGTTGCTTTTCGATCTCTTTATGCTGCACAATCCCGACTCACCACATGGGTACCCTTATGTGGCGATCAGCAATGAGTCGAACCGGATCCTGAATATCTGCGATGAGCATATCCATATCCTGAACCGGGAAGACACTTTATTTTTTGAGTCGGATTATCTTCCGATGTACAAACAACTGCAGGTAGAAATCACAAAGCTCGATGAGCTCATCAACACCTACACGCACATGGATCATTACAATATCATTGCCCGTTTTAATGATGTGCGCCATGTAACACTTACCTATCATTCCCCCACGAATGAAGGACCCAAGGATTATGATATTTTTATCGGCTACCCGAGTGAGCGGGCACAAAAACTGATCAGGGATATTTATCCAATGCTGGAAGCGATCCGTACAGAAGTAACCGGGTTATGAAGCTGTAATGTGGCCCGTTTCCCAGACGGTCCCGATCTTTTTATAAAACAGCATAGCCGTACCATACCCGATACAGGTTCCGAGCAAAGCGCCGCACAATATATCAATGGGATAATGCACCCCTACATACACCTGTCCGTAACTGATGGTGGCTGCCCATAGCAGAAACAGGTACCTCCATGCTTTCAGCACATCTTTCAAAGTGATAAAAACAAAAACAGCAAAACCGAAATGATTGGTGGCATGTGAGGAAGGGAAGCTGTACCCGCCGGAGCAATTATTTAAGATTAAACGAACCTGGGCAGCCAAAAATTCATCGCGGCAGGGCCTCGGGCGCTGTACCCAGTTTTTGATGAGGCTGCTGCTGATCTGATCGGTGAGGATCAGCGTAAGCACCACAAATAATATCCAGGGAACCGCTTTCTTTCCGAAATTCACTAAGGCCAGTAAAATAAAAAAAAGATACAAGGGCACCCAGGTATTCGCTTCACGCCACCAGGGAAATACCGAGTCAAAAAAAGAGGTATGCCAGGCACCGTTGATTTTCAGGAACAACGCTGTATCCAGTCTGCCCGCAGCCTGTAATACATGGTGCCAAAATGAACCGGCTTCTAATAACATGGTTTAAAGATAAAACCTCCCTGACAGATGATCGATCTTTTAACAAAATTTCAAAACGGGCTTCTTTTTTTCAATAAGGATGAATCCCTAACTTGAGGTATGAAACCAAAACACATAGCCATTTGCGCGATGTTGATCTGCCATTTTGCTGTGCACGCCCAAAACAGCCTTCCCAAAATACCTGACCTGCTGCTGAAACCTTCTTCAGGCAAGTCGTTTTTATTGACACCCCGTAATGATGATACGCTCCGTTTTCCCGATTCCGCAAAACTGAATAACCTGAAAGATATTTTAAAACAGGATCCGCGATTTAAGGGGTATCTCAAAAAGAACCCGCAGGGGCAATTACCCGATAATGGCATGCCCAATGTTATAAAAACAGTTCCTCCTGCTGTTTATCTCGGCAACAATGGGAACGGGTTTGATGTATATGGATCATTGACAGACGCCATGCCCGTGCTTGTACCCGATAGCAGTTTCCGTTCGGCCATGCCCAATGCAATTCAAATTCAGCCGGTTTTAAAAATGAAGATGAATAAGCAGCCCCCGCCTGCAAACAGGGAACCATAGCCTTATAATTTTTTTGCCACGATGATCATCCGCGGCGATTTGCGCACATCGTAGCGGTTGAGCTGGTAATCCCCGAAAACTTCCTGCACCTGCATCCCCTGGTAAGAAAGCATATCCGTAAAATCGCCGAGCGAGAACTTGGCAACCCGTTCCGTATATAAATGCTTGGGAGAAGATTGTGCAGCATCGCTCACCTGTATCTGCTTAAAAAAATGTTCTTCATCCTGCCATTTGGTGATATGAAATGTGATATCCTCTGCAGTAGCGGTCATTGTTTTTTCCAGCCGCTCTTCAGTATAATGTACATTCAGGTAATCGATCACAAATACACCGTTTTTCCTGAGACTTTGTGCAATGGTACGGATAGCATTGTCATGTTCACGCCTTGTGCGGAAATATCCAAAACTGGTAAAAAAATTAAATGCAAAATCAAAACAGTTGATGCAAAAAGGGAGCCGCATATCGTGCTGGTAAAAATGTAAATGTTCCCACTCGTCCTGTTTCGCTTCTTCAATGGAGGAGGCGGAAAGGTCTATCCCTGTTACATCGAACCCCATATCGGCCAACGCTTTGCTGTGGCGCCCTTTACCACAGGCAAAATCCACCATCGTGGCGCCTTTTGCGGGTTGTAAATGATCAATCAGTTTGCGGATAAAATCCATCGCTTCCTGCTCATCCCTGTGCTGGTACAGCAAATGATAATAATCCGAATTGAACCAATCCCTGAACCACGATTTACCCTGCATATCTGCGCATTATCCTGCAAAATTAAGCGGCCGAGACAAACAAAAAATTTGAATTATGTTTGCATCCCAAAATTTGTCCTATGGCACTGATCAAAAGCATTTCCGGTATCCGTGGAACCATTGGCGGGAAACCCGGCGATACCCTCAGCCCCATCGATGTGGTTCGTTTTACAGCGGCTTTTGGCACATGGCTTGGTACCCAGTCAGACAATAAAAAGGTCGTGATCGGCCGCGATGGCCGTATCAGCGGTGAAATGGTACAGCGCCTTGTTGTAAGCACCCTGAATGCATTGGGGCTCGATGTTGTGGATCTTGGTCTCAGTACCACCCCCACTGTTGAAATGGCCGTGGTGTTTGAAAAAGCTGCCGGGGGCATCATCCTCACTGCCAGCCACAATCCCAAAGAATGGAATGCGTTGAAATTATTAAACCATAAAGGTGAATTCATCAGCGGTGAAGTGGGTGCTCAGGTTCTTGACATCGCTGCGAAAGAAGATTTTGTTTTTGCAGGAGTTGATCAGTTGGGAAGCTATACAACGAATGATACCGCATTGCAGCAGCATATCGATGCCGTGGTGAATTATCCGCTGGTAGATGTGGCTGCGATCAAAAAAGCAAAATTCAAAATAGTACTGGATGCCATCAACAGTACGGGAGCAATCGCTGTTCCGCAGCTATTAAAGGCATTGGGTGTAAAAGATATCACGGTACTGAATGAAGAAGTAAGCGGAAAATTTGCCCATAATCCGGAACCATTACCGGAAAACCTGCTCGAACTTTGTAATGAAACAAAAAAACAGGATGCACTCGGTATCGCGGTCGACCCCGATGTGGACAGGCTGTGTTTTGTTTGTGAAGATGGCAGTTTATTCGGTGAAGAATATACACTGGTAGCGGTTGCCGATTATGTGTTGCGCCACAGGAAGGGGAATACGGTCAGCAATATGTCGTCCACCCGCGCATTGAAAGACGTAACCCTGAAACATGGCGGCGAATATACCCCGAGTGCCGTCGGTGAAGTAAATGTGGTAAATAAAATGAAAGCCGTGAATGCAGTGATCGGCGGGGAGGGCAATGGGGGTATCATCGTGCCCGATCTGCATTATGGCCGCGATGCATTGATCGGGATCGCACTTTTTCTAACACATCTTGCCAAAGAAAAAAAATCGGCCAGGCAACTGCGCAATACCTATCCCGACTATTTTATGAGTAAGAACAAGATCGAACTCACTGCCGGCTTCGACCTGAAAAAGATATTCGAGCATATCAAAAAGAAATACAAAAAAAATCCGATCAATACCGAAGACGGGTTAAAGATCGAATTTGAGCACGACTGGGTACACCTGCGTACAAGCAATACAGAGCCGATCATCCGCATTTATGCCGAAAGTAATTTTGCAACCACGGCTTCCAATATCGCGCAGAAACTGATGCAGGATATAAGGGAAGCGATGTAAAAAATAGTCTGAAGTTAGGAGTTAGAAGTTAGGAGTCAGGAATTTAAAGTACGCACTATAACTCCAGACTCCTGACTCCACACTCCTAACTCTCTTATCTTTGCCGGATGACCAAGGTTTTCTTAAGAAAAAAAATTGCTCCCCGTATTGCAAACGGGCATCCCTGGATTTACGGAAATGAAGTTGACAGGATAGACGGGCCCGTAAATGGTGGTGACATCGTGGAAGTTTTTTTTGGAGATGGCAAACCCGCCGGAAGAGGATATATCAACCCCAAATCACAGATTGTTGTAAGGCTGCTTACCCGTAAAGCCGAAAATATTGATGAAGCTTTTTTTGACAGGCGTATCCGCGAAGCCTGGGAATACCGTAAGAAAATCGGGTACACAGAAAATTGCCGCCTGATTTTTGGAGAGGCAGACCAGATGCCTGCGCTTATCATCGATAAGTTCAACGATTATTTTGTGATACAAACGCTGGCACTCGGTATGGACTTATGGAAGCCTGCGATCGTACAATCTATCAACAAGCTTTTTTCCCCGAAAGGAATTTATGAACGCAACGATGTCCCCGTAAGGGAACTCGAAGGGTTGCCATTACAGAAAGGTTTTCTCTCCGCTCCTTTTGATACAGAGATCCTGATCAATGAAAATGGCCTGAAGTTCAGGGTAGATATCGAGAACGGGCAGAAGACAGGTTATTTCCTCGACCAGCAGGACAATCGCCGCGCCATCAGGCATATCGTAAAAGATGCCGATGTACTCGGCGTATTCACTTATACCGGAACTTTTGAAATACACGCCGCTTCCTATGGCGCCAAATCGGTGCTGGGTCTCGATATATCAGAGAATGCCGTTGCACAGGCAAATAAAAATGCCGCATTGAACGGGCTGGATCATATCTGCCGTTTCGAAGCGGTGAATGCATTTGATGTGTTAAAACAATGGGGCAAAGAAGGAAGACTTTATGATGTGGTAATGCTGGATCCGCCTGCATTCACCAAAAGCCGGAGCAACATTGAAAAGGCGTTAACTGGTTACAAAGAGATCAACCTGCGGGGAATGAAGCTGGTGAAAAACGGCGGTTTCCTGGTTACATCCAGCTGTACCAACCTCGTAAGCCCCGAACAGTTTATACAGATGATTGAACTCGCGGCGAAGGATGCCCGCAAAAAAATCCGGCAGGTAACTTTCCAGGCACAGGCCAGCGACCATCCCATCATCTGGGGAATGGAAAATACCAATTACCTGAAATTCCTGATCGTGGAAATAACGGATAAATAAGTTAGAAGTAAGAAGTACGATTTACGAAAGGAAAGCCCCATTATTTATTCACCTGGAATTTACCTGACTCGAGGATGCGGCCGGTCTGGTCGCGGAGCTGGTAAACATATAAACCACGGAGATAATTATCATCGAGTGTAATGGTGATCTTTGAATCGGTGATGCGCAGATCCGTCATCTTACGGCCAATAAAATTATAGATCTGCAGGCTGTAATTTTTATCAACCGTTTTATCGAAGGTGAAATTGATATAACTGGTGGCAGGGTTGGGATAAAAATGCGTGATCTTGGCCTGGCCATCTTCTCCATCCGGCCATACAGAACTTTCGTTAACAAAACTGCTAACGCATAGCATAGAAAACAATAAACCAGCTATGTATCGTTTTTGCATGGGATCAGGTTCATAACAAATTACCCAAATATTAACCGTTTTAACAAGAACTTGACTTGAATTTTAACAAAAATGCCCCTGAACAGGGGCATTTTATCGATGATTTCAGTGCATTTTAATTCAAAGAAGCCAAAGTTTCCTGGATCGCAGCAAAATCTGGCAGGTCACCGGGGGTTGGACAAACCTCGGCATATTTCACTACACCTCCTTTATCGATCACAAATGCAGCGCGTTTACTCACACCCTGCATTTCAAAAGCGGGGAAGGTTTCATACAACACTCCATAAGCTTTAGCGGCTTCTTTATTGAAGTCACTTAAGAGTGGGAAATTCAGGTTTTGTTCTGCCCTGAATTTTCCAAGCGTAAACAATGAATCCACAGAAACGCCGAATACTTTGGCGTTGGTGTTATTGTATACTGCGATATTATCGCGCACATTACAGAGTTCTGCTGTGCAAACACCTGTAAAAGCCAGCGGGAAAAACAATACCACCACATTGCTGCCTTTCTGATCGGCAAGGGATACTTTGTTTTTGTCTGTATCAAATAAAGTAAAATCGGGAGCGGTTTGTCCTGCCTGGATACTCATGTAAATAATTTTGATGATGAATGATGAATAATAAAATAAAACAAACCGGATAAGCAATGGTTCATTTCGCATTGCAAAGAAAAGGGATTTTATAAAAGCGGGAGAAAATCTCAGATACGCATTTCCGGAACGGAAGCGGGAACAATTAACTTTCCCGCTGTTTTGGAAACGATCTCATCCACACCAACCCCCGGCGCCCTTTCCTTCAGTAAAAAACCCTCCGGAACAATATCAATCACCGCCAGTTCTGTCACGATCTTTTTTACACAACCCATCCCGGTAAGCGGCAAACTGCATTCCGGTAATAATTTACTCTCTCCTTTCGGGTTGGTATGCATCATCGCCACAATGATATTCCTTGCACTTGCCACAAGATCCATCGCACCGCCCATTCCTTTCACCATTTTCCCGGGAATTTTCCAGTTGGCGATATCTCCTTTCTCACTCACTTCCATGGCGCCCAGTACGGTCAGGTCGATTTTACCCGCACGGATCATTCCAAAACTTTCTGCGCTGTCGAATAAAGCCGCACCAGGTATCAACGTTACGGTTTCTTTTCCTGCATTGATCAGATCGGCATCCACTTCCGCTTCCGTGGGATATGGCCCCATTCCCAATATCCCGTTCTCGCTCTGGAATACCACCGTCATTCCTGCCGGAACATAGTTCGATACCAGTGTAGGTATCCCGATCCCGAGGTTCACATACATCCCATCCCGCAGTTCCTGTGCAATGCGCTTTGCGATTCCGAATTTATCAAGCATGTGTTTGGTTTATTGGTTTATTCGTTTACTGGTTTATTCGTTTTTGGTTTATTATCTCATTTCTTCTCCATGACCCATGAACTATGAACCATGAACGATCAACCATGCCCCACCTAACTAATAAACCAATAAACAACATAACCGTTTAACAATCCTTCTGCAACTTCAATGTTCTTCGCTCAATTCTCTTTTCATAATTCTTTCCCTGGAAAATCCTGTGCACATATAAACCTGCCACATGCACTTCATCCGGGTCGATCTCGCCGGGTTGTACCAATTGCTCCACTTCAGCGATTGTAATGGTTCCGGCTTTGGCCATGGAAGTGGAAAAATTGCGCGTGGTTTTCCGGAATATGAGGTTTCCCATCGTATCGCCCTTCCAGGCTTTTACGATCGCAAAATCGGCATGCAATGCATACTCCATCAGGTAAGGTTTGTCATTAAAACTCCTGATCTCTTTTCCTATCGCCACTTCCGTTCCGTAACCGGCGGGTGTGAAAAATGCGGGGATGCCCATTCCGGCCATCTGTATCCGTGTTGCAAGTGTACCCTGCGGAATCAGCTCCACTTCCAATTCGCCACTCAACAGTTGCCTTTCGAACTCAGCATTCTCACCTACATAACTGCTCATCATTTTTTTGATCTGTCTTGTTTTCAGCAATAAGCCCAAACCAAAATCATCCACTCCTGCATTGTTAGAAATACAGGTAAGGCCTTTGGTGCCTTTTTTTACCAGGGCTGCAATACTGTTTTCAGGGATACCATTCAGGCCAAAACCGCCGAGCATCAGGGTAGCACCATCCGGAATATCCTGAATGGCCGCATCGGCATTGGCAAATACTTTATTCATATCGGCAATCGTTACACTGTAAAGGTAAGGATTGGTTATTTAGCCTGTCCATACCGGGAGAATAACCTTGTACGTTCCCGTGTAGCATAGGCATCCAGCGAATCGATCAGCAGCTTATAAAGGATGGGATTGGAAGCATAATACCGGTAACTGCTGTCGAATTTTCCTTTGGTGATGTGGTGGAGTTCATACACTTCCTTATAGAGGTGCACATTTACTTTGCGCCGGGATGCACTGCTGTCTTTTGCAAGGATGCGAAGGTATAATTCATCGGCCCGCATCATGTCCCACATATATACTTTCATGCTGTCAGGGCCTACGACTCCGGGCGGCATTGTTTGCCGGCAGGATGATAACAATACCGTCAGCAACACCAGTAACAGGATACCGTGTTTCATTTGAGGTCCTGTTTATACCTGGATGCATTCACAACGTCCAGTTCTGATAATATCTCTACTGCTTTTGCCTTCTGCTCCGCAGTTCCTTTCTTAAAAATCCCGGTAAGTTCCTGTTGTTTCCCCTGCAAAAAAAACTGGATGAACATTGTATTTGCATTCTCTTTATTAAAAGCCTGTAACTGGGTAAGCGATTGCAGCAGGTTACTTCTTGCTTCTGCTTCGGCATCAAACATTTTGTCAAGTCCCGTGCGGTAATATGCATACAACACATCATGCAGGATATTGTAACGGTTATTGATAAGGTTTTCGTTTAACCAGTACCGGTTCCTTGTTCCATCAAACAGCCGCCAGCCGGAAATATTTTTTCCTTCGGGCGCATTGGTGATGATACTCTGGGCTTTCTTAAAATAGGTCTCTCCACCTTTGGGAGAAAAAGAATCATAATCCAACCCTATGATCATATATGCATAGTAAGCAAGAATGGCCGGAAGATTGGCCGCCGCCGCATCGGTACCCTGCACACGGTTCTCATTGAATTCAACGGGCTGAAATTCCTGGTATTTGAAAGCCACATCTGCATCGATATAATTAAGCAGGGCTGCATTATATGTGGTATTGAAAACAGGGC
>SAIX01000089.1 GCA_004028765.1 Chitinophagaceae bacterium | reverse complement strand
AACTCACAACTCACAACTCACAACTCACAACTCACAACTCACAACTCACAACTCACAACTCACAACTCACAACTCACAACTCACAACTCACAACTCACAAATAAAAAATATGAAACGAATTGCAATGCTCGGCTCAGGATTCATCGGGCGGTTTTATGCGGATGCTTTACAGGGTTACCGCAGCAAGGATAAAGTAGTCAGCATCTATTCCCGAAGGGAAGAAAGTGCCAAAAAATTTGCAGCAGATTATGGTTGTTCACACTGGACCACCAACATGGAGGAATCGATCGCCCACCCGGATGTTGACATTGTTTGTATTTCGCTGCCCAATAACCTGCATGAAGCGGCTGTATTGCTCTGCTGCAAACACAAGAAAGCCGTAATGACCACAAAGCCTTTGGGACGTAATGCAGAAGAAGCCAAACGCATGTTACTGGCCGTGGAAGAAGCAGGGATTTTTAACGGCTATCTCGAAGACCTTGTGTACACACCGAAATTTATCAAAGCGAACGACAGTGTAAAGAATGGCGCACTCGGCAGGATACTCTGGGCCAAATCGCGCGAAACGCATCCCGGCCCGCACAGCGACTGGTTCTGGGATATTGAACAGGCGGGCGGTGGTTGTATCCTCGACCTGGGTTGCCACTGCGTGGAGATCACGCGCAGTTATATCGGGAAAGACATCAAACCCGTGGAAGTGATGTGCTGGGCCGATACACAGGTAAAACCCATCGAAGCGGAAGACCATGCGATCGGTCTGGTGAAATATGAAAATGGCGCGATCGGCCAGTTTGAAGTCAGCTGGACATTCCGCGGCGGGCTGGACCTGCGCGATGAAGTGATGGGAACGGAAGGAACGATCTGGATCAACAGTTTTTTGCGTACAGGATTCGATATGTTTACGACCGGGAAAGGCGGTGATTATATCGCAGAAAAAGCCGAAAGCAATTCGGGATGGTTATTCCCTGTGGGTGATGAGTTAAATGAACTCGGGTACAACCACATGTTCATGGATATGTTCAATGCCATGGAAAAAGGGACCGATCCGAAAGAAACATTTTATGATGGATATGTAGTAAATGCCATTCTCGATGCCGCATACCGCTCTGCCAAATCAAAAATATGGGAGCCCGTGCAACTGGATATCTGGCGGGGAAAAACAGGCTTGAGTAAAGAAAGCCATCTTGTGGAATACGATGCGGACCATTATCTCGTAAAAGAAGAGATGACACATTATGGCGCAAAAAAACTGATCCTCAAAGAAAAGAAAACAGGGAAATTCATAGAACGCATCCTTGAATAAGACAATACTTCAGTTATGCAGCAGTATTCTATTTCAAAAACGATGGCTTTTTTTACGGCCATCGTTTTTTTATCAGGTTGTATCACGAACGACCAGGAATGGAAAATATATGGGGGCAATAAATCCGCCACACATTACTCCTCATTAACAGAAGTGGATACCAATAATGTTTCGCAACTGAAACCTGCATGGGAATTTCATACCGGCGACTCAGATAAAAGAACACAGATACAGGTAAACCCGATCGTGGTGAACGGGATACTGTATGGCGTATCACCCAAACTGAAATTATTTTCAATAGACGCTGCAACCGGGAAGCAGCGCTGGATATTCAATCCTTTCGATACTGTTTCCGGGCAGCCAAAAGGAGAAGGCTATTTTGCGATGAATGTTTGCCGGGGTGTCACCTATTATGATGATGAAGGGATGCGTCCAAGAATTTTTTATGCTGCCGCATCTTCGCTGTATTGCATTGATGTGGTCACCGGGAAACCTATTGAAGATTTCGGAGCCAACGGACAGATCGATCTGCACAATGACCTGGGAAGAGATGCCAAAAACCTGTATGTAGCCACTACTACGCCGGGGATCATTTACAAAGACATGATCATTATCGGTTCAAGGGTAGATGAAGGGGCCAATGCCGCACCCGGTCATATCCGTGCCTATGATGTGCACAATGGCAAACTCCGCTGGATATTTCATACGATTCCTCAGCCGGGTGAGGAAGGCTACCAAAGCTGGGATGATCCCGAAGCCTGGGAACACATCGGGGGCGCCAATGCATGGGCTGGCTTCAGCCTGGATGAAAGAAGAGGGATCCTCTACGCTCCCATCGGTTCTGCTTCTTATGATTTTTATGGGGGAAAAAGAACCGGGGATAATTTATTCGCAAATGCGGTATTGGCCATAAACGCTGCAAACGGGAAACGCATCTGGCATTTTCAAACCGTGCATCACGATATCTGGGACCGCGACCTGCCAACAGCACCTGTGCTGGGAAGATTACGCATAAACGGGCAAAGAAAAGATGCGGTGATACAGGTAACCAAATCGGGTTTCATATTTGTATTCGACCGGAAAACCGGGGAACCCATTTATCCGGTAAAAGAAACACCGGTGCCCGTTGTAACAGGACTTATGGGAGAGAAACCATCCCCCACACAGCCTATTCCTTCTTATCCTGCACCTTTTATCCGGCAATCACTTGCGGAGAAAGACCTCAACCACCTGGTGCCGGATAGTTCCTACCAGGACATAAAACAAAGATGGGCGGCAACGATGCATGATAATATGTTCAGCCCGCCTTCGAAACAGGGCACATTAATATTTCCGGGTTATGATGGCGGCGCAGAATGGGGCGGCCCTTCTTTTGATCCAACCACAGGTATCTTATATGTCAATGCAAATGAAATGCCCTGGATATTGACGATGGTGGATGTGGCAGATAAAGTGCCCGCCAATGAAAACAACGCGCAGGCAGGAAAAAGGATTTATACCAGCACCTGCCAGTCATGCCACGGCCCCGAACGACAGGGCAGCGGCAACAATCCTTCACTGATAAACGTGCAGGCGAAGTATGATGAAAAAAGTTTTATCGCCCTGCTTAATACCGGCAGGAGAATGATGCCTGCATTCAAACAACTCAGTGAAACGGAACAACAGGCACTGGCATCATTTATCCTCGATAACAAAACAAAACAGATACAAAAATTTGTGGCGCCTGTTGTAAAAAAAGACCCCTACCTGCAACTCCCTTATATCGGAACCGGTTATAAAAAATTTCTTACCAAAGAAGGTTACCCAGCTGTTGATACACCCTGGGGTACATTGAGTGCCGTTAACCTTAACACCGGCAAGTATATATGGAAAACACCCCTGGGCGATTATCCGGAATTGAAAGCCAAAGGCATTCACAGCGGAACAGAAAATTATGGAGGATCGGTTGTTACCGCCGGAGGCGTACTTTTTATTGCAGCTACCAGCGATCACAAGATCAGGGCATTTAACAAACGAACGGGTAAATTATTATGGGAACATGACCTGCCTGCATCCGGGTTTGCCACGCCGGCAGTTTACAGCAAAAACGGTAAGCAATATATCGTGATTGCCTGTGGCGGAGGTAAACTTGGCAAGCCTTCGGGGGATAGTTATGTGGCTTTTGCGCTAGGAAGCGGCAAATAGCGTTAGCGTCTTTTAAGCGGTTGAAAGGTTTAAAAAGTTACAGATGTAATCAATTTTTTATTACGATTTCTTTACGCATTATTTTTTTACCACAGAGACACAGGGAACACGGAGGTTCACAGAGATTTTTATACAGAAGAAATAAAGCTTCAATTATTCAATTATTCACTTATTAGTTTTGCTACCGCGCAAATAAAATTTTACAAAAAACAATGCCTCTATACCCTTTTAACTTCTTTAACCTTTTTAGCCGATACCCATTTCTAAACCCCTGCAACAAACAATTATTTTAGCCATATCTTTAAAACATCATTTACATTTCAAACAGCCATGATCAACCAAACCCATTTTATCCATCACGTTTATTTCTGGTTATACAATCCGCAAAGCAATGAAGACAGAGCTGCATTGATTGCAGGCCTGCAGGCATTGAGTAAAACAGCCTCTATTCAGCAATTTCATATTGGTGTACCTGCTCCCACCAACCGGGATGTGATCGATACCAGTTACCAGGTATCCTGGTTATGTGTATTCGCGGATAAAGAATCGCAGGACAGTTATCAAACCGATCCCATCCATCTTCATTTTGTGGATACCAGTAAACATTTATGGAAGAAAGTGACCGTCTTTGATTCTGTTGGAGTATAGAGGAATGGTTCCGTCGGTTAAAAAGGTTAAAAGCGTTTACCGTTTATTTGATCTATCTCAACCTTTCAACTTCTAACTTCTAACTTTTAACTTCTTACTTCTAAAGCCCCTACCTGCTCCAGTTTAATTCCGCTGATTTCACATTCGAAGAACTGGTACCGATATGCACGATAAATTTACCTGGCTCCCAAACTTTTTTCAGGTCGCTGTTAAAGAAGGATAGCTGTTCAGTACCGATAGTAAAACTTACTTCTTTGGACTCACCGGGCTGCAATGCTATTTTCTGAAAACCCTTCAGGTCTTTCACAGCACGTGTTACACTTGCAACCGGATCGGTGATGTATAGCTGTACCACTTCTTCTCCCGCATATTTACCATCATTGGTGACTGTTACAGTAGCTGTGATTTTTGTATCACCTTTCGGACTGGCATTGCTCAGCATAACCGGGCTGTATTCGAAATTGGTATAACTTAATCCATAGCCAAAAGGATACAGCGGATCATTGGATTCATCGAGATAATTGGATTTGAATTTCGGGAATCCCTTGCCATCAAAGGGGCGGCCTGTGTTTTTGTGATTGTAATAAATGGGGATCTGCCCTACACTGCGCGGAAAAGTGGCTGATAATTTACCGGAAGGATTGTATACCCCGAACAATACATCAGCAATAGCATTGCCTGCTTCGGTTCCCGGCGCCCATGCTTCGAGCATGGCATCGGCATTGTTGTTTTCCCAAACCAGTGTAAGCGGGCGGCCATTGATCAGAACCACCACCAGGGGTTTTCCTGTGCGCTTTAATGCTTTTAAAAGATTCAGCTGGCTTTCGGGCAGTGAAATATCCGCACGGCTGGCAGATTCACCGCTCATATCAGCTGCTTCTCCTACAACTGCCACCACCACATCCGATTTTGCCGCCACTGAAACGGCTTCATCGATCATCGCCTGCGGTGTACGGCTGTCGAATGTTACTTCCTCACCCAGGGCGTTGGCACGCGATGCAAAAAAATGATCATCTGTGATATTCGCGCCTTTTGCAGTAAGTACATTGATACCGGGCGCTACATTCTTCACACCTTCGAGCACACTTACAGATTTATTCCAGTCACCCGCAACCACCCAGGTACCCAGCATATTTCTTTTATTATCTGCCAATGGGCCAACCAATGCAATGGTACCCGATTTTTTCAGCGGCAACAGTTGATTCTGGTTTTTCAACAGCACCATACTATGTGCCGCGATCTTGCGTGCTGCTGCCCGGTTTTCTGCAGTGAGGATATCTTTCGCAGGTCTTGTTTCATCAATGCTTTTATAAGGATTGTCGAATAAGCCCAGTTTGTATTTTGCTTCGAGGATACGCAAACAGGCACGATCAATATCGGCAACCGTCACTCTCCCTTCTTTCAATGATTTTTCGATCGTTGTTAAAAACCCTTCACCCACCATATCCATATCAAGCCCGGCTTTTAATGCCTGCGCCGCAACTGTTTGCAGATCACCCACACCATGATTGGTCATTTCATTGAGAGAAGTATAATCAGATACCACAAAACCTTTGAAGCCCCATTCTTTGCGGAGCAGATCGGTAAGCAGCCATTTGTTTCCTGTGGCAGGCACACCATCAATTTCGTTGAAAGAACTCATGATGCTTCCCGCACCTGCATCAACCGCAGCTTTATATGGCGGCAGATAATATTCATACATTTTAATGCGGCTCATATCAACCGTATTGTATTCCCGTCCCGCTTCTGCTCCACCATATAAGGCAAAGTGTTTTACACAGGCCATTAATGCATCCTGCTTCGTCATATCTTTTCCCTGGTAACCCCGCACCATTGCTTTGGCAATCTCGCCGCCCAGGTAAGGATCTTCTCCCGAACCTTCTGAAATCCTGCCCCAGCGGGGATCCCGGGCAATATCCACCATGGGAGAAAAAGCCCAGTTCAGTCCATCTGCTGTTGCTTCTTTGGCTGCAATGTGTGCCGATTGTTCAATCAGTCCCATATCCCAGGAAGCAGACAACCCTAAGGGTATCGGAAAAATGGTTTTATGTCCATGGATAACGTCGAGTCCAAATATCAGGGGAATGTGCAGTCTCGATTCTTTCACTGCCATATCCTGCACTTTGCGGATTTTTTCAGGGGAAGTGATGCCGAATAGCCCTCCTACTTTTCCCTGTCGGATTTTATTTTCAACATCATTGCTTACTACGGAGCCTGTAACAGCAGCGCCGCCCGGAATAATCAGGTTTAACTGGCCGATTTTTTCCTGTAAAGTCATTTTGGCCAGCAGTGCTTTTGCTTTGGAAGCAATATCGTTTTGTGCATAGGAAAGAATGCCCGCAATAAAGCAGGCAGCAAGGGTGATGATTTTTTTCATAATGGCATTTTGAAGTGATACAGGTAACGGCAAACCTGCAACTGCAACAAGTTACTTAAAAAAATTCCTGATCGGAGTGATAAATATCGTTCAAAAAAAGACCTGCTGATACAGGTCTTTCTATGGTTTGGAATATCAGGCTTTCAGCATTTTCCGGATGTTCGAATAGCTTGTAGCAATATTCTCAAATGGCTTGGGTGCACCGTCCTGTTCCACAAAAAAATGATGCATACCCGATTCTTTTGCATTGTCAAAAATCCGTTTCAGGTTAAAACCGCCTTTCCCCACTTCCACGATGTTCCCGGCGGCATCCATATCTTTTACATGCCAGAGATGAAACCGTCCCGGGTTTTTTCTGAACAGTTCAACGGGGTCTTTACCGGCTTTGAGTGTCCAGCCGAGATCCAGTTCCATCTTTACAAGGTTTTTATCTGTTTGTGAGAGGATCAGGTCATATGGTACCACCCCTTCCACAGTTCTGAATTCAGCATCATGGTTATGATATGCAAATAATATCCCCGCTTTTTTTGCAGCTTCCCCTGTTTTGTTGAGTACCTCGATAGAGGCTTTGATCTCATCCAGCGTACCGATGGGTGTATTGGCACATACCAGGTAATTTACGCCACCTTCCGCCGCGGAATCCACCAGTTCCTGGTAATTATCGCGCAGGTTTTTCATGGGTGGTATTGAGATCGGTTTGCCATCCGCACCAACCGGTGGCTTGGCGCCGGCGGGCAATTTAAATGGCGCGCCCAGCACATGGTGTGAGCGCCAGTTCATTCCCATATTTTTTACGGTGGATGCAAACTCTTTTGCAGACATACCATAATACCCTCCCTTTTTACTGAATGCCGATTCAATTTCTGTGTATCCCGTATCGGCGATCTTTTTTAATCCGCCGGTTACGTCTTCATCCAGCACACCAAACAGTGTGAATAACTGTAAACCCACACCGGGCATGGCATTCGCCCCGGGTAAAATGCCTGCAAATGAAGATTGTTTCAGTAACATCCCGCCCATTGCAATAGCAGATGCCTGTTGTAAAAATTTTCTGCGGTTATGCATATTGGTTGTTTTAATATTTTAAACCAAACCCGAATTTGTATAAAGGATTCTTTGAATCGTAGGGCACATCTTCTTTCTGGTTACGCACGGCTTCCATTGAAGAAGGTAATTCAAAAGGAAGTTTGCCGCCGGGTTTAAATTTTCCGAATACCACATCAAGCACTGCTGCATCACTGGCACCAAAATCAGCCAGTACCCCTTTTGCAGCGGCATTGATCTCGGGGAATACAGCCGGCCTGTCGAGATAAATATCCACGATCGTTGGCACTGTTTTCATGATCCGGAGGATGCTGTCTCTTTCCTTTGGTTTGAAATCAAGATCACCATGGTGAAAACTCTGCGCCATAAAATTTTTACTGTTCACCGGTACCCAGGGCGTGTTGAGACGGAGTATCGCGATATCCGCTTCTGCCGGTGTTTGTACCACTGTACCATATTGCGCCACCACTTTGGGATCCATATTACCGGCAAAGATTTTCAGTTTCCCTGTTGCAAGCGGTAATGTATTGGTCGCTCCATTTGCAGTATTCTTCAATAAAATCATGGCGCGGCGTTGCGATTCCTCGCCTGCTTTTTTGAAATCGGCACGGCCCACTGTTTTTACTGCATTGTCAACATCCACATAAGGATTGTCAAACAAACCCAGTTCAAATTTCTGGCGCAATAATCTTTTCACCGACTGATCGATCCTTGCTTCTGCAAGCTTTCCTTCTTTCACCAGTTTTACCAAGAGTTCGGGCAGGCTTTCCCCGCCAAACTGGTCAACGCCTGCATCAATCACTTTTATAATTCTTTCTTCCTTTGATAATTTCTCAACGCCCCATGCCCGGGCCGGCCACACGAATGCACCCATGTCCGCATCGCTGATCAATCCCCAGTCGGTACAAACCACCCCGTCGTAATGGTATTTATTGCGAAGCAGATCCGTGATCATGGTTTTGTTGAATGAAAAACCCACATCCTCTTTCGATTGCCCCATGGGTACCCCGTAATAAGGCATGATGGCTGCGGTATTGGCTTTGAAAGCGGCTTCAAACGGAATGAGGTGGTAGTTGAAATTATTACCCGGGTATACCTGTCCCTTCTGAAATTCAAAATGCGGATCCAGCCCTTCTTTCTGCGGGCCGCCGCCGGAGAAATGTTTGGTCATGGCTGCCACACTCTGTGCCCCCAGTTTCGCACCCTGCAGCCCTTCCACATAGCCTTTCACCATTTTAGCGGCGAGGTTGGCATCTTCACCGAAAGTTCCGCTGATACGCGGCCAACGGGGCTCGGTGGCAAGATCTGCCATGGGGTGCAGTGCTTCGCGGATACCAACAGATACATATTCCTGCCGAACCACATCTGCAAAATGTCTGGTAAAGGCTTCATCACCGATGGATGCCAGGCCCAAAGGCTCGCACCAGAGTGAAAAACCATTTGCTGCCATTGAAAATATCTGTGCACTGAATGCATTGCGGGGATCTGATGCAATGGTGACGGGAATGCCAAGCCGGGATTGTTCCGCATGTTTCTGCACATTGTTATACCAGGTGGCGAGTGCTTTTACGCCGGGTACCTGCCAGAGATTGATATGGTTTATTTTCTTTTCATCCATTAACTGGGTTGCGATGGGGATTCTCGCAAAAAAACCGGAGCCTTTAAAATCATTCAATGATCCATCGTCCGGTATCCTTGCACCGTTGATAAACATCATACCTGCTTTTTCTTCCAGCGTCATCTGCGCCAGCAGGTCGTTTACCCTCGCCTCCACAGGTTGCTTTACATCTTCATACACATCCATTTTCCCGTTCTTGTTCAGGTCGCGGTAAGCGGGGGTTATGGTTTTTTCACTGATGGTGCGCCAGGATAACATGGCGATAAAGAGGATCATGGAAATGCTCAGGAGCAGGACAGGGTTCCGGTAGGTTTTTTTTCTCATATTACATTGCGTCTATATGACACAATGTAAACAGAAAAAACGGAAATTCCAATATCCTGGTGTTTTTCATTGTAAATTAGGGGCGATGAGAAAGGAAAACAGCCTGCAGCATATTATCCTGAACGGAGGCAACCTGTTCATGCCCTCTGTATCGGTTGATTGCGTGATATTCGGCTTTCATGATAATGAGCTGAAAGTATTGCTGCTGAAAATGAAGAACAGCGCCAGTTGGGCATTACCCGGCGGCTTTATCTACAAAACGGAAGATATTGAAGATGCAGCCACACGCGTATTGAAAGAGCGGACAGGGTTGTCAGATATTTTCCTGAAACAATTCCATGTATTCGGGCAGCCCGGAAGAGCGGAGAAAAAATTCCATATCAATTTCCTCAAAAAAGAAGGGATCAGCCTTGATAAAAACAACTGGATCATCCAGCGGTTTATCACTGTTGGTTTTTATGCGTTGGTTGATTTTGCAGTGGTGACCCCTCAACCCGATTTCAGTTCTGTTACCTGTGAATGGCATGATCTCGACAGTGTGGGCGACATGTTTATGGATCATAAACAGATCCTGCTGAAAGCTTTGGAAACCCTGCGCCTGCAACTGAACCATGAACCCATCGGCTACCAGCTACTGCCCGAAAAATTCACGATGCCGGAGCTGCAGAAACTCTATGAAACCATACTTGGCAAAAAACTCGACCGCCGTAATTTCCAAAGAAGGATCCTTTCTTTCGGTATCCTGAAAAAATTAAAAGAAACCCGTAAAGGCGGCGCACACAAAGCCCCGTTCCTCTATTGCTTTGACCTGAAAAAATACCGTAAAGCGCTGGAAGAGGGATTACAGGGGGGATGGTGAGTGGGCAGTGGTGAGTTTGATTACATCAGGTACCCATTCACGAATCAAACAATACATTACGCTGCGAAAACTCCGCACCCTCTGCGGTGAAAATGTGAGTGGTGAATCGTTAATCGCGAATAACATGATCCATCGGGCCACAATCCACCAATCCGCTGATCTGTAAATCGGTTATTTACTTATCATACAAAACAAATCAGAGGTTTCCTTTCTTTAATTCTTCCACTGCAAAATTTGCTGCCCTTGCCGTAAGCGCCATATAAGTAAGGGAAGGGTTCTGGCAGGCGGAGGAAGTCATACAAGCGCCATCCGTTACAAAAACATTTTTTGCATCCCATACCTGGTTATTCGCATTCAGCACAGAAGTTTTTGGATCGTTCCCCATTCGTGCGGTGCCCATTTCATGGATACCGTGACCAATCGCATGGCCATTATCCCAGGTACGGATATTTTTTACACCCGATGCTTCAAACATCGCTTTCAGTTCTTCCACAATGGCCTTGCGCATTTTCTTTTCATTGTCTTTCAGTTCGCAGTCCATCGACAATACAGGAAGCCCCCATTTGTCTTTTTTATTCGCATCAAGCGTTATTTTATTTTCATGATAAGGCAGTATCTCTCCAAAGCCCGTTGCACCGATCCCCCAGGAACCGGGCTCAGTAATTGCTTCTTTAAAATCTGCGCCCACACTTAATTCCGCCACACTCCTGTTCCATCCGCTCCTGCTGGCGCTTCCCTGGTAGCCGAACCCGCGGAGAAAATCGCGTTTATCATTTCCCACATTTGCAAAACGGGGAATATAAAAACCATTGGCCCTTCTACCGAAATAATATTTGTCTTCAAAGCCTTCCACTTCGCCGGCTGCGCCGAGATTATAATGATGGTCCATCACATTATGCCCCAGTTCGCCGCTGCTGCTCCCCAACCCGCCGGGCCAGATATCGGTCGCAGAGTTAAACAATACCCAGGTTGAATTCAATGCAGATGCATTCAGGAAAACGATCTTTGCAAAATATTCATAGGTTTTGTTGGTTTCGGAATCGAGTACCTGTACACCTTTCGCCTTTTTAGTGTTTTTATCATACAGAATTTTTGTAACGATAGAGAAGGGCCGTACCGTTAAATTTTTTGTTTTCATTGCGGCTGGCAAGGTAGAGGATTGTGTACTGAAATATCCGCCGAAGGGACAGCCTTCCCAGCAACGGTTCCGGAACTGGCATTGTGTGCGGCCTTCGATCGGCGCTGTGAGATTGGCTACACGGCCGATAAAAAGATGGCGTTCGCCTTTATAAAAAGACCTGATCCTCGCGGCAACATCTTTTTCCACACAATTCAGGTCCATCGGAGGAAGAAACTGCCCGTCTGGTAAATGCGCAAGGCCTTCCCTGGATCCGCTGATCCCTGCGAATTTTTCAACATGATCGTACCATGCCGCGATATCTTTATAACGGATCGGCCAATCCACGCCCACGCCTTCTTTTGCATTGGCTTCAAAATCGAGATCACTCCAACGATAGCTTTGACGGCCCCATAATATCGATCGACCGCCCAACTGGTAACTGCGCCACCAGGTAAAAGGTTTTACTTCCGTGTATGGGCAATCTTCTTCATTGGCCCAGTATTCCATCACAGGTTCACTGGCAGCCCATCCTCTGTGTATTACAGGGTATTTCTTTTTTTGTTCTGCAGTGGTATGTCCGCGATGCTTGAATTCCCAGGGATTGAGAGAAGCGGTTTTGTAATCTTTGATGTGTTCAAAATCCCTTCCTCTTTCGAGCATCAGCACTTTCAATCCTTTTTCTGTTAATTCTTTTGCGGCCCACCCCCCGCTGATACCGGAGCCTACTACAATAGCATCAAATGTGTTTTGTGCAGTCGCTTTATTATTGATGTTGGTGGAATCGATTGACATGGTTTGTTGAATTAGTGGATTAACGGATTATAAATTGATAGAGTATTTTTACGTTTCACTACTGCCCACTCACCACTCACCACTCACCATTTCACCACAGAGCCGCAGCGCACACAGCGTTTTCCCAAAGAATGTTTATGAGTTTTTTGGTTTATTTGCTTATTAGTACCAGATTTATCATACCCACCACTGCCCATTCACCACTCACCACTCACCATTCACAATACACCTTTTTTCAGTTCCTCCACTGCATGGTTTGCAGCCCTCGCAGTAATGGCCATGAATGTCAGCGACGGGTTCTGCGTACTGGTGGAAGTCATGCAGGCACCATCGGTTACAAAAACATTTTTACAATTGTGAAACTGGTTCCATGCGTTCAGCATCGAAGTTTTGGGATCACGCCCCATACGTACACCGCCCATTTCATGGATATCAAGCCCCGGCGCCTGTTTGCTGTCGTGTATATTGATCCCAGTACAGCCTGCTTTCTCGAGCATTTCTTTTCCCTGTTCCAGAAAATCCTTTAACAATTTTTCATCATTATCATCATACCCAACCGATGTAACCAATTGCGGGATACCCCATGCATCTTTCTGGTCTTTACTGAGGCGGACATGATTGGTTTCCTTAGGAATGGTTTCACCCTGCATCATCATATAGATGCCCCAGTCGCCCGCTTCAGATATGGCGTCTTTAAATTCTCCACCGATCCCATCGGCCCATGCCCTTCCACGGCCTGCGCTGTAATGCACCATGTATCCGCGCAGAAAATCTGTTTCTTGTTTGTACACATTTCTGAAATTCGGCATCATGGCTTGCGTGGGCCTTCGTCCATAATAGTATTTATCCTTTGGCCCGTCATAAGCAGCAGTAATGCTGCCGCGGTAATTATGAAAAGCGATATACTTACCAAGCAACCCATTATCATTACCCAGTCCGTTCGGGAAACGCGCAGAAGTGGAATTGAGTAAAATGAGATTTGTATTCAAACAGGCGGCATTTACAAAAACAATCTTCGCGAAATATTCAGTGGCCTGTTTGGTTTCTGCATCGATCACACGTACACCCGTCGCTTTTTGTTTTGTATCATCATAAATTATGGAATGTACCACACTGTTGGGCCTGAGCGTAAGATTACCCGTTTTTGCGGCCCAGGGAATCGTGGTTGAATTAGAACTGAAATATCCGCCGAAGGGGCAACCTCTTTCACAAAGGCTGCGCGCCTGGCATTGGGTACGGCCCTGCTGAATATGAATATCTCTTGGTTTTGTAAGATGTGCACAACGGCCCTGTATCACATGCCGGTCTTTGTACTGCACCATGATCTTTTGCTGGATCTCTTTTTCCACACAATTCATTTCCCAGGGTGGTAAAAAATCACCATCGGGTAAAGTTTCAAGCCCGTCTTTATTACCACTGATGCCAGCAAAATATTCCACATGCGAATACCAGGGTGCAAGGTCTTCATAACGGATGGGCCAATCCACTGCAAAACCATCCCTGCCCGGCCCTTCAAAATCAAAACGGCTCCAGCGCTGTGTTTGTCTTGCCCATAAAAGTGATTTACCACCAACCTGGTAACCGCGGATCCAGTCGAAAGGTTTTTCCTGTACATAGGGATGCTGGTGATCTTTCACAAAAAAATGTTCGCTCGCTTCGCTGTAAGCATAACAGCGGTTTACAATGGGGTCTTCTTTTTCCTGCGAAGGAGGAATAGAACCCCGATGCGGGAAGTCCCATGGATTTTTGGTGGCGGTGGGATAATCTTTGAGATGCACCACATCTTTCCCTCTCTCCAGTACAAGTGTTTTCAAGCCTTTTTCACAAAGCTCTTTGGCAGCCCATCCCCCACTGATACCCGAACCAATCACGATGGCATCGTATGTGTGCGACTGTTCCCCCTTTGTATTGATATGTAATGAATCTGGCATAGCGTTCATCATAACCTGCTTCTACAGCAGGGCGGTCGGTTATTTTGTCAATACCTGTTCCGTTCCTAAATCTAATACAAAATTGATTTCATTTTACACCTGAACGTTTTGCCGGCTGGTTTTGATAATTCACTAACATTGCACCAAAAAATACGAATGGAATACCGCGAAATAGGCAAATCCGGGGTCAACGGTTCTGCCATTACATTTGGCGCATGGGCCATTGGCGGCTGGATGTGGGGTGGCGCCGACCGGAAAGAAGCCCTTGAAGCAATACTGGCTTCTTATGACCTGGGGGTTACTTCAATAGACACAGCGCCAGCTTATGGGCAGGGGTTAAGTGAAGAGATTGTTGGGGACGCGCTGAAACAATTACCACGCGACAAAGTGCAGGTATTCACCAAATTCGGTTTACGCTGGGACCTTGCAAAAGGAGAATTCTTCTTTGACAGTGTGGACAATGACGGCAATGCGATCAAAGTATATAAATATGCCGGAAAAGAAAGTCTGATAGAAGAATGTGAGCATTGTTTACGGAGGCTCGGCACAGATTATATCGATCTTTTCCAGATACACTGGGCAGATGGCAGTACACCCATCGAAGAAACCATGGAAGCCTTGCTGCGTTTACAGGAACAGGGAAAAATAAGAGCTGCCGGTGTTTGTAATTATACGGCAGAACAGATGCGCGTTGCAGAGAAAGTGATATCGCTTGCTTCCAACCAGGTGCCCTACAGTATGGTGTTCCGTGATATTGAAAAAGAGGTGGTGCCTTATTGTATTGAAAATAAAAAAGCAGTGATCGCATACAGCCCCTTGCAAAGAGGGTTGCTGACAGGCAAGATCAAACCCGGGCATGTATTCAACGATGGTGATACCCGCGAAGGCAACCGTTTTTATTCTGCAGAAAATATTAAACGTATCAATGCATTTCTCGATGAGATACACCCTTTGGCATCTTCAAAAAATGCGACGCTCGCCCAGGTGGTGATTGCATGGACGCTTTTGCAGCCCGGTATCACCCTCGCACTTGTTGGCGCAAGGAATGCAGGACAGGCCGTGCAGAATGCAAAAGCCTGTGAAGTAAAGCTCAGCAACGAAGAAATAACCTACATCAACAAAGCGCTGGGAAAACTGGAATTGGTGTTTTAAAAAACAGGAGTCACGAATATCAATATCGAGCAAGGGATACTGACTATTTACTTTAAGGGTGAAGAATTGAGTTAAAATCACCCGAACCTGCTGTAAAGAATAATATAAACCTTAGTTAAGAAACTACAGAGTAAGCTCTTAAAATGTAACGAACAGTCGATTCCTGAAATAACCGGGGCCATTCAAACACCTGAATGTACCAGCCGGCAGGGGATCTCCAGGTCTTCGGAAATATAATAGATGGCGCTTAACCTGTGGTATCCGTCTGCAATGATCAGCGGCTCTCCGCTAACAAGAAGTACCGGGGATAATTTTTTTCCCTTCTTAAGTTTTTTGAGATCCTGCTGAACATGTAAATTTTTTTCCGGCAGTAACGGCAAACTACTTGCACGAAGAATATCTTTCGCCTTTTTGTTAACAGTTTTGGCTTTTCGCAGCCCCTGGACAAGTTTTTTTGAGACAGGCGGGGTAAAATGAAGCTCGAGATAATCCATTGCGGCGCTAAAGTCGTGCGCCTCCGGTTCGGCAAGCCATAATTTTTTGTCCATGGGAAGTCTTTGAAGGTTGCGTATTGAAATTTCATAGATAAATTACATAGAAATCCTGGATGGGCAATGCCGGATTGGCTGCTTTAACAGCTATTATGATCCGGGCACGCCTGAATTTTCACCTCAAAACGATGAATCATGCAATTCGATTATGAAATTCTGTTTCGTTTCCTGCTGGCTGCACTCTGGGGCGGTATCGTTGGTGCAGAGAGGCAATACCGGAATAAATCCGCAGGTTTCCGCACCATGATCATGATCTCCATGGGAGCTTGTTTTTTCACGATCATGTCGATATTGATTGGTGAAAGATCAAACCCGGATCGCATTGCTTCCAATATTGTTACCGGGATAGGCTTCCTGGGTGCAGGTGTGATCTTCCGGGGTGAGAACCGCGTAAATGGCATTACAACTGCCGCCACAATATGGGCGGTTGCAGCAGTAGGGATGGGCATCGGTTCCGGCTTTTATTTCGCTGCCGCCTCTGCTTCCATTTTAATCGTACTCATTTTAGCAGCCCTCCCCTTTCTGGAAAACCTGATCGACAGGATGAACCAATCAAAAACCTATCTTATCACTGCGCCTTTCGCAGAAAACCTGGCAGGATTGTACGAGAAACAGATTGTATCCTTCCAGCTTACTTGCCGCCTCATCAAACAGATAAAGCAGGATGGGCAGTTACAAATGATTTGGGAAGCACAGGGACATGCGCGAAAACATGAATTGTTTATCAGAACGATCGTCGATGAACAAAGTATTACCCGTTTTGAATACTATTGAGAAGGTTGCGTGCTGAAATTGATGCATACTAAACCGCCTTCAACTCCCTTCTGTTATCAATAATTCTTCTTTATCGCAATAGCCGCAACAAAAACCGAAAGGGGTGATCGGATCGTTGTAAAGAGATGAGATTATGGCTCGGCAGGTTTTGACTTTCCGGTATGCGATTCTTCATGCTTACCTATGATCAATCATTTCATTTTTCTAATTCTTATTTCTTTGAATTTAGATTATCAGATAATCACGGAAAACGAGAGGAAAAGATTGTAGTGACTTATCCGGATCAAAAAGACAACGAGAAAGTTTAAATAGCATGAATCGGAGTATACCAGGAGTATACTGGCAACAAAAAAGGCTTATGAATCATACATAAGCCCTTTTCATTCAGGTGGAGAATACCGGATTCGAACCGGTGGCCTCTTGCATGCCATGCAAGCGCTCTAGCCAACTGAGCTAATCCCCCTTATAAAAAAATATCTCATCAATTCAACCGGCCTTCCCACTCTCGGCGGAAGCAATGCTCAACTAAGCTAATCCGTGAGAGGATTGCAAATGTAAAGTCTGGCCCGTTTGCTGCAAAATTTTAATTAGGCCTGCCGGTAATCATATCCAGTCCAGTTTTACAAAAGCATCGTAGCCTAGCTGCAATGCATCTGCAATATCCTTCATTAGCAACGGGTCATCTTTTTTGATATGAAAGCAGGCTTTGCCTTTCAGGCATTTCATGAGTTCGGGGCTTATTTTCTGGCGCAAGGGGCTGCTCGCATTTACGGGGATAAAATAAAACCCCACATACCCTTTCTGGATCAATGCCGAAGCAAACCACAATTCTTCACGGCTTCTTCCCTCAATTTCCACTTTTTTGTGACTGACAAGGTTGGCCTGTCCGTAGGTTGCTTCATGCAAAACGAATTGTCTTTTTTTACTGTAAGCCATCAGCATCTTCCGGATCTTTTCGAATACCGGCACCAGTTCGGGCTGGCCGGCTGATTTATCCGCATATTTGATCTGGATCGTTTTTTCCTTTGCTTTCTTTCCAGGCACTACAGTTTTTGTTGATTTTTTTACGGCAGTTTTCCTGCTTACCGCTGCTTTTTTCAGTGCTTTTTTAGCCACTGCTTTTTTTACTGCTTTTGCCATCGTGAGGGGTTTCATACAAGATAAAAAAAGTCTGCCGGAAACCATATCCCGGCAGACTTTTTATGGATAGATCGGATTGCGGATATCATCTATATCGTTCACGATTGCCGGTTCAGGCATCCTTATTCCCATATTTCTTCTTTCCCTTCCAGCCATAATTTTACTGCATCGGTTGTTACTGATTTAGGGCGTTCCAGCGGGAAACCGAGTGCCCTGTCCCAGCAAAGGCTGGCGAGTACACCCAAAGCGCGGCTTACAGCAAACAATACAGTATAGAATTCATACTCTACAAAACCATAATGTACGAGCAAGGCACCGCTGTGTGCATCCACATTCGGCCAGGGGTTTTTGATCTTGCCCAGTGACTGCAGTATTGGCGGCACCGTATCATAAATTTTCCAGACAGTGTTCACGAGTTTGTCATCGGGCATATGTTTTTTCCCGAACTCCATCTGTGCCGTAAAACGTGGATCGGTTTTGCGCAAGACCGCATGGCCATATCCCGGAACCACTTTACCCGAAGAGAGCGTTTTCTGAACATAGTCTGCGATCTGTTCTTTGGAAGGATCATCGGTACCGAGTTCTTCCTGCATTTCAAATATCCATTTAACCACTTCCTGGTTGGCAAGACCATGCAGCGGACCCGCAAGGCCATTCATACCCGCAGCATAACTGAGGAAAGGATCGCTGAGTGCAGACCCGACAAGATGCGTGGTATGCGCAGATACGTTACCACCTTCGTGATCGGCATGGATGGTCATATACAAACGCATCAGTTCTTTAAAACTTTCATCTTCATAACCCATCATGTGCGCAAAGTTTCCTGCCCAGTCGAGCAGTCCATTGGGCTGTATATGCTCATTGTTTTTATACTTGCGGCGATAGATGTATGCAGCAATGCGCGGCAGGCGGGCGATCAGGTCCATCGAATCATCATAAACCGGATCCCAGTAATCTTTTTTATTCATGCCTTTTGCATACTCTTTTGCAAAAAGGCTTTCTGTCTGCAATGCCATCACACCGGTAACAAACATCGTCATCGGGTGTGTATTAATGGGCAATGCATCGATGGTGGCAAATACATGGTTGGGTACATGGCTGCGGCGCTGCCATACACTGGTGATATGGTTCACATCTGCCTCTGTTGGTAATTCTCCCACCAGCATCAGGTAAAACAAACCTTCGGGCAGGGGCTCGCCGCCATTGGGTGCTTTCGGTAATTTCTCCTGCAGTTCGGGGATGGAATACCCACGGAAGCGGATCCCTTCCTGGGCATCCAGCAGGCTGGTTTCTGTAACAAGACCAGTTATCCCACGCATACCCTGATAAACCTGCGAAAGGGTTACCTCGCCTATTTTTTTGTTTCCGTGTTCTTTGATGAGGTTTTTGATCTCTGCACTGTGTGCATCTGCTTTTGCTTTAAACCGCTCTTTGATAACTCCCATGACAAAACATTTATACAGCCCTGTAAACAACCCGTTTCAGAAGCCGTCGAAAGGATAAATTTTGAAGTGCTAAAGGTAAAGCAAGTTGCCCTCCGTAACAAAACAAAAGGGATGGCAGGATAAATAATTCATCAAGACTTATTTTGGGGCTTTTTTATAGAGATAAAGCACCACGAAAACGAATACTGCATTGGGTATCCAGGCGGCGATAACCGGCGGAAGATTCCCTTTTGTTGAGAAGATGGTGGAGAACCTGTCGGTGATGATGAACACCGCTGCAATACTGAACCCCACCGCAAGGTGCACCCCGCTTCCTCCCCTCACTTTGCGGCCGGCAACTATTGCGCCGATCAGTGTGAGCAATAAAACCGTTACCGGGGTGGCATCCCGTCGGTTGCGTTCCACTTTCAGTTCATTGAGACCTTCTGACCCTCGTAGTTCTTCCAGCCTGATAAAGCGATCGAGATCGGGAGAAGTCAGTTTGTCTTTTGTGTATTTATCCCGGCTGAGGTCATAGGGTTTGAAATTAAAATTCATCATCCGCGTAAGCTCCATGCCTACTTCCTCTTTTAATGGCTGCAGTTTACGGTCGACCAGCCCTTCCAGTTTCCATTTCTTTGAAACTGTATCCCATGCAATGGCATCGGCCCGCATATTTTCAACGAGAGTATTGTTTTGCAGTTTGTAAAAAAATACACGGCTGCCACGTTTGGTAAGTGTATCATACGAATCGATGCCGGCATACGTAAAGGAATCTACCCGGAGATAAATATTGCTGCTGGTTGCCACCAGCGCGTTGTAGGAACTGTTCCCATCAATGTATTTTGCTTCAAATGCACCACGTATCTGGTTGGCCCTGGGAACCACGTACTGGTTGGCAAACCATAACATCACTGCGAGTATGCTGCCTCCCATCCAGTAAGGCCGAAGCCACCTGCCGTAAGTGGTGCCACTGGCCAGTATGGCGATGATCTCGCTGCGGCCCGCCATTTTGGAGGTAAAAAAAATGACCGCAATAAATACGAACAGCGGAAATAATAATGCGATGATATGCGGAACAAACCCGAAATAATAGAGTGTGATGATCTTGCTTACGCCCAGTTTGGTCTTTACAAAATCATCCGTTTTCTCGCTGATATCCACCACCACCGCGATCACCGTAAACAGGAAGATGGCAAAGAAGAAAGTGGTGAGGAATTTTTTCAGTATGTACCAGTCGAGTTTCTTCATGGGCAGGTAAGCCCGGCAAAGATACAGGGTGACCGGGGGTTATGGTGGTAAAAAAGGTTAAAAAGCCGATGGCAATGGGCAATGGGCAATGGGCAATGGGCAATGGGCAATGGGCAATGGGCAATGAGGTAACGTTGATACCAAAAGTTTTATTTTCCAAATTCACCACTCACCATTCACACCTTCTTTCACAGCCGTTGCTT
The DNA here is from genome assembly GCA_004028765.1 of Chitinophagaceae bacterium. GTDB lineage: Bacteria > Bacteroidota > Bacteroidia > Chitinophagales > Chitinophagaceae > Sediminibacterium. The sequence goes on along the minus strand of SAIX01000089.1, from coordinate 14,652 downwards.
CAGTTTCGCAACCATCTCTGTTTTCCAGCTGGGAAAATCGCCAGCCAAAATATGCGTCCTTGCCTCTCCCACCAGCCAGAGATAGAAACTTAAGTTATGGATACTCGCAATCTGTAAACCCAAAATTTCTTCTGCTACAAAAAGATGGCGCAGGTATGCTTTTGTATAAAACCGGCTGGTTGCATTGGGCAGACCGGGATCGAGGCAGGAAAAATCGTTCGCCCATTTTTTATTACGGATATTGATCACACCCTCTGTAGTGAACAGCATCCCGTTCCTGCCATTGCGGGTGGGCATCACACAATCAAACATATCGATACCGAGGCCGATGCATTCAAGGATATTCCAGGGCGTACCAACTCCCATCAGGTAACGGGGTTTATCCCGCGGAAGATGATCGGCGCACAGGGCGGTGAACTCATACATCATTTCTTCCGGCTCACCCACACTTAATCCACCAATGGCATTCCCCGCCGCATTTTTGGAAGCAACAAGCTCACAGGAAGCCTGCCGCAGGTCTTTGTAAGTGCTTCCCTGCACAATCGGGAAAAGGTTTTGTGTATAACCATACTTATCCGGCGTTTCAGCAAGCCGTGCAATGCACCTGTCGAGCCAGCGATGCGTCAATTCCATGCTTTTTTTTGCATAACCATATTCGCTCGGGTATGGCGGGCATTCATCAAAAGCCATGATGATGTCCGCACCGATGCAGCGCTGGATATCCATCACCGACTCGGGTGAAAAAAGATGTTTGCTCCCATCGATATGTGATTGGAACATCACGCCTTCCTCTTTGATCTTCCTGTTTGCAGCCAACGAAAAAACCTGGTATCCGCCGCTGTCGGTTAATATGGGCCGCTCCCAGCCGTTAAAGCGGTGCAGGCCGCCTGCCTGTTCCAATATCCCAGTACCCGGCCGCAGGTATAAATGATAGGTGTTGCCGAGAATAATCTTTGCATCGATCTCCTCTTTTAATTGCTGCTGCGTAACTGCTTTAACAGTGCCAACCGTTCCCACAGGCATAAATATGGGGGTAGGTATCTGTCCATGATCCGTTGTAATCATCCCGGCCCTTGCTTTTGACCCTTCCGCACTGTTTTCTATTGCAAATGATAATGCTGCCATCCGGCAAAAGTAGCAAGTTGGGGGAATTGGTTAAATGGTTTATTTATATGTTGGTTGACGGGTCTGTGGAGTTACCGTTTATCTGGGCCTGCTTTACCAGGTTCGCTCATCTTTTCCACACCGGGGAAGCCAAGAGTATCAAAACATTATTTTTGCCGGATGATCATACCACCTATTGCCTGGACAATTGTATTCGGTATTTTTTGTGCCGTGATCCTGATCCAGGTGATTTACTACCTGTTTTTTTTCAGGAGACTTGCTTTTTTCAAAGCCCCGGAAAAACAACTCATTACCGAGCATCCCGTTTCAGTGATTATCTGCGCGCGCGATGAAGCGGATAACCTAGCGCGTAACCTGCCAGGCGTACTGGTACAGGATTATAAAACCACGCATGAAGTGGTGATCGTAAACGATAATTCCACCGATGAAGGGAGATATGTAATTGATGAATTCCGGAAATCATTCAAAAACATCAACCATATCCAGCTTACACAGGAAGCCAAAATGATCTCCGGAAAAAAATTCCCTTTGTCTATCGGGATTAAAAGTGCGAAATACGAGATCGTGTTATTAACAGATGCCGATTGCACCCCTGCCTCCGAATTCTGGATGCAGAAAATGCAGGACGCGTATGATGAGGATACAGAAATTGTACTCGGCTATGGCGCTTACCACAAACGGTCCGGGTTGCTTAATAAACTGATCCGCTTTGAAACCTTTCATACAGCGCTCCAATATCTTTCCTATGCATTGGCAGGCACACCCTACATGGGCGTGGGCCGGAACCTGAGTTATAAAAAAGAAGTGTTTCTCCGCAACAAAGGCTTTTCTTCCATCAACCAGATTCCCAGCGGTGATGATGACCTGTTTATTAACCAGGTGGCAACAAAATACAATACCAAAGTAGTGGTTGATAAAGATGCACACACATTGAGCGAGCCGAAAAAACGCTGGAGCGACTGGATGACACAAAAATACCGCCATTACACAACGGGCAGGTATTATAAACCCAAGCATAAATTTTTACTGGGATTGTATTCTCTCAGCCTGTTCCTGATATACCCATTGCTCGCAGTTTCAATCCTGTTTTTTAACTGGTGGATGGCACTGGCCGTATATGGTTTGCGTTTGCTGGTACAGGCCGTGATCTTGTTCCGCAGTATGAAAAAATTAAATGAATCAGATCTCTGGCCCTGGTTCATCTTCCTCGATATCTGGCAATTCTTTTATTACATTTTTACCGTTCCGGCGATATGGAAAGCACCCCGCAAAAACTGGGATTGATCCTGAAATACTTTGCCGATTTCAGCGAAGAACAGATTCAGCAATTCGCTGTGCTCGAAGAATTGTATAAAGAGTGGAATGCAAAGATCAATGTGATATCGAGAAAGGATATCGATAGTATTTACCTGCACCATGTACTGCATTCCCTGAGCATTGCCGCCATTGCGGATTTTGCGCCTGGCACCCAGGTGATCGATATCGGTTGCGGTGGCGGTTTCCCGGGTGTACCTCTCGCGATATTTTTTCCGAAAGTGAAATTTCACCTGGTGGACAGTATCGCAAAAAAATTAAAAGTGGTGGATGCGGTTTGTGAAGGAGCCGGTATCAAAAACATCAGCACCCAGCATACCCGCGCCGAAGAAATTAAAAACCGGAAATTCGATTATGCCATTTCAAGGGCAGTGGCGCCTTTGAAAGAGTTGTGGAAATGGAGTTCCCCCTTGCTGAAAAAAGACCATACAAAATCACCACACGGCGGTTTGATCTGCCTGAAAGGTGGCGATCTCGCCCAGGAAATTTATGAAAGCGGCCTCCGTCCCAAAATGATGCCCATCCACAAAATTTTCCCGGAAGATTATTTCGAAGAAAAGTTTATCCTGCATGTGGCAAAGTAAGCCAACAGGCAGATGATCGGATCAGCGAATTCACGGATTATTGGATGGACAGTATCCGCTAATTCGTGAATCCGCCAATGCATGAATGCCCTAATCCGGTATCACTACTTTATTATTCGCGCGGTTTACATCAGCAAGCCGCTGGCTCGGGTCGATCTCAATGGATTTGATATCCGCAATACCTTTATTGATCGGGAATGCATATTCCGGATGTGTCCATTTCCATTCTGCATGTACGACCCTGGGGGTTTTATCCTCTGCAGGTTTATTTCCATACATCAGGTTCAGCGGGATATAATGCATTTCAGTGGAACCATCTTTATACGTTACCAGCACATCCACCGGCATCGGCATTTTACCTATACGCTTAATGGTTATCGTGGGTTTGCCATCCATCATATTGATATCCCCCACTGCATAATCAATCGTTTTGGTGCTGTTGATCCAGTATTCTTTGTACCAGTCCAGCTCCATCCCGCTCAGTTTTTCTGCCACACGGATAAAGTCGTTGGGGTTCGGGTGTTTAAAATGCCAGGTGTTATAATAAGCGAGTAATATTTTATCGCGGATACTGTCGCCCACGATATATCCCAACTGGCTCATAAACACAGCGCCTTTGCTGTAGGCTGCATTGCTGTAAGCAAAGTTGGTATTGTAGTGATCAGAATGTGTGCTGGCAGGTTCTTCCAATCCGCTTTTGACGAGGTTAAAATAACCCCGGTATGAATTATTGAACCAGAAACCGGGTGCATTCCGAATTGTGGCCAGTACGCGGGTACTGGAGTAATCTGTAAAGCCTTCGTCCATCCAGGGATATAAAGATTCGTTCGTACCCATCATCATCTGGTACCAGCTATGCATCCATTCGTGGATGGCGGTACCGAGACTTGCAGATTTGATCAGCGTTGCCATCGGGTACTCCATACCCCCATCGCCACCCTGTATAAAAGTGTATGTTTTATAGGGATACGCTCCAAAAGTTTTTGCGATGACCGGGTAAGCAATGACAGCAGAATCGGCCATCAGTTGCCAGCGCCTCTCCAGCGAATCAACCGCACGATACACCACGCGGATCAACGGGCCATCTTTTATGGTACGTGTGATCATTTTGTATTTAGGATCGGCGGCCCAAACAAAATCATGCACATTATACGCCTGCCATTTCCAGGTGTTCATCGGACCGGCGGAAGGTTTTACGACCGCGCCAGGCGTTTCATATCCAAAACCCAGTTCATTAGGGTTGAGAAGGTCGCCACCGGCAGTAACCATATAGGTTTTATCAATATTGATCGTAACATCATAATCACCCCAAACCCCATAGAATTCACGTGCGATATACGGATTTGCATTCCATCCCTGGTAATCGTATTCCACCATTTTAGGATACCATTGGCTCATGCTGTAACGAACACCTTCTGCGTTGTCCCTGCCGCTGCGGCGGATCTGCAACGGTACCTGCGCCTCGAAAACAACACTCATTTCCGTTTTTGATTTGGGCAGGATGGGTTTGCTGAGGGTTACTTCCAGAATGGTTTCATGTTCCGTAAGTTTTTGTGCAACACCATTGATGGTGATGCTCTGCACACGCTGGTAGCCGATTTCAGAAGGGGATAGTTTACTGATGCGGTCTTTCACACGTGCATCCCAGTCGAGCCCGTCGCTGTTCCTGCGGGGTTCGGCGATTTTTGTTTTACCCAGTTCAATGCTGCGCACATCCATACTGCTGCCGGGTTGAAACGCATTCCAGTAGAGATGAAAAAAAACACGGTTCAGGGTATCAGGAGAATTATTGGTGTATTCCAGTTTTTCCGTTCCGCTAAAACGGTTCGTATTCACATCCATGTTCACATTAATGTTGTATTTGATGCGCTGCTGCCAGCGGTCCGGTTGCCCGGTTGCAGATAAAAAGAAACAGAAGGTCAATAAGAGTGCACTTACTTTCAGTACAGTTTTTTGCATGGTCTCAGGGGTTGAATTGAGGCGTAAATTTCAGGAAAATGAGCTTAGAAAATGCAGGGGGGTGATGAATGGATGAAAAAAGCCGCAGCAGCCGGTGAATTCAGGATTCTTTGCCAGCAACTACGATCACGATCTCACCCTTTACCGTTTTGGCTTTAAAATATTCTGCCACTTCGCGCAGGCTGCCTCTTTTATTTTCTTCGTAAAGTTTGGTAAGTTCACGGCTCACACAGCAAATCCTTTCTTCCCCAAAATACTGGATAAATTCTTCCAGCGTTTTTACCAGCCGCATCGGGCTTTCATAAAAAATAAGGGTACGTTCTTCGTTGACCAATTGTTTGAGCAGGGTTTGTCTCCCTTTTTTTAAGGGCAAAAACCCTTCGAATACAAAACGGTTGGTGGGGATGCCGCTGTTCACAAGTGCAGGTACAAAAGCGGTGGCACCGGGAAGACATTCAACAGGTACGCCTTCTTTTACACATTCCCTCACAAGTAAAAAAGCTGGATCTGAAATACCGGGTGTACCGGCATCGGAGATCAATGCCATTTTTTTGCCGGCCTTTAACTGGTCAACAATATGTGCTACGATCTTGTGCTCATTGTGCTGGTGATAAGGCGATACCGGTTTCTGGATATTGTAATGCTGCAACAACCTGGACGATGTACGGGTATCCTCGCATAAAATCACATCCACCTGGTTCAATATCTCCAGTGAACGCAGGGTAATGTCTTTTAAATTACCCAATGGTGTGGGGATGAGGTGGAGCAAGGGCAGAAGTTAAAAGTTAATAGTCAAAAGTTAAAAGCTAAAAGTGAGCGATGGATCAGAAATACTTTTAACTGTTAACTTTTAATTTTTCACTTCATTTAGTTGATCAGTTCAATTTCATAAAACTCCATCACAGGGTTGGCGAGTAATTTTTTACTGGCATCTTCGGCTACCTGGCGGGCTTCGGTTTCATTGGCGGCTTCAATATCAAGGGTGATATGTTTTCCAACGCGCACATCGGCAACTGCGCCGAGTCCGAGGTTCTGCAATCCACCTAAAACCGCTTTCCCCTGTGGATCCAGCAGGTCTTTTAAAGGCATTACTTTGATCTGTACGTGATAGGTCATGATTCCTGTTTGAAGGCCAAAGATAAAACTACATACGCAATAAATGCCGCCGGAACAGCGAGCCATCCAAAAACGATTGCGGTAACCACCGCTACAACAGCCACAATAAGAAAAGGCAATATTTTTCTGAAAGCTGTTTTTCCTGAAAATTTCAATGCCAGCATGGGCAGCGTGGATACCATCAGATAACTCACAATCAGGATCGCTCCATACCAGAACCATTTATTCAGCATCAGTTTAATAAGGAATTCATTGCCCGAGTACCAATAGATAAGCGGAAAGGATGCAAATAACAACCCCGCTGCAGGAATGGGCACCCCTTTGAATCCGTGCGACTGTGTCGTATCAATATTGAACCTTGCCAGCCGGTAAGCGCCTGCACAGGGAATGATGAATGCAGGCAATAACCAAAGCGTGCTGGTATCAAGTCCACCTTCCTGTTGCGCATACGCAAGGCGAAGAAACTGGTATGCGATCATCCCGGGTGCCACACCAAAACTTACCGTATCAGCCAGTGAATCGAGTTGTTTGCCGATCTCTGAAGGAACTTTTAATAAACGTGCGATAAAGCCGTCAAAAAAATCCACCAGTGCCGCCACACCAATAAATATACTTGCCACATATATTTTTTCGGGTATCACCACCAGGTTCTCCCCTCCTGCATCTGCCGAAATGGTCAGGCCCGACTGCATAATACATACGATCGCCAGGCAGCCAGCCACAAGATTGAGGAGGGTAAATAAATTGGGGATCTGTTTCATGCGGGGAGGGATCGTTTATGGTTTATTCGTTTGGATTTTTATTCGTTTATTGGTTTGTTGGTTTAATTGTTTATTTGTCTATTGCCAGGTGACCGAAAACCCATACCCCATGAACTATGAACCAATTAACTAATAAACAACTAAACCATTAAACCTTCATTACTTCCTCTTCATCAAAGTTTCAATCTCTTCTGCAGTAATCGGGATATTTTTCATTAAATCCACATTACCATTGCGGGTGATCCAGAAATTGTTTTCAATCCTTATCCCCATTTTTTCTTCTTCGATATAGATACCGGGTTCTACCGTAAACAGCATACCTGCTTTGATGGGTGCGGTTCTTGTTCCGAGATCGTGTACATCCAAACCCAGATGGTGCGAGATGCCATGATACAGATACTTCCGGTATGCGCGGTTTTCCGGGTCTTCATTCTTCACATCCGATTTGCGCAACAAACCAATCTTTAGAAACTGTTGTGTGGCTTCTTCTCCAACCTTCTCTGTATAATCCACAATCGAGATCCCTGGTTTTAAAATGCTTTTTGCATAATTGTGCAGGTGCAGGCAGGCATTGTACACTGTTTTCTGGCGACGTGTAAATTTCCCGTTTACCGGAACGGTACGGGTAAGATCGGCACAGTAATAACCATATTCAGCGCCGAAATCCATCAGAATCAGGTCCCCGTCTTTACATACTGCATTGTTGGAAACATAATGCAAAGTGCGTGCATTGTCGCCGCTGGCAATGATGCTTCCATAAGCCGGGCCCGTGGCGCGCTGGCTCAGGAAGCTATGCCATATTTCGGCTTCGATCTCGTATTCCATCACACCCGGCCTGATAAATTGTAGTAACCTGCGGAAAGTATGTTCAGTGATATCGATGGCTTTCTGCACCACTTCAATTTCCTCTTTTGTTTTAATGGCACGTAACGCTTTCATGATCTTCGCGGCACGATGAAAGGAATGAAGCGGGTAAGCCGCTTTCATCTCATCCACAAACCGGTAGTCACGGCTGCGGATATGCGTGGCTTTGCGGTCGTTCTCATTTGTATCGAGATAAATATGATCGGCCAGGTGTACCCAGGATTGCAAAGAAGCTGCAAGGCTATCCACCCAAACAATGGTTTCAATACCGGAGATGGCTGTGGCTTCTTTTGCACGAAGCCTTTTGCCATCCCATTTTTCTTTTAATTCGTTGGGACGGACCAATACCAGCACTTCCCTGAATTTGGGGTCCGGGTTATCGGGAAAGAGGATCACCATCGAATCTTCCTGTGTAATGCCACTCAACCAGAATAGATCGGTGTTCTGTTTAAAGGGATGTAATGCATCGCCATTGGATGGCCATTCATCATTGCTCACAAAAACAGCGATACTGTTGGGAAGCATTTCCTGTACAAACCGTTTGCGGTTATGAATAAAAATAGCAGGGTTCAATGGCAGGTATTTCATAACAAGCTGTTTGTGAGTATGCAAGATAAAACATTGCTTTCAGTTAGGAGTCAGGAATCAGGAGTGTGAAATACAGATCTTTCTTCGAGTTGTACCTACTAGGAACTATTGGCGCTGAAGCATGAACTGTTAGCCATCCCCTGTTAAAAAATAACAAAATGATGAACGGTTTGACAGATTTACGAAAATGCTCGTATGTTTACTACGAAATTATTCGTCTACAAAACCGCACGCATTATGAAAACAACCAACAAACGCAACTGGTTTGCACTGGGCACAGTACTCATTACCCTGGCCCTTGTTTCCTGGAGAATTGGAGAAAACAACCAACTGCCCGTTAAAAATATCCGGATCAGTTACCAGGATGGGGATACCGGTAAACCAAAGAAAAAAATCTACCGTAACGAAGAGATTACCCCTTCAGACCTCGACGATGCCATGAAAGAGATCGATAGAGCTATGGACAAAATCGACAAAAACCTGAAAGTGGAGATACCGAAAAAAGTAGACCTGGAACTGAAACAGGCAATGGAAGAATTGAAGAAAGTGGATTATTCGGCCATTGCAAAAGAAGTGAGTGATGCATTGAAATCGGTTGACTGGTCGGCCACCAGCCGTGAAATTTCAAAAGCGTTGAAAGAAGTTGACCTGGAGTCGAAACAGATCAGCAAGGAAAAAATGCGGGCAGAAATGGCAGAGGTAAAAAAACAACTGGAAGCGGCAAAGCTTGAATCAAAGATCAACCTCGAAGGCATGCAGGAAGTGATTGAAAAAAGTATGCAGGCTGCGAGAAAAGGAATTGAAAAAGCCAGAGAACAGATCGGCCTGATGAAAGAGGGATTGAATGAAATGGAAAAAGAAGGATTGATCGACAAGAAAAAAGCATATAAGATACAATTCAAAGACGGGGACCTGTTTATCGATGGCAACAAACAGCCCAAAGCCACTTATGAAAAATACCGGAAATATTTTAAGGAAGATGATTTCACCATCCGCAATGATGGCGAAGGGATCCGGAAAGTATAGAGACCCGCAACGCTGATAAGAAAAGAGGTGGCCTGTAAAGTATGGCCGCCTCTTTGTATTATTTAAAACCTGACTGTTGGGCATTTCACCGCCCTGCCGGCACTGGAAGGGAATATCCCGCTTTTCACAATCGATAATTCATAAGCGCCGAGGGTGCCGTTAAATCCGCTAAGGTTGGTGGTGGTGGCATCATAATTCACCGTGATCTTAAGATCATTCACCTGGTAACCGATCATTGGTATCAATGCATCATTATAACGATAGTATAAGCCAAGCACCAACTGGTTGGTGCCATCGCCGCTGAGATCGCGGTTGGCATTACAGCCCAGCACCGTTTCCCATGCATTGCCCATTTTACTGACATAGATATTCGGGTTCACGATCCATACATCCTGTACTTTGATGTTGCTGTTTACAAAAGCTGTATACCTTCTCAGCACTTTATTATTGGAAACACTGGCATCAAAAAAACTTTCGCTTGGCATATTCACATGCATCACACTTACCCCTGCATTGAAATATACTTTATCCGAAGCGAAATAAGCGTAGTTCAATCCCATCTGTAAATCGAGATAGGTGGTTTGGCTATAAGCAAAGGGTTCGTTGGATGGAATAGTGATATCAAAGAATTTTCCATTCCATTGGTTATCGAAACTGAGTTTACTGATATCGATCCGTTTGCTCATAAAGCCAATACCAAAGCCACCACTCAGCAAACTGTTGTATCCCAGCATCTGGTGCCAGGCCATCGTTGCATAAGCACCGGTTGAAGTAAGGCTCCCGCTCCCCGCAGCATCTTTCAGCAAGGAAAATCCAACACCCATCCACCCATCTTCAAAACGATTGGCAAACAATTTGGTATCTCCCCAGGCACTCATGGTTTTATAAGCGCTGCCAAGATTGGCCCACTGGTTACGGTAATTTCCACCCACACGATAATCGTAATCTGGATTGAATCCTGTGTTGGCCGGGTTCACAAGCAGGGGCGAATTGAAATATTGGGAAAAATGCAGGTCCTGCGCACATATTTGTTCCCAGCCCCCAAAGGCGAGCAATACAAACACGGATATGATCAGCTTTCTCCTCATCGCAATAAAGTTATATCACCTTTTTTGGTTACATGCTCTTTGTTACTGAATTCCACTACCAGCGTATAATGATACACATCCTGCGGCTGTGCCCTACCGTTGCTGGTACCATCCCATCCTTCATTCGAATCGGTGCCGCGGTAAACCACCTGCCCCCAACGGTTGTAAATGGTCCAGGTCATTTGTGCGATTCCAAATCCCTTTACAAAAATCTTATCATTGATCCCGTCACCATTCGGCGTAAACGCATTGGGCACATCAAGGATACTGCTGATGGTAACACTGATGGATTGACAGGATGTATCGCTGCAACCGGAATTGTTATACGCAACAAGACAGGTATTATATGTTCCGGTGGCATTGTATAAATGACTTACTGCTGTATCGATCCGTACTGTATTCAGCGTATCACCATCTCCAAAAATCCATTTGTAACGGGTGGCACTTGCAGAACTGTTCAGGAAACTTACGGGCGTATTGGGTTGCGTTGGTTGCGGAGAATATGTAAATAAAGAACTGGGTTTACCGCTTACAGTAATGGTAAAATATGCAGAAGTATCCGTGAGGTTACAGGTAGCGGGATCATTGGCAATTAACCTTACCTGGTAACTGCCTGTTTGTGCATAGAGATGTTGTGGTTCAGGTAAAGTGGAAGTACCTCCGTCGCCAAAATCCCATACAAAAGAAGTACCGCCGGAAGAAGTATTCGTAAAAGAAGCAGTATAAGGTGCGCAGCCCGCTGCAGGTGTGCTGAATTGTGCTTTCAGGTTGGTGGCAATGCGGATCGTTTTTACAACACTGTCTTGCTCATTACAATAAGAAGTATCTACCAGTATCAGCGAAACAGTATAGGTACCTGCTGCAGCATAGGTATGGTTTACAATTCCGGTACCGGCCAGTTGCGTGGTACCATCCCCGAAATTCCACAAGAAACTCGTATTGCTGAAGGGCTTGGTTGCTGTGCTGGTGTTATTAAACTGATACGCAAGCGAAGTACAGGGCGGTAATTTTTGCGAGGTAAATGCAAGATTTGCCTGGTCGTTGCGTACCCGCATCGTGATATAAGTTGTATCAGTGATATTACAGCTGCTTGAGTCAACCGATACCAGTTGCACCCTGTAGAAACCAATGGTATTAAACGTATGCGATACCGTTGGCACTGTGGTGGTTTGCTGGGCACTTCCATCGTTAAAGTCCCAGATATATTTTTTTCCCATTGCAAGGGTATCCGTAAAATCAACCGTTAAGGGTACACAACCGGATGTATCCCTGATCTGTCCATTAATGCTGGAACGGATGCCGGCACCTATGCCAGCCAGGTTAAAGGCAATTTTCACAGCAGCGAGGTTACAATCGGTTGCACCATTTGTTTGCGACCATACACCCGGCGTGGTAGGGAATGTTGGTTTTTGTGCACTGCAGTTGGCACAGATGGATTGGTAGATCACACCATTGCGGTCGAAGCGGCTGGTACCCCCATCCACATGCTCGCCATAACCACCTGCCTGACCGAAGAAACTTCCATACAATTGGGATTGCGCATTTTTAGCAAGCACGAAAAAATAAAAATCAGAATTGTCGGTGGTTTTCTGGTAGGCGTCGGGTGTAACACTCAGCCCATTCGTACCTGCACTCGGAAAACCATCCCCGGTATTTGCAGTTCCGCCCCAGCCCGATACATATACATTCTCGCACCTGTCTACCAGGAATGCAGTTGGCGAAATATTCGGTGTGGCGAGACCGGAACCAAAAACCGTTGAGTACACAAAATCTGACAGGTCGGGCTGCAGCTTTGCGATGAACTGTTTACCGCCAACCTGGCTGAAAGCGGCATTCACCACCGGCCAGTTGCCTGTTGTAGTTCCGGAGATATACGGGAATCCAAATTTATCGAACTGGATGCCATAGATCACATCGGTTCCGGATGTACCAAAAAATCCATCCCGTATGAAGGTCCCGTCATTGTCATATTCAATCACAAATCCATCACAGATCCCTCCCTGGAAAGTAGGATATTTCACACCGGCTTTATTACCCGGAAAATTAGCGCTGGCGGTTGCACCTGCCACAAATAAATGCCCGTTCAGCGGGTTCAATGCCAGTACAAATGCAGCATCATCATCATTCCCACCGATGATGATACTAAAAAGAACGGAGGACAGATCCGGCGTAAGTTTCAGGATCACTGCATCCTGCGACCTGCCCTTTGCATTGGCGCCACCCAAACCTGTTTGTCCGGAAATGGCCGTAGTTGGAAAATTTACGGATTGGGTACAGGATGAGAAATAAATATTACCTGCCCCATCCAGTATCACTTCACTGCGTGCATCATCGCCATAGTTCCTGTCGATCGATTCTGCACCTGCTGAAGAATATTTGTGTTTGATGTTCACACCATCATCCCCCGACCCGCCGATACGTACCGAGCCGATCAGGTCTGTACCTGTGGCATTCAGTTTGGTAACCACGATATCCCAGCCACCATTTAAAGGGCCATAAGTTTTCAATGCCCCTTTCACCGGATAATCCTGCGAGGTACTTCTTCCCGCCAGTACAAGATTGCCTGCATTATCCACCACAAGACTGTGCGGCTGTTCATTACCTCCCGAACCACCGATATAAGTTGCGTATAAACGCTTTGCGCCCGAAGGATCAAATTTAATGATCGCAATATCAAAACCACCGGGCTCACCTGTGGAAGTATTTCCACCACTGTAGGTTTGCTGAAACGCACCATTGCTTACCGGGAACCCGTTGGCAGGAACACCGAATACAATTCCACCCGCATAAAAATTACCACCCGCATCGTAGGTGGCGGTGTATCCCCAGTTATCGGCACGGCTGCCTGTAAAAGTGGAGAAGATCACCGAAGGATCGATGACAAGTGTAGCATTACGTGAATAAGAACCATTGAGCCTGAATTGTACGATATTCCCTTTCACTTCATAATTACAGGGAATTTCCGTTCTGCCTTTATCCGTAAGCTGGTAAGTATAAGGTGCCATCTCCACCACTTCATCCACAGATGTTTTGATGCGAAGCGTCCCTTCTTTTGTGCGGATATTATCTGCCCCGTCAAAATACATCGCGATATCGGCCACATTACCGCCGGGCTTTACAATAAAATCATATTTCAGTACACCATTGGCCGTATAATACCGCACATCGATATTCGGATAGATTTCCTGATAAGTGATGGCTGTATAATTTTTGCAGTTGGAAGCCCATTTGGTGGAGTCGTTCCCGATAAAATAATTGGAGACACTGGCGATGGGTTTTTCAGGACTGATGCGCGGTTTCGGATTGGCATTGAGAAAACGCATTTCATAGATATGCCCGCGCAGCGTTCCGCTCGCATTGTTGCTGTTTGTACCGCCATTTCCCTCACCAACAGGTTTCAGGTTTTCGCCTTTCCCAACAGATTGCAGAATGGTACCGGAAGTATTTTCAGTATGCGGGTGCATGGCTGCGCCCCGGGCGGCAAGGTCATCTTTATTGTACAAGAGCACCCGGTAACCATTGGGCTGCAAAAGAAAAGAGCCCGTGGTCATGTCTCCTTTAAAAAGGATCTTTTTATCCCACTGCCCCTTGTTCTCCACAAATTCCAGATAGCCCTGTGAGAAGGCATTTGTATAAAGCAGTAAAGCAATCGCCCATCCTATCGTTTTCCGTAATCCCAAACCGCAATTTTTTAAAAGTTACAACTTATATACGTTCATCCACCGAAAGCCGTTTGTTTTTGCAGGGCTTTCACAACCGGTATCAGGATATTTTGCTCCAGCCATGCCTGCTTTTTTGCGACTGCAGGAAGTTTTTTAACTGCAAATTCTTTGCCATCTTCAGTTCCACATCTTCTTCCACCAGTTTCTCTGCGGCTTCTCTTGCTTTCTCGAGTAAATCACGGTCATTAACAATGCTCGCAAGTTTAAAGTTCAGTGCACCGCTTTGTCTTGTACCTTCAATATCGCCGGGGCCGCGCAGTTCCAGGTCTTTTTCGGCAATCAGGAACCCGTCGTTGGTGGCGCACATGATCTTGATACGTTCACGGGCTTCTTTGCTTGCTTTGCTGCCCGTTAATAAAATGCAAAAACTCTTTTCGCTGCCGCGGCCTACCCTGCCTCTGAGCTGGTGAAGTTGGGATAGCCCGAATTTTTCGGCGCTTTCAATCACCATTACACTGGCATTTGGAACATTCACCCCTACTTCAATTACGGTGGTACTCACCAT
>SAIX01000088.1 GCA_004028765.1 Chitinophagaceae bacterium | reverse complement strand
ACACATAACCGGCATCCAGCTGTACTCCGTTCGCGACGATATGCGGAAGGACCCCCTAGGTACTTTAAAGGCATTGTCAGGGATGGGTTACCAGTATGTGGAACATGCCAATTATGTAAACCGGAAGTTTTATGGTTATTCTGCCAAGGAGTTTAAAAAAATCCTGGAAGATAACGGGCTGAAAATGCTAAGCGGCCATACCGTAATGGGCAAGGACCATTGGGATGCTGCCAAAAAAGAATTCAGCGACAGCTGGAAATACACCGTGGAAGATGCCGCTGTTGCGGGACAGGAACTCGTGATCAGTCCCTGGCTCGATGAGAGTTTGCGCAAAACCTATGATGATATGCTCCGTTATATGGAAGTGTTCAATAAAAGCGGGGAACTCTGTAAAAAATCAGGCATGCGTTTTGGTTACCATAACCACAATTTTGAATTCACGCAGCAACTGAATGGAAAAAACGTGTATGATATCATTCTTGATAATACCGATCCAGGCCTGGTTGCGCAGCAACTGGATATGGGTAACCTTTACGGCACCGGTGCAAATGCTTATGAGATCGTAAAAAAACACCCGGGCCGTTTTGTATCCCTGCATGTAAAAGATGAAATCAAATCCGCCAAGGGCGAAATGGGCGAAGGTTATGAAAGCACCATTTTAGGAACAGGCGTTGCCAATACAAAAGCCATTACCGACCTCGGAAAAAAATCGGGCGGTACTTACCATTTTATTATCGAGCAGGAATCGTACCAGGGTAAAACCCCGCTCGATTGCGCCAAAGAGGATTTGCGTGTTATGAAAAGCTGGGGGTATTGATAGCAATATTTCTTGCGAGTTTTAATGAAAGCCGGGAATTGATCATACCAATGTGAATAGCGCCGCGAGGCGCTATTCACATTAAACCCCTCTTTGCGGAGCAGAGAGGGGTTGGGGTGAGTCAACCGGTTTCCGGTACACACCCTTCTCCATCGCATACCGTATCACCCCCGCCACACTTTTTGCACTGATCTTATCCATGATCCTTGTTCGATAGCCTTCCACGGTTCTTTTACTCAAATGCAACCTGTCGGCTATCTCCTTGCTTGTCCGCTCCTGGCATATCAGCCGCATGATCTCTTTTTCTTTTTCAGATAAACTGTATTCGGGGTTAACCGGTGGCTGGTAACTGCGGGCAACAATACCGGTAAGCATTTCGGTGATCGTTTTACAGAAATAAGGCTTACTGCGGTACACAGTATGAATGGCTTCAATGATCTCTTCGCCATCGGCAGTTTTTGATACGTACCCCAGTGCACCAGCTTCCAGCATTTTTAAAATGGGCTCTTCTCTCTGCAGGGTGGATAAAGCCAGTACACGACTGCCCATTTTGCGGCGTATCACTTCCCGGGTAAGTGCAGCCCCGTCCATTACCGGCATCTGAATATCTGTAAGGATTACATCGGCGGGGGTTTCAGCAAGTTTTTTTAGAAGGTCATGCCCATTCACTGCCTCGCCGGTAATTTCAATACCGCTATGCATGCGCAGCAACTGTTTTAATCCATCCCGGAAAAGAGAATGATCATCTGCGATCATCACTTTTATCTTTTTTGTTTCCATACGATTGTTTTGAGCTGTTTATAAATAAGCAACAAAATATCGAGAAAGCCCATACCAGGCAATCGTTTAAAAACGGTTTTTTTAACCCGTTTTTAAACGATGGTTTTACCTGCAGGTAACAAACGGACAAGGGATTGTTGATAATTCTACTATAAATGTGAACTATTAATACCGGCTGTAATACAGGCCCCATCTATATTTTATAGAATTTTAAACTTATTGGCCCATTCTAATTCATAGCTTATGATGGCAGCACTTACAACGGCTTACAAAATGGTAAGCAAACATGGTTTTGCCGAAGTGATGCAAAACCGGCTTACAGGAGAACATTCGCTTCATTCGGTTCATTTTTTTGATGCAGGTGATCTGATCTGTGAATTCAATGCAGAGAAAACACTGGCAACACCTACGTATCTTACTGTACAAACCGGGGTTGACAAACACATCACACTCTCCCCCGATTTCCTGCAGTATGTTAACCATAGCTGCGACCCGAATGTTTTTTTTGATACGGCCAGCATGCATTTTATCGCTTTGAAAAAAATTGAACCGGGCGATGAATTTACTTTTTTCTACCCCTCCACCGAATGGCAGATGGCGCAACCCTTTCACTGTTACTGTGGCACAGCAGCCTGTTTACAAACCATACAGGGCGCTGATTTTTTAACTGCAGAACAAGCCTCCCGTTACCGCCTTACAGGTTTTATACAGGAACAATTGCAAAAGAAGGCTGCACGGCATGAAGGATAATTGGCGTTTACACGGTCTGCCGGATAAAATGAAAGTCTGGGTGCTCGCTCCTTCTCTCGTTACCAACGATGCCAATATTGATTATTACTACGATTTTTCACAAAGCATCGAAGAGTATACAAGGGTTTTTGCAGAACTGCAGATCAACTGGCAATGGCAGCCGGTTACCTTAAATGATTACGCGGAGAAGATCGGCTTCATTCTTCTCGAAAAAGAAACGGGAACCGTTTTTCCTGTTGTGCTGAACCTCTGCGACGGGGATGAAGTAAATGGGACACCGGGTATTTCTGTAGTTCGTTTGCTCGAAGAAACCGGACTGGTATATACCGGTGCCGATGAGTACTTTTATAACATCACCACTTCCAAAATACCCATGAAAAAGGCTTTTGATAAAGCCGGTGTTCCCAATGCACCCTGGGTCGCCATCACTTCTCCCGAACAGGATCTTTCTCAGGTATTCGAAGCACTCGGTAAACCCGTGATCGTAAAACCAGCCGTTTCCGGTGGCAGCATGGGTGTGGGTGTTAAAAACGTAGTACATACGACCGATGAATTGAATGAGCAGGTACAAAAAATGTTTGAAGGCTATCGCGGATGGAACCTGGCAGCAGATGGTATTGTTGCGGAAAAATTTATCAAAGGCCCTGAATACACCACTATGGTCATTGGCTCGGCAGGTAACCCTGGTCATTGCCGTGTACTCACCCCGGTTGAAAGGGTATTTCATCATTCCCTTTCCGAAACAGAAAAATTTTTATCCTTCGACCGGCTCTGGGAAATCTATGAAGAGGAAAGCCCCATGCCGCAGGAAGATAATTTTTATGAATACGCTTTACCCGATCCATCTCTTCACGCTGCTTTGCAGCAGATCAGTATGGATGCATACAAAGCAGTTGACGGAACAGGATACACCCGGGTGGATATCCGGCAGGATGGTGCTACCGGTGCATTGTATGTGCTCGAAGTAAATGCACAATGCGGTATCAGTGAAGATGAGAATTTCACTTCCATCGGTGCGATCTTACGTTTCAGCAACGTATCTTTCGCAGAAGCAATCGTTGCTATCCTCAACGATGCCGTTCTTCGTAAAAGATCCCATAAAATGAATTGAATCCCGTGGCCGGAAAATTAAAACTATGTGTGCTGCAACCCGATTATTCCACTACGGCAGTGGATTACCAGTATTACGATCCCCCGCGCGATCTTGCTCCATTACTGCCCGGTGCGGAAGTGGATCATGTATTTCTCAATAAACTCACTACCTATCAGCAACTCAAAAAACTACAGCACAAAGGCTATGATATTTTTGTAAACCTCTGCGAGGGTTACCTTGAATGGGAAGTGCCCTCTATTGATGTGATCCATTCTCTCGATCTGCTTAACCTGCCGTACACCGGCCCTACAGCACTTTTATACGATCCGCCAAAAGAACTGATGAAATATGTTGCTTATTGTGCAGGAATAAAAACGCCGGCCTATGTATTGATCGGATCAGAAGAAGATATTGAAACAGCAGTATCGCAACTGCAGTTCCCGCTTTTTATCAAACCGGCGAAAGCAGGCGATAGCCTGGGGGTGGATGCACAATCGCTGGTGCATAATAAAAACGAATTGATTGCAAAAGTAAAAGCCAGTTTACCCGAATACCCGCAACTGCTTGCAGAAGAATATATCGCCGGAAGGGAATTTACCGTGCTGCTTGCTGCCAATGCCGACGGAGAAACCGCCACTGTTTTTCAACCGGTGGAATATATTTTCCCGGAAGGCTTTGCATTTAAAACCTATTCGCTCAAAACATCCGAACTCCATCCCGATGCCAATATCCCCTGCACCGACCCTGTTATCAGAAAACAATTGACGGAAGCTGCCGAAGCCATTTTTAAAGGCTTTAACGGGAAGGGATATGCAAGGCTCGATTTCAGGATGAATCAGGCAGGCGAACTTTATTTTCTCGAGATCAATTTTACCTGTTCGGTTTTTTACAGCAAGGGGTATGAAGGATCGGCCGACCATATTTTGCAGTACGATGGCATTGGCCAGGAGGGTTTTCTCCGCCATATTATCGCCGAAGGCATGGC
Source organism: Chitinophagaceae bacterium (assembly GCA_004028765.1). GTDB lineage: Bacteria > Bacteroidota > Bacteroidia > Chitinophagales > Chitinophagaceae > Sediminibacterium. The sequence goes on along the minus strand of SAIX01000088.1, from coordinate 30,744 downwards.
CCGCCACGAACGGATGCAGAAAAAATATATATTAAAAGGCAATGCCATAGCGGGATATGGTATTTATGCCACCCGCCCCATCGCCTGTGGCGAATTGATTTTCAATGGCGAAGGCCGTTCGCAACGCATCATTACCCGTCGGCATGTAGAAACCCATTGGTCTGATAAGGAAAATTTAACCTTTCGGAGATACGCTTATCCAGTCAGCGATGAAGTATTTTTGCTTTGGGACGATGACCCGGCCGGATGGGCTCCGCAGAACCATAGTTGCCAACCCAATACTGCCTACGACGGATTAAACGTGATCGCTATCGCAGAGATTCTTCCGGGGCAGGAACTAACCCTCGACTACGCATCCTTCCTGGATGAAAATATGGAGCCCTTTCACTGCCGCTGCGGTGCACCCGGTTGCCGGGGCCTGGTAAAAGGAAAACCAGGCAATTCGGTAACGGAACGTGAAAAAGCCGCAAGGCCTTAAACGTACCGGCTGATACAAAGTCTTACTTACAACCCATTTGATTTCAGAACTGTATCACAGGATAGGGATCGATTTGCTTCATAAGAAAAGGAGACACTATGTCGCGTTTTGAGATATTGCGGAAACTGATGATGAAACACCGTGGACAACTGGTGCTCACCTACCTGTTGTTTTCCTTGGAGATGCTGGGTTCTTTGCTGCGCCCGTTTTTTCTGGGTGAAGCCGTGAACGACCTGATGAAGGGAAGCTACCGTGGGCTCATCATTCTTTCTGCCGTGCACTTTGCATGGATCATCATCGGAACATTGCGGCACCGCTATGATACCAGAACCTATTCTGCGATCTATACATCATTGGTAACCCGGTTTCTTTCGCGGAGGATCGAGCAGTCGGATGTATCCAAACTCAGTGCACATTCAACACTTGCACGTGAGTTTGTTGATTTCCTCGAATTCGATCTCGTATATGTGATAGAAGCATTGTACAACCTGTTCGGATCGATCATACTCCTGTATTTCTACGATCGTTCCGTGGTATTGCTCTGTCTTGCGATCCTCTTACCTGTAATGGCTATCAGTTATGTATATGGCAAGCGGATGAAAAAACTGAACCGCCGAAAAAATGATGAGCTCGAACACCAGGTGGATATCATTGCATCGGGTAACAGGCACCTTATCTCCGATCACTTTAATAATCTCCGTCACTGGCAGATCCGCATCAGCGACCAGGAAGCCTGGAATTTCGGGATCATGGAACTGATGGTGATGGTGGTGATCGGTATCTCTTTGCTTATAACACAATCAGGAACCGGTCCGGCCCTGCTGGCGGGCAACCTGATCGGTATCTATACCTATATCCTCAAATTTGTTTCCGGCCTCGATACGATACCTTATACGGTGCAACGCCTCACTTCTCTCAATGATATTACACGCCGCATCGAATTACAGGCCGAAGATTTTCCCGGCGATGGCGGTGAAGTACCGGCCCGGGTAAAAAAACTTCCAACCCGTATCAAGCCGGCGATATAAGAGTTAGAAGTTAGGAGTTAAAAATTAAAAGTAATCTATACGATATCAACTCCTTTAACATCTTTAACCCTTTTAACCAACTCCGTGAACCTCTGAGCACTTTGTGCCTCTGTGGTGAAAAGGTGAATGAAGAGTGGGCAGTGTTGAGTATTCAATTCGATAATCTGCCAATCCATAATCCGCAATACCGAAATGAACTCTTTTCTCTTTAATGATTACATTCGTTATATGAAAACAACGATACTTGTCAGTGCAGCCATACTGCTCACAGCAAACAGTTTCGCCCAGCGAAAGATGAACATGGACAGCCTGGTAAAAGAGGCTGCAAAAACCGAAATATGGGAGCCGGTTCCTGCAATGGTTACACCCGGTAAAAACAATGGTGATGCGCCATCGGATGCCATCATTCTTTACAATGGCAAAGATGTTTCTCAATGGAAAAAAGAGACGGGTGGTGAGCCTGGCTGGCAGATCGACAAAGACGGTGCATTAACCGTGGTAAAAGGATCGGGTAATATTGCCACCAAACAGGCATTCGGTAATTGCCAGTTGCATATCGAATGGCGTGAACCCGCTGCTATTGCAGGCGAGAGTCAGTCGCGCGGCAACAGCGGTATCTTTTTTATGGGACGTTACGAATTACAGGTGCTCGATTCTTACAACAACCCCACTTACGTAAACGGACAGGCGGGCAGTATTTACAAACAGCATATCCCGCTGGTGAATGCCAGCCGCAAACCCGGTGAATGGCAGTCGTATGATGTGGTTTTTACTGCACCGGTTTTTTATTCGGATGGGAAACTGCAATCACCTGCAAGGATCACCGTATTTCACAACGGGGTGCTTGTGCAGAACAATGTAACCATTATGGGTCATACGGAATGGATTGGCACGCCGAAATATGAAGCCCATGGCAGTAAAGAGCCGCTGGTTTTACAGGACCATGGAAAGGATGGCGGTAACCCGATGAGTTACCGGAATATCTGGATAAGAGAACTTCAGTAATTGAAAATAAAACGGCTTCCATTCGGAAGCCATTTTTATAAAGGTTGAATCATGCTGCTGAATTCAGTATGGGGGCTGAATCAAACAAATTGTTTTTCAAAGGACACCTGAATTTTTATCGTAAGTGCAAGGTTGAACGGATTATTCAGGATTCGATTGTAAAATAAAACAAATACCCATCAAATGAAAAGGGGAAAATCCCCGTTTTTTTGCGAATAAATACTGTCCCCCCAAAAATCCAGTGCGCTTATCTTGCAGTTCGTTATGCAGTTGCCCTCCCCCATCGCCGATCCTTCAGAGATACTGAGTTCCGTATTCGGATACGATAGTTTCCGGCATAACCAGGAAGCCATCATTCAGCAATTGCTGGAAAGGAAAGATGCAATTGTACTGATGCCTACCGGCGGCGGAAAAAGTATCTGTTACCAGGTACCTGCACTTTGTTTACCCGGCGTTGCGATCGTGGTTAGCCCCTTGATCGCATTGATGAAAGACCAGGTGGATGCTTTATTACTGTCGGGCGTGAAAGCGGCTTTTCTCAACAGTACACAAAGCAGCGGCGAGCAATCGTTCATCCTTCAGCAGCTGCGGAATGGTGAATTGAAGCTGTTATATATTGCGCCAGAGCGGTTGGTTGGCGGAGAAACCTCTTTTCTGCAATACCTCAGAGAGCATGTAACTGTTTCGTTGTTCGCGATTGATGAAGCGCATTGCATCAGCCAGTGGGGGCATGATTTCAGGCCCGAGTACCGGGTATTGCGCAACTTGAAAAAAGAGTTCCCGCAAACACCATTGATCGCATTGACCGCAACGGCTGATGCAATTACACGGAAAGATATTATTCAGCAGCTGGCTGTTGCAGATTACCGCGTTTTTGAAAACAGCTTTAACCGCCCCAATCTTTCGTACACAGTAAGGCCCAAGAAAAATTATTATGATGCAATCGTATCTTACCTGGACGATCATAAAGAGGACAGCGGTATTATCTATTGCCTCAGCCGTGTTGCCACAGAAAATCTTGCAGCAGATCTGAAAGCGGGGGGTTTTTTGGTGGAAGCCTATCATGCAGGGCTCGATAAAACCATACATGATGAGCGGCAGGACCTTTTCCTGAAAGATGATATCAAAGTGATGGTGGCCACCATTGCCTTCGGGATGGGCATCAATAAAAGCAATGTACGTTTTGTGATGCATGCTGATCTTCCCAAAAATATCGAAGGCTATTACCAGGAAACCGGCAGAGCGGGAAGAGATGGCCTGCCCGGCGAAACCATTCTTTTTTATGGAGCCGGCGATGTAGTGAAACTGAAAAGCTTTGCACAGGTAGAGAACAATCCCGAACAAACTGCTATCCTGCTGAAAAAACTGGACCAGATGGTGCAGTTCTGCGAAACCAAAAACTGCCGCAGAAAATACCTGCTCAATTATTTCGGGGAAAATGCAGCCGATCATTGCGGCAACTGCGACAATTGTTTGAGCAAAGCTGAACTGGAAGACTGTACCATCCTTGCCCAGAAAATTCTCAGTACCGTATACCGGTTAAACCAATCCTTTGGTACGGGTTATGTGGCGGATGTGCTATGCGGAAGTAACCAAGCTAAAATAAAAGAAGAACACAAACAGTTGTCGGTATATGGTATCGGGAAAGATACACCCAAAGAAACCTGGAAACACTATTGTAAAGAACTGCAGTATTATGGTTACCTCGAACAAAGCGGTGGTGTATATCCCATACTAAAACTCACAGGGAAAAGTCAACCGGTTTTATTCAAAGGAGAGAAAGTATTTCTTTCGCCGCCCATGCAGGTTGTGGCAATAAAAGAGCCGGTGATCTATCAGCAGCATAGTTATGAAAAGGAACTGTTTGAAGAACTGAAAAAGCTGCGCAACCGTATTGCACATGAAGACAACGTTCCGGCATATATCATTCTCAGCGATAGCAGCCTGCTGGATCTTGCCACTTATCTGCCCTTCACAAAAAAAGAAATCTCATTGATGTCGGGCTTTGGTGCCTATAAAACGGAAAAGTATGGAGAGCTGTTTCTTGAAAAAATTCAGGATTACTGTAATGACCATTCACTGGATTCAAGAATAGAATTAAAACAGGCGGGCACGGCCAGAAAAGAGAGACAAAGAAAAACGGTTACCCGCGAAAGGGAAACAGAAACCAAGAGGCAGAGTTATGAAATGTACCGGTCAGGCATGTCGATAGATGAGATCGCATCACAAAGAGGTTTTGCAACCAATACAATTGAAGGGCACCTTGCCTGGTTTATCGGGACCGGCGAACTGGACCTGAATGAACTGGTGAGTGAAGCCAAACAGGAACTGATCAAAACCGCCATCACAACATACGGGGAACAAAGTCTTCGTGTATTAAAAGATCAACTGCCTGATACTATCAGTTATGGTGAGATCAGGCTGGTGCTTGCTGCGATGCAGCGTACAATTGATTAAGCATTTGCCCACCCGAGCGCTTTTTTTTCTGCCCAGGTAAACTGGCTTCCGGCTTCCATAAAACCGCAATGCCCGCCATGGTCTGTTAATAAAAGAAAAAGAAATGGATTTGTTTCTGCAATCTCCTCGCAAAAACATTCCGGGGTAAGAAAGCTGTCGTTCTTTGCCTGTACCAGTAGCGAAGGGATCTTTAATTGCGGCAACAACGGTTTTACACTGGCTTTGGTATAAAAATCATAGGCGTCCCGAAAGCCATGCAGGGGTGCAGAATACCGGTTATCAAATTCGATAAAGTGTTTGATCTGTTCATAGCCCTGCGCGCTGATCTGGCCGGGAAATATTTTTTCTTTGGCACGGATTTTCTCACCCAGTTTCCGCAGAAAGCGTTTTTCATATACGGTATTAAAACCCTGTTCAAGCATTTTTACACTGCTTAACAGGTCGCAGGGAACAGAAAAGCCCACCACTTTTTTTACAGCTTCAGGAACCTCGTCCGGGAATTCTGCCACTGCGCGTAAACTGAGGCTGCCCCCCATGCTGAAGCCAACGAGTACGATATGTTCATAGCCATATTTTTCAATTCCATGCTGTATTATAAAACGAAGATCGTTTGCATCACCATGGTGATAAAATCTAAGCAACCGGTTGATCTCGCCACTGCAGCTACGGCAGTTCCACCCGAGCGCATCCCATCCGTTCTCCGCAAAAATTTTCGCCATGCCCAGTACATAATGCCGGTGCGAATCACCTTCCAACCCATGCGTGATGATCACCAGTTTCTTTTTTTCCGGGTTTGCAAAATGCCAGTCAAGGTCAACAAAATCACCATCCGGCAGATCGAGCCGTTCACGGGTATGATAAGCAAAATCGATCTTCCGGAAAAGACTTGGAACAATGGTTTGCAGGTGGCCGTTGAATTGCCAGAAAGGCGCTTTGATATGCGGAGCAGGCAGGATGGGCATTTCTGCAATGTTACGATGATAGCCTGAGGGAATAATACAATGAATAAGTTTTTTATGAATTGTGGAGCATGATCGGATATTTCACGGCAAAACTTTGCGCTGAATAACCGAGGATAAGCGTGCTTTTAATACGCAATCCTTTATTCGTGAATCATCAATCGTAAATCGTCAATAAAATTCTTTAACTTTTTTAACCATTTTAACTGGACGCATACGGCTAATTCTTAAAAGGGCAACAAACAGTCCCGGTTAATCAAAGTAAAAAAGGTCCGTTATTGATTTTGTAACTTCCCGCTATGGCACAGAATAAATACCTGAAATATTTTAATGTACGCTCCCTTTTTAATACCCGTAGAACACGTGATATTTTTGTGGTGAATCCAACAGATACACAGGCAAGGGAAGAACCCACACATATTCACATCAATATTTTTGATTACTCAGCTGCAGAAGTCAGCGAAAAGAAATACGAACATATCTCAGAATGCTTTCCCTTAAAAGATAATGGCAATGTATCGTGGATCAATATCGATGGTATCCGTAAGGCGGATGTGGAAGCCATCTGCAACCATTTTCAGGTGCATGCTTTGATACAGGAAGATATCATGAGTGTTGGCCAGCGGCCTAAAATGGACGAAGTGGATCCTGTTTTATTCTGCCTGTTAAATATGCTGTATTTCAACGACCGTACAGGTGCGGTGGAAACGGAACAGATCAGTATGGTATTGGGTAAAGATTTTATATTGTCATTCCAGGAAGATTCAGAAAGAGATGTATTTGATACGGTGCGTGATAAACTCAGGGTGGCAAATACCAAACTGCGTAACAGTGGTGCCGATTATCTCTGCTATGCACTGCTTGATATGATCGTTGACCATTATTATGTGGTGATGGAAAAACTGGGCGAGCATATTGAACTGTTAGAGGAAAAAATCATCCGCAGCAGCAACACCCGCGTACTTGCCGAGATCAATAACCTCCGGAAAGAGCTGATCGTTTTAAAAAGGAATGTGAGCCCGGTAAGGGAACTGGTGAATGGTTTTATCCGCACCGACAGCGATTTGCTGCAGGAGCGGACGGTAAAATATTTTAAAGATGTGTATGACCATATTGTACAGGCCAACGAGCTTGCGGAAAACTACCGCGATATGATGATGAACCTGCAGGACCTTTACCTCAATAACGTAAACCTGCGCATGAATGAAGTGATGAAAGTGATGGCCATCGTTACCTGTTTACTCGCACCCGCAACGGTGATCGGAGGTATTTTCGGGATGAATTTTGACAGGCTGCCTTATATCCACGACAGCAATGGTTTTTTTATAGCCGTAACACTTATGCTGTTGATCCCTGTCTGGATGATCTATGTGTTTAAAAAAAGAGGATGGTTTTGAACCCGGGGAACAGAAACGAGGAATAATGGAATATGGAAGTAGCTCAGTGAAAAACCGGGTATTTGCGGCTTTGAAAGAAAATGAATAATTAAGTGGTACCGGCAGGGTGTGTAAACTTCTGCCAATAGGACATAGCGCTGTTAAAATAAAAAAGACCAGCATAAAGCCGGTCTTTTGCTCCCCCTTCTGGACTTGAACCAGAGACCCTCTGATTAACAGTCAGATGCTCTAACCAACTGAGCTAAGGAGGAATTTCCCTTTCGGGGTTGCAAAAATAAGGAAAAATGTTTCCCGGCAAAATTTGAAAGGTTTTTTTAAAAAGAAGGCCAAAAACCTTTGTTTTCCAAACCGATATAGATACCGTCTACCCGTCTTTCCACAAGGTAGGTTTTCATGTAATATCCCTCCCCGCTTGTATTGCGCCCGTTGCGGATATCAAAACGGTAGCGGTGTATCGGGCAGGCCACCTGGCCCAGTGCATTGATAAAACCATCGGCCATGATACCACTTGCATGCGGGCATTTATGGGCAAACGCATACAGCTTATCCTGGTAGCGGGCTATTGTAACTGTTTTATCTCCGGCCTGCACAAGACACATCCCGTTCTCCTGCCAGCGCAACTCCGCTTCGCTCTCGGCTATTTTATACCAGTTGATCTTTGCACTCATTGAGAATTATGATTCATGAATTGGCGGATTTACGGATTCGCGAATAATAACTTTCTTACAAAGGATTCATCAGCTGATCCATTATCCGCAATCCAATAATTTTTTTATTAAAAATGAATGGTACGGTACGGGTAGCGGACCTGGTACATATCCCTCACTTTTTTGAGAATGAGTTCCCGGAGCGCATCAATATTATTCCGCTCTTTGGCTGATACAAACACACAGTTGCCTTCTGTGGCGTGATCCCATTTTTCGCGCAGCTCACGAAGGATCTCTTCTTCAACGCTATCCGGCAGCCACTGGTCAAAATTCTTTTCACGGTAGAGGTCCATCTTATTAAAAATGGTGAGTATGGGTTTATCGAAGGCTTTTAATTCCTGCAGGGTCTTATTCACCACACCTATCTGGTCTTCATACTGCGGATGCGAAGTATCCACCACATGCAACAGGATATCGGCCTCACGTACTTCATCGAGGGTGCTTTTAAAGCTTTCCACAAGGTGATGGGGCAGCTTCCGGATAAAGCCGACGGTATCACTCAATAAAAAAGGCGTATTCTCGAACACCACTTTCCGGGTAGTGGTATCCAGCGTGGCGAAGAGTTTGTTTTCGGCAAACACTTCACTTTTGCTGAGCAGGTTCATCAATGTACTCTTGCCCACGTTGGTATACCCAACCAGTGCCACGCGGATCAGTTCACCTCTTTCTTTCCGCTGGGTAAAGGACTGTTTATCGATCTCGGCCAACCGTTTGCGCAGAAGGGATATCTTATCCTTTACAATACGGCGGTCGGTTTCTATTTCTGTTTCACCCGGTCCGCGCGTGCCAATACCGCCTCCCTGGCGTTCGAGGTGTTTCCACATCCCTTTTAATCTTGGTAAAAGATATTGGTACTGGGCAAGCTCTACCTGCACTTTGGCCTGCGCCGTTCTTGCGCGGCTGGCGAAAATATCGAGGATAAGATCACTGCGGTCGATTGTTTTTACGCCCAGTTCTTTTTCGATATTGGTGATCTGTGACCCTGTCAGTTCATCATCGAATATCACGAGCCGGATATCTTTCCCCGAGAGATAATTTTTAATTTCCTCCAGCTTCCCCTTGCCCACAAACGTACGGCTGTCGGGGTGCGGCAGTTTCTGCGTAAATCTTTTTACAGCAATAGCGCCGGCCGTTTCTGCCAGAAAAGCAAGCTCATCGAGGTATTCAGTTACCTGTTCTTCGGTCTGGTCTTTTTGTATCACGCCCACCAATACCGTTCGCTCTTCGGCCCGTATCGCTTTCTTTTTTTCGATCAAGATCCTTTGGTTTAAGCGGCAAAGATAACTATGAGAAAATGAATGGCTCTCAGAATACTGCAGGGGACCGGTATTCTCTCCTCAAAAAAAATCGTGGGTAAGAAAACTTACCCACGACCCTATCCCGGTTTTTAAATAACCGGTTCACTGAATTGTAAATCTTATAATCCGCTCAGCGTGATACCGATCGAAAATTTATTCATGCTCGGGCCAACACCATCTTTCAGCACACCATTGAACTGGTATCCTGCATCAATCGAAAAAATACCATAGCCTACACGGCCGGTAACAGCGAGCATGGTTCCATTGAAGAAACGTTTATCGCTTTCCTTGCTGATATAACCCGGGCCAAAAATACTGCTCCCGCTCTTCGTAACGAGGTTTTTGCCTTTGGTATAAGATTTCAGCAGGGTGCCCACTTTTACACCAAGCGCCGCTTTCCAGGATTTACCGGGATTGGCGGGATCTTTATAATAACGGAGCTCAACCGGGATCTCTGCATAAATGGTGGTAACCTTGAACTTATCGTAGTGATTGGAACTGTCGAGGTTGGTGAAAGGGAGTCTTGGTGTCAGCGCTTTAATATCTACATAGGTATTCTTAAAAAAGATATTGCTGCTCCCGATACCGATACCATAAGCCACGCTGAATTTAGGATTTGTTTTAAAAGGTTTATCCAGCATGAAATAGAAGTTGAAATGGCGGCTGAAACCTCCGGTACGGACACTGTCGGGGCGGTTCGTCCAGCTATCGCCGCCATACTGGATCATAAAATGATCCGCGGCGCGGTTGCTCAGATCAATCTTGGGAATGTTGATGTTTTGGGAAACAGCCAGGTAGCATACAGGCAGGCCCAGTAATACGAGTACTAATTTTTTCATCTCAGGTAGTTAATGGCAGTTCTGCCGGTAGGGCGCAAAAATAACTGAATTGGGTGCTTTACTTGGTTAAAAATAAGTCAAAACCATATTCGGGCTTTTTCGATGCCTTTTAAGCATCCGGGTAAAGGCCGGCCTTAGGCCGCACAATTGCACTATCTTTACAGCTATATCATTTATAAATACTTTCGCAGATTTTGAATTTTACAGAATTAGGCCTTGATGAAAGGCTGCTTTCCGGCATTGATTCCATGGGGTATGAAACCGCCACTCCCGTTCAGGAGCAGGTGATCCCCCCGATATTACAGGGAAAAGACATTATCGCCTCGGCGCAAACCGGTACGGGTAAAACGGCAGCTTTTTTACTGCCTGTCGTAAACAAGCTGCTTACGGAACCACACGATACCCATCTTGTGAATGCCCTGATCATCGTTCCAACCCGCGAGCTGGCGGTACAGATAGCCCAGGCAATGGAGGGGCTTTCTTATTTTACCGATGTAAGCAGCATCCCGGTATACGGCGGCAGCGATGGCGCCACTTTTGCTACTGAGAAAAAAGCTTTATCGAGCGGTGTGGATATGGTGATCTGCACGCCAGGCCGCATGATCGCCCACCTGAATAATGGGTATGTAAAGATGCAGGGTGTAAAATACCTGGTACTGGATGAGGCCGACCGAATGCTGGACATGGGTTTTCATGATGATATCATGAAGATCATTTCCTTTTTGCCCAAACAAAGACAAAACCTGCTTTTCTCTGCCACCATGCCACCAAAGATCAGGGAACTGGCCAGGAAAATACTGCACCATCCGCTCGAGATCAATATCGCTGTATCCAAACCGCCCGAGCAGATCGTGCAGGAAGCATTCGTGGTTTATGAGCCACAAAAGAACCCATTGATCAAAAGCATCCTTCAAAAAAGTGATTTTCAGAGCGTCATTGTTTTCTGTTCTAAAAAAAGCAGTGTAAAACAACTGGCGCATGAGCTGAAACGTGCCGGGCTTTCGGTTGACCAGATCCATTCCGACCTTGAACAGGACCACCGCGAACAGGTATTGCTCGATTTCCGCAACCGCAAAACAAGGATTCTGGTGGCAACCGATATCCTCAGCCGGGGTATTGACGTGGAAGATATTGATCTCGTGATCAACTACGATGTGCCGAATGATGGGGAGGATTATGTACACCGTATCGGCCGTACAGCCCGTGCAGCGAGTACCGGAACTGCCTATACTTTTATCATCGAAAAAGAACAGCAGCGTTTTGCAAGAATCGAGGAGCTGATCGGTAAAACCGTAACAAAAGCAGTTGTTCCTGAAGAACTGGGTGCCGTTCCTGCATACAACCCGAGAGGTGGTCATGGCGATTCGGGAAGAAACCGGGGCCGGGGCCATGGGTTTAAAGGAAAGAGAAAACCCGGCGGACAAAACCGCCCGAACAATAACCGCGTTTCCTAACTTTAGGATACCAGCCAACTTAGCTCAGCTGGTAGAGCATTTCATTCGTAATGAAAGGGTCGTCGGTTCGAGTCCGATAGTTGGCTCAAGCAATTATTTTGCAGGTGCCTGGGAAACCGGTTTTTAATTGCGAGGTTTCCAGTTTGTTTTGCTGAAAATATTTTTCAGGTTTAAAAAACACCTGCCAGCATTTACCGGATTCAGGGAGAAAATTCGAAAACATTATTTTAAAAAAGGCTTCGCTAAGAGAGCCTGAAACAAACGCTGGATTGATTTCTCGGACATAACCTTCGTCAATTCCATATCCCCAACAGAAAAAGGATTTTTTACCTGGCCACTTTTAACGGTACTACATAATTGCCCACCACAGGAATGATGGCATTATTTGTGTTTTTGAAATTACAGGAAAAGTTTCCTGTAACCTCATACGTAAAAAAATTTGCTGTGCTGTCTTTTTTACTGATGGCAGTAACATTATTAACTATATTGGCAGATTGTAATATTGTATTGTTAAACAGGTTCGGAATACTGTTATCGACCAGGCCAATAACAAGATCACAATTACAGTTGGTTGTGGCAAGCAGGGTCCCTCCATCAAAAATTTTATGTGACCCCGGTTTGGTGGAAGAAAAATCAACATTATTTGAATAGTGCTTTATATAACAATCGAGATAATACGCATCAACATTTATTTGTCCTATGCTGGTTAGGTTATACAATTTATTGGCTACACAGCCTTGCTGATTAGCCACGCCGAATGTGGCTACTGAATTGGTGGAATATTTAACATTCTGAATATATACATTCAGAAAATACGGATAGTCTGTTTGTTTATTGCTCGATTTGCTGCAGGCAGCCAAACCGAACGAAAACAATATCATCATTAAGAAATGCCTTTTCATATAACTGGTCATTTAATTTTAACGTTCACTATCAAAAATTTTTTACTGCAACACCCCATCAGAATACCTCACCCAGGTTAACATATAATCCATGACTGCCGCCGTTTCCAAATCCGTAATCAAGACAAAGATTGGCGCCTGATTTTTTATTGAGCCTGATCCTGATTCCGGCACCGTATCCGGGAAGCAGGTTGTCATAGGGTTTAAGGTTCCCCATGAACTTTTCTATATTAAAAAAAGCAACACCGCCCAATAAGCCATTGGATGTGATACGATACCTGTACTCGGTTTCAAAATAAATCATTTGCTTACCTCTGAATCTGCTCTGTATATAACCTCTTCCTGTGTTATACTGATCATCCCAGCCTGTACTTGGTAATAGCAGGTAACTGGGGTCTCCGGCAGGTGTAAGCCAGTTAAAACTCCATAAGGCCAATGTGTTTTTTGATCCGCGCGGGAAGTTGATGTATTTACGCACATCAAGCAGCAAAGAAGCCCATTCGTCATCACTTCCCAATTCTGTAAAGTTCTGCCGCAATACCGCATTCGCATAAAAACCTTTATCAGCATTCAGCTGATTGGTTCTTGAATCAAATAAAATTCTGAATGTGGGGCCAATGGCAACCTGGCTGTTACCAAATTCTTTTTGCAGATAAACGTTAATCAACCTTGTTTGAGGTTCAATCACCTTTATATCCCAGAATCTGTCATAATAAAAACCAATACCGGCATATAAATCGGTTTTAATCTGCCGTAATAATGTTTGATGAAACTTGATCTGTTTAAAATCAATCGTATGATCTTTATTGGGGTCTGTAGCACCCCCCAAACCAAAAATATCAGAAGGATATGAAATGTAACGGTTGTCCGAAATAAAATTATACTTGCCGCCTTTTGACCAGATGTCTGCAAATAAGGGGAATATAATTTGATTGTATTGAGAATAAGTTACGCTGGTGGAAATTGTTGACATTTTGGCTTCCGGGCTTTTATCGGCATAATACCCAATATTGGCACTGACCAATCCTGCGAAACCTGTTTGTAAAGTATAACCAAATGCGGGCAGGACCGTAAGAAAATATTTTTTTGAGTTGCTTTTTCTGCCCAGTGAGTCGGTTTTTTTGGGAGGTTTTGAACTGTTCACAAAAAACCCCTGCTGCAACAGTACCGCAGGATTATCTGCAGTATCTGAAACAACGCCAATATGTGCTTTACCATAAGCCGGCATAGTGATGCATGCAATTGCCACAACAATAAAATTCTTTCTGAGTTGCATAAGCCTGTACGATCAATTAGGTTGAATAATCGGGCAGATAATTCGGACAGAAATTAGCATATTTAACTTTTCCGATCAGCAATATCATATTTTGCAGGTATAATTAAAGGATATTTTAATGTTATATCCGAATATCAACCGGGTCGCATCGGTTTTACCTCTGTTCGCAATATATATGCAGCTCCTTTATTTTCCGTTTGCGTAAAAACCTTGAAAACGGGGCGGTATATGATCATGAAAGCGAAAGGATTTACAACAATTTTTTATAAGCTGCAAACGGGACGGATGGATACCAGCCAAAAAATATAAGATAAAATTCTTTGAACAAGGCAGGCTGATAACTCCACTCAGCGTCAACAAAATTTTGATCAGGCCTAAAGCCGGTAATTATGCAAAGCCTTATTTTTGCCATCCAATAACCTCTTGAACTGAGGTTTTCGGGATGTAGCGCAGCCCGGTAGCGCGCTTCGTTCGGGACGAAGAGGCCGCTGGTTCGAGTCCAGTCATCCCGACTGAAAAGCTCCATTAATCGGAGCTTTTTTCTTTTTAAAAATTCTTTCTATACTTGCTACTGTTCCTTCCAATTTTTCATGAAATATTATGTATACATATTAAAAAGCAGAAAACCGGCAGATATTATACAGGTCAAACCTATGATTTACAAAAACGTTTTCACGAACACAATTGCGAACTCGCTGGCCATACTTTAAAGGAACAGCCTTGGGAACTTGTCTGGAGTGTCGGAATAGGATCCAGAAAAGAGGCCCTTTTTTTGGAAAAGAAAATCAAAAAACGCGGCGCCGGAAGATACCTTAGCGATATCAAATAAAATCAGCCCGGTAGCGTCACGCCATAGCATGATTTGGGACGAAGAGACCGCTGGTTCTCCCGCAAGAGCGGGACAGTCATCCCGACTGAAAAGCTCCATCAATCGGAGCTTTTTTCTTTTAAAAAACCACATCTCATTAAAATGATGCCTACTCAGATAAAACGCATACCCGTTTATACTGTAACATTGTGGTGAAAGCGGTCAAATGTTACCCAAAATAAAAATCTGTTGTATCAGTTCAGTCGAAGAAGCGAAAACCGCTATACGGGCAGGCGCTGCTGCATTGGGTTTGGTTGCCCGTATGCCCAGCGGACCAGGTACCATTTCTGATGAACGGATCCGTGAAATTGCCCAAACCATCCCGCCTCCTGTATCCAGCTTCCTGTTAACCTGCGAAACATCGGCGGACCAAATTATCGATCACCACCTGCGTACACATACCAACACCATACAGCTGGTTGATGCCCTTTCGGAAGGGAGTTATTCAGCTATCCGGGAAAAACTCCCTTCTGTAAAAATTGTGCAGGTAATTCATGTAATGGATGAATATGCTGTAGAAGAAGCCTTGCGGGTTGCAGCGGAAGTGGATGCATTGCTGCTCGATAGCGGTAACCCGAAAGCTGCCATCAAAGAACTGGGAGGCACGGGCCGCACACATAACTGGAGCTATAGCCGGAAAATTGTTGAGCAGTCAAAAGTGCCGGTGTTTTTAGCCGGAGGTATTCATGCAGGGAACGTAAGAGACGCTATAGAAACCGTTCAGCCATTTGGTATCGACCTTTGCAGCAGTGTGCGCACCGATGGAAAGCTGGATCCGAAAAAACTGGAGTATTTCTTTGAAACCGTATACCGATAAGGTATAATAACTCTTTAGCAGTACATCTTCCTCATTTTTTTTGACAGAAGAAAACATATTCTTCAGGGTTTACAACCCAGTATTGAAGCAGTTTTTCTTCCATTTTTTCTTTTTGTACGATAAAACCTGCGCAAGAAAGCCGCTCTGAATAGTCGAGGCCATAGATCCTTACATGATCGCGTTGCCCAAAAATTATTTTGCGTTTTTGAGAGGTGTTTACAGAATTGTCTTCAAAAGTTTTTTCCATAATGCCTGAAAACGGCACCTGCAAAATAGTCCATCCTCCGGGCTTCAAAACCCGAAACAGTTCTTTCATGGCTTTCATATCATCGGGTACATGCTCTAAAACATGGTTACAGATAATGGCATCGAAATAACCGTCGCCAAATTCAATTTGCTGAATATCCATTTTTATGTCAGCCAAAGGACTGTTATAGTCTGCCGCATAATATTCCAGTTCCATTTTCCGGATATGCTGCTGCAGGTTCCATTCCGGTGCAATATGCAATAACCGCATACCGGGCTGCAAAAGTTGCTTTTTTTGCAGGAACCATGTTACCAATCTTTCGCGGTCGCTGCTTCTGCAATAAGGGCAGGTTGCATTTTCCCGGTACCCCCCTGCAATAACTTTTTTTTCATACAATATACCGTAACGATAACCAGCTGGTAAAAATTTCCTGAAAGAATGATGGCAAACCTGGCAGGTAATCGCCGAACCGCCAAAAAACCATTGATTGATTCTTCCACCAAAGGATACCCACGCAGCATACAGGATACGGTAAATATGGAGCGGGATGTATTTAGCGATCATATTTCTCAGCATCTGCAAAACCAAATTAGTTCTCCTCTTTTTTTAAGTATTTAAAATTAAGGAAAGCATTTTTACGATACCTGATCAAAACCAGAAGTACTTATTTTTCGATATGGAAATATTACCTGTAAAGAAAGCGTATATCGTAACTTTCCTGAAACATTCTTCTATGCCAGCCTGGATTATATACGCCATCCTCTCGATGATCTTCGCGGGGTTCACTTCTGTATTGGCAAAATACGGTTTGCAGAATATCCATCCGGATCTCGGTCTCGGGATACGCACCACCACTATTTTTTTCCTGATCACCGTTTTCACTGTTTTCACAGGTAAGTGGAAAGAGATCCCGCTTCTTACGCAAAAGCAACTGTGGCTGCTTGTTCTCTCGGGTATTACCACTACGTTCAGTTGGGTGTTCTATTATCGTGCAATGAAAGATGGCCTGGTATCCTACGTGGCAGCGATCGATAAAGCGAGTATCCTCATTACACTCGTTCTTTCTTTTACTTTATTACGCGAACCAATTAACGCACGCATCATTACCGGTTGCGGATTGATACTGGCGGGGCTGGTAGTGCTTACCTGGAAATGGTGAAGCATTCACCGGATTAATCGTAAAATTTATTATTCATTGAAAAAAGAATGATGCAAGGCTTTACAAAACATAAATGATACCATCGTTAATGAGAAATTTCTTAACTGGAAAATTCACCTGAACAACATCAGCAAACAACCACCCAGCGTAAGAGCGATCACCAGCTTTCGGTAATGGGTATCCTGCAGTTTTGCCACCAGTTTCAGTCCTGCGAAAAAACCTGATGCAAGCGGAAGCAGCAATGCCATATCGGTTTGTAAACTTTGTACACTGATGTTATGCCAGAAAAAAACCTGGAATGGTAATTTAAACAGGTTCATAAAAAGAAATATCCACGCGGCAGTTCCGATAAAATCATTTTTGGGCAAACGCATCGCGAGAAAATACAAATTGGCAAAAGCCCCTGCCAGGTTTCCCAGCATCGTGGTAATTCCCGCAGCAAGGCCTGTACCAGCAGCAAATGCAGGATGTTGTGGAACAGTTTGGGTTTTACGGTATTCCATCACCAATACGATCACAATGGTTACGAGGATAATCAAAGCCATTGCTTTTCTGAAAAGGGCTTCATCCATATTCTTACCGGCATATACCCCGATCAGGATACCGGCCATCATCCAGGGAACCAGTTTCCGGAAATGCTGCCATTGTGCATGGCGGTTATAATAATATACTGCTGCGATATCAGCCGTACATAATAAAGGCAATACCACACCCGTGGAAGATTTACTACCAAACACAAATGCCATCAATGTTACACTAAGCATGTCCATCCCTTTCAGCCCTGCCTTATTCAGTCCTATGATAAAAGCAGCGCCCGCTATGGCAAGCCATTGCAGGAATGTATACACTGTAAAAATGCCCATGCTGTAAAGATATTGCAGTGAAGGGTTATGTGTACCAAAACTGACGATTCAAGGATTGACAGATTATCGGATAAAACCCTCACAACTACTCACTCACTTTTTTTGCACATAGGTTCACAGCGGTGGTTAAAAATTCTTCCGGATGCCCAGCTGCTCACTACAGACCACTCACTCTTCCGTTGCGGGATGATCTTTTCATGTTCCGTATATTTATTTTATGATCGGTATACTTGTTCAACTGCTGGTTTCCTGGTTGCTTGTAAAATGGGTGCTCAACGAAAACCTTGACTTTCTCGGTTGGAAGCCAGGCGGACAAAGGATCAGCGATTTTTTCCTGTTCCTGCTGGTTAGTATGGCCTGCGCTGCATCGCAATACCTGATGCGGATACACTTCGGGAACGAACAATGGGAACTCAATCCCGCACTCAATATCCGGTTATTGGCAGAAGGCGCATGGTGGAATCTCAAATCGGTATCGTTTGAAGAACTGATTTTTCGTGGGGCACTGTTTTATATACTGATCAAAAAAACCGGCCCGCGAACAGCATTGCTGGTTTCTGCTGCGGCATTCGGCATATACCATTGGTTCTCTTACAATGCATTGGGAAATGTCCCGCAGATGGTTCAGTTGTTTTTTATAACAGGCATCATTGGCTTACTGTATGGATGGGCTTATTTGAAAACACGTTCACTATACGCAGTGGTAGCCATGCATTTTGGCTGGAACTTCACGAACAATTTTCTCTTCTCGAACGGGAATATCGGGAAAGGTGTATTTATAGAAATGCTGCCCGCTCCGATGGTCACCGTTTCAAAAGCGGTATACTACCTGGTAGCGGCAGGACCCATGGTGGCGTTCTTTTTGTTCAATTTCGTATTGCTTTGGAGAAAAAAGAAAGGTTTTTTCGGCAATGATTTTCTTCCGGTAAAAGATCCGGCCTAACAGGTTTATATTTACACTTCAACCAAATCTCCATGAGAAAATCAATTTTCTGGCTGATGCTTTTGCCATTGGCCGTATTTGCACAAAGCGAAGACTCCGCCTGGATCGTAAACAATTACACAAAAAAAGAAGTGTATATCCCGATGCGGGATGGGGTGAAACTTTTCACTTCGATCTATATCCCAAAAGATGTTTCTGAAAAACATCCGATTATTATTTCGCGCACCCCTTATTCCTGTGCGCCTTATGGAGAGAATAAATTTTCAGCCGGATTCTGGCGCACGCAGCGAAGTTATTTTTTCAGGGAGAATTATATCTATGTGATACAGGATGTGCGCGGTCGCTGGATGAGCGAAGGGCAGTTTGAAGATATCCGGCCCTATATCCCGAATAAAAAACCGAACCAAACCGATGAAGCATCCGATACCTATGATGCCATCGAGTGGCTGATTAATAATGTTTCCGGCAACAATGGTAAAGTGGGCGTATTCGGTACTTCCTATCCTGGATTTTATGCAACGATGGCTGCACTCAGTAACCACCCTGCTTTAAAAGCAGTGAGCCCGCAGGCGCCGGTTACCGAATGGTTCCTGGGGGATGATTTTCACCACAATGGTGCTTTTATGCTGGCAGATGCATTTGGTTTTTATACGGGCTTTGGAAAACCACGGCCTGCACCCACCACCATCGGGCCCAAAGGATTCCCTTTCCCCACCAAAGACAATTATGATTTTTACCTGCGTACCGGTGCACTGCCCAATTTTACAAAACTGATGGGCGACAGTATCCTGTTCTGGAAAGACCTGATGAAACACAAAGATTATGATGCTTTCTGGCAGGAAAGGAATGCACGCAAATATGTGAGCGATATCAATCCGGGTATCGCCACACTGGTCGTGGGTGGTTTATATGATGCAGAAGATTGTTACGGTGCATGGAACCTGTACAAAGCCATTGAACAAAAAGCAAAAAATAATAACCGCATTGTAATGGGCCCCTGGTCGCACGGGCAATGGGGAAATATCAATGCTGGTTCGCTCGGCAGTGTGCAGTGGGGCAGCAATACATCCGACTGGTTCGGAAAAAATATTGAATTGCCTTTCTTCAATTACTACCTGAAAGGAAAAGGCAGCGCCGATAAAATTGCCGAGGCCAGTATTTTTATCAGCGGGGAGAACCAGTGGCACAGCTTCCCGCAATGGCCGGTTGCCAATATGAAAATGGTTCCATATGCACTTGGCAGGAATGGCAGTTTGCAACCTGCACCTGCTGTTGTAAAAACAGCAAACGGTTTTGATGAATACATTAGTGACCCCTCCAAACCGGTTCCCTATGTATCGGATGCCTATTCAAGTTTTAACCGTTCAGGCAGGCATGCCGTGGAATACATGAATGGCGACCAGCGCTTTGCAGCACACCGCACCGATGTTCTCGTTTATCAATCGCCCGTCCTCGAATCTGATATCACATTGGCAGGGCCGTTGGTGGCGGATCTGCTTGTTTCGGTTTCCACCACTGACGCGGATTTTGTGGTAAAACTGATCGATGTTTTTCCGGATGATTTTGATTACAGCAATTCCGCTTTTCTGATGAACGGGTACCAGATGCTGATACGCGGAGAGATCATGCGGGGCCGTTACCGCAACAGTTTTGAAAAGCCGGAAGCATTTGTCCCCAATCAACCCACACGTGTGAAATTTACCTTACCGGATATTGCGCATACATTTAAAAAAGGTCACCGCATGATGGTTCAGGTGCAAAGCAGCTGGTTCCCCATTGCCGACCGGAACCCGCAACAGTTTGTAAATATTTATGAAGCGAAAGACAGTGACTTTATTAAATCACGTATCCGTATTTACCATGATGCTTCCCGGATTGAGTTGCCGGTTTTGCAATAGGGATGCCCGGTATAAAAATACAAGAGGTACATAATATCACTCTATCTGAAAAAAGAGGCAATAAAGACCTGCCTCTTTTTTTTGCCCCTGCAACCAATGGTATAGTCATTTAACTAAATCATTTCACCTGCCAGTTACGGATGCTGTATTCAAAAATGGTGAAGTTGTTGTTGATTTTTTTTGTGTAGATCATGCCGATCCCTTTTGCATACCAGGTTTCGGTGTACTCACTGGTGGAGTTGTAAGGATAAGTAGTGGCAGATTTTATTTTCGGCCGCAGTGCAACCTGGTACACATTGGTAAAAGTTTTTCCGCCAACAGTTACGGAGGCGTTGCTATTGATACAGGTAAAATCATACCGGATAAATATCTGCTGCCCGAATGTGGCTGTACCGATATATTCGTCGCTGCTCCATGTGTCGCCGGTATTGAGGTATTCCCGCAGAAAAGGGAAATCTTTCACAATCTTTGGGCTGAACTGTACCGATAAAGTGTATTTATCTACCGAGGTGTTTTCGTAATAACCCGTATCCTGCCTTCTGAAATAAGATTGAACCGGTGAACCGTACCTGGGCTGTTCAGTCAATTGTTTATATAATATTCCACCAATATTCACCGAATCGGTGATTGAACGCATCATTGTATCACCCGCATTGAAAAGATCATCATAAGTCCAGTAACTTCCTCCGGTAAGCGGAAAATGATCATTGCCTGTAACCACAACAGGGTTTACCACCTGTACAGAAAACCCGCAGGAGGTGTTGTTACCGTTTACCGTAAACTGATCTGTTCCTGCAGCGGCAGGCGTACCTTTTGCATACAATACAATTGTTTGCAAACCGGTATTGCTAAAAACACCTTTGCCCGAAAAACCATATCCATTCACTGTGTTGGTGCTTACAGTATAAGCCCCTGCGGTAATAACATTTACCTGCACCGCAACTTTATTGAAAGTATCGAGTACAACCGATCTCGGAAAGGTGCCCGAGACTACTATATTACTGCAAGCCCCCGGTGCACCGGAAAAATGATACACAGCATCAGGTGGCACACCTCCTGCCGGTAACACAGTAACAGATGCACGGCAAACCGATGTGTCGAATTGTACGGTAAAATTGCTGACACCTGCCTGTATCGCTTTGCCACTGGCTTTTAATTTGATGGTATTGGTTCCGGTAAAACCGAAACTGCCCGATGTGCTGAACGAAATACCATTCACCGTATTGGTTCGGATCGTATAAGTACCCGTGGTTTTTACATTTACAGTGATCTCGAGAAAATTAGAATCATTCATTTCCTTGCCTGCCCAATAAGTACCTGAAAAATTTTGCGGCAAACAGCTGGATGAATCTTTTTTGAGGGTACCTGTTGCGGGATAGGAAACGGCCGTCAGGTATTTATCCTGGCAGGATAAAAGACAAACAAATAATAGTAAACCAATAAAACGATTGGTCATATAATTTCAGGATCATACTAAAGGTACAGGACACCAAAGCTTGCAGCTGTTAAAAACGGCCGGTATCTCTTATAGTACGGTAAAATGTTATTCCACTTCCACCACCATTTCAATTTCCACTGCCATATTCATAGGAAGTGAAGCCATGCCCACGGCGCTGCGTGCATGCCGGCCTGCATCGCCGAATACTGCTACCATCAGGTCAGAAAAACCATTGATCACTTTTGGCTGGTCGGCAAAATTATCCGTACAATTCACCATCCCCAGCACTTTTACAATTCGTTTTACTTTCGACAAGTCACCTATGGCTGCTTTCAGCGTACTTAAGAGAGAGATGCCTGTTAGCTTTGCTGCCGCATAACCTTCTTCTATACCCATGTCTTTTCCAAGTTTGCCGATGACATAACCTCCTTTGATCTTATCTTCCGGGCCATGGCCCGATAAAAAAACAAGGTTGCCGGTACGTACAAATTTTACATAGTTCGCAACGGGTGCAGAAGGTGCGCTCAGCGTAATGCCCATTTCTTTGAGTTTTGCTTCGGGGTTTTGCTGTGCGGTGAGTTGCTGTGTAATTAACAACAGGCAGAGGGCAAGTATTTTTTTCATGGTCAGGGATTGTGCAATGGGTCAAACATCTTTTTCATTAAACGATAAAAGCAGGGAAGGAATAGATACCTCCACTTTCCGGCAAAGCACGCCTGCACTCGATAGCATCATCCGCGAAGCTTTGGTGGAATCGGTTCCCTCATATTTATCCGACAGGAAAACCACTTCCCTGATACCCGATTGTATGATGGCTTTACTGCATTCATGACAAGGGAAGAGGGCCGTATATATTTTACAACCTTTTAAATCCATCCCGATATTATTCAGGATGGCATTCAGTTCGGCATGGCATACATAGGGATACTTGGTGGCGAGGAATTCTCCCTGCTTTGACCATGGATAGCTGTCATCATCACAACCCATTGGTAATCCATTATAACCAGCACCAACAATTTTATTCTGTGCATTTACGATACAGGCACCCACTTGCGTATTGGGGTCTTTACTGCGGCGGGCCGAGAGAAGGGCAACACCCATAAAGTATTCGTCCCAGGTAATATAATCGGCTCTTTTTTTCAAAGCAAACAGCATTAGTGAGTGATTACGAATATAAGTGTTTCGCCCGAGGAGACCGGCAAAGATTAACACCGAAAATTTTACGCCGGGGAAGATTCTTCTTAACTTTAAAACACAAACGAGTAAGCCATGAAACGCCTATCCTGCCTGCTGAGCCTGGTGTTGCTGATTTTATTTAGTCAGCCAGTTTTTACGCAAACCCTCGGGGCAAATACAAGTTATATCGGCAGTGGCGGCGCCATGCGTTTTTTTGAATGGTATGACACAGAAGGTAACCGCATTAAAACTGCCGAAGAAATGGGTGTGCAGGGTACGCCCATGTTACAAAATGGCTGGGGTGCCGGTTTGGTGACCTTTCTGAGCGGGCAGAAGCTGAAGATAGAAAAAATGAATTTCTCCCTTTGTGAGAATAAACTGTATTATACAGCTGAAAAGAAATTATTCCAGGTCGTATTACCCGTAGCTTCTTTTGAAGTAACCCTTCCTGATGCAGACGGTGATGATTATACCTATCATTTTAAAAGTGGCTATCCTGC
Source organism: Chitinophagaceae bacterium (assembly GCA_004028765.1). Lineage (GTDB taxonomy): Bacteria > Bacteroidota > Bacteroidia > Chitinophagales > Chitinophagaceae > Sediminibacterium. The sequence continues at coordinate 7,035 of SAIX01000088.1, read as the reverse complement.
CATTGACAACCAGAACGAGCTCAGTCTGTATGAGGTATTGTACGAAGGAGATAATATCCAGTTGTTACAATGGAATTATAAAAAGATCAAAGAAATCTTCAATTACGGCAGCAGCCGTGAACGGTCTTTTTCACTTGAACAGCAGTTGTATGTGTACCAGCCCAAAGAAAAGCTGCTGGTTCCTTTAAAGCAGGCGCTCCCTTCTATCAAAAAAACCTTACCGGCTTATGCTGAGATCATCAGCACCTATGCCGATAAGCACAAACTGAATGTGCGCAATAAGCATGAAGTGACAGACCTTATCGCCTATCTCGACAAACACAACCCCTAACTGTTTTGTATGGTTCGGCAGCAGGCGCACAGAAGCTGTTTGCTAAAGTCCCTTTTGCTGCCACTCATTTACAAAAGATGCATAGCTGTCGCTGATGGGCAGTTCTGTGCCATTGTGGAGCGTGAGTTTGCGGTTGAGGATGGACCGTACTTTTTTTACCGGAACGATATAGCTGCGATGGATACGGCGGAACTGATCGGGGGGGAGTTTTTCGACAACAGATTTCAATGTCATCAAAGTCATTACCGGTTTTGTACCCGTCAGATGGATGCGGATATAATCTTCCAGTCCTTCAATATATTCGATCGCTTCAACATCGATTTTTACCATGCGGTATTCGGAGCGTACAAAAAAATGCTGCTCGTTTTCTTTTTTATCACTGTTTTTCAGCGAATGGAATTCGAGCGCTTTTTGTACAGCGCGCCGGAAACGTTCAGGTGAAATGGGCTTCAGGAGATAATCCACCGCTTCCAGTTCGAAACCATCAAAAGCGAATTTTTTATAGGCAGTTGTGAAAATGGTAGCAGGTTTGTTCTTCAACGAACGAACGAGTTCAACCCCGGTGATATCGGGCATATTGATATCGATAAAAAGGATATCCACCGGGTTATTGCGCAGGAATTCACCACCACTGATGGCATCATCAAAGGTTTGAATGAGTTGCAGCTCGGGTACCTGCTTGATATAAGAACTGATCAGTTCCAGTGCCAGCGGCTCATCATCTATTGCGATACATTTCAGCAGAGTATTCATATATCCAGTGTTAAATGTACAGAGAACAGGTTATTTCCGCGGGTGATGCTTAACTGGTGATGGCCGGGGTACAAATGGTGCAGCCGTTTACGCGTATTGGCGATGCCGATCCCGGTTCGTTCTGCTTTTCGCCCGGTGGCGAACAAAGGGTTCTGCGAAAAAAAACGGAGCTGTTTTTCTTCCACTTCAATGGCGATGATGATTTCGGCGGCTTCATGGTTACTCGTGCCGTATTTGAATACGTTCTCGATAAAAGTCATGAGCAGCAGGGGTGCGATGTGTTTGTTTTCAAGATCGCCTTTTACCGAATAAGCCAGTTTCACTTTTTTACCCAGCCTGAGTTGCTGCAGGTCGATATAGTCGCTGATACAATCCACCTCATTCTGCAGGGAAACAAAATCTTCATGTGCTTCATCGGTCACATACCGCATAATGTTCGAAAGTTTCATAATGGTGCCTGCAGTATGCTGGTTACCCGTCATGGCCATCGAATAAATATTGTTCAGTGTATTAAAGAGAAAATGCGGGTTGATCTGTGCACGCAGAAAAGAAAGTTCGGCCTGCACCCTGTCGGCCTCGGCCCTGATGGCACGTTGCATTGAATCGCGCCAGCGTTTTGTTAACTCAAGCAAAGCGCCCAGCACCACGATCATCAGGAAAAAAACAACACTTACCACATCCACAAAAGGGCGCTGCATGTTTTGCGGGGGCATGGCTCCTGCACCGGGCGGCCGCATGCCTACGGGTGCGAGCAACTGCATGTCCACATGAAAACTGCGGAATACGTTCACCATCTGTTCAAATGGGCGCAGCCAGGCCATGGCAATAAACATGAGTATAAAGGATACAATGTATATCCATCTTTTACCGGGTTTGAATATGAACGGTAATACGGCATTGTGTATATAGAAGATGGCGACAAAAAACAAAAAGAACTGCCAGTACTGAACCGAGGTAAGTACTTCGGATACCTGCTGACCGCCGGATTGCGTCAGCATAAAAGCCATAGGGAGGCTTTGGAACATCAGCCATCCGATCAGATGGGCCAAAATGGTAAGTAGCCGGGGGCGGTTCATGGTACAAATAACATTATAGCAGGTATTGCAGCAAATGATGCACCGATAAGAGAAGCTTTTGCATAGATGAAACGATCGGGCTCACAACTGTTCGTATCGGTGTTTTTCACAGTGTTTAAAGTTATATATGTATGATCATATCCAAATAATGCGGTTTCTGCGGGTTACTTTTGGGTGGAAACGGTATTAAGGGGTAGAAAATAACGCAATGATCCAGAAAACATACCTCAAAACAAAAGATTACTGTAAAGTAAAATTTTCATTCGCTGTTGAGAATGCTGAAACCGTTGAAATTCTTGGCCTGAACAGCGACTGGCAGAATTCAGTGATCATGAGCAAGAAAAAAGACGGCAGTTTCAGTGCCGAGATCACACTCCCCAAAAACAGCCAGCACGAATTCAAATATCTTGTTAACGCAAATGAGTGGCTGAATGATCCTGCTGCGGATGGTGAACTGCCCAATGTTTTCGGAGGAAGCAACAGCCTGCTTAGTTTGTCGGAGCCGGCCATTGCAGAAGTTGTGAAAGAAACAAAAGCTTCAAAAGAAGCGAAGACCGCTAAAAAAAGCAAAGAGGTAAAAGAAGTGAAGAGCAAGCCTGCTGCGAAAAAAGCCGCGAAAGCCAAAAAATAACCTGCTGCTCAGAAAAAACAGGGAATTCCCTTTTTCCTTTCTGTCTTCCTGAAATAATAAAGGAATGAAAGCTCGGTACTTCCGGTGTAGCGCTGAACTTTATTGAGGTCTGAAGTAGTGATATCGTAACTAAGCGCCACCTGCCAATCGGATGTTTGTATTCCCAGATATGGATAGAATGCATCTTTTGCACGGAAGAAGCCGCCGATATTCAATAGGTTTTCTTCCACGCCAAGTGCGATACCGTAGATGCCTCCGAACACAAATTCGCCAGCACTTCCCTGCTGCATCCAGTGGGTACTCAGAAATACCTGGTTATTCTCTCCCGTTTTAAAATTCGTTCCCGCATGAAGGGCATAACGTTGCTGAATAACAGACTGGTTGCCGGTACTAAAAAAACCTAATTTAGGCGAAAGGATATGATACAGCGAAGCGCCCAGTGTAAAGCGTGTGCCTGTTTCGTCAGAAAAATTATATAAAACACCGGCATTTACATCAAAATAATTTGCCTGCCGGTTATTGGCCGTTTCGCCACTGGGCAAACTAAGATCAAAACCGCTTCCATTAAACTGGTTGCTGAAGCTGATGCGCCTGAAGTCGATCTGGCTATATCCATACACTGCCTGAAAGCCGATACCCAGGCTGTGCATTCCTTCATCGTCTAATCCTTTATTAAATGCGGTTGATAGTGCAACATAGTTATTCCTGAAAACACCATCGGCAGAACGATCATACAATGCATGAACCCCAAGACCCCATTTATCATTGGCACTGATCCGGTTTTGCAGGATATGTGTATCGAACGAGGCTGTACCGGTAAGATAAGTATCTCCCAGAGAAGCCCATTGTTTCCGCAGGTTCATCGTCATCCTTGTGCCGCCCTCAAAATAACCTGTTAGTGAGGGATTGAAAGTAAGTGGCGAACTGAAGTATTGCGAGAAGTGTGGGTCCTGTCCGAATAAAAAACAATGCATCAATAACAGCAGTGCTGATAATATACAAGTTTGGGGATATCGTTGCTTTGTTATCTGCATATTACCTGATCAGTGAAAGTGTGCCACTGCGCCGTATGATTTGTCCATTCCCATCAACCGCTTCAGCAATCCATGTATAGGCACCAACCGGTTGTGGTTTTCCGTTATAATTTCCATCCCATCCGTTTTGAGGTGTTTCATCGTTTGTTTGAAAAACAAGATTACCCCAGCGATTGAATATTTTAAAGTAAACCAACCGCCTTACCCCTTTTAAAAGAGGAAAGGCTTTATCGTTATTACCATCTCCATTGGGAGTAAAGCCGCCTGCAACAAATATCTCTCCATCAGTGATTACTTTTACATATACCGAATCAGTTGTAACACATCCTGGCAGGGTGGTGATTGTAATGGTATAATCTGTATTACTTGAAATATTTACAACTGCTGATGAAAAACCAGCATTGCGTAATCCCGTTGTCGGCAACCATTGGTATTTATTGCCGATCTGCCGCGCATTTACAATGATATCTTTCCCCGCGACTGCATACACTGTGTCATAACGGATTCCGGGAACAGGAAACTGGATTCCATATTGCGTGGTAAGTGTTTGGTTGAAAGAAGGGCAGGAACTATTTGTTGCAGTCAGAGTTACAGGGAATGAACCTCCATTCATAAACCGATGTGTGGTAGAAAAACCGGTAGCTGTGGTGCCGTCACCAAAATCCCAAGCCCAGCTTATATTACCGGAAGAGGATGTATCAGTAAGGTTGGTGAAGCTGAGCAGATCCAGTGCACAGCGTTTGTTAACAGTAAACCGGAGTGCCGGATTTAAAAGAATGCTTAATTGTGCCGATGTGCCTGCATCGGTTCTGCAGCCTTCTTTTGAAATAAGAGTAACAGAATAAATCCCTTGTTGTGTGGCAGCAAAAGTATCAGCAACTGCACCATTGATGGGTTGCCCGTTCAGATACCACTGATAAGAAGCCGCATTTCCTTTTGTTGTGATGAGACGGTAGCTGCCCTCACAGATATATGTGGGGGATGGGCGGACAAGATCACCCACGGGTAACAGATTTACGATCACGTTAACCGGCTTACTGGTTGAGCATCGGTTATTTGCTGTGCCCCGGATAAAATACCTGCTGCTGGATTTTACAGATGCAGGGGTTAGCAGTGCAACGGTATTGGCACTATCTACCCAATAGCTGAACACAAGGCTTGTATCGCTTCCTTGTGTTACTAAGGGAACCGTGAGATCAATGGCAGATGGCTGGCATACCGCTGCCGGATCATTGATAACAACAACAGGTGATTGATTGATGGTAACACTAACCGGTTTGATGATACTGCATCCCGTTGTTATGAGTACTGAGCGGATATAATACGTACCACTGGTTCTTACGGATGCCGGTTTTGATAACATGGTACTTGCCAGCGAGTCCTGCCAATAACTCAATAGGGTGCCGTTTGAACTTCCCAGAGTAACTCCTGCAAGCGTAAGATTTATAGAATCGGGTGTACAAACCGTAGCCGGATTCGTTATCACTAAAACTGGTTGAGGATTGATTACAACTTTTACAGGTTTAACGGTACTGCACCCCGCTGATGTGAGGGACTTGATATAATAAGTGCCGCTATTACTTATTGCTGATGGATTTACAAGTACCACGAGGGCTGTTGTATCTTTCCAATAAGATAGAATTGTACCCGCTGTACTGCCTGCAGTAACAGAAGCAGTTGTGATATCAGTTGTTGCAGGTGCACAGGTTGGGCTGATCGTACTCACCACTAACAACGGAACCGGATTAACGGTAATGCTGATAGGCTGCGAAGTATTACTACAACCGTTGGCATCTGTTATTGTTACCGATCGTATTCCAGCAGTTTTAACAATAATTGAACGGGTTATGTTGCCGGAACTCCAGCTATAACTACTGGCAGCAGTTGCTGTGAGAGTTGCTGAATCTCCCTGGCAAAAAACCGTGTTTCCGTTAACCGTGATACTGACAGATGGCAGAGCATTAACAACTACATTGGTGGTACCGGGAGAACTGTAACAACCATTTGAAGCTGTAACAATTACGGAATATGTTCCGCTGCTCGTTGCAACCAAACTCGGTGTTCGCGATGCAGCACTGAATCCATTTGGTCCCGACCATGCATAGGTTGCTCCCGCTACCAACGGTGTTGAAAGCGATACCGTTGCTCCGGTACATACCGGGCCATTGTTGGAGGCTAGTGGTGTAGTAACAGCGATATTGACTACAGCAGTTGTAATACTTGCGTTGCCAGTACAACCGTTTACAGTAGCGGTCACAGAATAAGTACCGGATGCAACCGTACCTGCATTTATAATTGTAGGATTCTGAATACCGGCAGTGAACCCATTTGGTCCGGACCAGTTATAAGCAGCGCCTGAAATATTTGAAGCCGTGAGTGTAAGGCTGCCACCTGCGCAAATAGGGCCACTATTTGATGCTGTTGGCGCAGCCGGCAATGGTTTTACGGTAACCGAAGCCGTTTGCCTGCAACCGTTCAGATCGGTATATGTGATAGATGCTGTTCCTGCTGACACACCCGTTACTATACCGAGACTGCTTACAGTAGCAACAGATAAAGAAGAAGAAAGCCAGGGAGCAACAGGGTTTGCAGGCGTTGAGCCCGAAAGTGTAACAGCAGAGCCTGTACAAACGCTCAACGTTCCGTTGATAACCGGCAGTGCATTTACTATAAAAGATAGGTTCTGACTGCAACCATTGATATTGGTATAAGTAATGGATACAGTACCTGCTGCAATACCACTTACCACGCCAGCATTTGTTACAGAAGCGATGGATGTATTTGATGATACCCATGGATTCACAGCAGCCGCATTGGGTGTGCCGGTTAAGGTTGTCACAGAGCCAATACAAATACTATTACTGCCTCCAATAACTGGTAGCGGATTTATAATAACTGATTTTGTTTGTACACAACCATTACTATTCGTATAAGTGATCGTGACAGTTCCGGCAGATATCCCCGTGACTACGCCAGCATTCGTTACAGAAGCGATGGAAGTATTTGATGATACCCATGGGTTTGTGGCAGTGGCAGTTGCACTTCCTATCAACGTAGTAGTTGCCCCTACGCATAATGAAGATACCCCACTGATCGTAGGCAAAGGGTTGACTGTTAAGGATGCCGATTGACCGCAGCCATTACTGTTCGTATAAGTGATCGTGACTGTACCGGATGATACCCCGCTCACCACTCCGAGATTCGTTACCG
>SAIX01000087.1 GCA_004028765.1 Chitinophagaceae bacterium | reverse complement strand
CGGAAACAAAGTTTATGGAGCAGTGGTATGGGATGAGTTGATCTTTTTCGTGATAAGTAATCGTGAGCTGTGAATGGTGAATGGTGAGTGAAGCTATCTGCTAATCGGCAATTCACAATTCGCCGCTGATCCACAACCTGGTCAACTCCTAATTCTTAACTTTTAATTCCTAATTATTAATTCTTAATTCTGCCCCCTCCTCAGTTCCTCGCACTCGGGCTGATCTCCATACCGGCAAATTCACCAGCGAGGTATTTGTAGTACGCCGTGACCGCGATCATCCCGGCATTATCGGTGCAGTATTCGAATGCAGGGATATGTGTTTTCCAACCTTGTTTCATTCCCATTTCAAGCAGTGCATTCCGTAAGCCGCTGTTAGCGCTTACGCCGCCGGCGATACAGATATTTTTTACACCGGTTTGCTGCACGGCTTTTTTTAGTTTTTTGAGAAGGATCTGTACGATCGTGTACTGGATCGATGCACAGAGATCGGGAAGATTTTCCTGGATAAAACCTGGTTCCTGTTTCTGCAGAAAATACAGGATAGAAGTTTTTAACCCGCTGAATGAGAAATTCAATTCCGGGATCTGTGGTTCTGCAAATTTATACGCAAGGGGGTCACCGTTTTTTGCGTATCGATCGATCAATGGCCCGCCAGGATAAGGAAGACCCAGCAGTTTTGCAGATTTATCAAAAGCTTCCCCTGCTGCATCATCGATGGTTTCTCCGATCACTTCAAGATCAAGGGGTGCTTTGGCAAGTACGATCTGGGTATGTCCCCCGCTAACGGTTAAACATAAAAAAGGGAAAGCGGGTGGATCGTCGCCGATCAGGTTGGCAAGTACATGCGCCTGCATGTGGTGCACGGCGATTAACGGTTTACCAAGCGACAATGCCAGCGATTTCGCAAACTGCGCCCCCACCAGTAAACTGCCGATCAATCCCGGTGCCTGTGTAAAAGCGATCGCATCTACCGATGAAATTGTAGAACCGGCTTTCAAAAGGGCTGCATCCACTACCGGAACAATATGCTGCATATGCGCCCTGCTCGCCAGTTCGGGAACCACTCCCCCGTATTGTTGATGAATGGCCTGGCTCGCGATGAGGTTCGATAATATTTTACCATCTCTGCAAACCGCTGCAGATGTTTCATCACAGGAAGATTCTATGGCGAGGATGGTGGCCAAGGGTTTGGGGATTGGTTTATTTGTTTACTGGTTTATTGGTTTACTGGTTTATTGGTCTTTAGTCTTTGGGAGACGACAATAATATCTTTCGGGCGAAAGTACGATACGGATTCAAAATCAAACAATCGTTCGATCTTATTTATAATGAATAACTGAGGATCTTCGTTTTATTTTTTTCACCGCTGAGCCGCTGAGTGGCAGAGGCTTCGCAGAGATTTTGAAAGCAGCCTGTTTTTAAATCGGCCCCTACCAATAAACCAACAAACAAATAAACCAATATCTAAAGACCAACACCAATCACTTTCCTATTTGGTTCTGATTGCCACAACAGGATCCATTCTTGCGGCGATGGAAGCGGGGATGATACCGGAAATAATACCGAGTACGATACAGATACTCAAAGCGAGGATCACGATATTCGGCGCAATAAAAATCGGGAAGGGTAATACGGTACTTAATACGAGCGATAATATCCAAACCAGTCCAAGCCCTACCAAACCACCGATCACGCAGAGAAAAGCGCTTTCCAGTAAAAATTCAGTAAGGATGGTTCTTCGCTTGGCACCCAAAGCTTTTTTGAGACCGATCTGGCTCGTTCTTTCACGTACGGTTACAAACATGATATTGGCTACACCAAAAGCACCCACGATGAGGCTTAAACCGGCAATGGCCCAGCCACCGGCACTTACCTGCCCGAAGAAACCTTTCACCGCTTCGCTGAACAAGGCCACATCGTTACAGGAGAAATTGTCTTCATCCAGCGGACTCAGCCTCCTCACCTGGCGCATGATGCCTACCAGTTCGTCCTGCAGTGCAGCGGAAGCGATCTTTTCTTTGCCCTGCACCATAATAAAAGGATTGCTATTATCGGGATTGTATACACCGGCGAAATAGCGGTAGGGAACAATGAGGCATTCATCATAATTAAAACCACCCACAAAACTCTGTCCCTGCTTTTTGATAACCCCGACCACTGTTACTTTTTTACCTTTGTAGGTAACTTCTTTTCCAACTGCCCGCTGGGGGTCGGAAAACAGTTCATCGGCTACTTTAAATCCGATCACTGCCGTTGGAGTGCCGCGAATAAATTCGGTTTCGTTCAGGTAGCGGCCATTGTCAACATCGATCGTCTGGATCATGTTAAACTCCTCCGACACACCATACATATTTATGTTATTAAGGATATTATCCGCATAGCTCAGGTTCACATTGCTGGAAACGAACATTGCAGCATTGGCAGAAAGCAGGCTTTTGGTTTTAATAAATTTCATCTCCTCGATCCGCATGGGAGGGCGTTTGATGTATTTCCACCAGGGATACTCGCCACCCCCTCCTCCATAATTCCATTTGTCGATATAAATGGTATTGTTCCCGAAAGATTTGATATCGTTCTGTACTTTTCGCTCGAGGCTGTCTACCGTTGCCAGTACCCCGATAATACAGAAGATACCGATGGTGATCCCGAAAAGCGAAAGGAAGGTACGGAGCTTATTCACCCGCAATTCCTGCACCGCCATGCGGAAGCTGTTCCATAAAATGCTGAGGACCTTAAGCATGTACCAAATGTAATATGTATCAGCTATGAAAGGATGGTTTTTATTTGAACGGCAGGCAGTTTAATTAAGAATTAAAAATTCAGAAGTAAGAATGGGGCATTGCTATCCCGTGTAAATCCAAAACTGTTTAACCAATGGATCAGTAACCCAATAAACCAATAAACCAGTAAACCACACCCAGCCCATGAACTATGTTCCATGAACCATGAACTATTGAGTAAAAAACTTGTTTTATACGAGCTTAGCATTGCATACTGTGCTATTTTTGCAGCGAATTTTCAAACCTAAACTTGCGATATGACCTGGAAACAAGTATTCACTTCATCAGTTGGACGCAAACTGGTGATGGGGCTTACCGGTGTTTTTCTGATCCTTTTCCTGATTGTACATGCCGGGCTCAATGCCTGTATCTGGGCCAACGATGGCGGTGAAATGTTCCTGAAGGGAGCCCATTTTATGGGAAATAACTGGGTGCCCCGTATCCTGGAACTCGGTTTGTTTGCGGGCATCCTGCTGCACATTGTACAGGGCTTTATGCTGGAAGCAGCCAACCGCCGCAAACGCTCCGTTGGATATGCCGTTACTTATGGGAATAAAGGCAGCAAATGGTATAGCCGCAGCATGGGTTTACTCGGTACACTGATCCTTTTATTCCTGATCATGCACCTCTCCCATTTCTGGTATCCCAACCGCTCGCACCAGGGTTTTTTGCTGGGAGAAGAAATCAACCTGTACCAGCAGATGAAAGAAGTATTCAGTGAAACATGGGTGGTTGTGGCCTATGTGCTGGGTTGTATTTCCCTGGGTTACCACCTTGCACATGGTTTCCAGAGCGCATTCCGCACACTGGGGGTTCATAATAAAAGATACAATGCCATGCTTACCCGTATCGGGATCGGTTTTTCGATCCTGGTTCCTCTTGCATTTGCATTGATGCCTTTGAGTTTTTATTTCGGATGGATCCATTGATTTGCGGATTTGCGAATTAGTGGATTTACGGATCATTAAAAAAAAGCAGTATCTGCTGATCCGTATTCCGCCAATCCGAAAATTCATTAGCCGAACAGCGGACAGAACGTACAAGTGAGTGACACAACCCAGGCTGAAGAGCGATCAACAGCCGATTAAAAAAACGCCAAACCTCGAAATATGTTAGATGCCAAAATTCCTGCCGGGCCCTTAGACAATAAATGGACGGATTATAAAGGACATTGCAAACTGGTAAACCCCGCCAACAAGCGCAAACTGGAAGTGATCATTGTAGGAACCGGGCTTGCCGGCGCTTCTGCTGCCGCATCGCTGGGTGAACTGGGGTATAAAGTAAAAGCTTTTTGTTTCCAGGATTCACCGCGCCGTGCGCACTCTATCGCTGCACAGGGAGGTATCAATGCCGCAAAAAATTACCAGAATGATGGCGACAGCGTTTTCCGTTTGTTTTATGATACGATCAAGGGCGGCGATTACCGTGCGCGCGAAGCCAATGTTCACCGCCTTGCAGAAGTAAGTGCGAACATCATTGACCAGTGCGTGGCACAGGGCGTTCCTTTTGCAAGGGAATATGGCGGTTTGCTGAGTAACCGTTCATTTGGCGGTACACAGGTTCAGCGAACCTTTTATGCTGCGGGCCAGACCGGTCAGCAATTACTGATCGGCGCATACCAGGCATTAGAACGCCAGGTAGCATTGGGGAATGTAAAAATGTACAGCCGCCATGAAATGTTAGAGATCGTTAAGATCGATGGCAAGGCCCGCGGCATCATTGCACGAGACCTGGTTACGGGTAAACTGGAAAGGCATTTTGGCCATGCTGTGCTCCTGTGCAGCGGCGGTTACGGAAACGTATTTTATTTATCCACCAATGCAATGGGCAGCAATGTTACTGCCGCATGGAAGGCACATAAACAGGGCGCATTTTTTGCGAATCCCTGTTTTACACAGATACACCCCACCTGTATCCCCGTGAGCGGCGATCACCAGTCGAAGCTTACGCTGATGTCGGAGTCGCTGCGGAATGATGGCCGTATCTGGGTTCCCAAAAAACAGGGAGATACCCGGAAAGCGTCTGATATCCCCGAAGAAGAAAGGGATTACTACCTCGAGAGAAGGTATCCGGCTTTTGGAAACCTGGTTCCCCGCGATGTGGCATCCCGCGCAGCAAAAGAAAGATGTGACGCAGGTTACGGTGTAGGCACTTCGAAACAGGCGGTTTACCTCGATTATGCATCTGCCATTGAGCGCTATGGAAAAATTGAAGCAGGCAAACAGGGGAAAGACCATGCGACACAGGAAGAAATTATTGCAATGGGGAAAGAAGTGGTGAAAGAGAAATACGGCAACCTCTTCGATATGTATGAAAAGATCACCGGTGAAAACCCGTATGAAGTTCCGATGCGGATCTATCCTGCCGTTCACTATACAATGGGTGGATTGTGGGTGGATTATGAACTGCAGACGAATGTGCCCGGTTTGTATGCCCTTGGTGAAGCCAATTTCAGCGACCATGGTGCGAACCGTTTGGGGGCATCGGCCCTGATGCAGGGACTGGCCGATGGTTATTTTGTGATCCCCTATACACTGGGAAATAACCTGGCGGAAGAGATCTATGCAAAAGCGGTGGAAACTTCTCATCCTGCTTTTGAGGAAGCTGAAAAAGAAGTGCGCAGCCGTATTGAAAAACTGATGAGCATTCAGGGAAAGCAGACGGTGGAAAGTTTTCATAAGCGTTTAGGGAAGATCATCTGGGATAAATGCGGAATGGCCCGGAACGCAGAAGGGTTGCAGGAAGCCATACGGGAAATACAGGCGCTTAAAAAAGAATTCTGGAGCGATGTGCGAATCCCGGGTGAGATCGAAGAAATGAACCCTGAATTAGACAAAGCTAACCGCGTGGCCGATTTTATTGAATTGGGTGAACTGATGTGTAAAGATGCGCTGAACAGAAATGAAAGTTGTGGCGGCCACTTCCGGGAAGAATACCAGACACCGGATGGAGAAGCCTTGCGGGATGATGCCAATTATATGTATGTGGCGGCATGGGAATTTGCAGGCGAAAGCAACTGGAACCTGCACAAAGAACCTTTGAACTATGAAGTGATCAAACCGACACAGCGGAATTATAAATAGGATTTGTAACAGGTGTTTTAACGCGGGTGAATTTGAAAATTTGAAAGTATGCTAATTTGAAAATATTACATTTTCAAATTTTCAAAACATGCGTAATGACAGAAGAAATGTGATCGTAGAAAAATCGGTTTTGTTTTCTATTTCGATCATAAAGTTTACGGAAGTTCTTGAACATAACAGAAAATTCGTGATAGCCAAACAGCTTTTGCGCAGCGGTACTTCGATAGGTG
>SAIX01000086.1 GCA_004028765.1 Chitinophagaceae bacterium | reverse complement strand
GCCATTACCAAACTGGAACAGGAACTGAATGCACTCGAAGGTGTTACACGAGGACGAAGGGGCGGCGGTGGTGCTGCAGCTACGGCTACGTTTGGAAGTGTTGAATCATCTTTCGCAGGGCTGCTGGCGATTTTAACTGAAAACGATATGCCACCAACCACACAGGCGGCGGCTTCTGTGTTGCTGGCACAAAAGCAACTGGCCGAATTGCAGGCTAAACTGGATGGTCTGAAAAAACAGGTAGATGCGTTGAAATGAAAATCTTATCCAATTACCAGCTTTGTATAAAATGCAGCGCTTGTTTTTTACAAGCACTGCATTTATATCAAAAAAAATCAAACGTATGGAAACCATAGAGCTGTTGAAAATTACCCGGGACAAAACAATTTCTTTTTACGACCTGCCTGAAAATGACCTGCAGAAATCTTACGGACCAGGTAAATGGACGATCCGCCAGATATTGGTGCACCTGGCAGATACAGAAATTGTTTTAAATGAACGCATCAGGAGGGCCATTGCGGAAGAGCACCCGTTTGTGGTGGTGTTTGACCAGGACCGGTGGAACGAAAAACTGGATTACAACAATTACCCGGTCCATATCAGCAAACAGGTATACAGTGCTGTGCGCAGTTCGGTTATATACCTCGCAGAAAAATATTATGCAGGCTCAGAGCAGGTACATTTTTTTCATACAGCTGCAGGGATACGGAGCCTGAAAGAAGAATTTGATAAAGTGGCCAAACACAATTTTGATCATATCAAACAGATCGAGATGGCGCTGGCAATGTAAACTGCGATCATTTGTGAAGCCAGATCACTTTTTGTTCAGATCGGTGTTCTTTACCGATAATATCTTTATATAATTCCGGCCTGCGTGCTTTCAGATAACGGTATCCACCTGCCATTGTTAATTTCTCCGGTGTAAAAAAGGCAGATACATGATCATCACCCAGCTTTCTGCATTCTGCAAGGATATCGCCAAATGGGTCGATCAACATGGAACAGCCATTTTTCAACTGGTCATCATCCATCCCGATCGGGTTTGAGAATACCACATAAACGGCATTGTCATAAGCCCTGGACGGGAGCCATTTCATTAACCAGTCCCTTCCCTTCATCCCATCAAACTCCAGTCGCAGCGCTGTAGGATTTGTTTCCCGTTCTTTCCATAATTCGGCATTTACAAAACCGGCCCCGGGTCTGGATGAGGGCGTGCACATGGTAACATGCGGCATAAAAATAATCTGCGCGCCAAGCAAAGTGGTTGCCCTTACATTTTCAATGATGTTATTGTCGTAACAGATCAGGATACCGCATTTCCAGCCATCAATCTCAAAAATACAATAGGAATCACCGGGTGTCAGGTGCGGATTAATGAATGGGTGAAGCTTCCTGTATTTCGCAACCAGCCCATTCCCATTAACACATACATAAGCCTTAAATAATCGCTGTTCTTCATCTTTTTCAAATAAACCGGCCAGTATATGAATATTGTATTCGCCGGCAATTTTTTTGAGATACTGAATGGATGGCCCCTCCGGTATCGGTTCTGCCAGCGATAGCATTTCCTCTTTGGAAAGATTCCTCGCAAAACTGTATCCTGTTATTGAGCATTCATGAAATGTAATGGCTGTGCAACCATCAGCGGAGGCTTTTTTAGTTATCGATTCAATTACTGAAAGGTTATAATTTTTATCTCCGCTTTTATTTTCAAACTGTGCAG
>SAIX01000085.1 GCA_004028765.1 Chitinophagaceae bacterium | reverse complement strand
TTATAAGTCACTTCAATAGAAGTGTCCCTATTACTTACAAAACAATCAGTTACTTCGCCTAACCTATTTTCTATATCATACCATAACTCAACAGAAAAAACAGGTTTATCATTGTATATCGTTGCCCTCTCCGGGGGGTGGAGAGGGGGCAGGGGGTGAGGTTTAACAGTTCTTCATCCAATATGCCAACCCCTTCATTCGTTAATCCAATACCTTTACCATCTTATGTCGAAGATTATTTTATATGCCATTTTGCTTTACCTGTTGTACAAGTTCGTTTTTGAACTGGTGATACCGGTAAGCAAAGCCAGTACGCAGGTGCGCGACAAACTCAGGGAAATGCAGGCACAGCAGGAAGCGCAGCAGCGCCAGTACCAGCAACAGCAACAATACCAGCAGCAGGCGCAGGCTGCCAAAGAAAGCCAGGCCAAAGCGGGCGACTATATTGATTTTGAAGAAGTGAAATAAATCACAGATCCAGGTCAAGCAGGGTTTGTGGCGCCTGCAGGTGGATGGTTTGCATCCCGGTTTTTCGGGCCGCTTCAATGTTTTTCAAGGTATCATCAATAAATAAAGTGTGGGACGGGTCCAGCTGCTGTTCGGCAAGGATGGCTTCAAAAGCATGCAGGTCAGGTTTGCGCTGCCCCAGTTCATGGGAATAATAAGCTTTGCGGAAAAAACCATTGAAATCTGTTCCCGGGTGCGCGGTTTCCATGATCTCCATAAAAGCCTTGTAATGGATAGCATTGGTATTGGAGAACAGGTACACGTTGTATTTTTCCCGGATCATTGAAAGCCACTGCAACCTTTCTCCCGGAAAATCGAGCAGCATGGCATTCCAGGCATCGCGGATATCGGTATTGGTAAGCCAGGGCAGGCCCGATTCGCTGCGAAATGCCGCATAAAAATCCGTTTCAGGGATGCGGCCGGTTTCAAGCTGTATAAACAGGTCGTTGGCGGTTTGCTGGCTGAACATTTCGGGGAAGCGCGATACGCCCAGGTCGAGAAATGCGTTTTCTGTTTTCTGGTAATCGATGTTGAGGAAGATACCGCCGAGGTCGAAAATGATATGGGTGATCAATTTGAAAATTTGAAAATGTGGGAATTTGAAAATGAATACAGTTACAGCGGCAAGTAAAGCCTTGATTTGCAGATTTTCAAATTTTCAAATTCAATTATCCGCGGCTTTCTCTATTTTTGCCGCCTCATGATTTTCGGTTAACCGGAATTCAGGGCCTATAGCTCAGTTGGTTAGAGTCACGCCTTTGGCGTGATAAACCAAGGGTCACAGGATCTTTATTTTAAAAAGTATATTAACCATATACTTTCACATATTTGAAAACAACCCGTTTGTTTTCGGGCCTATAGCTCAGTTGGTTAGAGCACCTGACTCATAATCAGGGGGTCCCAGGATCATGCCCTGGTGGGCCCACAAAGCGGAATCATTGGTTCCGCTTTTTTATTTCCTTGTCTTTATCTTAAGTAATTTTAATAAAAACAAGTCAATATCTGAACACTTTACCTTTCATACCAAATCATATATACAAAAGGAGCCAAATCCATGATGAATATGGCGGCAACCGACAGGGCGGCATTGCACCTTCTGCAAACTTTCCATATGTATTTATCTTTTCTGGTCAAGCAGGCACAAAGTATGGATATGAGGATGGTTGGATAAACCCGAATGTTTTTACCTATACTGGCGAGGGGCAAGTGGGAGATATGCAATTCATCAAAGGTAATCGTGCGTTGAAAGAACATATCAATACTGGAAAAAGAGTTTTCCTATTTGAATACCACCAAAAGGGATATGTAAAGTTTATAAGTGAACTTGAATTTTATGATATCGGTTATTTTGAAACGCCTGATATCAATAAGAATTCAAGAATCGGAATTCGTTTTTTCTTAAAAAAAGTTGGAACTATTATTCCCGTCAATCCTGAAGAATTGAATACTGGAAAATTTGAGCCGGGTAGCTCTCACATAAAAGAACATTTAAATC
>SAIX01000084.1 GCA_004028765.1 Chitinophagaceae bacterium | reverse complement strand
ATAGGGCTTATTGATATAATGTTCTTTGAATTCTTCGCACACCACTTTTTTCTGCACATCAAGGCTTTTTTTCCCGAAAGCAAGACTCAACATACGATCGCTCTCGAGCCAGAAAGCCGTTTCAATATTTTCTGCAGGCAACTGGCAGTAATAGTTGGTGAGATCGTTGGTGGTATAGGCATTGTTTTCGCCACCGGCCCGCTGCAGCGGTTCATCATAATCGTCGATATGGATACTGCCGCCGAACATCAGGTGCTCGAAGAGATGCGCAAAGCCCGTTTTGGCGGGGTCTTCATCGCGTGCGCCCACATCATACAAAATATTCACTACAGCCATTGGGGTCGAAGCATCTTCGTGCACCAGCACGCGCAACCCATTATCAAGAATAAAACGTTCGTATCGGATCATACCCACAAATAATAAGAAGCTGCAAAATAGGTAAGAAAGGCGAATCCCGATGTATGGCCTTAGCGGCGGATATCTTTGATATCGATGGTGAGCACAATGGGTTTCTGGTCGCGGAAGATCACCACACGCATACGGCCGATGCTGTTCTGGAAAAGATTTTTATAGGCCTGTATGTTTTTTGATGCATTTGTTTCTACCGAAAAAATGATATCACCCGGTAAAAAACCGGCTTTATCTCCAGGCGAACCGGGCATTACATCGATCACCCTTATTTCACCATCTATCAGGTAAATGCCGAGACCCGTATAGGAGTAATCAAAACTTTCCGTAAAATGAAGATTGGGTTTGAGATGGATGCTTTGCTCGGGATAATTAAGGATCACATTAAAACGGCGCAGGATATCGTTGCCGATCAGTCCGCCGAGCAATGGATAAGAAGTAACATTGTAATCGTCCTCAAAAATATGCACCGGTACTTTTTTAAATTTATAGGGGCCGATCTTTACTTCATTGGCAACGGTGATGCTCATTTGTCTTTTCCCGCCCAAACCCTCGGCCTGCGTGGGATACATTTTGCGTTTCTTTTTAAAAAAGAGGCTGTCATCCACAAAATCTTTTGATAACAGGAAACTAAGGCCGGCACCTGTATCAAAAATAAAACGGCTGGTCACTTCACGTTCATCATCCAGTGTGGCAAGCTGCAGGGGCAGCGTGGAGAAATTGGGTTTGAGGAGAAACCCGCCACGCGGGTATTTATACCTGCCGGGAGAAAACACTTCGATATACATATTATCATAATCAATCCGGACGATATACCTTCTCAGGAAACTATAGCCAACGATCCCGTCGATCTTGATACCGTAAACGCTTGTCAGCAATTCATAATCGTTGATATGAAAATCGAGGTGCTGGGTATTGAGCCCCCCCATAGAAAGCGTATGGTCGTTCGAAAAATCAACGGATTTGATACCGGCGATACCGCGGATCGTTTTTTCGGTTTTTACAAAAGAGAGTTTGAGGTAATTGGCAGTAACTGAATCAAGCGAAATACCACCACTGCCGGTATCAAAAACAAAATTGAGTGTATCGGGATAATTATCGAGCCGGGCTTTGATGATCACGATACCGCCACTCAGTTGTGTGAAAGGTATCCTGGCCAGCAGTTTGGCAGGCGGAAGCACAAATTCTTCCTGCGCAACGCCTTTCAGAAAAAGGCAAAGAAAAACCATGGCAATACCGATCCGTTTCATGCACACTGAAAATACGTTGAAATACCGGTTCATACGCGTTATATTCAATACAGGTTGTCCGGAGAATGATAAACGGTATCTTATCCTGACAGGAAATAATCGGCCGAAGGTATTGCCGCTATCCGGCTGATAAACCTAACTTTGTGCTCCCAAAAATGTGGCGTATGCAGTTAGCAGACTTATACCAGAAAGCACTTCAGTTCGAATTTTTAAGCATTGAGGAGGGCATGTTTTTATTTGAGCAGGCCCCGCTGGCCGAGTTGATGCATGTGGCCGATGAAATGCGGAAAAAACAGGTGCCCCACGGAAAAGTGACCTGGCAGATAGACCGAAACGTGAATACCACCAACGTTTGTGTGGCCAATTGTAAATTCTGTAATTTTTACCGGATACCGGGACATGCAGAAGCCTATATCACTGACATGCCTACCTATCGCCGCAAAATTGAGGAAACACTGAAATATGGCGGCGACCAGTTATTGCTGCAGGGCGGGCACCACCCGGAACTGGGATTGGATTTTTATACCAACACTTTCCGCTCCATCAAACAGGAATTTCCAACGATCAAATTACATACGCTCGGGCCGCCCGAAGTAGCGCATATCTGCAAACTGGAGAATATGAGTCACCACGATGTACTCAAAGCATTGAAAGAAGCAGGTATGGATTCATTGCCCGGCGCAGGAGCTGAAATACTGGTTGACAGGGTGCGGCGTTTGATCTCCAAGGGAAAATGCGGGGCCGATGAATGGCTGGCCATCATGCACGAAGCACATAAACTCGATATCACCACCAGTGCCACGATGATGTTTGGCCATGTGGAAACGGTGGAGGAACGTTTTATCCATCTTACCCGTATCCGCGAAGTGCAAAGCCGGAAGCCGGAAAATGCAAAAGGTTTTCTTGCATTTATCCCGTGGACCTTCCAGGATGTGGATACTTTATTGGCGAAAATAAGGGGCGTGCACAACCTTACCACGCCCGATGAATATATCCGGATGATCGCCATCAGCCGCATCATGCTGCCCAATGTTAAAAACATCCAGGCAAGCTGGTTAACGGTTGGAAAACAAACTGCACAGATCTGCCTCCATGGTGGTGCAAATGATTTCGGATCGATCATGATCGAAGAAAATGTGGTAAGTGCTGCGGGTGCACCGCATCGTTTTACCTACCGCACCATGCAGGATGCCATCCGCGAAGCGGGATTTGAGCCACAATTGCGCAACCAGCAATATGAATGGAGAGAAATCCCTGAAAGCATCCAGGAACAGGTGATCGATTATTGATTATCCGTTGAAATTAACAGATTGTTGAAGCCGGTTTGGGGTACAGCGGGTATTTTCGTGAACAATCTGCTGTTATGAGACAAAAACAACTGCCCTTGCTGTTACTTACAGCCGCCTCACTCGGTTTTCTTGTATTCCTGGTTCATTTCAGTTATGCCGATAACAGTGCCTGTAATAAAGCCTGCCCATCGGGAGGGCCGGAAAAAAAGACCGGCAACAGTCCGGGTAAACCGCCCATCAGCCACATGATCGCTTCTATACAATCCTAAACAGATCCCGCGGCAATCACCGCGGGATTTTTTTTCTTTGTACTGTAACAAAAAAGGCCCGTGATCGTATCACAACCATAAGAAACACAGGCAGAACCCTGCTTATGACAGAGAAAGAATACAATGAGTGTGTAACCCTTTATGCCGATAACGTGTACCGTTTTATCGTGAAAAATCTCCGGCAGGAGGAGGATGCACGGGATATTGTGCAAACGGCTTTTGAAAAACTCTGGCGCAACCGTTCATCGGTGGAAACGGAAAAATCAAAATCCTATCTTTTCACAGTGGCCTATAACCAGATGATCGATCATATCCGGAAACACAAAAGGGTGCAGTTAAAAGAAAGTTTTGGGGAAGAAACCAGGGTACAGGCAGCCCATACCGGAAGCGACCTGAAAAAAACACTGATGGAAGCGCTGAACAGGCTGAACGAAACACAGCGAAGCCTGGTGATGCTGAAAGATTATGAAGGATACAATTATGAAGAGATCGGGCAAATAATGGGATTGAATGAAAGCCAGGTAAAAGTGTATTTGCACAGGGCCAGGTTAACGCTGCGCGATTACCTGGTTAGCCCGGAACATATACGATAAAAGAAAACAGTTGTGATCCATATCAACCAACATAATTACGAGGAGTTCTTCCTGCTGTATGCAGACGGGGAACTGGATGCTGCAGGCAAACTGGCTGTTGAACAGTTTGTGGCCAACCATCCTGATCTCGCGGCTGAACTGGACCTGTTGCTTGGTATGCGACTGACGAGCGAGGATAATATCATTTTCACAAACAAAAGCATTTTATACCGTAAAGAAGAAAACGGCATCAACCTGCAGAACTGTGAAGAATATTTCCTGTTATACACCGATCATTCATTAAGTGAAGCACAGCAAAAAGAAGTGGAAACCTTCGTACTGCAGAACCCATCGGTACAACCGGGTTTTACACTGATCCGCCAGACAAAACTGGAGCCTGAAACCCTTGTTTTCCCGGAGAAACAATCGCTTTACCGGAAAGAAGAAAAACCGGTGTTTTACCTTTACTGGCAAAGGGTAGCGGTGGCTGCCGTGTTGATCGGACTGGCCATCCTGCTATGGACGGTTATACCACAGCAGCCTGATAAAAAATTATTCGCCAATGCTTTAAAAACTGTATCAACCGGCCTGCAAACAAATGCGGCTAAAAATACCAGTGAACCCGTTTTTTCTGATCAGCAGAATAACAAAACAAATACCAATCTCCCTGCTGCAGGTAAATCCGCTGTTGCTGAGATTCAAAACAACCGCCTAACCGCGGCCAATACAATTGAGCACAAAGAACCGGTAACAGAAAACAGTATTCCTGAAACAGTGATCAGCAAAACACTGGCACAGGCAGATCCTGTTTTGATCAGTCATGGAAACGGTTATGAAAACCTGCCCCAAAGAACAACCCGGATTTCGGGAGAAAATACGGTTATGAATGTGGTTGATAAAGACCGTATCCGTTCGAATGAAAACATAGAAACACAAACTGCATCTGTTTCGGATGCGCAGCCTGTTGTGTACCGCGAGCTCGATACCGAAACAGCCGATGAAAAGAAAAGCCTTTTACTGGGTTCATTAGAGATCAATAAAGACAAACTACGCGGGTTCTTCCGCAAAGCGGGCAGTATTTTCCGTGGCAAAGGAAAAGCTGAAGAGGAAAAAAGTGATGCCACACCCAATTCCAGCACCCGCTCATTAAAATAACATGTAAAGAGAGACAGATATGAAAAGCATCTTTATCGCAGCAGGGTTGCTGCTGGCACTGAACAGTTCTGCACAAAGCGACAGCAGCTCGCATAATTCCGATACGGTGAAAGTGGGCAACTTCATCATCATCAAAAAGAAAAACAGCGGCTCAGTCAGCGATGAAAACAGCAGCCGCAGAAACAACAGTTATGAATACCGGGTTGAGCGCCGCACGCGAAGGAGAAGCAATGTGAGCACCAATTGGTGGATCATGGATCTCGGCTTTGCGAATATGCGCGACCAGACAGACTATGCATTTGCACAGGGAGGAAGCTATTTTAAAACACTGCGCCCTGCCGATGGCCCTGTGAACCAGAACAGTTATAAACTCATCAACGGCAAATCGAGTAACGTGAATATCTGGCTGTTCATGCAGAAGATAAACATCATTCAGCACGTGGTGAATTTGAAATATGGCCTGGGCCTTGAGATGTACAATTTCCGCTATGATACACGCCTCAGTTTCCGGAAAGACCCGCAGCCCTATGTATTCAATGATTCGATCGGCTTCACCAAGAACAAATTGTACGTGGAATATTTAACGGTTCCCATCATGCTCAACATCAATACCTCTCCGAACTCCTACCGCGGGTTCAGTTTCAGCGCGGGTATGAGTTTCGGGTATCTTACCAACAGCCGCAACAAACAGATCAGCGGTGAAAGAGGAAAAGAAAAGATCAAGGGCGATTTCAATTTCGAACCCTGGTGCGTTGCAGCAATCGGTGAACTGGGTCTTGGGCCGGTGCGTTTATATGGAAGCTACAGCCTGAACCGTTTGCAGAAAGAAGTGACAAGGGTTGAACAATATCCTTACACCGTTGGTATCCGTTTCAGTAACTGGTAATATTTTAAGCCAGAGAAAATGAAACCTCCCCTGCGGAGGTTTTCTTTTTTAAGATGATCCGCTAGATAAGTTAGCGATCTCTTAAAACGCTGCACCGCTTTTACTTCCTTAACTTAAAATTTAGTGAATTAACCGCGGTACAACATCCGGATAAAATAGTTTCCGGTTCACAAAACCGCAGGCCATGAAAACCCCCTTGTATTTGTCCATGCTGGGCATTTTTGCTTTCAGCAACAGTTCTTTTAAAAATATCCGTACCGTTACCAGTAACACGTATTATGTACTGGTTGAAAAATTGAAATACGAATTACATGTATTCGATTCAAGCGGTGACCGTATCGTTACTTATCCCGTTGTATTCGGCAACAAAGACCTTGGCGATAAAATGATGCAGGGCGACCGTAAAACACCTGAAGGTATTTTTCACATCATCTGCAAACGCAGGCATGAAAAATGGAATTCGTTTATGACGATCGATTACCCGACTGCAGACAGTTACCGGAAATTCAATGAAAGAAAAAATGCCGGGCTGATACCCGCCAATGCACAGATCGGCGGTGGCATTGGCATACATGGCACCTGGCCACATGAAGATTTTGCCATCGACACATACCAGAACTGGACCGAAGGCTGCATCAGCACCAAGAATATGTATATCGAAGAAATTTTTAACCTGCTGCCGGTGGGTACAAGGGTAGAGATCAGGAAATGAATACCGAACAGGCGAACAGGGAACAGCAGGATACCGAAGGGTAAAGCCAGGCACCTTACATTCTTAACTTAGTTCCGTTCCATTTCAGATTGTCTCCGCCCCGAAATACCTGTGCAATACTTTTGGCAGTTTAATACCATCGGTTGCCTGGTTATTTTCCAGCAGGCATGCCACGATACGGGGCAGGGCCAGTGAACTTCCATTAAGGGAATGGGTGAGTTGTGTTTTACCGTCCGCATCTTTATAGCGGCATTTCATCCGGTTGGTTTGGTAGCTTTCAAAATTGCTGACACTGCTCACTTCCAGCCAGCGTTCCTGCGCGGCGCTGAACACTTCAAAATCATAAGTCAACGCACTCGTAAAACCCATATCGCCGCCGCAGAGGCGGAGGATGCGATAAGGCAGCTCGAGGTTTTGCAGCAGTTTCTCCACATGAGCCACCATTTCATCGAGCACTGCATAACTGGTTGCCGGTTCCACGATCTGGATGATCTCCACTTTTTCAAACTGGTGCACCCTGTTTAATCCACGTACCTCTTTTCCAAAACTGCCGGCCTCTCTTCTGAAACAGGGAGAATAGGCCGTCATTTTTACCGGCAGGTCTTCTTTCTTCAGAATGGTATCGCGGTAAATATTGGTAACCGGTACTTCAGCAGTAGGGATCAGGAAATAATTATCGTCCTTGGCATGGTACATCTGTCCTTCTTTATCCGGCAATTGCCCGGTAGCAAATGCACTTGCTTCATTCACCATAAAAGGAGGAAGGTATTCGGTATAGCCCGCTTCGGTATTATAATCCAGGAAATACTGGATCAATGCCCTTTGCAGTTTGGCGCCTTTGCCTTTGTATAAAGGAAAGCCACTGCCTGTAATTTTCGCACCGGTTTCAAAATCGATGAGGTCATATTTTTTGATCAGGTCCCAGTGCGGTACCGCATCTTTTGGAAGATCGGGTTTATTCCCTCCTTCCCGAACCACCACATTATCTTCAGCCGATTTACCGGCAGGTACCAGTGTTGATGGCAGGTTGGGAAGTATCACCAATGTATCCTGCAATTCCTTTTCAACGGTTGCCATTTTTTCTTTCAATGGTTCAAGCATTGCTTTCCATCCGGCAACATCCTGCTTTAAGGCTTCGGCACCTTCCTTATTTCCCTGGCCCATCAGCCTCCCGATTTCTTTTGAAGCGGCATTCACTTTTGCCTGTGTGGTATCAAATTCGGCCTGCAGTTTTTTTCTTTCATCATCCAGCCCAATAATAGTATCCACCAGTTCTGGCTGTGCAAAACGTTTTACCGCCAGCCGCTCTTTTACTTCCGCTGTATTGCCCCGCAATACATTCACCTGTAACATAGATCTCCGATTTGCGGCAAAGATAACTTTTGCCCGTTGATGTACCGACTTTTACCTTTGCGCCATGTTTATCTCCGACGACCTTCAACAACGCTGGTGGGCCCTCGAGGCAAAACTGGTGGAACGTTTTGGCAAGAAGCCCGACCTCGAAGCGGTATTATTCCTGGTCGGGATGCAGGAAACCGGTTTTATCCAGGAAAAAATCAGCAAAGAACAGAAACAGGACCTGATGCATGTGGCGGTTTGCCGGGTATTGAGCAACAGCGGTTATTACCGGCTGGAAGGATCAGATGATGAAGGCTGGCCGCATTACCAGCAGGTAAAAGAACTGCCCGTGATGAACCTGGTGGAACAGGAAAATTTTATCAAAGACCATGTGCTGCTCTATTTCGAAGAACAGGGGTTTTGAGGAGTTAGGAGTTAAGAGTTATAAGTCAGGAGTTGAAATTGCATAAGTTGAAGAAAAGTGTAACACGGATGTCAATTCTTAATTCCTAATTTTAAATTCTTAATTCTTAATTCTCCCCCTCTTCCAATCGTTTTTTATACAATATTTGCAGTACTAAAACAAGATGTATGAATTTCCCGGCAGACTTACGCTACACCAAAGACCATGAATGGATCCGCCTCGAAGGCAATACCGCCACTATTGGTATCACCGATTTTGCCCAGCATGAACTGGGGGATATCGTTTATGTGGATATCAATACCGTTGGCAAATCCCTCGCTGCTGAGGAAATCTTCGGTACCGTGGAAGCGGTGAAAACCGTAAGCGACCTCTTCCTCCCGGTTGCCGGCACGATCGAGGAAGTAAACCCGCTGCTTGAAAAGCAGCCTGAGCTTGTAAACACCGACCCCTACGGCGACGGCTGGATGATCAGGCTTACGGTTACAGACCCGGCCTCAGTATCTGCCCTGATGGACAGTACCGCTTATACCGCTTTGGTTGGATAAATCCGGCAAGCAGGTTTTCCCGTATCTAACCATATCAACCTTTACAACCTTCGTTTGGAAGTAGTTAAAAAATACACCGAAACGGAACTGGTTCAGTTGCTGCGGCAGCGGAGCGAGGCTATATTCAGTTACCTCTATGATAACTATTCAGGGGCTTTATTGTCTATTATCCTGAATATCGTTACCGAAGAGGAACTGGCCAATGATGTATTACAGGAAGTGTTTGTGAAGATCTGGAAACAGATTGATTCCTATGATTCCACAAAAGGAAGGCTGTTTACCTGGATGCTGAATATTGCCCGCAATGCCTCGATCGATATGATCCGCAGTAAAAGTTTCCAGAACAGCCGGCAGAACCGGGAACTCACAGAAGACGTATATAGTGCAGGCGGCACCAGCGAAACCCGTACCGACCAGATCGGGGTCCGTAAAATGGTGCATAACCTGAAAGAGGAATACAAGGTGCTGGTTGAATTGTCTTATTTTCAGGGGTATACGCAGGATGAGATATCGAAAATGCTGAACATACCCCTGGGAACGGTGAAAACAAGGCTGCGGACAGCCCTTATTCAATTAAGAGAAATGATGAAACCCTGACGTGGATACAAAAACATACATAGAAAGCGGTGTGATCGAAAGCTATGTTTTAGGCATGGCCGATGCACAGGAAGCGGCGGAACTGGAACAGCTCCGCAGGCAGCATCCTGAGATCGACCAGGCGGTACTTGCTTTTGAAAACGCCCTCGAAAAAACAGCGATGGCCGGAGCGGTTGCCCCAAGGCCCGGAGTAAAACAGCAACTGCTGGCAGAACTGGATTTTGAAAAAGCCGGAAGCAGCCGCGTTGTTTCTCTCAGCCCCTGGCGTTACGTGGCGGCGGCTTCCATACTGCTGCTTGTTGCAAGCGCAGCACTGAATATTTATTACTACAACCAATTTAAAAATACCGCATCGGCTTACCAGGCATTACTCCTGGAAAAAAATTCATTGTTTGCCGAAAACCAGAACATTCAAACCAAAGCGCTGGACCTTTTTAACAATATGCAGGTAATGAGCGACCCGGCCATGATCAAAGTATCGATGAAGGGGGTTCCGGGCAAAGAAAATACATTGGCCACTGTGTTCTGGGATAGTAAATCGAAAGATGTGTACCTCCTCCCGAATCAATTACCAAAAGCTGCCCCTGATAAACAATACCAGTTATGGGCCATTGTTGACGGGAAGCCTGTTGATGCCGGTTTGATCGCCGATTGCAATGGCCTCTGCAAAATGAAAAACATACCTGCCGCAGCCATGTTTGCCATCACGCTGGAGAAAAAAGGCGGCAGCCCGGTTCCCACACTTGATCAGATGTATGTAGCCGGTAAAGTGGGATAATGCTTTACCTTGGCGGCTTAATTTCTTTGTTTGAAACAGAAACTTTTTGTGCCCGCCTTTCTCTGGTTTTGTATCAGCCTTGTTTTATTGTGCCTTCCGGGATCCACTTTTCCCAAATATCCATGGCTGGCAGCCATCCATGCAGATAAATGGATCCATATCGGGATGTTTGGCATACTCTGTTATTTATTTTCCTATCCTTTTCTGGTTGGCGGAAAAGATGTGCAGGCAATTCAAAGAAAAATATTCATCATAACAATAGCAGGTATAGTGTACGGCACTGTTATGGAATTTGTACAGAAATACTGGATACCCAACCGTTCTTTTGAAATATGGGATATCGCAGCGGACAGTACCGGCTGCCTGGTTGCTTTTTTTTACTGCAGGAGGTACCTAAAAAAAATTGGTCCCGATAGAAATCGGGACCGCAACCAAAACTAACTGCTTATGAGAAAATTGTAACTAGCTATTGAATAGATAAACGCAATTTCTGTACCATTGGTTTTCCGGTTTTGTTAAACCTTTCCTAACCTCTTTCAGCGTTCACCTTCTTTTCTTTTATCAGATACGCACCGCAGTTTTTGCGTTGCCTGATGCAAAGATCAATTTTATAGATACAAGAAATTGTCAACGGTTTAACAAGAAAATGTTAAACCATCAGTGGCAGGAAATGGCATCGGGGCTTCCGGCCTGGAGATAAGGACTTATATAAGGAATGTTCAGGTTTAAGCCCCTGAGAACCAGCAAAACACCCATTACCAGCATTACAAAAGGAACCGCTTTCCGCATCCGGTTTCTCGCATGCAGCCCAATCATCGATCCGAAAAAAGAAAGTATAAACATGGCCGGGAAAGTTCCTGCACCGAATGCGACCATAAACAATACCCCAGCCTGTACGGTTCCGGAGGCAAGTGCACCGGTTAACGCAAAATACACCATCCCGCAGGGCAAAAGCCCATTCGCCACCCCAAGCATAGGCATTGCGGATCGTTTTTTCTGCTGCATATATTTTACAATACCTGCCTGCAGGCGATGCGTGAACCTTTCGGCAAAACGAAAACGGAATGTGCCGGATCTCTTGAATAAGGAAGCGGCGAAAAAAATCAATAATACCGCACCCAGTATAATGGATACACTTTGCTGTATGCCCACGAGATAAGCCTGCCTGCCGATAAAGCCCACAATCAATCCCAATACACCGTAAGTAAATATCCGGCCGAGGTTATACAATATGATACCTGTGATCTTTTGCGTAGCTGGCAAATAATGCACCGGTACCGAAATGGCGATCGGCCCGCACATACCCACACAGTGAAATGAACTCACTGCACCTAATACAAAAGCGGTTATAAAAAGCTGTATCAACATGGTTTATGCTAATTCACCGTAATCCGTTGTTCGGTATAATATTTTTCTCCACCGGCCTGCCAGTTCAGTTTCAATGAAAATGATCCTTTTGCAAGTTCTTTTTTCAGGATCACCTGCCGGCCTGTACTGTCTGTTTCAAGTTTTATTTTCCGGTCTTTCTGCGAATCGGTACTGCAATAGAACCAGGCTTCCCCTTCTGTTTTTTTCCCTTTCAGTTCAGCGGGCATATTGATGAATACTGCATCGGCATCCTGTGTAACAGAAATTTTACTGAGTTTGGCGGCATTGTTTCTTCCATCGATCTGTTCCTGGTAACGCAGTTCATCTTTATAATAATCTTTACTAACCAGCTCAAATTTTGTATGCACGGCTTTGTACACCAGTGTGCCGATCATTGCGGCGAACAACACAAATACAACAACCAGTTTGTTTCCCCAGTTCATATAATTTTTTTGTGGGTTAAGGTGATCAATTCGCAGGCCCGAGAAAATTTGTTTTCATGGTCACTGTTTTTTCCCCGCCAACATACAGGCCCAGCCTGATCTCTGTTTTGCGGTTTTGTATCCTTGATCTGGGAAGCACCACAAAAAAAGATCCTCCACCCTGTCCTTCCTTTTCCACAGATATACGCGGTTTCCCAACCATTTCCACTTTGCCGTTCCTATCTTCCAGTTGTATGCTTACTTGTTCGGGCTTCATGGTTTTGTTGACCATTTTAATATTGTAGAGATTGGATACACTGTCCTTGCCCCTTTCCTGGTACAGTTGGCCGGGTGTGCGCATGATGGTGGCATCCACATCTTTTCTTGTCATCAGTAAAACAGAAAGTACCGTAAGCACCAATGCACAAAGCCCGGTGTACAATTTCATTCTTGTGGTATAATACAGCGGCTCTCCTTTTGCAATGGAATTTTCAGATGCATACCTGATCAATCCGTTCGGACGGCCAAGTTTATCCATGATGCTGTTACACGCATCGATACAGGCTGTGCACCCCACACATTCCATCTGAACACCGTTACGGATATCAATTCCTGTCGGGCAAACCTTAACACACAGATGGCAGTCGATACAATCACCCGGCGTTTCTTCATGCGGTTTTTTGGTATTGCCGCGGGGTTCGCCACGTTTGTAATCGTACGCAACGATCATGGAATTTTTATCAAGCAATACGCTTTGCAAACGGCCGTAGGGGCAAACCACCGTACAGGCCTGCTCCCGGAAAAAAGCATACACTGCATAAAACACTGCACTGAAAACCAGCAGTGAGCTGAAGCCCACAAAATGTTCGGTAACGGGTTCGGTGATAATCTTCTCCAGTTCATGCATGCCAATGATATAGGCCAGGAAAAAATTAGCGATGATGAATGACAGAAGATAAAACAGGATATGTTTACTAGTATAACGGGCGATCTTTTCGGTGGTCCACGCAGAATTTTTCAGCATTCTTTGTTTGGGCGCATCTCCCAGTACGAGGTATTCCACTTTGCGGAACATCATTTCCATAAAGTTGGTTTGCGGGCAGGCCCAGCCGCAGAACAACCTCCCGAATGCTGCCGTAAACAGGATGATAAAAAATACAAAAGTGATCATCGTGATCCCGAAAATGAAAAAATCCTGCGGCCAGAAAATTTTTCCGAACAGGATGAATTTTGCATTCGGGATATTAAAAAGAAACAGCGGCCGCCCATTAATATATACAAAGGGCAGCCCGAAAAAGATCATAAAATAAAGTACACTCAGTACCGTACGGATAGTATAAAACCGGCCGGAAGGTTTTTGCGCATAGATCCATTTTCTTTTTCCACTCTCGTCTACCGTTGCGATCCTGTCGCGGAAACTTTCTGTCAACGGTTCATTCACATGTTTTATCTCACTCATGGTTTAATAAGCCGCAGCGGTTGCTTTTTTATCGGCGGCCACCTTTGTTGAATCTGCAGCTGGTGTATTGGCAGGCGTTGCTGCTTTTTCATCATACAATGCTCCCTGCGGCTCTTTTGCTTTGGCAGGTTTGGTGCCCTGTAATGATTTCACATAACTCGCAAGCTGAGCGATCTGCACAGGAGAATAATCATCTTTCCAGCTCTTCATGCCTTTATCGGGCCAGCCATATTTAATACTCTTGAAAATATCCTTGATTCCTCCTCCATGCAGCCAGTACTGGTCGGTAAGATTGGGGCCTACGGAACCGCCGCCATCCGCGAGGTGACATGCAGCACAGATTGTTGTGAACACTTTTTTACCCGCCTCGAGATTGGTTGCGTCGGAGAGATACGTCACAGAGTTCTCATCTACTTTATTTGCTGCTTTTTTCAGATACGCCTCTTTCTCCGCATCAGCTGCATTCATCGCGATCTCTAATTCTTCTTTAGGAAGTGGGGCGGTATGTGCCACATGGTAACGGTACAGGTAAATGCCTGCAAAAATCACGCAGCAATAAAAACCATACAACCACCATGGTGGTAAACGGTTATCCAGTTCGCGGATACCATCGTAATCATGACCGAGATCGATATTAGCTTCTTCGTGTATCGGGCGGAAACTGTTTAGTTTATCCCACCAGGCCGACCATGAGAAAGAAGGTTTGGGTTCTTCGCCTGCGGCGATGGCTGCAATGGCTTCTTTTTTGAGCAGTTGTTGCAGGTTATACAAAAGCCCTAAGAGGATCACGAGTTCAATAAAAATAACAGAGATCAGTGCGTAAAAAGAAGTGGAAGAAAGGCCACCGACTGTATCATCCACCGCTTTTGCCACAGCCGTATCATCGGCAGCAAAAAGCGGTGTGCTCAGTGAACAAATGGCAAGCACCACCAGGGTTTTACCCGTATGGGCTTCGCCCGTTTTACGGGCTTCTTTGAAACGCTGCAGGTACATCTGCGCAGCGCCCATCACCACATTGGCCAGCAGGGCAATACAAAGCAGCAATGCCACGATGATGAATACCAGCACCTGCGCCATGGGTTTTGACATTTCAGAAGGAACGGGCGGACCGGCAGCAAATGCACCGGAAGGATATGCAGCGAGTATCAGCATCACCCCAGCAAGTGTGAGCCGGTTATATCTTCTTACAGAAACAATTTTCATATCAAATGATTTAAGCATAAACGGGTTGATTAATTATCGAGCGGCAAGCGGTTGATCTCATCGATCATTTTTTTATCGGCCTTCCATGCCCATAATGCCATCAGCAAGAAAAAACTGAAAAAAATGGTGAACGAACTCAATGCGTAGATATCTACGCCGGTTATCTTTTCTAAGTAATGGATGAATTTCATTGACTGTTTTTTTAGAAATGGAAATGATGCAATCATTAAAATCTTTCATTCACCATTGCGTATTCACTATTGCGCTGATGCCAACGGTTTGGGTTGTGCTTTGATATCTGTTCCCACACGCTGCAGGTACGCGATCAGTGCGACGATCTCTTTATCTGCAGCGGTGTTGATCTTATCTGTTTTCAGGTTGATGCGGATCCGGTTGGCCTGTGCCATCAGGTCGGCATTCGCCACTTTATCATAGCCTTCGGGATAAGGAACACCCAGTGTTTGCATGGCCCTTATTTTAGCCGGTGTGATTGCTGTATCGATCGGGTTATCGAGGAGCCAGGAATAAGAAGGCATAATGGAACCGGGGCTCATACTCTGTGGTTCAAGCATGTGGTTATAATGCCAGCTATCCGGGTATTTTCCGCCAATGCGTGCGAGATCGGGGCCGGTTCTTTTACTTCCCCACTGGAAGGGGTGGTCGTATACAAACTCGCCGGCTTTGCTGTATTCGCCATAACGCGCCACTTCATCGCGGAAAGGGCGAACCATTTGTGAGTGACATAAATAACAGCCTTCTCGCACATAAATATCCCTGCCCTGTAATTCGAGCGGCGTATAAGGCTTCACCGAAGCGATGGTGGGGATATTGCTTTTTACCAGGAAAGTGGGGATCAGTTCAAGCACTCCGCCAATGGCAACTGCAACAAGACTGAACACCAGCATTTGAATAGGCCTTGCTTCGATCCATCTGTGCCAGTATTGTTTACCATGTGTTTTTATTTCTTTGTCAAGTGCCGGTGCCTCCGCTTCCTCTTCTGCCACAAAACTTCCGGCCTTCACCGTTTTTACAATATTATACACCATGATGAATACACCTACCAGGTATAGAGCCCCACCCACACTGCGGAGTACATACAATGGGATGATATGCGTTACTGTTTCGAGGAACTGGAATTTCAGGGTTCCATCATCTGTAAATTGTTTCCACATCATCGCCTGTGTAAAACCGGCCCAGTACATGGGTATTGCATAGAGAACAATACCAATGGTGCCGACCCAGAAATGCGTGGTGGCCAGTTTTTTTGAATAGAGCGTGGTATTAAACAGTTTGGGGATCAGGTAATAGAGGACTGCGAAAGTTAAAAATCCATTCCAGCCCAGTGCGCCCACATGGACGTGTGCAATGGTCCAGTCGGTAAAGTGAGAGATCGCATTTACATTTTTCAGGCTAAGCATCGGGCCTTCAAAAGTGGCCATACCATAACAGGTAACCGCAACCACCATGAATTTGAGAATGGGATCCTCCCTTACTTTATCCCATGCTCCGCGCAGGGTAAATAAACCATTGAGCATACCACCCCATGAAGGGGCGATCAGCATAACGCTGAATACGGTACCGAGGCTCTGTGCCCAATCAGGCAATGCAGTATATAAAAGATGGTGCGGGCCAGCCCAGATATAAATAAAGATCAATGCCCAGAAGTGGATAATGGAAAGACGGTAACTATATACAGGGCGATTGGCTGCTTTCGGCAGGAAATAATACATGATACCGAGATAAGGTGTGGTAAGAAAAAATGCAACCGCATTATGTCCATACCACCATTGTACAAGCGCATCCTGTACACCGGCATACCAGCTATAGCTTTTCAGCGGGGAGAAGGGGATCTCGAATGAGTTCACAATATGCAGCATCGCAACCGTAACCCAGGTAGCAATAAAAAACCAGATGGCCACATACAAATGGCTTTCCCGACGTTTGAGGATGGTGCCAAACATATTGATCCCGAACACCACCCATACCAGTGTGATCGCGATATCGATGGGCCATTCGAGTTCTGCATATTCCTTACCAGTTGTATAACCTGCCAGCAGGGTAACTGCAGCGGCAACAATGATAAGCTGCCATCCCCAGAAATGGATTTTACTGAGTGTATCACTGAACATACGCGCTTTGCACAAACGCTGCAGCGAATAATATACCCCCATGAAAATACCGTTCCCTACAAAAGCAAAGATGACCGCATTGGTGTGCACGGGCCTTACCCGGCCAAAAGTTGTGATGGGCAAACCCATATTGGCTGCCGGCAAATAAATCTGGATCGCGGCGAGCAATCCGGCCAGCATACCCACTACCCCCCAGAGAATGGTGGCATACGCAAACATTTTCACGGTCTTGTTGTCGTAATAGAATTTTTCCAGTTGCATTATTTGAAATTGAGTTTTGGATTTGGGTGATGAGAGAAATCAGGGTTGAATATTTTTATCGGGAACAATTGTGTCGGCGGCTGATGCAGCCGGTTTGTCGTCAAAAAGAATGCGTACCGCCGGTGCCACTTCATCGTCATACTGGCCATTGCGTACGCTCCAGATAAATGCCGCGAGAAACAAAGCGGCTACAGAAATACTCGCGATCAGCAAAAGAATGATGACACTCATGACAGGTTGGTTAAAAATTTACCGGTGTAAAACTACTATGCGTCCCTGCGCCGGATAATGATATACATCAACACGGAACATGACTTTTATCATGCAAACCGGGAAGCAACTACTGCAGCCTGGCCCTGTAACTGTAAAAATTACTCAGTCCATAGGTTACCAATAAAATACTGATACTGCTGCAGGGCATCAGTATCGCAGCGATCATGGGCGATAACAAACCTTTTACCGCGAAAAAAATCCCTGCCAGGTTATACAGTACCGAGATCACAAAAGCAGCCATCACCACTTTGCGGTTGGCCTTGGCCAGTTGCAGGAAACGATCGAGCCGGGCAAGTTCCCCTGCAGCCAGTATCGCATCACTGGCGGGTGTGAAATTGTTATTGCTCTCAGAAACCGCGATACCTACATCGGACTGCTGCAAAGCGCCCGCATCATTCAAGCCATCCCCGATCATCATCACTTTTTTCCCTTGCGATTGCAGGTTTTTGATGGCTTCCAGTTTATCAGAAGGCTGCTGGTTAAAAAGAAGGACCGCATCAAAACCCATTACTTCACGCAGGTAAAACTGCTCGCCGGCATTATCGCCGCTTAACACCGCCAGCCTGTAGTTTTTTCCAAGCCGTTTTAATAAGGATGGGATTTCATCCCGGTAATGATTGCGGAATATAAAACGCCCCTTCACTTCTTCTTCGATAGAAACATATACTTCTGAGCCTTCTCTTGCATGCGGAGCCTTGTGCACGAAGGAAGCAGAACCAAGTGCGATGAGATCACCATTCACAATCCCTTCAATTCCCTTGCCTGCGGTTTCGCAGAAACCCGAAACGGTTTGTTTAGTGCCGGCATGCCCTGCCCAGTTGGAGATGGCTTTGCTGAAGGGGTGACCCGATTGTGCAGCCAATGCGCCGATGGCTTTTACCTGGTGTTCCTGCAAAGGTTCCCCTTCGTAAAGTATATCCTGGTAACGGCCCGTGGTAAGCGTGCCCGTTTTATCAAACACGATGCAATCTGCATTGGCCATATCTTCTATTACCTGCGCATTTCGGAGATACAAATGATTACGGCCAAAGCGACGGAGGATATTTGCATTGGTAAAAGTATTACTGAGTAACAATGCACAGGGGCAGGCCACTATAAGAACGGCTGTTACGGCATTCCATACATGCGATGGATTGTGCAGGTACCACCAGGCAGCAGTTGCGGCAGCGATCGAAAAAAGGATCAGCGTAAAATAACGGCTGAGCAGGTGCACAAAAGAACGCTCCTCATCCCTGCGCCCGGTTTCTGTATTGCGGTTCCAGAGCTGGGTAAGGTAACTTTGGGTTACTTCCCGGATCACCAGTATTTCAATATTAGCACCGGTTTGTTTGCCGCCCGCATAAACGATCTCTCCCGTTTCTTTGGCCACTGGTAAACTTTCACCGGTAACAAAACTGTAATCAATCAGTGCTTTGCCACGGGTGATGATGCCATCAGCGGGTATCAGCTCTTCGTTATGGATCAGCAAAGTATCATCCAGCCTGATATCGGGCAGGGCAGCTGTTTCGGGCTGTTCATTTTTCAGGCGCGTAACCGCGATGGGAAAATAGGAAGTGTAATCCCTTTCAAAACTCAGTTGCTGGTAGGTTTTGTCCTGCAGCACCCTTCCGGCCAGCATAAAAAAAACGATCCCGCTCATCGAATCGAAATAACCGCCGCCGGTATGGCTCATCACTTCATATAAACTGCGGGCAAAAGTTACCCATATGGCAAGAACGATCGGTGCATCGATATTCAGGAACCGGTGTCTCAGGCTTTTCCAGGCACTGATATAAAATTCGGAAGCGCTGTAAAAAAATACGGGCAGCGACAAAAAAAGATTTGCAAAGCGGAACAGGTTCACAAGGTGCTGTTCTTTTGCATCGATGCCGAGGTATTCGGGGAAGCTCATCAGCATGATATTCGCGAAGCAGAAGCCGGCCACGCCCAGTTTATAAATTTTGTTTTTGCTGATCCGTGTTACGGATGGCTTCATATCACTAAAACTGATATAAGGTTCATAGCCGATACTTGTGAGCAGCTCTGCCACTTTACGCAGAGAGGTTTTGTGGTGATCGAATACGATATCCGTTTCTTTCCGGATAAAATTCACCTTACTGCTTAACACACCTGCATCCAGCCGGTGCAGGTTCTCCAGCAGCCAGAGGCAGCTGCTGCAATGGATCTGCGGGATATAAAAATTTACATGCGACTGCTGTTCACCCGAAAAACGGATCAGCGATGCTGCGATTTTTGCATCATCGAGAAAAACGAATTTATCTTCCCGCATTTTTATTTTCCGGCTCGTGCCGGGATTCCGGCTGATGCTGTAATAATCGCACATCCCGCTTTTGTTCAGGATCTCGTACACCATCTGGCAACCGGTGCAGCAAAAATCTTTGTCATGGGCATGCAGCAGTTCCCCGCGGCAGTCTTCGCCGCAGTGGTAACATTGGGGAGTTACAGGTGAAGTAGTGAGTTTACTCATTCGTCGGGATGCGGTTTTTTATCGCTGCTGATGGATGGGTATAAAAGGCTTTGTTCGATATAGATCCACTGGTGCAATTCTCTCTCCAGCAGAAAGAATTCGTTCACACAGGCACGCCATGCTTTGCCCCATCCGGGTTGCACTACATAATTGTTAAGTACCTGTCTTAATTTGAGCAATAGATTTACAATAACCTGTTGGGTCTGGTGGATATTCTCAGGCACTTTCGGGGGGATGGTATAACCGGATCCAACCTTTTTGATAGCGGGGAAAATGATACCGGATTCTTTCCGGAACAGATGTTCCACTTCATCCTGCAGTTTTGTAAACAGGAGTTGTACCAGTTCATGTACCGGTTCGGGGACTTCTTTATTTGACTCCTGTGAAAAATAAACGGCTATCTGCTTACAGGAGTTCCGTATCTCCCGCTGGCATTCGTTTTCGATGAGCAGGCATAGCCCGGGCGGATCCAGCGTTTCCTGCAGTTTCGTGTCCCATTGTTTCATCAGCATACCCCGTCCATTTTAAAGATGCAAGGTATACTGGCGGGGATGGGGCTTCTATGATACTACTCACCAGAAAACATGATTTTTATCATGTTATTCGCTTCAGTTTCAACAAGAAATAATATGTTTTACAGAGAGGGCTTTAATCCTGAAGGTTGGCAGCACGGATCAGTTCTTTTGCCTTCAGTATCTTGATTTTTTTGCCATCAAGTTCCACCATACCGTCCTTTTTAAATTCAGACAATAAGCGGATAGCAGATTCGGTGGCAGTACCTACAAGGTTTGCGATTTCTTCGCGTGAAAGGCGCACATTCAGCGTGATGCCATCCTGTTCAAAACCATAGGTTTCTTTGATAAAGAGAAGGGTTTCAGCAAGCCGCTCGCGGATAGGTTTCTGCGCAAGATGTGTAAGTTTGATTTCTGCACGATGCAGTTCATCGCTGAGTAATTTCATCATTTCAAAAGCCAGTCCCGGGTCCATTTTCAGCACGCTCACAAAAAGATCTTTCGGGATAAAACAAACCTGGGTATCCTCGAGCGCAACAGCACTTGCGCTGTACCGGTCGCCGCTTAACAATGCGCGGTAACCCAGTACGTCGCCGGCTTTGAGGAGGCGGATGATCTGTTCCTTTCCATCATCGCCCTGGTGGGACAATTTGATCTTACCGTCGTTGATGCAGTACACACCAAAGGGATACGAGCCTTCGTTGAAAAGGGTCTGGCCTTTTTTATAGACATTGCATATTTTCTGTTCGTTGATCTGGTTTACAAATTCATCTTTTGCCTTGCAAAAAACAGAATTAAACCGTTGTGAACAGGACTGACAGGTGCCGGGCTCATGCATAAATGACGATAGGATTCTGACAAAATTAGAATTTATCTGATATAAATAATTTCAAAAATGCATTTTGCGCTATTTGCCCTGCGGTTTCCGGTAAAAATCATTCCTGAAAAAACTTACACATTGAAACCCAGTGCGGAACCCTGGCTTTTTCCACGATTAATCATTTACGATTCCTGATTTTCCCCCGTTGCGGTGATTCCCCTATATTTACACATACTATGGGCATCGAAAAAGATATCCAGCAACAGGTTTTCAGAAATGAATTCCAGAAAGTATCCGTGAACCTCATTTTTTCTGCCAACTGGTTGCAGGAAAAAATCCGTGTTTTTTTCGAAGCTGAAGATATTACCCCGCAGCAATACAATATTCTCCGTATCCTTCGCGGAAGCAAACAACCCCTTAGCACCCTCCAGATACGCGAACGGATGCTCGATAAAATGAGTGATACCAGCCGTATCGTTGAACGGCTCCTGAAAAAAGGGCTCGTTGAAAAAAAAATCTGTACCTCCGACAAAAGAATGGTGGATGTGGTGATATCCCGGAAAGGGATAAACCTCCTCGAAAAACTGGATAAACGCAATTGCGAGATGGACAGCATGGTCCAGAACCTCAGCGAGGAGGAAGCCCGGACCCTGGGCCGGCTGCTGGATAAAATGCGGGATGCCGTATAGCCTGTTAATTGTTTCATCATCCGCGCTATTTCTTCCACAAGCGCCTGTAACCGCAGTTCCGCATTTATCTTCGCTCCATGATACAAAGAGCCGCGCTTATTTTCTTCTTTTCCTGTATTTCTTTTTTCTCTTCGTATACCCAAACCGGCAGCCCGAATTATGAATTCAGGGGTGTCTGGATCGCTACGGTGGTAAATATCGACTGGCCAAGTAAAAAAACACTTTCGGTGGAAGAACAAAAAGCAGAATTCATCCGCATCCTCGATATGCACCAGCGCAATGGTATGAATGCAATGGTGGTGCAGGTTCGCCCTGCGGGCGATGCTTTGTATCCGTCGCGTTTTGAACCCTGGAGCGAATTTCTTACGGGTACCCAGGGTGTGGCGCCTTCCCCCTACTACGACCCGCTCGAATTCATGATTACCGAAACCCATAAACGCGGAATGGAATTTCATGCATGGATCAATCCATACCGCGCGGTTTTTAATATGCATAGTTCCTCTATCGCCCCCGATCATCTTACCAAAGTACACCCCGAATGGTTCCTGGTGTATGGCGATAAGAAATATTTCAATCCCGGCTTGCCTGAAGTACGCCAGCATCTCGGCAAAGTGGTGAGAGACCTCATCAGCCGATACGATATTGATGGCCTGCACCTTGATGATTATTTTTATCCATACCGCATCACAGGCAAAGAGTTTCCCGATCAGAAAGATTACCTCAGATATGGCAAAGGATTGAATAAAGAAGACTGGAGAAGAAGCAATGTAGACAGTGCCATTTATTTAATCCATTCAATTGTAAAATCTGTGAAACCCAAACTCAGGTTTGGTATAAGCCCTTTCGGGGTGTGGCGCAACAAATCGAAAGACCCGATGGGAAGTGATACGAGGGCAGGGCAAACCAATTATGACGACTTATATGCAGATATCCTTCTCTGGCTGCAGAAAGGCTGGATCGATTATGTGGTGCCACAGCTTTACTGGGAACGCGGTCATAAACTCTGCGACTATGATGTGCTGCTCGACTGGTGGAACAACCATACTTACGGCAAACAACTGTATATCGGTCATGGCATTGAACGGGCAGGCAGTAATACTGCCTGGCGAAATACAAATGAACTTCCGGCAGAAATAAAATCACTCAGAAATTACCCCACCACACAGGGCAGTATTTTTTTCAGCAGTAAAATTTTTGAAAGAAACCCGTTGGGCTGGAGCGATAGTTTGCGAAATCACTATTATTACTATCCGGCGCTTGTACCGGCCATCCCTTCACTCGATAATTCAATTCCTGCACAGCCCCTGGTACAAAAAATCGACAGCAAAACGGTTAAACTGGTTTACAAAGGCGAAGAACCGGTTAAAGCGTTTGGCGTGCTTACGCTTACTTTAAATACAGAAGTAAAGTTTGCACTGGCGCAACTGGTAAAAATTGTTGTGGCAGATAAAACAGCCACTATCGATCTCAGCAGTTTGCCCGACACGAAAAACAAAAGGATCTTTTTTGTTACGGTAAACAAGTACAATAATGTTAGCCCGATGACGGAATTGAAATAACAAAGGTTTCCCTTTTTAAAACTGCTGCAAACCTTGATCCCTTTGCGTATTGGTGTGAAAAACATGGTTCAAGCTACCATTTCCCAAATCTTTTCTCCACCGCTTCGAAACGATAATCAAATATTTTTTGAAGATTGGATTTTACAAACAGGCTGTTAGCAATATCTCCCAGGATCCATAAGGGTATCCTGTAA
>SAIX01000083.1 GCA_004028765.1 Chitinophagaceae bacterium | reverse complement strand
AACCTACAGGTATTTCCTCTGCTTTTTATTTTATTTTAGGCAGCGGAAAAACAACAATTAGTTTTACAGCAACCAAAAATAGTAATGAAGACCTTCGATACAGTTTCAAAAATTTGCAGATTTCAGAAGGCAGGGCTGCTATGGAATATGATAAATACAAACGTATCCTATTTAAAGAGGCAACAGAAGGTGTTACGTTCAAAGCAGATTCCCTTTACCTTGACAGCCTTGATAAATACGTCTTCCCTGACCGAAGACGAAGATTTGAAAAACGCTACCTCGAAATTGAAGACTCTGTCAATAATGCATATGTGAAAGCAAAACTGCTGGAAGACATTTCTAAAACACCTTTATACAAAGATGCAAAAGGGAGTCTTTATCAGGATTTTGAATTTATCATCAACCGCTTTCGCCAATATGAACCTGTATTGAGCCTTCATACAGATTATGCTTATTTCAAAAGCTACTTTGTCTTTCGGCCCGAGAAAAACAAGATCCTTTTTAAAGACTATACGCTGGAATCCATACAAAAGGATTCGAAAACCCTTTCAGCAATTATCGCTGCCCATAAATATACCGTCTTATATTTCTGGTGGTCGGGCTGCTCTCCCTGCAGGGGCTTTATTCAAAGGGAACAGAAAAATTATCCCATACTCAGGTCTAAAGGAATAGCATTTGTATCAATAAATACGGATCAAATAAAATGGAACTGGTACCATATATCTAAAAGCGATAAAATAAGCTGGACCAACCTCTATGCCGGTTCTGTATCACCAATACTCTCGGACTATCAGATTGAATCATACCCAACCAAAATCATTTTTAATAATAAGTTTGAACCGGTTGATATAAAATTCAATTCTCTCGCAGACCTGTTTAAATTGAAGTAAATATGACTTTCAATTTTGAAGTGTGTCGTATATTTAAATACTATGCGGAATTTTATTGGCTCCCGGTAAACAAAAAAGGCAGAAGTTTTAATCATGTCAAAACTAAAAAATGAGAAAAAATATACTCACGGGCCTGGCATTGTTAATCATTATTACTTTGACGGGATGTAGCAATTCTCAACAGGGTTCAAATAAACAGGGCCCATCAGATACGGCAACCAGTCAAACCATAACAAAGAAACAGGGAGCTTTGCTGCAAAAAATCACACCTTGCCTTTGGGTTGAGACAAAAGATGCGAAATCAGTGGCTGACTATTATCTTTCGATTTTTAAAGATGGTAAACTGAAGGAGTATCATCAATATAAAAACCCGCCACAAGAAGGAAAAGAAGGTCAAGACAATTTTGAAACTGCGGTTATAGAAGTGGCAGGCATAGAATTCAGCATCCTGGCTGCCGGCCCTTTTTTTAAATTTAATGAATCCGTCTCTTTCGTAATCAATTGTAAAGACCAGGCAGAAGTGGATTATTATTGGAATGCGTTGACAGCAAATGGTGGCAAAGAAAGTTCTTGTGGTTGGTGTAAGGACAAATATGGTTTATCATGGCAGGTAGTTCCCGTTGAATATTTCGATCTTATTAACAGCGATGATCCTAAGGTTCGTGAAAAAGCAATAAGAAATACGCTGAAACAGAAAAAGTTGATACTTTCTGAACTTAAATAACCAGGAATAAAACTGTCCATCGAAAGTGGCTACCGGGAAGTATTGGGCAATCAGCAGTTACCGTATCAAATATTTCCAGCGAAATCTAAACCCGATTTATGTATTATGGAAGCTTTTGAAAATGAAAATTTCTCAATTGACAGAACGATTGAGATTTTAGAACAAACACCCGATACACTGATCCGAATGACGAAAGGGCTTTCTGATTTCTGGATAAAAAACAATGAGGGTAACGATACCTGGTCTGTATTTGATGTTATTGGGCATTTATTACACGGGGATAAAACAGATTGGCTTGTAAGAACGAAAATAATTTTATCTGCCGTCAGTGATAAACAATTTGTTCCGTTCGACAGGTTTGCGCAATTTGAAACGAGTAAGGGTAAAACACTGGCTGACCTGCTTATAGAATTTGCCCTTGTACGAGCTGAAAATATCAGGCAGCTTACATCCATGAAAATAACCAGGGCTGATCTGGCCAAAACCGGCATCCATCCGAAATTCGGAAGCGTTACATTAAAACAGCTGTTATCTACATGGGCAGTTCACGACCTTGATCATATTGCACAGATCTCGCGGGTAATGGCAAAACAATACAAAGAAGAAACCGGCCCCTGGATTGAGTTTTTAAAAATCCTGCGGTCATAAATATTTCTATGACAAATCAACAGCCATAACCGGGCTCCAGGGAGGTCTTTAGGTATTGGTCTTTAGTTTTCGGAGCATCAAACCTGCTTTCTGCATTTTGCGTCAAGCGTTCTGCGTCAAGCATTCAGCACGATTTAACTACCTTCACTGCATAGCTTTACAGGATGTCTTTTCTACGTGTCAGTAATCTTTCAAAAAAAATCGCGGGTAACCTTGTGGTGGATGGGATCAGTTTTGAACAGGAATTATTTGAGCGGGTTGCCATTGCCGGGGAAACAGGATCGGGTAAAAGCAGCCTGCTGAAAATGATCGCGGGCTGGTCGCAGCCGGATGAGGGCTCTATCTTTTTTAAAGATGAGCCTGTTACCGGACCTGATTTCCAGCTGATACCCGGGCATCCCGGTATCGCATACCTCTCGCAGCATTATGAGCTCCGCAATAATTACCGCGTGGAAGAATTATTGGAATATGCCAACAAACTACCGCAGGGCAAGGCGATGGACCTGTTCCGCATCTGCCGCATCGATCACCTTGTAAAAAGAAGAACCGACCAGTTATCAGGCGGTGAAAAACAAAGGATCGCGCTGGCGCGTTTGCTTGTGGGCTCCCCTGCCTTGCTGCTGCTCGATGAACCTTTTTCCAATCTTGATCCCATTCACAAACAGATCCTCAAAACCGTACTAAATGATATCAGCACTGAATTATCCATTACCTGCCTGCTTACCTCGCACGACCCGCTGGATACGCTTTCCTGGGCGCAGGAAATCAAACTGATGAAAAACGGGAAACTGGTACAGCAGGGCCACCCCAAACAGGTGTACCAGCATCCTATCGATGAATATGCGGCCGGTTTGCTGGGCAGTTATTCACTGGTTCCGGCTTCTTTTTTCCCCGGTATCCGTTCAATCCCTTTCCCCGAAGGCAAAAAACTTTTTCTGCGACCCGGTCAGATAGAAATGCACCACGATGCAGTACCTGGCGCATTTGCGGGCAGGGTAAAAGAATCGAGCTTCCGGGGCGCTTACGAAGAATACAGAATTGAAGTTTCCGGTGTATCTTTAACCTGTGGATCTACCGGCATGGTATTTGCCGAAGGTGATCCGGTGTTTGTAACGTTTAACCTGTTTACGCCCTGGTTCCTGTGATCACCAGTACAAATCCTTTATCCGCAAGAACCGAATAACCCTGAAGTCCCTTATTTCAAACTTTATCATTGTTTATGAAAAAGATAATCATTGCCTGTTTTTCTTTGTTTATTGCTGCCGGATTGCAAGCCCAGAACGGCAGCAATTCCAAAACTTCAGCAACAGGGCTTAACCCGAGAGATGTGACCTATACTCCTACCGGCGTTGAATCGAACCTCACTGCGGGCAATATGACCCTGGTAAGGGAACTGCGTAAGGGAAAAGACGATCAGGTGGTTTCTTTTTATTATATCAGCGTGCTTGATACCAGGAGCCTGAAAAAAGTATATGTTTCTTTATCAAAACAATCCTTTGATTCAGTGTTTACCAAAACCACCCCTGAGCTGTCCGCAAAATATCCGGCGCTCAATAAATACATCAGTGATAAAAAACTGCAGATGAATACCGAAGAAGCATGGATCAGTGTGCTGAAACAATACAATAACAGTTTTTAAACGGGATATGGACCATGTATACCGGCCATGTGCCGGTTTTTTATTTTATGAATGGTTGCGGCAAAGCGATGTGGAAAATCATTTATTAAGTATCTTGAATTGCCCCGTTTGATAGAACCCTGATGATTATGCGCCCTGCTTTATGTAGATATATCAAACTGATTCTCCCAGCGGTTTTGTTCACAGTTCTATCTTATGGCCAGTGCCCGCCGAATATCGGCTTTGAAACAGGCAGTTTTGACCACTGGGACTGCAGTATCGGATCGATCAGTAATGTTGATGGGTCTATTTCCCTATCTGCCAGTTTACCCACTGCGGGCAGGCATACTTTGTTTCATAATGACGGGCAACTGGTGCTCGACCGTTATGGCGGTTTCCCGGTGAATTGCCCGAACGGCAGTAATTATTCTATAAGACTTGGGAACAATTCAACGGGGCGGCAGGCAGAACAGGTGAGTTATACGTTTACCATCCCGGATAACCAGAACAATTTCAGCTTGATCTATCATTATGCAGTGGTATTTCAAAACCCCTCACATGCAGTTTGGGAACAGCCCAAATTCACGGCCAATGTAT
Source organism: Chitinophagaceae bacterium (assembly GCA_004028765.1). Classification (GTDB taxonomy): domain Bacteria; phylum Bacteroidota; class Bacteroidia; order Chitinophagales; family Chitinophagaceae; genus Sediminibacterium. The sequence goes on along the minus strand of SAIX01000083.1, from coordinate 18,683 downwards.
TTGATGTTACTACCGGGAAATACATTGATTGCAGTTCTTTTTCGTATGCGGCATCTTCCAGTCTGCCGGGTTTTAAAATGTCGTCAGACAGTGTATTCTACAAACCCTGGACACCGGTTACCATTAAGCTCTCAGGTTATGCCTCACATACCATTCGTTTGGAATTTACGACGAACGATTGTACCCGCGGCGGGCATTTCGGGTATGCATACGTGGATGTGAACGAGAACTGTTCCTCCCCCATCAGCGGCAATGTTCAGTGTGCAACAGATACCGCGCAGAACCTGACTGCCCCATTCGGGTTTGCTGGTTACCGCTGGTTTACGGGCGATTTTTCGAAACTATTGGGAACAGGAGGAACCTATCATTTCAAACCCATTCCTTCAGCGGGCAGCAGTTATGCGGTGGAGGTTACGCCTTATCCCGGCCAGGGTTGTGTAGATACGGTATATACAACCATTGTATATGCCTCCGATACCATTTCACTGGTAACCCCGCAGGCACCGATACAATCCTGTGTTACATCGGGCGTAGATCTTACTTCTCCGCAATTGGTTTCGGGGAGTTCGCCGGGGCTTACCTATGAATTCTATACCGATCCCGACCTACTGAATTATGTAAGCAACGCGAAATATATTACCCAAAGCGGTACTTATTACATCAAAGCCATTAACGCGATCGGTTGTACCGTAAGCAGCCCGGTTACCATTAATGTGAACACCTATCCCAGTTTTACGGTTGATACCAAAACTGTGATCAGGCCGCAAACGGTTGATCTGAACACATTGATAATGGGGAATACCACGGGGATCAGTTTCAGTTTCTGGAAAGATTCGCTTGCCACCATCCCGCTCAGTAATCCTGAATCTGTTGCCAATTCGGGCACTTATTATATCAAGGGAACCAATTTGGGTGGTTGCTATCTTATCAGTAAAGTAACCGTTAAGGTAGATGAGCCCCCGATATCTCCTCCAAATGCTTTTTCACCAAATGGCGATGGTATCTATGATTACTGGGAGATACCGAAACTCTCTGTTTTTTATCCCGGCTGCGTCGTTGAGATATTCAACCGCTTAGGGCAACAGGTATTCCGTTCGGTGGGATATGGCACACCCTGGGATGGAAAATACAATGGCATTGATCAGCCCGTGGGCACTTATTATTATGTGATCAAACGCGGGGGCGATCTGGCCGTTATTGGCGGAAGCGTAACCATTGTTCGATGAAAACAAAATGGTATAGCCGGTTGAGTCCAGTTCCTTCTGAAAGGAACCGGGAGAGCATATACTTGGCCGTTTTGTTTTGCTTCTGTTTTCTCCTGCATAATAACGGAAGGATTTTTGCACAGGGAAGCTGCCCCGTAAATATCGGTTTTGAAAAGGGTGATTTTACCGGATGGGTATGTTACGACGGCAAGATCGATACGCGCGGTGTTATCAGCACCGTGCCCACTGCACCCATCAAAGGCAAACACACCCTTTATAAAAATGTGGCCCCGCAGGAGCGGGATACTTTTGGCGGCTTCCCGGTAAATTGCCCGAACGGAAGCGGTTATTCCGTAAAACTCGGCAACCATGGCGCGGGTTCAGAAGCACAGGCACTTACCTATACATTTACCATCCCTGCCGGGCAAAACGATTACAGCATCATTTATAACTATGCAGTGGTTTTGCAGAACCCACCGGGGCATGCGCCTTATGAACAGCCGCAGTTTATGTCGCGCGTGTTTGATGTTACTGCAAACAAATACCTCGACTGCGGCGCATTCCAGTTTATTGCCGCACCCAACCTGCCGGGCTTCCGCGAATCGGCGGTGGAGCCGAATATTTATTATAAAGACTGGGCACCGGTAACCATTAAGCTGAGCGGCTATGCGGGTAAGACCATCCGGCTTGAATTTACAGTGAACGATTGTTCAAAAGCCGTTCATTTCGGGTATGCCTATCTCGATGTGGATGAGAACTGTACCACACCAATCACAGGGAATACCTATTGCAAAGGCACAGGCGCTGTTATATTAAAAGCACCCTATGGTTTTAAGGAATATTACTGGTTCGACGAGAACGGCAATGCAGTTGGAACAGGCAATACCCTATCCCTGAACCCGCCGCCGCCGGGCAATACACAATACACCTTACAGATTGTTCCCTTCCCCGGGCAGGGTTGCCAGGATACCCTGCATACAACCATTATTGCATCGAGCGATTTTATGAAACTGCAAACAGTTGATTCGGTGCGGGCCTGTCCCAACCCGGGAGCAGATCTCACGCATCCTTCCATCACTGCGGGAAGTACAGCAGGATTGAAACTGGAATATTTTACCAATATACAGGAAACCGAATTCATCGATAATGCAGCGGCCGTTTCCGCATCGGGGCTTTATTACATAAAAGCAACCAGTTCTTCCGGTTGCACCGAAACAAGGCCCGTAATGGTCAGGATCGACCCACCGCCCCTTGTATCAATCACACAGCCTGCCCCTATCTGCACACCGGGTACGGTTGATCTTACACAGGCATCACTGGTAAGCGGCAGCGATGCCAACCTTCAGTACAGTTACTGGCAGGACACACTTGCCTCTGTTGTTTTGCAAAATCCTTCTTCCGTAAGCATCGCAGGAAATTATTTTATCAAAGGCACAAACACAACCGGCTGCAGCACCATCAAAAAAATCGTGGCGGATATCAGCAACCCGCCACAGTTAACCACCCATAATATCAGCGGTTGCGGCAGCCTTGCATTTAATGCTGCCACAGTTGCTGCTTCCACCGATCCAACTGTTGCCATCAGTTACTGGCAGGATATCACAGCCACTTTACCGGCATCGCTACAGCAGGTATTTACTTCAAACAGCGTGGTATATATAAAAGCGAAAGCGGCAGGGGGTTGTTCGATCATAAAACCGGTGAACATCACCATTAATCCCAATCCATCTTTTACTGTTGCGAACCCACCGGTAACAACGCGGCCCGCATCGGTTGATCTCAGTACCACCGCATCTGCAAACAATGGGTTATTGTACAGTTACTGGCAGGATGAAGCTGCCACGAAACCATTAAGCAACCCGGCCAGCATCATCCAAAGCGGCACATACTATATTAAAGGAACCGATGCAAAGGGTTGCAGTGCCGTAAACCCCGTTACCGTAACCATCACCGACCCGCCCGTTACGCCCCCCAATGCCTTCAGCCCGAACAGCGACGGCATCAACGATACCTGGCTGATACCGCTGTTAAGTTATTACCCCGACTGTATCGTGGAAATTTTTACGCGCCATGGTGTTTCTGTTTTTAAATCAGCCGGCTACACAAAACCATGGGATGGTAAATTAAAAGACACGGATCTGCCGGTTGGAACTTATTATTATATGATCCGTTTGGCGCCGGGTAAAGCACCTGTATCCGGAAGTGTAACACTGATAAGATAGCCTCTTTTCAAATGCGTTCGTTACATTCGTGCATCCGCAATTGATACAGATGGATGTAAAAATAGAAGCCAGTTGGAAAGAAGTGCTGAAGCAGGAATTCAATAAACCTTATTTCCTGCAGGTAGCAGCACACCTGAAAATGGAGAAAGCGAGCGGCGCCACCATCTATCCGCCCGGCCCGTTTATCTTTCATGCCTTTAATACAACCCCTTTTGCTGAAGTAAAAGTAGTGATACTGGGGCAGGATCCCTATCATGGTGCCGGGCAGGCGCATGGCCTTAGTTTTTCCGTACCCGATGGCGTAGCACCGCCACCTTCCCTCGTAAATATTTACAAAGAGCTGCATACAGATATAGGTATGCCCATCCCACGAACGGGCAACCTGACAGCATGGGCGAAGCAGGGTGTTTTTCTGTTAAATGCGATGCTCACCGTTAGAGCCAATGAACCGGCAAGCCACCAGAAGATCGGCTGGATGGATTTTACCAATGCGGTGATCCGTAAATTATCGGATGAAAAAGAAGGGATCGTTTTTTTGCTCTGGGGAAAATTTGCGCAGGAGAAACAGGTACTGATCGATGAAACCAAGCACCATGTGCTCAAAGCGGCACACCCATCCCCTTTCAGTGCCGACAAAGGTTTTTTTGGCTGCAAACATTTCAGCAAAGCAAATGAGTTGCTGATGAAGCAACAGAAACCGGCCATCGACTGGGATCCTACGCATCTGGTCGCAGGATAAAACTGATTGATAAAAGAGAATTGTGCTACTGATGTCATCAAAAAAAATAAATACCGGGAATAATCAAACTCCTTTCTTCCTCGAAATATTCGGGCGGGTCTGGGCTTTGTGGGGATTGTTATTGTTTATCGGCACCATGCTGATCGCCATATTGTTTTACCTGCCCTGTTTTTTACTGAACGATCCCGCAAAAGCAAAATGGCACCGTTATGTATCGAGGGTATGGATGTTTGTTTACCTGCACCTGATCGGCTGCCCGTTAAAAGTAAAAGGCACGGAGTATTTTAAAAAAAATACCAACTATATCGTTGTTTGCAACCACAACAGTTTGATGGATGTACCGGTAAGTACGCCCTATATGCCCAGGGCAAATAAGACGATCGCCAAAAAAAGTTTTGCAAAGATCCCCCTGTTTGGTTGGATCTATACTTTCGGAAGTGTATTGGTAGACAGGAACAGTGATGCCAGCCGCCGGAAAAGTTACGAGGATATGAAAGCCATGCTCGATATCGGGCTCGATATGGTGATCTATCCCGAAGGAACACGTAACCGTTCGGATGAACCGCTGAAGAAATTTTATGACGGAGCTTTCCGTTTATCCGTAGGCACCGGCAAAGCCATCCTGCCTGCGGTCCTTTTTCATACCAAAAAAGTATTGCCTGCAAATAAATTCTTTTACCTCCTGCCGCATAAACTTGAAATGCATTTCCTGGAACCCATTGCACCGGTTAACGGCGATATGCATACATTGAAAGAAACTGTATTCAAAAGAATGTGGGAGTATTATGCAGCACACGATCATTAATAATTCGTGCTTGAGAACGACCTGGTACGGTTGATACGCAGATCACGCAGGATACCATTTTTAGGGCTGAAAGTCACATTAAAGGTCCGGAACAAGCCGATGGGCGTTACATTGATCGACAACTGCCAGCAATGCATTTCGCGCGAAATAAATGTGCTGATCTGCGAAATTTTCCCCGTTGAAAAATCATAATAACCTGTTGCACCCACTTTCCATTTGGGTGTTAAACTGAAATCGCCGTTAAAGTTGGCTGAAGAAAATGTCTGGGTATTGTACCCGCTGTAATCTGCTCTGGGTATCCTCGTAAAATTCAGGGAATAGGAAAAATTCAGCGACCAGGGAATATCGAAATCCGTGAACTCTGCCGGGTTTGCCCTTGCAAACTGCAATTGCCGCTGCTGTTCATCCGGTGTCATGAAAGGATCCACAGGTATGTCTTTGCTCTTATCGGTTTTCCCGTTCTTTGACTTACTGGTGATGGAAGTGGAAATAGCAATATTGCTGCTTACAATGCGGCCGAATTTAAAATGAAGGGGGTCAAAAAGGATGTGATTTGTATCTCGTCCAAACCTGTCGACCTGGTAGGGATCAAGCGTGGCGCCCGCTGTGATATTGATTTTTTCAAACAGCGTACTCCTTGCATACAGTGAAAAATAACCAAGTGCAAAACTATCTGCCATCAGGTTATATGATGAATTAAAACCAAAACCATCCAGCAGTTTTATTTTTTTCCCTTTCTGGTTGGCAGATGTATCGTTTTTATCCCGCACTTTCATCTCGAGTAAATTGTCTACACCAAAACTGATCCCGCCAAAAGCACCTTCGGAAAACGGTCCCACCACTGCCCCATCATATTTTGATACGCGGACGGTTCTGCCGGTACTATCCACCTGCAGGTTATAAAAATCCTTTGCAACAAAATCCGGGTGGTAACTCACAGAAAATGTTGGCCTGATCTCGTGGCGGATGGCCATGATTTTACTCTTGGGCCCAAACTGGTATGTACCGAATATCCTGGTATTGATCCCCATCCCAAAACTCATTTGCCGCGAAGAATAAAAACCTTTGGTGATGCTTGTATCGATGCGTTTGGTGGCGGGGTTCCATTTTTTATTGGAAGTTTGTCCATACCATCTTTCTTCATAAGATATACTCGGTGCAAGTGTAAATGGCCCCACCGGTGGTAACGATACAGTGATCGGCAAACTATGCTGTGCGCCCCATTGAATGGTATCGAGCAGCCGGCGCAAACTGAATGCGGTATCATAAAATGAAACCTGGTTCAGGAAATTGCCATTGTACCCGATCCCGATCTTCTCATACCATTTACCCGTACCAACCGATTCTTTGGGCTGAAAGGGATAAAAAGTAACCACGTTGAAATTTGCCGTGGGCAGGTTCATATTCACCAGCTTGGTTACACTGTTCTGGTTATGGTTCAGGTTGAGCGACATGTTGAATTTCCCGTTCCAGTCTTTCGAATAACTGATCGATGAACTTAACTGGTTCTGGAAATTCTGGTATGGGTTATTCAGCAGCGACTGGTTGAATTTGGTGCTGCCAAAATTTACGCTGGCCGAAAAATTGGTACCTGGCCTCGCACGGTTATCGCGGGTATGGCTCCAGTTGATCATATAGGATTTGTAATTCGTAAACTCATCCAGGGTAAGCCCGCCCCTGTTCAGTGCTTTTGTATTCTGGAAAGTGACATTGAAATTGCCGCTGTATTTATACCGCTGGATGTATTTTGAATTCAGGTTCAGTGTCCATCCGCCATAGGAATAAATATTGGTGCGGGTTGTAAGGTCCCAATGATCGCCGAAAGTTTTATAATAACCCAATCCTTCGAGGCCCAGTCCATAATCTTCGCTCGAGGTAAATGCCGGGAACAACACACCCGAATGGCGGCCCACATTCAAAGGAAATAATCCAAAAGGCAGAAATACCATCGGAATGGGAACACTTTCCACTTCAGGATATACGCGGCCGGTAACAGCAAGTTTGTTGTTGATCATTTTCATCCTTCTCGAACGAAAAGCGAAGTGAGGAGTATCGAGGTTACAGGTGGTGAAGCGGGCATCTTTTGCAAATGTTTCATCAGCCGAAATTTTTTTGAGGTAGCGTGCATTCACAAAAATTTCCCCTTCCTGCAAAAAAGTATTCCTGGTATATGCTTTCTGGTTTTTGAGGCTGTAAAAAATCGAATCGCTGATGGTTTTCAGATCGCCCTGGGTAAACTGGGGTTTGCTGTTGATATCACCGGTTGAGTCTGTTGCGCCAAACGCTTTCACCATCTGCGATTCCTGGTTATACTGTATGGTGGCGGCTTCCAGTTTCAGGTCTTTGTACTCGGTAGTGGCTTTCCCGTACAACAACAATTCTTTTGTACTGATATTAAATACCCCCGAATCCTCGCCATGGTATTTAATGATGGCATCCACTGAATCTTTTGAGATACGGATGGTATCTACCCGAACGGTGGAATCGCGGCGGTTTTTTAATGTATCCGATGGAAGCTTTTGTGCGCTGCTGTCTTTTTTAAGACGAACGGTATCTGCTTTTGAAGCGGGACTACCGGGAATGGATAAGACCGGGTGATACGGGCCCGTTATACCGGGAAAAAATGCAGGAGTTTTTCCACCTGCCTGCACATAAAATGTTAATATGAACAAAGCCGCCGCAATGGCAAACCCCGGGGCCGATTTTACAGTAAATTTGTGCTGAGTGGTTTTGTTCACAATGACAAAAATAAGGTCTTGACCGGTAACTGGGGTTTCCATCGGGGCCTTTAACGAAATGATATGAAGCTGAGAAATGTGGTGGTGGCCTCCCTGGTATTGATCACAGGCTCTTTCAATGTATTTGCTTCCGGCGATAAGAATCCCGGCAAACCCGTACAGAAAACCGTTCTGCGCAAGATCATCATCGATCCCGGGCATGGGGGTTCTGATATCGGTGCAACAGGCGTGTATTCAAAAGAGAAAGATATAGCGCTCTCCATCTCTTTAAAACTCGACCAGCTGATCCGCCAGGAAATCCCCGATGTGGAAACCTATCTTACGCGCACCACCGATGTATTTGACCCGGTAACGGTAAAAGCACAGATCGCAAACCGGGAGAAAGGCGACCTTTTTATCTGTGTGCATGTAAACGAAGGCGGCGGCCCCATCAAACACAAAGAATTCATCGGTTACAAAGAAGAAACCCGTTACAAAGGAAAAGGTAAAAAGAAAAAAGCCTATACTGTAAAAGTGAAGGATTACCGCGTATGGACCACTCCCAACCCTGCTAAAGGAACCGAAACTTTTATTTTCGGCGTGAATGAAGTGAATGCTGCCAAAGATTATATGAAGGACAATGAAGACCTGTACCTCGACAGTGTTTCTGCCAAAGAGTTAAAAGATTTCAGTTCCGCCGACCCGGCAAAAATGATGATCATTAACATGAAACAGCAGGCTTACTTTAACCGCAGTGCCAAACTGGCCATGACGATACAGGAAGAATTTGAAAAAGTAGGCCGCATTAACCGCGAAGCACAGCAGCGGCAGAAACGGATATGGGTATTACAGGCAGTTGCCATGCCCGCCGTACTGGTGGAAACAGGTTTTATTTCCAATCCCGAGGAAGAAGATTACCTCAACAGCGCCGAAGGCCAGGACCAGATCTGCACGGCAATCGTAAAAGCGATCAAACGCTATAAATTTTCGCTGGAAAAACAGTTATTGTCGGGCGAAAAGTAAGCCGGGGCATGTCAATTTAACAACCCACCCGTTCAGCCATCACGATAAGAAAGCTTAGATTTGTGGCCTATGAAGATATCAAATGAAACAAAGGTAGGCGCATTAACGGCCATCGCCATAACGCTGCTGATACTGGGTTTTAATTTTTTGAAAGGGAAAACACTTTTCAAAACGGGTAATTTCATTTACGCGAAATATGCCGATACCAAGGGCATCATGGTGTCGAATCCTGTTTTTATCAACGGTTTCCAGGTGGGCTCGGTATATGATATCGAGAATAGCGATGAAAACCTTTCTTCCATCGTGGTAGCCATCAAACTCAAAAGCACTTACAATATCCCGGTAAATTCTGTGGCCACCATCAAAGACAACCCGCTTGGCAGCCCCAGCATCAATATCACTTTGGGCGATGGGAAGCAGTACCTGAAAACCGGCGATACGGTAGTAACCGCATCTTCTGCAGGTTTGCTGGGCGATGTAATGAATAAGCTGGGGCCTGTGGGCGACCAGCTCAAAACCACAGTACACTCGCTCGACAGTGTTTTAAAAAATATCAATTCCATTTTTGATCCCAATACAAAAAATAACCTGCAGGAGGTGATCGCGAATATCAATAAAACCACTGCCAGCCTGGTGGTATCCTCAGCTTCCCTGCAGAGCATGCTGAACCAGCAGACAGGCGCTATCTCGCAATCGATGAGCAATGTTGCCAGTTTTACAAAGAACCTTTCTGATAACAATGAGAAAGTGACAAAGATGCTCGGCAATATGGAAAAGACCACCGATAATCTCGCAAAAGCAGATATGGCGGGCAGCGTGGAGAAACTGAAAACAACGATCGGCAACCTCAATACCATACTCGAAAAAATGAATTCGCAGGAAGGCTCACTCGGGAAACTGATGAATGATAAAGCACTCTACAATAACCTCACCAATACCGTAAGGAGCGCCAATATTTTGCTCGACGACCTGCGCGCGCATCCCAAAAGATATGTGAGCATTTCGGTATTCGGGAAGAAGGATAAGACCCCGCCACTCACTGCCCCGCTGAACGACAGTACCGCACAGAAGCAACCACAACCCTGATGAGCCATTGTAACCGGATCATATTGTTACTGGCATTTGTGATGGCCGCCGTAACGGCTGTGGCACAAAGGCCTTCGCAGGATACAAGCCGGCCGGAAGGAAAGAAAATGGATATCGTGTATGCAGATAAACTCAATTTTCTTACGGTTGATTCGCTGCACCGCTATGTGATCCTTGTGGGCAAAGTGCATGTGTTACAGGAGAAAACCCATTTTTATGCCGACAGCGCCGTGCTGAATGAAGTGGACAACAGCCTCGAAGCATTTGGGAATATCCATATCAACGATGCCGACAGTGTTCATACTTACGCCCAGTACCTGAAATATCTCGGAAAAGAAAAAAAAGCTTTTCTCAATAAAAAAGTAAGGCTTACCGATGGCAAGGGAACCCTGACTTCGGAAGAACTGGTATACGATGTAACGCTGAAAATCGGCACCTACCTCAAAGGCGGCAAAGTGGTGAATAAGAAAACCACCTTAACCAGCAAGGAAGGTTATTATTATGGTGATACCAAAGATGTGATCTTTAAACAGAAAGTGGTGCTGATTGATCCGGAATACAAAGTGATCACCGATACGCTGCAATACAATACTTCCACAGAGATCGCCACTTTTACTTCGCCTACCACCATATACAGCGACAGCGGCCACAGGGTCATCAAAACAAGGCAGGGCTATTTTGATATGCGCAACAAACGCGGCATATTGAATAAAAGATCCATTGTGGAAGACAGTACCTATACTTTTACTGCAGATGATATGGCAGTAGATGACTCCACCAAACTGGCAGAGTTCAGGGGGAATGCCGTTTATCGGGGAAAAGATACGGCGCAGGGTTTTGATATGATCGCAAATAATATCAAGACCGACCGCAAGAAAGATATTTTACTTGCTACTGAAAAGCCCATCCTGCTCATCAAGCAGGGAAAGGATTCCATTTTTGTTTCGGCCGATACTTTGTATTCTGCCAGGCTCAGCGACCTGATGAAAACAAGAAAAGTTCCCATGATCCGCGATTCGGCTTATTTCACAAAGCCAATGGATACAACTGCAGGCAAAGACAGTACCAACAAATATTTTGAAGCGTATTTTAACGTAAAAATTTATTCCGACTCCTTGCAGGCTGTGGGCGACAGCATGTTTTATTCTATGCGCGATTCGGTATTCCGTTTATTCCGGAACCCCATTGTTTGGGCAAAGGAAAACCAGGTTACCGGCGATACAATCTATCTCTACACAAAAAACAAAAAACCAGAAAGGATGTATGTGTTTGAGAATGCCATGGCCATCAGTAAGGTTGACAGTACGGAATATTTTAACCAGGTAAAATCGACCACCATCAATGCGCTTTTTGAAGATGGCAAAATGCATTTTATGCGGGCAAAAGGGAATGCTGAAAATGTATATTACGGCCAGGATGAACAGAACCGTTTTATCAGTGTGAATAAATCCACCGCCGACCTGATCGATGTATTATTCGGGAATGAATCCAAACCCAGGCGTGTTTCATTTATCCGTGGTTTTGACGGCACTTCCTACCCGATGCGCAAAACCAACCATGATGAATTAAAGATCCGCGGTTTCAAATGGCTCGATAATATCCGGCCAAAAACAAAGTTTGATATTCTGGCGAATTAAAGAACCTGTATTTATTTTTCACCGCAGAGAACGCAAAGTTTCGCAGCGTATTTGAATCCAACTCCTAACTCCTGACTCCTAACTCTTAACTCCTAACTCCATTCCCCCTACCTGATCAATAACAAAGTCCCCGTTTTCATTATTTCGATTCCATCAGGATCCGTGAAACTGATAAAGTAGACATAGGTACCATTTTGCTGCATTTGTCCCTGGTAATTACCATCCCAGCCTTTGTTGTAATCACGGGTTTCAAAAACCACCTGGCCCCACCTGCTGTAGATCTGCATTTTATAATTCGTGATTGCAGCACCGATCAATGGTTTGAAAATATCATTCAGTCCATCTTTATTAGGTGTAAAAGCAGTAGGGATCTGTATGGGGATACATTTTGTATATGTAACATGAATGGTATCCGATCCTTTGCAGCCGTTTCTGTCAACCACATCCGCCCAGTATGCACCAGTTTGCGAGATAGTAAAGAAATTACCTGTTGTTCCATCGCTCCAGGTAACTGAAGGATAAGAAACAGTCAGGGGCAATGTTTTCCCGATGCACATAATTGTATCTGCCGGAAGAAAATTGGCAGGCAATGAATTAACAGTAAGATTGGTAATCACTACAGAATCACAGCCTGAAACCGATTTCAGTGTATCATAATAAGTGCCTGTCCTGGTTTGCGCTTTTCCACCCGCAAAATAGCTGCTGCCCTTGCATATCTGCACAGCATTTGTTTTACTATAAACCGGATTAACCGTAAGGATCAGTGTACGGATACTGTCGCAGCTGTTCACACCGGTAAATTTGTCGACATAGGTCCCCGCCTGCGTGTATCCAGCGTATGATTGCCCCTGGCATACCGCAATACTTACGGTTGTTTTGGTAACGGCAGCCGCACGAACATTCAGTTTCAGCACGCGGAGACTGTCGCAGCCACCCGCTGTTTTAAAGGTATCGGTATAAGTTCCGCTTTGGGTTCTTCCGAAAACAGTATCTCCGTTACAGATCGACGTGTCGATCACTTTGGTAACAGGGTTAAACACATAAACCGGTGAAATATTATTATTGGTCACTTTCTCAAAAAAAGGCGGGTTGCTGAAACTTACCGGAACAGCTGTGCCGTTGCTGTTCACCGTTGCATAAAGATTACCTGAGAAAAGATTTTTAGCCACACGGAAAGTATAAGAATTCTGCAGCAATAAGGTACTGTCCGGGATCAGATAACCGGGCGGTAACAATTGTGCAGTGGCTGCAGAGGGATCGCCCTGGTAAATATTGACGGGTAATTTTTTAGGGATGCCTCCGCCGATAGAAGTACTGTTCACCGTTACGGTCACACTCAAACTGTCTTTGCTCACACAACTCACATTGTTGATCTGTACGGTATAATCATCCGGCTGTATCACATTCAGTTTTACCGTTGCCGTGTCATAACACTGGTAAATACTGGTACCGATCAATTGTTTCGTTCGCGTGGAATCTGCCGTGAACAAAGGGTTATAACAGGTGGTGCAGCTTAACTGGTTCGGTGGACTCCATACCAGCTTATCGAGCGTATAGGGATCCGGATAAGTAGAACCGATCAAACGCAAAGTATCACCCGGTTTCAACGTGGCAACCGTTGGTGTAACCGATACTTTATACCTGAATTTGAACATCGAAAAAACATTATCTGTATAGTTGCTTTCAAGAACTGCCGTATTGGGCAAAGAGATGGGAACAGTGGTCCCGGCATCATCGATCACTGCATAGAGCGTATCGAGTTTGGTTCGCCCCACATCAAGCGTATCAACATATAAACGGTAGCAAAAACCAATGATCGAATCCGGGATGATAAATGTGCTGCCCAGTTTATTGGCTCCGGGTTTGCGCGGATCGTTGTCATAAAAACTCACTGGTATTTTCGACGGCAGGTATTTATAACCTGAATTATAGGCAAAAATATTCAGGCGTAATTTGGTTTGCTGAAAGCAATCCACTCCGAATATTGATACGTTTGCATTGGGCGTAGGATCGAGTACCTGTGCATAGAAATAACCCTGTGTACTATCTGTACATGATCCATTGGTGGCGATAAGTTTGATGCCGTAGCTTCCCGTGGATGGAAAAACATAGTTCAGGTCGTCCGGGCCACCAGCGCCCGGAGAGGAAGTGGCAATATTTCTCCCGGTACCCCCATTGTTGGTGATGATCCAGGTATATGTGGTGGGTGAAGGGCTAAGGTTATTGACAGATTGATTGGTAAAAAGAATCGTATCGAGCAACACACCGGCTTTGGAAGCGATCAGTTGTTTATTTGCCCAGAAACGGGCAGTAATACCGCAGTTAACCAATACATAATCGGTGTATATGGAAACACAACCTGTATTGTTATAGGCTTTGAGTGTTACTTTATATTTACCTGTTGCGGTGAATGTGTTGGAGAAATTAGCTGAAGTGGATTTTGAAACCCCATCGATCAGCCATTCATAAGTGGAGGTATTCTGCGAAGCATTGGTAAAATTCACCGCATCCCCCACTTTCGGATCGCTGATATTACGTGTAAAGTAAGCTTTGATATTTTCATTACAGGGAGGGTTCATCAGGTCGTTGATCAAACCCGGTCTTTGTGTAGCGATCGCTGCACGCATCCGTGTTGCCTGCCCTTCTGTGAACTGGTTGGAACAGGCTGTATTTCCATAGTCCATAAAATTGCTGATCTGGTCCGGAACATCTACTGGGAAAAACCCATTGGAATAATTGGATAACGTATCCGTAACGCATGAATTTGTGGGCGTATTACAATTGGGTGAAGGGCCCTGGTAACTGTCCGGGGGCGTATCACAAACCTTATCTCCATCCTTAGTGCAATCATTATTGGTGCAGCCCCCTTCGAAAGTGTGATACAAGCTGAGGTAATGTCCCATTTCATGTGCCAGCATGGGCCCGAAGCCTGTTACCACGATCCCTTCCGTTAAGGAAGTTGAATTTACCGAAGAAGGCAGGGTGGCATAACCGCCCACATTGCCTCTTGTCCAAACGCCGCAGTTATAAGATGGATTCAGTTCAGCGGAGATATTGGTGATATACCACACATTGATATAGCGAACCGGATCCCACTGGATCAGGTTTTTTAACCGCACATCTTCAATATCCCTGTTCATATATTGCCCCATGGGAGAAGTAACCCTGGTAATGCCCGTGGTTAACCCGCCATCGGGGTCTTTTTTTGCGAGCGCAAAACGGATCCTGGTATCGGCACCCGCACTGGCAGCATAGGCCCCGCTTTTGCTGAAAGCATCATTCAGGTCTTTGATGGCATTGGTGATGGTGGCATCTGAAATACCTGCCGGGTTGGGGCTGATAATATGTACCACAACCGGAAGGATGTAGGGGTCACCCGTTGTACCTGTACCGCCGCTGAGACGGATAGTGCCTGTTATCGACTGTTGGATCCTGTCGTTCATCTGCTGCTCCTTCAGGCGAAAGGCAGGGTCTTTGCGGAGCGTGTTTAACAAAAGGTCTGTGCCGCAGGCAGACTTGGGAATATCTTTTATTTGAAAAATCGAATCCAGGAAAGCGGCTGTGGGTGCCTGTTGCGCCCGTACCTGCAGGATGCAAAACAGCATCATGACGGATAGGATAAACAGTGCGGGATATTTTTTACGGTGCATAAAAGCAGGCTTCCGTATTGTACGGAAACAGGTCGGTTTTACAGTTACAAGATAATAAAAAACGCGCTGCCGTTGCCCGGGGTTCGGCCGATAATCATTTAATTCTGGATAACCCTTCCTTTGAATTTGTGTTTTTTGGGATGGTTTACACGGCTTCGCTGGTTATAATCATTGCTGATCACGCTGATATTCCCATCCACTTCCAGCATGGCGAGGTTTACATCGCTGATCTCTTTGGCCCCGTGCTCCCTCACTGCTGCTTCCAATTCCGCAATACTGATCTCTGATTTTTTACAATTGGCTTCATTAACGATACCATCATAGATCAGGGGAATCGCATCTCCCTGTAAAAGATCACTCAGGTTCCGGCTGCGGTACAATATTTTTTTCAGCGTGAAATTGGCAGCGAATAAAGCGGTTGCTGCCACTAGTCCGCCTTCCAGAGAAGTATCGGGCCCCACCATCGCATTCTGAACAGCGTTACTGATCAGTAAAATAAATACAAGATCGATAACAGATAACTGTGCCAGTTCTTTTTTACCAAAAACCCTGATGGCGATTATGATAAAGAGATAAACAGCAAGCGAACGGAGTATGATATCAAGAAAAGGATTATCAATATGCGGGAAAACAATATGTAACAGGTGCATAAAACAGATTTGGCACAAGCTACTGATTCCGGATAATAAAAAAAATGCCACGGCAATGGCACCAAGACCATTTCCCGGTGCTATGTTTATATGATCCGGTCAATTTAATTTTACGATGCCTAAAGCCGTTCAGGCAGAAATAAAAAATGCAAACAACATAAACAGCAGGAGCAGCATAGCCGTACCAACAGTGGCGGTAAGAAAAAGGCTCTTTTTCATATACTGGATATTGGATGATTGGATAGTATAAAGATACAAACCGCTGTGAAATTTTCATCAGCCCCGGGTATTTTTTTGATTGGGCTTCTTTTTACCCGATTGCTGTTTGGGCACAACCGGAAAACAGGAGGCCGCTCAGCTAAGCGGCCTCCCGGGGAATTGGATCAGTAAAATCAGGCTATCCTTTTGCTTTGATAAGCTGTATTGTTTTGCGTATGCCGCCCTGTATCATTTCAGCATAGTATATCCCGTTTGCATAAGCATGACCTACCTGTATCGTACTGTTTGAACCGATGCCTGTTTTTGCATCCACTACCCTTCCGCGGCTGTCCATCACACGCATGTTCACAGGGGTATTGTAACGGCTTTCCAGCTTAAGGGTAAAATAGCTGCTGCTCGGATTGGGCATTACGGTGATTTTCAATTCTTCTTCGCTGGTGGCAGTAGCCTCGTTTGTAGACACAGACTGTGTAATTACCTGCTGAACATTATTCAGCACCGGCACAGCAGGGGCTCCGCACACAAAACTGTTCCATATCACATTCTTACCGCGGCTCTCCACTTCTTCAGCAATAAACAACCCGGTCATATTAATGTAACTGTTTCCCAGTCCATAGAATTTATCTTCATCATCATCTTTATCGGAATCTCCCTTACCGTTGCCATAATCGCCATAACTGTATCCACCGGTGATGCGTAGTTTACCATTCGGGATATAGATATTAGCCGTTACTTTGGTATCGCCGCCATTGATGCTGAATCGTTCATCATCTGAATTTTTATCGCCCAGGTAGAAAGTCACTTTGTA
Source organism: Chitinophagaceae bacterium (assembly GCA_004028765.1). Lineage (GTDB taxonomy): Bacteria > Bacteroidota > Bacteroidia > Chitinophagales > Chitinophagaceae > Sediminibacterium. The sequence continues at coordinate 1,922 of SAIX01000083.1, read as the reverse complement.
ATTATCGGGGTTGATATACACCTGGCTGCCGATGCTTACACTGCCGCTGACCAACAGCTTTGTATCGCCGGTAAACCGCACATAGCTGTACCCGTTTCTCGGACCTTTCACCACCTGCAGTTTATCAACACTGATCAAGGGCGAGGTAAAGGTTACCTGGGCACCCTGCTCAACGCGGATTGTTCCGAAAACAGAACCTGTTACCGTGGTACGCGATCCTTTTTTCAGTGTAAGGTTTTTATAATTCCCGTTCACAGTACTTGTGGTATTTGCTGCCACGTCTTTGTTTGGCAGTCCGTTCGTAGCCGAAGTGTTCAGATACATAGAAGGGAGCAGGATACCAGTTGCTGCAGCATAAATAGAATTGGCCACAAGAATATTACTGCCGTTTTTATTGATATTTTTTGCTTTTACAAATGCACCTGTACTGTTTACAGAAACATTCTTACTCAATTCCACTACACCATTCAATGCTGTTACACCTACACTACCGCTGGCAACCATATTATTCTCGCCGAGGTCTACCTCCTGTAAACCAAGAATGGTATAATTGCTTACAATAGTTTGTTTCTGGTAATTGTAGGTTGCAGGTGCGCTCGCACATCCATTCTGGGATACTGTTACGCTGTATACACCATCTGGATTGGTTAATCCAAGATTGATGCTTTGTGCGGTACTTCCATTGTTCCACTGGTAAGAAGTACCGGTTCCAAAGGATGCAGCGGTAAGTGTAAGGCTATTACAGAAATTATCCGGCGTACTTACAGTAATCAATGCAGGAGGTATTGTATTTACCACAACGGTTGTGTAGGCATTTATTTTATTCCCGGCTGCATCAGTTACTGTCCATTTGATCAAGGAAGTGCCGGCACTGAAATTACCGCTGGCATTAGCACCCAATCCTGCTCTTACCGTGGCACCAGTGATGGAATAGCTAACCGTAAATGAACCGCAGTTATCTGAAGCCACCAATTGGGGTATTTGGTAACTGCCGGTATTATTCACACAGAAATTCTGGGTTGGGGGAATGCTTGTGATTGCGGGTGCTTCATTATCAATCACTGTAACCGTAGTTTTCGCAGTATCGGTTACATTACCATGAATATCGGTCACGGTCCATTGTACCGTGGTTGTTCCAACCGGATAGAAATTTCCGGGGTGATTGCTTACAACCGAAGCGATACCACAATTATCCGTGACTACAGGCGATAATATATTCACCGTTGCACCACACTGACCTGAAGCAGCAGGAACGCTGTAAGGCATTGGGGCAATTACGACCGGTGCTTCGGTATCAACGACCGTGATCGTTTGTGTTGCTGTAATGATATTGCCATGTGTATCCGAAACTGTCCAGTTGATGCTTGTGATACCAACCGGGTACGGGGCTGATAAGGGTTGTGCATCACTGCGTACACCGCTGATAATAACTGTTCCGCAATTATCGGATGCAACTGGCGCTTTGATCTGCAGATTGGCATAGCAGGAACCCGGTGTATTCACTGCAGAAACTGCCGAAGGCTGTACAGTCCATACAGGTGCAGTTACATCTTTTACAATCACTGTTTGATTTTGTCCGGATATATTTCCATTGCCATCATTGAACGACCAATGTATAGTATAAGTGCCCTGCGAAGTATAAGTCAGCGGATCAGGGGTGGTTCCCGTAACCGTTCCCGCACAATTATCTGTGGCAGTGGGTGCACTGATCACTGTCGCAGAACATTCACCGTTTATTACAGGCAGATTCGCAACAGTTGGAACTGGTGCTGTCACATCTTTTACAATCACTGTTTGATTCTGTCCGGATATATTTCCATTGCCATCATTGAACGACCAATGTATAGTATAAGTACCCTGAGCAGTATAAGTAAGCGGATCAGTGGTGGTTCCCGTAACCGTTCCCGCACAATTATCTGTGG
>SAIX01000082.1 GCA_004028765.1 Chitinophagaceae bacterium | reverse complement strand
TGAAATATGTTAGCCCGGCGACATTGGTCTGTGAAGTAACAACACCCGATGCTGTGATATCAACTGTTAATGGAGAACACACTGCCGACGGATTATTTACCACAAATGTTGGAGGTACGTTAAAAGTAAATGAGTTAGTGCCTCCTGCTGTAGAACAGCCATTTATATCGAGCGGTATCAATGTCCCGGAATATGTACCAGCAGGAGCGGTTGTTGGAACAGTAACAGTTAATGGAGATGCTGCCGGTAAGTTTTGCTCCAGCACATCTGCAAAACCAAGTCCGGCGGCTGTTGTTGACCATATAATACTATACCGATCTGGAGCCGGGGCTCCAATTAAATTGTAAGAAACATCAAATGTAGAGGCACCAACACAGATAGGTGTTAATCCTGTTGGAATCAGTACTGGCGCATTTGTAGCACCTACAATTGTTACTTTAACTACATTACTGTAATAGGCACTGGGCGATGCTAATCCCGTTGGAACTACCCGCCTATAAAATGTGGTGGATGTTATTGCCCCTTCTGTATAAACCTGTTGATTATTTCCGACCTGTGAAACATTAATCGTAAAAGCATTATCGTCTGCCTTTTCCCAATAAAACCCCGAACCCATATCAATCGCATCTCTTAAGGAAGAAAATACCGGAGTACCACCACTCAGAACACATTGGCTTCTCGTTATGATTCCACCTTGCGTTTGAGCAAAAAGTAATCCTGGTGTTGTAAATAAACAAAAAGTAAAAAAGCGGAAAAATCTTTGATAATATGCCCCCCTGGTACTATACTTGTACTTCTTTATCTTATTATCATATTTTTTTCTTTGTAAATACATTACAACCTAGTTTCAGAAAGTACTTTAGACCTGGCAATACAGGATAGTGTCATTCTGATAATGAAACATATACTCGGGAGATTAGATATACGCTTCGAATGAGCCGAAGGTTTACCGGAGATTGAGTTACCGATGGCTAATTCTCATTTCAGGAAGCAAGCGGTGCAAAAAACCAGGATTTCTGTATAACGCCCAACCTAAACCTGAATAATAATTCCCGAAAATTGAGCAGCAAACAATCTGTATAAAATAGTAATGTAATACAATGCTATAGTGCCTGTAGATTTCCTCATATTAAAATTTCAATAACTCTCAGAGCAAGCATTCACATTCATTAATCTGAAAATAAACCTTTTTGCCCATACCAAAATATTACCGCTCATCGCACAAATGGGCTGAAGGTTTTGTTTTTCCGATGCTTTTCTTATTTTCGCCGGGCAACTATTGAAAACAAAAGTTGCATTTATCACCAATTCACAGGCCGATGAACATCTAAGCAGGGCTTAGAACTTCTTACCAAGAGAATAAGCTCAAACCAACTTCGCAGCAATACCGGATACCGGTGTGCCTTCCATTTATTTTATTTATCTCAACTCTTTTATAATGACTGATTCATCCAATCAAAGTCAGGGCCAGCGCTCTGTATGGACTTATTTCAAAGAAGCTTTGCGAAGCGAGCACCAGGATTTCACCACGGGCAGTATCCGCAAAGCCATTTTTCTCCTGGCCATTCCGATGATCCTCGAAATGTGCATGGAATCTGTTTTTGCACTGGTAGATATTTTTTTCGTAAGTAAACTCGGTCACAACGCCGCAGCAACGGTTGGCCTGACCGAGTCTTTTCTTACCATCGTGTATTCAGTAGCCATCGGCCTGAGTATGGCCGCAACCGCGATGGTGGCGCGGCGCGTAGGTGAAAAAAATTATGATGATGCCGCCAAAGCTGGTGCACAATCGGCCCTGCTTTGTTTTCTGATCAGTATCCTGATCAGCATCACAGGATATTTTTTTGCTGAAAAAGTATTGTCGCTGATGGGCGCTGATGCAGCAATCCTGGATATGGGCAGCCGGTATACGCGTATCATGCTTACGGGGAATATTGTGATCATGCTCTTATTCCTCATCAATGGTATTTTCCGCGGGGCGGGGGATGCCAATATCGCGATGCGGAGTTTGTGGCTGGCCAATATCTGTAATATCATTCTGTGCCCCATCCTTATTCACCGGTTTGGTTTGCCCGGCGCGGCTATGGCCACCACCACAGGCAGAGGCATCGGCGTTTGCTACCAGGTATACCATCTCTTTAAAGGCAAGGGTATTATCCGTATTCATCTGCGGCATTTTATCCCGGATGCAGCGGTACTGAAATCCATTTTCACGATCGCTTCAACAGGAACTTTGCAATTCCTGATCGGTTCTGCCAGCTGGATCGCTATGGCACGCATCATCTCTGGCTTCGGAAGCAATGCCATAGCAGGTTATACCATCGCAATCCGTTTGCTGATCTTTTTCCTGATGCCCGCATGGGGATTGAGTAATGCAGCGGCTACATTGGTTGGACAAAATCTCGGCGCCAAACAACCGGAACGTGCCGAAGCTTCTGTATGGCAGACCGCCAAGTACAATGCCATTTTTATGGGGCTGGTATCGCTGTTATTTATTACCAGCGCCGAATTTTTTGTGTCATTGATCAATACCGAAACCGAAGTGGTGAAAACAGCCGTGCTGGCATTGCGCATCGTAAGTTTTGGTTATATTTTTTATGGGGTTGGCATGGTGATGATCAATGCCTTTAATGGAGCGGGCGACAGTAAAACGCCTACCTGGATCAACTTATTCTGGTTCTGGATATTCCAGATCCCGTTTGCATGGCTGCTGGCAGAAACTTTACAAATGGGGCCAACGGGTGTTTTTCTTGCGATCGTAATTACGGAAGCCTGTATCACCCTTACCAGTGTGGTATTGTTCAGAAAAGGAAAATGGAAACTGGTAAAGATTTAACATGTATGGATTCAGGATCATCGCGTTTTTGAATTGCGGACCGGTTACTACTTCTTCCTGAAAAAACCGTTGATGCAATGGCACACTATACGGGGCCCGCTTTAATCGGCGGGCCTTTTTAATTCAGCTGCTTAAAGATGTTTCTGTTCGGCTGTTATTTTATTGCCAGACACTCTCAATATTCGTATACCCTTTCACAATAAAATTGTGCCGGTTGCGGCTGTTGCTTGCGTAATTCCCTTTTTTGGTATAGATGGCAATGGCACCCGCGCCTCCAGAAAAACTGGATAATTGTGCCGGTGGCCGGTACACTTTAATCATCGCGATTTCGGTGGGTGATACAACACTGTATTCGGTGGAATCCATCCGGAACTCATCAATATAAATCTCCATGATCTCATTTCTCCATTTGGCCACTTCCTGCCCGGCTCCATTCATCACGATCATTAACCCGGGTATCTTGCCTTCGAGGAAACGCAATACACTGATCGATCTTGCGATCTGGTCGGATTCAATCCCATCAAACATATAGGCATCATCCCGCTGGAACAATCCGCGTGAATACTCTTCATCATACTGCTGCATTTTTGATTTGTATTTACCCGTTACGGTTACATTGGGCAGCAGACCGGGGTCGAGCAGTTCTTCCGACTGAAAAAGATACCGGCTGGTATCGGTCCGGTTGCGCGTCAGCATTTTCGGGTCACCTACCGTAATAAAATTTGTTTTGTACAATACAGGTGTAAACGCAGAATCGAGCGGTGTTTCGATATGTATAGCGAGATAATTGTTCCGCACTTTCCGGGGCGGCGAAAAAATAAAGAAGGCAGAATCGGCAAACAAAGTACTTTTTAAACGGAAGCTGCCATCACTGTTTACTTTGGCCACATCGAAATATGAACTCTTTTTATTTTTCGGGATCATCATATAGGTAAGCTGCGTATCCCTTTTTTCATGATCCAGCACTTCACCCATCACTTTAAAAAAACCACGCTGCACCATAAAGTTGAGGGCATACCTTCCGTCCGGTATTTTGTCGCTGATCACGAGTGATGCGGAAACTTCCCCGTTAATAATGGGGTATCGATATTTCCAGCGTTTGGTGCGCTGCACATCTTCAACCCATACATTCAAAGTGGCATTGAGGAGCTTGAGCGACTCAAACTCAGGTATCACACATTTAAAATCGATCGTATCGCCGGTTTTAAACTGCGTGGTGTTCAGGCTAACCTGTAAAGAATCAGAGGCATTTGCGACAGTAAGGGCCGACAAAAAACAGAATGCGAAAAACAGTGTTCTCATAAGAAATACAATAATCGGTAAAAGGAAAAGATGATCCCGTTTTGGTTTTGTTTTTTAACAGTTTGCCGATTCGCTGCTACTTTTGCTGCCTATGCGAATCGCGGTGAATGCCATATTTCTGCAAAAAGACCATCTGGAGGGATATGGGCATTTTGTACAGGAGATCATCCGCAGGCTGGTATTACAACATCCCGAACATGAATTCATTTTTGTGTTCGACCGGCCTTATGATCAAAAGTTTATTTATGCATCAAATGTAACACCGCTGGTGGTATCCCCCGCTGCCCGCCACCCGCTTGCTTTTTTTACCTGGTATAACCTGAAAGCGCCTCTTGCCCTGCGCAAATACCAGCCGGATGTTTGGTGGCAGCCGTATGGTTTCTGCAGCCTGTTTACCCGTATCCCCCAATTGCTGGTGGTACATGACCTTGCTTTTCTGCATTACCCGAAATTCATCCCCTGGTACCATCGGCTGTATTACCGTTTTTTTACAAAGCGTTTTTTACAGAAAGCCACAAGTATCCTTGCCGTGTCAGGTTTTACAAAGGAAGATCTTCAAAAAAACTATCAAATACCAGGCCATAAGCTGGTTGTGGTTCCGGAAGCGGCACGCGAAATTTTCAGACCGATGGATTTTGACGGAAAAGAAACCATCAAACAAAAATTTACCGGCGGAAAAGAATATTTCCTGTTTACTGGCGGTATCCATCCGCGTAAAAACCTGCTGAACCTGCTGAAAGCTTTTTCGCTTTTTAAGAAATGGCAGCGCAGTAATATGAAACTGGTGATCGCCGGAAGGCTGGCCTGGCAGTATGATGATTTTCTTGAAAAACTAAAAACCTATAAATACCGCGATGATGTGGTATTAACAGGCTATGTTACCGATGAAGTACTTGCACAACTCACCGCATCGGCTTATGCCATGATCTACCCTTCGCTGCTGGAAGGATTTGGTTTGCCTATTCTCGAAGCCATGCAATCGGGAGTGACGGTAGTTGCATCCAATACCGGCAGTATGCCCGAAACCGGCGGAACGGCTGCATTGTACGCCGATCCCAACGATCCGGATGCCATCGCCCTGCACCTCCTGGCCATTTACCGCGATGAAAACAAACGAAGCGAACTGGTACGGCAGGGTTTGGAGAGGGCCGCCGCATTTACATGGGATAACACTGCTTCACAGGTGTGGAAAGCACTCTGCGATACTGCGGCCGGGGCCTGAATTCGGGTACTGCCCGCTTTGCCGTATTTTTGCCATCCTTCTATCAAAAAGAAATGTATGCAAACTTCAGAGATCAATATATCCGTAGAACTGGATGAAACAAAAGTGCCGAAAGCCATTAACTGGTCGGCCAGCGACAGTACCGCCGATACGGCACAGCCCGCAAAAGCCATGATGGTGGCATTCTGGGATGGTGCCGACCGCAGTGCACTGCGTATCGACCTCTGGACTAATGAAATGATGGTGGATGAAATGGCTGATTTTTATTACCAGGCGATGATGGGAATGGCCGACACCTATCAACGTGCCACACAGCAAACCGAACTGGTGAACGATATGAAACAGTTTGCCAGGGATTTTTATAAAAAATTCAGGGAAACACAGCTATCAGAAAATAAATAAAATCATTGTTATGAGTTTAGAGGAAAAAGTAATGGCACAGATGAAAGATGCCATGAAGTCGAAAAACGAAGCATTGCTCCGCGGCCTGCGTGCCATCAAAGCAGAAATCATTAAAGCGAAAACCGAACCCGGGGCTAACGGACAGGTTACACCCGATGCCGAAATGAAATTGTTGCAGAAGATGGTGAAATCCAGAAAAGATTCGCTCGAGATCTATACACAACAAAACCGCGCCGATCTTGCTGCCAAAGAATCGGAAGAGATCGCTGTGATCGAACAATTCCTTCCCAAACAACTGTCGGAAGCCGAACTGGCCGAAGCGGTAAAAGCCATCGTTGCAGAAACAGGCGCTGCCGGCCCGCAGGATATGGGAAAAGTAATGGGCGTTGCAAGCAAACAGCTGGCAGGTAAAGCGGATGGAAAAGCCATTGCTGCGGCAGTGAAGGAAGCATTGGCAAAATAAATAAAACGAAAAGGGAAAAAAGAATGGGTTAGCAGTTGCTGATCTGTTGCAATAGTTTTACTGTTTCATCAATACCGAAGAATCGTAATCAATCATTCTTCATCCACCGCGTAACCATGTTTATCGATATTGTTTTTTTGTTGCTGATGGTGCTGGCCGTATTAAAAGGCATGCGCAATGGTTTTGTAGTGGCGGTATTTTCCTTTTTCGCCGTATTGATCGGTCTTGCTGCTGCGATGAAATTATCGGTACTTGTGGCGGGATGGCTCGAAAGCAGCACACATGTGGCAACGGCCTGGCTGCCCTTTCTATCTTTTTTACTCGTGATGATCGGCGTGATTTTCCTGGTAAGGCTGGGTGCATTGTTTATCCAGTCGGCCATGGAAATGGTTTTACTAGGGTGGCTGAATAAAATGGCGGGTATTGTTTTATATGCTGCATTGTATACAACGCTTTTAAGTGTGGTGATTTTTTATGCGGAGAAAATGCACTGGTTAAAACCGGATGTATTGCTGAACTCCCGAACGTATGTATTCATCGCCCCATGGGGGCCGAAAGCGATTTCAATTTTCGGGATGGTGGTTCCGTTTTTCAAAGACATGTTTGAAGAGCTTTCGAAATTCTTTGGGAATATCGGGCAACAGGTTAAATAATTGTTACCCGATGCATCGCCAGCAATCCTGTTTTTAGCGCCAAAATCAGTATTTTAGCTCCTGTTATTCAAAACCCTGCATGCAACAGGTTGTTCATCCCGGACGATCTGAAAGAATTTCCTTTTATTTGTGAGAATGAGCAGTTAAAGCTTGCAATAAGAACAAGAACCCATGAATTACGAGATCAGACAACAGGATAAATTCAAGTTCATAGAAGAGGGAGAAGGCGAACCACTGATCCTTTTACATGGTCTTTTCGGCGCCTTAAGTAATTTCAAAGACCTGATTGAACATTTCCGGAAGAGTTATAAAGTGGTGGTGCCGATACTGCCATTGTTTGACCTCGATATTTTTCACACCACCGTTGGCGGGCTTGAAAAATATGTACAGAAATTTATTGAATTACGGGGGTATACCCATATTCACCTCCTGGGTAATTCACTCGGCGGCCATGTGGCCCTTGTACATATCCTCAAACATCCCGAAAAAATCAAATCCCTGATCCTTACCGGCAGCAGTGGTTTGTTTGAGAACGGGATGGGCGACAGTTACCCCAAACGCGGCGATTATGAATACATCCGGAAAAAAACGGAACTTACTTTTTATGATCCCGCAACAGCTACCAAAGAATTGGTGGACGAAGTTTTCGAGATCACCAATAACCGGATAAAAGTTATCAAGATCATCGCTCTCGCCAAAAGCGCCATCCGCAATAATCTGGGCGAAGAACTGAACCAGATCAAACAACCGACATGCCTGATCTGGGGAAACAATGATACCATCACCCCGCCGTTTGTTGGCCGGGAATTCAACCGCCTTATCCCGTACAGCGAACTTCATTTTATCGATAAATGCGGACACGCGCCCATGATGGAAGTTCCGGGAGAATTTAACCAGATACTCGATGGATTTTTAACGAAGCTGAAACAATAAGTTCCCGAAGTCCCGTGTCTAAATAAGAAAAGGTTCCATGCTGGCATCACAGATCATTCAGTCAGGTTTTCCCGCGATCAATTTATTTGATAAAGTATCGTTTGCCCTTCAGTTGATGGACGAATATGATGTACAGCACCTGCCCGTACTCAGCGAGGAAAAATATGCAGGCCTTATCAGCAAAGATGAATTGCTGGATGCCGAAGAATCCGCGCTCGTGGCTTCATTGGAAAATTCGCTGCTCCCTGTTTCGGTAAAAGGGGAAGAGTATTTTCTCTCCGCTGTAAAACTGGTGGCCGATCATGCAATTTCTTTATTACCGGTAGTAAATACAAGTGCTGAATTAATCGGTGTAATACCCGCTTCTGATATGCTGCGCCGGATTTCCCTGTTTATCGGAAATGAAGAAAGAGGCGGCATCATTGTATTGCAGGTGGATAAAAGAAATTTTTCTTTTGGGGAAGTGAACCGGCTCGTGGAAACCAATGATGCATATATCACACAACTAAACACGTATACAGAATCGGATACAGGTTTCGTGATCGTGACCATGAAAGTAAGCAAGATCGAGATTTCTGATATCGTGGCAACTTTCCAGCGCTACGATTATGTGGTACGCTATTATTTCGGCGAAGAGCAGTATGCCAACGAACTGAAAGAAAATTACCAGCACCTGCTTTCTTATCTCAATATGTAAGAACCAACCCTTTCCTTCAAAGCCCTATTTTTACGCTTTATTCATCAACCCCCATCCCTGTAATGCGGTTATTGTGTGTATTTGTTGCCGGTTGTTTTTTGCAGATGAATACAGGCGTTTTGTTTGCCCGTGAACAAAGGGACACTGTTCCAGCAGCAACGGCAGATACGATCCCATCCGGGATATCCCCCGAAAAAAAATCAGAACAGTTACTGGTGGATGAAGTGAACGTAACAGGAAATAAAAGAACCAGGCTGTCCATCGTGATGCGCGAGGTTTCTTTCCGCAAAGGAACAAGCCTCCTGCGGGCCGAACTCGAAAAACAGATGCAGCTCACCAGAGAACAGCTGATGAATACGCTGCTGTTTGTGGATGTATCGGTATCCATCTCATCACAAAAAGGCAATCTTGTGAATATTGCGATCGAACTGAAAGAACGCTGGTATTTTTTCCCGTTGCCTTATTTCAGGTTGGTCGACCGGAATTTTAACCAGTGGTGGGTGGAACAGAAACGCAGCCTCGACAGGGTGAATTATGGTATTAAGTTCACACAGAATAACCTTACCGGCCGGAATGATGAGCTTGATGTATGGGTGATCAATGGCTATACACAGCAGCTTACGCTTCGTTATAATCTCCCCTTCTTTGACAAACAGCTCAAACACGGTTTTAATATCGGTATCATCACTGCTACGCAAAAAGAACTGAATTACGCAACAGGCGATAACAAACAGCTTTTCTTTAAACAGGAAGACCAGCCCGCAAAAAAAATCCTTCATTTTGATCTTGCCTATTCATACCGGCCCGATGTAAAGCAGCGCCATTTTTTCCGTGTTTCCTATAATAATGAAAAAGTATCTGATACGATCCTGAAAATAAACCCGCTGTACTATCCTGGCGGAAAAACAAGCCTGCAATACATCGACTTCAATTACCAGTACAAATATTATAATGTTGATTATATCGCCTATCCCACTCGTGGTTTCCAGTTTGAAGGCAACCTTTACCGCCGCGGGCTTGATGCAGTCACCGGTATGTGGCAACTGAGCACAAGGGCTGTGTATGCTGTGCCGTTTACAAAGACTTCTTTTCTGCACTTCGAAGCAATGGGCATCGCCAAAGCGCCTTTCCGCGATTATTTTGTGAATGAGCGTTTATTCGGGTATGGCTTTAACCAGTTGCGCGGACTCGAATACAATGTGGTGGACGGGATGCTGGGCGGTGCATTGAAAACCACGCTGCACAAACAGGTCCTTTCTTTTATCCTGCACAATCCTTTCCCGAGTAAAACACACGATAAAATCCCCTTCCGCATTTTTCTCAAAGCCTATGGCGACCTGGGTTATGCCTATAAACCTTCACCCATCGCCAGCAACACACTTAATAACACGCTTTTGCGTACCTGGGGTTTTGGAATGGACATCGTTTCGATCTATGATTTTGTTTTCAAAATCGAATACAGCTTCAACCAGCTCGGGAAGGATGGCTTATATTTACAGACGAGAAATGATTTTTAAAATTTGAAAATGGTCAATTTGAAAATAGGCTAATGCATTAATTTTCAAATTTTCAAATTTTCAAACTTTCAAATTGATACATGAAAGTAGCGATCTACAGCCGCGGACTGGATTTTGAGCAGGAAAACCCTTTACTGGTATTGCTGGAAGAATTGTCGCAGCACGATATTTCGATCTGGATTTATAAGGCATTGCTGGAACAGTTCAGTCTGCCGGAACAACTCTACCAGAAACTCACCCCTTTTCAACACCCCGATGACCTTGATGAAGGGATCGATTGCCTCATCAGCATCGGCGGGGATGGTACCCTCCTTGATACGGTAACCCTGGTTCGAGATAAACAGATACCCATACTCGGGATCAATTTTGGCAGACTAGGGTTTCTGGCCAGTATCAGCAAAGATGAACTGGCTGTGGCAGTGGATGCACTGATTAACCGGACCTATGTTATCGATAAACGAACCCTGATCCACCTCGATTCCAATCTTCCTTTATTCGGCGATGCCCCCTTTGCCCTCAACGAGTTTGCGCTGCACAAACGCGATCTTTCGCCCATGGTAAAGATCCATACCTATCTCAACGGGGAGTTCCTGAATACTTATTGGGCAGATGGGCTGATTGTATCCACACCCACTGGCTCAACCGGCTATAATATGAGCTGCAATGGCCCGATCCTGTTTCCTGAGTCGGCTTCCTTTGTAATAACACCAGTGGCCCCGCATAACCTGAATGTAAGATCCATTGTAGTGCCTGATAACAACGTAATTTCTTTTGAAGTGGAAAGCCGTGCCGATCAGGTAATCTGTGCCCTCGATGCAAGACGGGAAATCGTTAATAAAAACATACAACTGGCAGTACGGAGAGAGAAATTTCCCGTAAACCTGATGCGCTTAAACGAAAATAGTTTCCTTTCCACGCTGCGAACCAAGCTAACCTGGGGTCTTGATAAGAGAAATTAACTTTTATTGTATTGAATTTTGATGCTATTTTACAATATAGCCGGCCGTAGCCAATACCATCTATGCTGAAAAAACCCTTTTTGCTGATCTCCCTCCTGGCCTTCCTGCATACAACAAAGGCGCAGTTGCTCGAACCCTATGTACACCAGGGGGAAGTAGGCGTTTCTGTTGGGTTGGCCCATTATTTTGGCGACCTTAATCCCAATTTTGCGATCAACCGCCCAAAAGCGGCGGCAGGTTTATTTTTCCGTAAGCAGATCACCAATTATATCGGGGTACGGATTGCAGGCGAATACGCCATGCTTGGTTATTCGGATGTTTACAGCAGCAACCCGGTACAGCAGGCCCGAAACCTGAGCTTCAACAGCAATGTATGGGAACTGAGTATTTCGGGTGATTTTAATTTCTTTGAATTCCACCCCGGTTTTGAAGGCTATACTTTTACGCCGTATGTGGGTGTGGGTATCGGGGTTTTTTCCTTTGATCCCTATGCATACCTCAACGGGGAAAAATACCTGCTCCGCACACTCGGAACCGAGGGCCAGGGCAGTGCACAGTACCCCAACCTGCAGCCTTATAATCCCATCGCGATGAGCATTCCGCTCACGGTTGGGGTAAAATATGCGCTGAATGAGCGGACCAATGTTTTTGGGGAGATCACTTACCGCATTACCAATACCGATTACCTGGACGATGTAAGCGGTGTATATGCACCCGATGCCTTCCCGCCCCTGCCGGATGGCTCGCCCTCTCCGGGCTTCCTGCTGCAGGACAGGAGCTATGAAACCGGGGCCTCCATCGGCACAAAAGGCAAGCAACGGGGAAACAGCCTGCAGAAAGATGCATTTGCCAGCATCAAAGTGGGTATTTCCTTCAACCTATCCTCTTATCGCTGCCCTAAATCAAAATAAGTCGCGTTTTCACCGCAGCTGAGATCAATTAACTCGGGCGATAACCTTTGATTTTGTTAGATTTGCAGCCAAATCGAAAACCCTTATGCTGGACGGATTGGCGGCGCGTATTGATAAGGAACGTTTACCGCATCATATCGCCATTATCATGGATGGCAACGGGCGCTGGGCCGAAGAAAAAGGCCAGGAACGCCTGTATGGCCATTTTCATGGGGTGGAAAGCGTGCGTAATATCGTGGAGGGTTGTGCCGAACTCGGTATCGGGTACCTTACGCTTTATGCTTTCAGCACAGAAAACTGGGACCGTCCCCAACAGGAAGTAGAGGGATTGATGGCATTACTGGTAGATACCATCCGCAAGGAAGTACCCACCCTTAATAAAAACAATATCCGCCTGCATGTGATCGGCGACATGAACATGCTGCCCGCTTTTGCCCATAAAGCACTCGATGAAGCCCTGGAAATGACCAGCCAGAACACCGGCCTCAACCTGGTAATGGCCCTTAGTTACAGCAGCCGCTGGGAACTGGTAAATGCTGTAAAAAATATCGGGTTGGATGTAAAAGCGGGTAAGATAGACCCCGCCACCATCAGCCAGGACACCCTGCAGCAGTACCTCACCACCAGCCAGTTCCCCGACCCGGAACTGATGATCCGGACCAGTGGTGAATACCGCATCAGCAATTTTCTTTTGTACCAGCTGGCCTATGCCGAATTATATTTCACCAACACCCGTTGGCCCGATTTCCGCAAAGAAAACCTGTACGAAGCCATTATCGACTTCCAGGGAAGAGAACGGAGATTTGGCAAAACCGGGCAACAAATTCAGGAGGAAACCCAATTGGCATAGTATTCAAAACCACCCAGATAACAGGGTTGATTTAACAAACAGTTTTCATTATTCCCGTTAATTTGCCCCGCTTAAAACCCTAACCATTTGCCAACCGGATCGCAGCGATCAAGCGGTTGGCACAGCACAAACCGAAACCGGATGCAGAAAGTGTACAAAATTTTAGTGTTGGCTTTAGTAACATCACTCGTGGGTATTCCGGGCCATTCGCAAACAACAGGATCTGATACCACCATCACCAATATCGATGTTGACCTGCTTAATATCTTTAACCAGAAAACACCCCGTAAATACAAAGTGGCTTCGGTAAAAGTGGTGGGTAACCGCACTTTTGATGAGAACCTGCTTACCTCTATCGCCAACATCAATGTAGGTGATGAGATCACCATTCCGGGTGGTGATAACTTTTCAAAAGCCATTACCAAACTCTGGGGGCAGAATTATTTCTCCAACGTTGAGATCTACCTTACCAAACTTGAAGGCCGGAATATCGATGTAGAGATCGCGGTTACTGAGCGGTCACGCCTTTCAAAGTTCTATTTCAGGGGGGTACGGAAAGGAGAAAGTGAGGACCTGTCCGGAAAAACAGGACTGGTTCCTAACCGTGTGGTTACGGAAAACATGAAGATCACAGCGGTGGAAGCCATCAAAAAATATTTTGCTGAAAAAGGCTTCCGCGACACACGCGTGAATATTGTGGAGAAAAAGGATACCACTTTCAACAACTCCCTTACACTCGATTTTATGATCGACAAAGGCCCCAAGGTAAAGATCAACAATATCAATATCGGCGGCAATACAGTGGATGCACATAAACTGAAAAAACAATTCAAGGATACCAAGGAACGCTCAAGATTAACCCTGCACCCTACATTTGATTCAGGTTATATCGTAAAACCCCAGCGATATACATTTGAACAGTACCTGAAAGACAATGGCTATCTTACCTGGAGCAAAACCAAACGCGTTCTCGATCCTTACGTCCGCATCAAACTCACCGGTGCAAAATTCGATGAGAAAAAATATGCAGAGGACAAAGAAAACCTGCTCGATTATTACAACTCTCTTGGCTTCCGCGATGCGGTGATCGAAAAAGACACCGTATACCATACTGCCAAAAGCGGGTTGAATATCGATATCAAGGTAAATGAAGGCCACCGCTATTATTTCGGGAATATTACCTGGCGCGGTAACACCAAGTTTTCTGATTCCATACTTACGGCCATCCTCGGTATCCGCAAGGGCGATATCTATAACCTGGAAGTACTGAATAAAAAACTCGGCAAATCCGCATCGCCCGATGGCGGCGATATCAGCGGCCTGTACCAGGATGATGGGTACCTTTTCTTCAGAACCGATCCTGTTGAAACCGCCGTGTACAACGATACCATCGATTACGAGATCCGGATCGTGGAAGGACCGCAGGCAACGATCAAAAATATCCGTATCAGCGGTAACGACCGTACAAAAGAATACGTGATCCGCCGCGAACTGCGTACCATCCCCGGCGAAAAATTCAGCCGTACCGACCTGATCCGTTCACAGCGCGAGATCGCCCAGCTCAATTATTTCAACCAGGAAAAGATCAAGATCGATCCCGTTCCTAACCCGGACGATGGTACCGTTGATATTAATTACGGTGTGGAAGAAAAATCGAGCGACCAGCTTGAACTGAGTGCGGGCTGGGGAGGTTATATCGGCCTGACCGGAACGCTCGGTGTTTCCTTTAACAACTTTTCCATCCGCAATATCTTTAAGAAAACAGCCTGGGATCCGTTGCCGATGGGCGATGGACAAAAGCTGAGCCTGCGTGTGCAGAGCAACGGTAAGGCATTCCGTTCTTACAATTTCTCTTTCACCGAACCCTGGCTGGGCGGAAAAAAACGAAATGCTTTAACCGTAAGTGTGTACAATACCAAATACGGGCAAACCTATGATCCGCTGACCGGTCAGTACAACCCCAATGTAGCCGATGAACGGTATATTTCAACCACAGGTGCAACGGTGAGTCTGGCAAAGCAGTTGAAATGGCCCGATGATTATTTTTCGCTTTCGTTGGGTATCAACTATACCCGCTATAAGCTGAGCAATTATGCGATCGATCCCACCAACCTGCCGGGTTTTGAAAATGGTGTGGTGAACAATATCAACTTCCGTATTGCGCTGCAGCGTTCTTCGGTTGACCAGCCGCTGTTCCCCCGCGGGGGGTCCACCTTCCTCCTGAGTTTGCAGGTTACACCACCTTATTCACTGATCGATCCGAATATCAATTCAACGGCCAACCCGTATAGTTTTATCGAATACCATAAATGGCGCTTTAATGGGGAATGGTATGTACCGCTTGGCAAACCGCATGGAGAAGACCGTAACAAACAGTTTGTGCTGAAAGCATCTGCCAAATATGGTTTCCTCGGAAGGTTCAATTCCAAGCTGGCGATCTCTCCGTTTGAGCGTTTCCAGGTGGGCGATGCAGGTTTGAGTAACCAGTTCGCATTATTAGGATATGATATCATCGCACACAGGGGATACCCCGTGTATGATAACTCAGATCCCAAAGTGAACCCGGATAAACAAACGGCCAGCCAGTATTTCACCATCTTTAATAAGTATACGCTGGAAATGCGTTACCCCCTCAGCCTGAATCCGAGCAGTACGATCTATGCACTCGGGTTCTTTGAAGCGGCCAATGGATGGTATTCATTCAAAGATTATAATCCGTTTAAGCTGCGGCGTTCTGTTGGTTTGGGTATGCGCTTCTTCCTGCCGATGTTTGGTTTGCTTGGATTTGATTATGGCATAGGATTGGATAGGTTTACGAACGGCGGAGCCCTCAAAGACGCCACAAGGTTTACCTTTATGCTGGGCTTTGAACCGGAATAAACCATCAAACCTAAACTTACCCTTATGAAAAAGATCGCCATCCTTGTTCTCGTCATCATCGCTACCGCTTTTACCGTACAGGCACAGCGTTATGCCATCATCGATACAAAATATATCCTGAGCAAGATCCCTGAATACAAGGATGCGGATAAGAAATTACAACTGATAGGGGAACAGTGGCAGAAAGAGATCGACGACAAGCAGGCCCAGCTCGATAAAATGTACAAAAACTACGAGGCTGAACAGTTCATGCTTACAGAAGAACTGAAAAAGAAAAGAGAAGATGAATTATTCACCCGCGAAAAAGAAGTGCGCGACCTTCAGAAAAAACGCTTCGGCTATGAAGGCGACCTTTTCAAAGAACGCCAGAAGCTGGTGAAACCCGTACAGGACAAGGTTTACAACGCAGTGCAAAAAATGGCCATTGCCAAGGCATTTGATTTTGTGCTCGATAAAAGTGAAGGAATTACCATTATATTTGCCGACCCCAAGCTTGATAAAAGCGAAGATGTTTTGAAAGAGCTGGGCGTAAAAAATTAGTGTTTAAAACAAAACCAATCATAAAATCACAAAAATGAAGAAGTTATTATTTGTGTGTGTAGCGGTTGCCGCAAGCCTTCTGTTCACCAGCACAACAAAGGCCCAGGCAGTTAAAATCGGTTATTTTGATGAGCAGCTCACACTCTCCTGGTTCCCGGGCCTCGTGGGAAAGGTAGACAGTGTTATGAATAGTTACCAGACCGACTCACTCGGTGTGGAATATCAATACCGTGTATCTGACTATGTAAAAAAAGACAGCACATTTAAAAAAGATTCTGCAACCATGCCTGCCAAAGCAAGGGAGCTGGCACTGAAAGAACTGAACCAAAGCCGTTATGTGCTCGCCAACTGGCAAACGTATGCGCAGCAGATGATGGAGCAGAAACAGGAATCTTTACTGATGCCCTACAAACAAAGAATGTTTGAAGCGCTGAAAACAGTGATTGCTGAGCAGAAATACACTTATGTACTCAATGCAACTGCATTGTCGCAGTATGCACAGCCACCGATCCTCGATAACCTTTCTATCCGCGTAGCGCTGAAACTGAAACTGCCGCTGCCAAAGGATTTTGATGATGCCTGGAAAGCTGCTACCGGCGCTGCCGCACCAGCTGCCGCTCCTAAAAAATAATCCGGTTATTCATTGAGATATTCGAAGAACCCTGTCGCCCGCGCGATGGGGTTCTTTATTTTTGTATCATGCCTGAGATAAGACCCATCGGCGTTTTCGACAGCGGATACGGCGGCTTAACGATCCTGAAAGAGATCATACAGCAACTGCCGGGCTACGATTACCTCTATATGGGTGATAATGCCCGTGCACCTTATGGCCCGCGTTCATTTGACACGGTGTACCAGTACACGCTTGAAGCGGTGCATTGGTTTTTTTCACAGGGTTGCGAACTTGTTGTGCTTGCCTGCAATACGGCATCGGCCAAAGCATTGCGTACCATACAGCAGCGCGACCTGCCACACATCAACCCGAACAAAAGAGTGTTGGGTGTGATAAGGCCCACAACCGAAGTGATCGGTTCATATACAAAAACAGGCAGTGTGGGTATTCTTGGCACAGTTGGTACCGTTGCAAGTGAAAGCTACCCTATAGAGATCGCAAAATTTTTCCCTTCGGTAAAAGTATCGCAGGAAGCCTGCCCCATGTGGGTGCCATTGATCGAGAACGATGAATACGATAAAGCCGGTGCCGATTATTTTGTGAAGCAACACCTGCAGCAGATCCTTGCAAAAGATCCTGCGATCGATACCTTGCTGCTGGGCTGCACGCATTACCCTTTATTGCTTGAAAAGATCAAACTGTTTCTGCCGCCGGGTATACAGGTGGTGGCACAGGGAGAGATCGTTGCAAAGAGCCTCGCCCATTACCTGCAGCGTCATCCCGGTCTCGCTTCGCATTGTACCCAAAACGGGAAACGGATTTTTTATACGACGGATGCCACGGCTGATTTTGATGCCCATGCCACCCGTTTTTTTGGAGAAAGGATACAGTCCCATCACCTCGAATGGAGCAAAAAATAGCCTGTTTATGAGGATGTTAGGGGCTTTTTCTTAAAATTCAGGGCATTTCGTTCCGCTTTTTGGCTGCTTTCCCTTACCTTTGCCATCCTTTCACAAGCAGCAGTATGGTGACTGCGGCATGAAATGAAACCAAATTTAGGGTTAGCAAAAACAACAGAACATGAAACGTACATTTCAACCACACAAACGCCGCCGTAAATCTGTTCACGGTTTCCGCGAACGTATGGCAACTGCCAATGGCCGTAAGGTACTGGCCAGCCGCAGAAGGAAAGGCCGCAAGAAACTCACTGTTTCTAGCGAGAAAGGATTAAAATAAAACATCACCCCAATGGGGTTCCGTTAAAAATACAGCCTCGTCGTTTGACGGGGCTTTTTTAGTTTAGCAGGATGGCCGGGAACAATACATATACAAGGGAAGAAAAACTCAAGAGCCGTAAAACGCTGAATGCTTTATTTACATCGGGCAATTCCTTCCTGCATTTTCCTGTAAAAGTTTTTTACCGGCCTGCGGATGATGTGGATCTTCCGGTGCTGCAAACAGGTGTTGGGGTGAGTGCAAGAAATTTTAAAAAAGCAGCCGACAGGAACCGGGTCAAACGTTTGCTGCGCGAATGTTACCGGCTAAACAAACAGGAACTGGCCGAGGCACTTAAAAAAGCCGATAAAAAAGCAAGTGTATTCTTTTTATATATCGGCAAAGAATTGCCTGAGTATGGTTTTCTGGAAGAAAAAATAAAACAATCGCTTACCAAACTCAAGAATCAAATTGTGCGCTGATCCTAAAATATCTTCTCCCAAAAAACCTGTTCAAATCCTTTGGGTGATACTGGGTTTCCCTTTTATCGGGCTGATCAGGGTCTACCAATATATTATCTCGCCTGCTATCGGTCCCAAATGCAGGTTCACGCCTACTTGTTCACAATATGCAGTCGAGGCTTTGCGTAAATATGGGCTGTTCAAAGGCGGCTGGCTGGCTGCAAAAAGAATCGGTCGCTGCCATCCACGCGGAGGCCATGGATACGATCCGGTACCCTGATCATTTTTTCTCCGGTGTGGTAAGCACCTGGAGTTTCAGAATCATTTCCCTGATTTCTTTAATGCTGTAAAAGCGGTACACTTCCGGATCTTTTCCATCTACTTTTTCTGCGGAGCGCATTCGGTGATAAGGGCCAACCACCATGGCATTGGTATTATCGGTGATTTTAGTGGCCGTATTGGGAAGGATATAAAAATTGCGGTTGGCAGCGGAAATATTTTTTCCCTGAGAAAGCAATTGCAGCGAATCAAGTTGTTTTTTCAGTTCATCCTGCGTCATTGATTGTTTGGAAGCGCTGGGGTCACTGTATCTCTGGTAACTGCCGATGATGGTATCGTTCTTTACATTCACTATGTATAAACCATTCTCCAGCAGTTCAACGGTTGCTTCTCCTGCGGGTGTGCTCAGTTTGAAAACGGTTTTGCCTCCGCCGAGGGTTACTTCCTGTTCTTCATGCCCGGAGCCATCTGTTGCTTTAATCGTTTTGGCATCGGTATTGATCTCGGCTTTGCCTTTGCTCATCACCACCATTTTTTTATCCTTACAGGATGCGAGTGCAGCGATCATTGCGACCAGGAAAAGAATTTTTTTCATAAGCGTAGTTTCAATAAAAAACCCCGCAGGGTTGCGGGGCTAATGTAATCTTTATTTTTGTGATGGCTTATTTCGCTGTGTTAAAACGTTCGGCCACTTTATTCCAGTTCACCACATTCCAGAATGCAGCAAGGTAATCGGCACGGCGGTTCTGGTATTTGAGATAATACGCGTGCTCCCAAACATCTGCACCCAGAATGGGTTTTCCTTTTACTTCGGCGATATCCATCAGGGGATTGTCCTGGTTGGGTGTAGAACTTACTTCCAGTTTACCGTCTTTAACAATCAGCCATGCCCATCCGCTTCCGAAACGCGTCATACCAGCTGCAGCGAATTTTTCTTTGAATGCATCGAATGAACCGAATGCAGCATTGATGGCATCAGCCAGCGCACCTGTGGGCGCACCGCCTGCATTGGGCGCGAGGCTTTCCCAGAAAAAAGTATGGTTCCAGTGGCCACCGCCGTTGTTGCGAACAGCCGGACTGATAGAACCTGCAGCGGCTACCAGTTCTTCGAGTGATTTTCCTTCATTGGCGGTACCGGCAATGGCTTTGTTCAGGTTGTCTACATATGCCTGGTGGTGTTTGCCATGGTGTATCTGCATAGTAGTAGTATCGATATGCGGCTCGAGGGCATCGTGTGCATAAGGCAGAGGAGCGAGAGTAAATGACATAGGGATTATTTTTAAATGATTGGATGTTGTTGAATGGATAACAAATTTACTGTCCTGTGGTTGATTATCGGGCGGGTTGCAGTAATTCTTTCTGATTTCGAAAAACAGGGATTATCGTTTCGCTTTGAAAAAGGATTTCATCAGTTCTGCGCACTCTTCTTCGAGGATGCCTTTTACCAGTTCTGTTTTGGGATGAAATGGCCAGTTCTCTTTTGTGAGGTGCCGGTAACCGTTTTTTGCATCTGATGCGCCATATACGATGCGGCCGATCTTGCTCCAGTACAGGGCGCCGCAACACATGAGGCAGGGCTCAACGGTTACATACAGCGTGGCATCGGGCAGGTATTTGGCGCCAAGGTAATTGAAGGCTGCGGTTAAAGCGAGTATTTCGGCATGGGCTGTGGCATCTGTAAGCAACTCCACCTGGTTATGCCCCCGGCCAATGATGCGGTTATTCATCACCACTATCGCACCAACAGGCACTTCATCGGCATCATATGCCAACGCAGCTTCTTTCAGTGCCTGCTGCATAAAATAGGTATCGCTGTATTCGATCATGGTGCGAAGGTATTTCTAATCTCTTTTGTAAAAAACGGGTGAGGATCGGTTTTATTTCTTCGCATATTTCCAGTTCCGTGCCTTGCCTTCCTCGAGCCATTCGAGCATAGTAGCAATACGTTTGTTTCTTGTTTCATCCGTTTTGGCTTCGGTGATCCATTCTATGTATTCCTTTTTGTGCGAGTAGCTGAATGCTTCAAAAATAGCAAGGGCTTTTTTGTTTTTCTTCAGGGCTTTACTGACATAATCAGGCACCACCAGTTCTTTTTTTTCTGCGGCTTTGGCAGGTTTCGGCAGCTTCACACCTTCGTCATTCAGTTTCATCGCGGCTTTCAGGAAAGCGGCCATTTCTTTTTGTGCCGGGATATCTTTCAGGCTGGTGATTTTCCCGAGCGAACCCATGCCATCATTACTGAGGACCCCTTTCGGATCGGGGATGAGTTTGTATTTCCAGAAACCGAATGCACAATGATTTTTGAAAGCAGCCATGCTGCAGAAAGGCCCTTTATAGTCAAAACAGGGGAACCCCCATTTGATCGTTTCTTCCACATCCGGGCAATTTGTATGCACCAGTTTCCGCAGGTGCTGCAGGATGGGTTGTGCGAACGCTGCTGATTTTTCAATATAAGCGTCTACGCGTTTGTCAGTTTTAGCCATAACAAGAATTGTTTTCTAAAATAACAATTCAGCTGCTAAAAAAGAAACCACTGGTAAAAGAGTGAGGGTAACAAAAAACCGCCCGGTTGAGGGCGGCTTTTTAACAAAAAGAAGGTTTTATAATTTCCGGATCATAATATTCCGGTAACAAACTTCGTTGCCATGGTCCTGCAGCGCAAAATGGCCTTTAAAAACCGTTCCGAAATCAGGCCACTGTTTGAATTTACTTGCAGCCACCATTTGTTTCCAGTTATCATCACCGTAGGTGGTGGTGAGTAAACTCACCCCATTGAGGATGAATTCCATTTTCCCCTTGTTACAGATGATCTCTGCGGTATTCCATTCACCCACCGGTTTTACAACGCCTTCTTTTCCGGCGATGAGGTCGTACAGGTTACCTGCGCGGTGCTTATTGATTTTGCCATCGGGGTGGCCATCATTATCGAGCACCTGCATCTCCGGACCGGTATGATAGGTTTGTTTGTATTTCACGGTATCTTCCTGTACCCAGAAGATCAAACCACTGTTGCCGTTCTTTGAAATTTTCCAGTCGTATTTAAAATGAAAATTTTCAAATTCACCGTCCGTAACAAGGTCATTGGACCCTTTCATGCCGGGGGTTCTTTTCGCGGGATCCAAACAGATCATACCATCCGCAGCAAACCAGGTTGCACTCACGGGTTTGTTACCGTACACATGCCAGCCTTTGAGAGATTTTCCG
Source organism: Chitinophagaceae bacterium (assembly GCA_004028765.1). GTDB lineage: Bacteria > Bacteroidota > Bacteroidia > Chitinophagales > Chitinophagaceae > Sediminibacterium. The sequence goes on along the minus strand of SAIX01000082.1, from coordinate 665 downwards.
TCAAACAAAGAAACCCAGCCTTTTTTCTGGGCACTGGAAATAAAAGGGCTCATGAACAGCAAAAATGCTGCGGCCAGGAACCCGGGCAGAATCGATCGCATAAAGAATTAAATTACTTGAGTAATAGAATGTATTTCACCATCTGTTTGGCATCGTCTTCACTGAGGTTGGCGTGCGGCGTCATCGGGATAGCGCCCCATGTACCGGAACCACCTTTGATGATCTTGGAAGCCAGCATGGAAATATTGGCATCGTTGTTCTCATATTTTGCAGCCACTTCTTTATATGCCGGGCCGGTAAGCTTTTCGCTCACTTTATGACAGGTTAAACAATCGTTTTTTGCAACAAGCTCCAATCCTTTCTGGTAATCAGGATTATTGCTGTTGGATGAGGCGGCAGGAGCCGTTGAGGCAGCGGCCGGCGTAGCTTTTTCTTCTTTTTTTTCATTTCCACCACCGCAGGAGGCGGCAACTACGATGAATGCAAGTGCGGCAAAATACTTTTTCACGCAATTCAGATTTTTATGTTAGGGATTATTGGTTTGTTGGTTTACTGGTTTATTCGTTTCATGGTTCATGGTTCATGGTTCATGGTTCATGGTTCATGGTTCATGGTTCATGGTTCATGGTTCATGGTTCATGGTTCATGGTTCATGGTTCATGGTT
>SAIX01000081.1 GCA_004028765.1 Chitinophagaceae bacterium | reverse complement strand
GTCATAATCGTACTGGTGTTTGCTGGGTTCACAAGGTTTGGGTTCTATAAAGAAAGTGCCTTTGAAGCCGTTTCTTCTCGCATAATCTTTTGCGGTGTGCAGAAAACGGGCCATGTGTTCTTTCTCACGTTTCATATCTGTGTTCAGCAAACTCATGTATCCTTCCCTGCCTCCCCAGAATACATAGTTTTCACCGCCGAGAGCAATGGTTGCATCCAGCGCGGCTTTAACCTGTGCACCGCCATGTGCCAGCACATGGAAATCGGGGTTGGTGGCGGCCCCGTTCATGTATCGTCTGTTACTGAAAAGGTTGGCCGTACCCCAAAGCAGTTTCACGCCGCTTTCAGCCTGTTTTTGTTTTGCATATTCCACAAGGGCCTGTAACCTTTTTTCATTCTCCGCTACATCATTGGTATAATCCACCACATCCACATCATGAAAACAATAGTAAGGCATGTTCATTTTAGTGATGAATTCAAATGCCGCATCCATTTTATCTTTCGCCCTTTCCACAGGATCTTTTTTTTCATTCCAGGGATAGATATGTGTAGGTTCCCCAAAAGGATCGCCTCCATTGCCAACGAATGAATGCCAGTAGGCGCATGCGAAACGGAGCCACTCTTTCATCGGTTTGCCGGCAACAATTTTGGTTTCATCATACCAACGGAAGGCGAGCGGATTATCAGATCCTGTTCCTTCAAATTTCACCTGGCCAATGCCCGGGAAATATTCTTTACTGCCTGTTACAATTTTCATGTGCATTATTTTTTCAATTGGGAAATAGATGTATTTAATTGCGCTTCCAGCAAACTGCTCCATTGCCGGTAAGCGGCTTCATACCCATTTTTACTGCCTGGTTCCACCGAGCGCAGTTTTTTCATTCCGGTAAATGCTTCTTTGGCCGATTGAAAAGCGCCTGCACCAATGCCTGCGCCAATGGCTGCGCCCACACTGCCATCACAATCATATAATTCAACCGGGACCTGTGTGGTGTTTACAAATGCATCGAGGAATATATCACTGAGGAAAAGATTGGCCTTCCCGGCCCTGATCACTGCGGGAGAAAGCCCGTTGCTGCGCATGATATCCAAACCATAGCGGAAAGAAAACGCGATACCTTCCTGTGCAGCCCGGTAAATATGTGCTGCACCGTGGAGGTTGAGATCAATATTGTGGATATGCGCCTGTACCGTTTTGTTATTCAGCATCCGTTCAGCGCCATTACCAAAAGGGAGAATACGCAAGCCATTACTGCCAGCAGGTACCTGTGCAGCGGCATCATTCATCTGTGCATAACTGAAATGCGCTCCGGAAATTTTTCTTACCCAGTTATTGAGGATGCCCGTGCCATTGATACAAAGCAATATCCCGACCCGGTTTTTTTTCGCGGTATGGTTCACATGCGCAAAACTGTTTACACGCGATTGCGGATCCCAGGTGAGTTGATCGCTTACACTGTAAATTACACCCGAAGTACCGGCGGTTGCGGCCACTTCCCCGGGCTCGAGTACATTCAGCGAAAGTGCATTGTTCTGCTGGTCGCCTGCTTTATAGGCAACGGGGATCCCTTGCCTGAGTGAAAGTGTGTCTGCAATATCTTTCCGCAACAAACCATGTACACTGAATACTTCATGGACCTGCGGAATATGCCGGTAATTAAAACCATAGTGGTTAAATACATCCTCTGATACACTGTTATTTTTAAAATCCCAGAAAATACCTTCGGAAAGTGCTGCAATGGTAGTGGTGGTTTCTCCTGTAAATTTCATTGCAATAAAATCTCCTGGCAGCAACACTTTATCGATGCGTTCGTACACCTGTGGCTCTTCCTGTTTCACCCATGCCAGTTTGGATGCGGTGAAATTACCGGGTGAATTGAGTAAATGTGAGAGACATTTCTCTTCCCCGATTTCCTGAAAAGCTTTTTCACCCAAAGGAACCGCCCTCGAATCGCACCAGATAATACTATCGCGCAAAACACGTTGTTCCTTATCCACCAGAACAAGTCCATGCATCTGGTAAGCGATACCGATGGCGCCGATATCCGCAGGATTATATTTTTTTGAAGCATTCACTTTGAGGATCGCCTCCTGTACATGCAGCCACCACATTTCCGGCGACTGTTCAGCCCAGCCAGGCTGCAAAGAAGTAATACCCGTTTCGGTTTCGGGATATTGCGCCGATGCAAGCACTGCACGCGAAGCCGCATCTACTACAGAAGCTTTGATCGAAGAAGTGCCAACATCTATCCCTAATAAAAGCATTTGCTATCGTTTAAATTTTAAGCGCCTTCCCGGACATATTGCAGCCGGTTTACTGCGCTCGATTGCTGCTTAATCCTACCATCACTTGTTTAATGCGGATCAAGAAAGTTTACGAAGCATAAGTGGCTACCTTCTTTCATAAACCTTCTTTGGGGCGCAGGACAAATAATGCAACCGATTACATCAAATAAACCGGTTTTATACCGACCTGCGCAAAAAATGGCAACTACCCATTTTTCGAATCCGGGTCAGTCAAATTACATACAAAATAATAATAAACACCCCGAAATAACGAAAACGATGTAGAAGAAAAACCTGGCCGGTACTTGCAAAACCAGGTAAGATAGAGTAGTATTGAGGCGATATTATTTTGATGCAACCGATTGTGGCATGCAACAGGTCAAAGAAATTACTATTTACGATATTGCCAGCCAGTTAAAGCTGTCGCCCGCCACTGTAAGCCGTGCATTGAAAGACCATCCGGCAATCAACAAATACACAAAAAAGAAAGTTGCCGATCTCGCAAGTAAACTTGGCTACCGCACCAATAATTTCGCGAGCAACCTTCGGCAGCAGAAAACAAATACCATCGGGGTAATGCTGCATGAATTACGCAGCCAGTTCATGACTTCGGTGCTTGCCGGTATCGAGAAAGTAACAACAGAAGCCAATTACGACCTGATCATTGCACACTCATCCGAAAGCGCTGCTAAAGAAGCAGCCAATGCAATGAACCTTTTTCACAAACGTGTGGACGGTGTGATCGCCTCACTTGCCTTTGATACGGAAAACCTGGACCATTTTGAACCTTTTGAAAAAAAAGGGATCCCGGTCATTTTTTTTGACCGTGTATTTGAAGATGCAGATGGTGCAAAAGTGATTATTAACAACCGCAAAGCCGGTTATGAAGCCACTTCGCATCTTATCGACCAGGGCTGTAAACGCATTGCACACATCACTGCAAACCTGAAACGCAATGTATATGCAGAAAGAATGAAAGGGTACCGGCAGGCTTTGTCAGACAGGGGCTTGAAGTTCCATGAGAAATATGTGATCGTTGACGACCTGAGCGAGGAAGGCAGTATTCACTCTGCCCGTAAGATCCTCGCCATGAAACCCATGCCCGACGGTATTTTTATCACGAATGATTTTTGTGCGGCTGTCTGCATACAGACATTAAAGGAAGCAGGCATCCGCATACCTGAGGACATTGCCATTGTAGGTTTTAACAACGATGCCGTATCAAAAATCATCGAACCGAAACTCAGTACCATCAATTACCCGGGCATGGAAATCGGGGAACTGGTGGCGCGCAGCCTGATTAATCACTTGCAGGGTAGTTCGGATATGCAGTTAACGAATACGATCATTATCAAATCGGAACTGATCGTACGGGCTTCATCCCTGCGGAAAAAGAAATAAACTCCATACCGGAGCATGCTATATATGAAAACAACTTTTTACCTGCTCTTGACCCTGTTCGCCTGCACCAATATTTCCTTTGGAGAAGACGGATACCGCTTATGGCTTCGCTATGAAACCGTAAAAGACAAAGCGCTGTTAACAGCCTACCAGCAAAAGATCAGGGGCATTTGTACAGAAGGGAATTCCCCGGTTCTGGAGTCTGCCAAAGAAGAACTCACAACAGGATTGTCTTCCCTTCTTTCAAAAAAAATAAATACGGGGACCATCTTACAAAACAATACAATCCTTATCGGCACTGCTGCAAACAGTGCGCTGATCGCCTCACTTCATCTTGCAGAATTATTGCAAACCGGGCAAGAAGGGTATACAATCCTCACAAAAAATATCCAGGGAAAAAACTGTATCGTGATCGCTGCCAATTCGGATGCAGGTGTCTTGTATGGAGCTTTCCGTTTTTTACAATTACTGCAGACAAATAAACCGCTTGATCGTTTATCGATTGTAACCAGTCCGAAGATCAATATCCGCCTCCTGAACCATTGGGATAATTTAAACCGGACGGTTGAGAGGGGCTATGCAGGTTTTTCCATCTGGAAATGGCATTTACTACCCGGCTATATCGATCCGCGTTACCGGGATTATGCAAGGGCCAATGCATCCATCGGCATCAATGGTGCAGTCATCAATAATGTAAATGCGAATGTGCAGATCCTGACGAAGGATTACCTGAAAAAAGCCGCCGCGATCGCTGATGTACTAAGGCCCTGGGGTATGAAAGTTTATCTCGCCGCAAAATTCAGCGCACCGATCGAAATCGGCAAACTGAAAACAGCCGATCCGCTGGACGAAGAAGTAAAAGAATGGTGGAAAAAGAAAGTGGATGAGATCTATACTTATATACCCGACTTCGGGGGCTTTGTCGTAAAAGCCAACTCCGAAGGGCAGCCGGGGCCGCAGAACTATAAACGAAGTCATGCAGAAGGCGCGAATGCAATTGCAGATGCGCTTGCACCACACAATGGCATTGTTATGTGGCGCGCATTTGTGTACAGCAATGAAACCCCTGTTGACCGAACCAAGCAATCCTATAATGAATTCAAACCACTGGATGGCAGTTTCCGGAGCAATGTGATCCTGCAGGTAAAGAATGGACCACTCGATTTTCAACCACGTGAACCTTTCCATCCATTGTTTGGTGCATTACCCAAAACTTCGGTGATGATGGAATTCCAGATCACCCAGGAATACCTCGGGCAGGGCACCCACCTGGTGTATGAGGCGCCACTGATGAAAGAAGTGCTTGATGCAGACACTTATGCAAAAGGCAAGGGCACAACGGTTGCAAAGATCATTGATGGTAGCGCCGAACAGCATTCACTCACGGGTATTGCAGGTGTAAGCAATATCGGCGATGACAGGAACTGGTGCGGCCATCCTTTTGCACAGGCAAACTGGTACGCCTATGGCAAACTGACCTGGGATCATTCCATGAGTGCTGATGAAATAGCGGATGAATGGATACGGATGACATTTTCGAATGACGCCGTATTCGTCAAACCTGTAAAACAAATGATGCTGGGTTCACGCGAAACAATGGTACGGTATATGACCCCATTGGGGTTGCACCATATTATGGGAGATGGGCATCATTACGGGCCTTCACCCTGGTCGGATAAACTGGGCCGTGCCGACTGGAACCCGGTGTATTATCACAGGGCCGATTCAATAGGGATAGGTTTTGAAAGAACGGAAAAAGGAAGCAATGCACTGGAACAATACATGCCCGAAGTGAGAAAAATATATGCAGATGCTGCTACCTGCCCGGATGAATATTTATTGTGGTTTCACCATATCCCCTGGAATTACCAAATGAAATCGGGCAAAACTCTGTGGAATGAATTGTGCACCCAATATTACAAAGGTGTGGAAGAAGTAAGGGCCATGCAGGAAACATGGTCGAAACTGAAAAACAAAACCGATCCCGAACAGTTTGAGCATGTAACGATGCTGCTCGCCGTACAGGAAAAAGAAGCGGTATGGTGGCGCAATGCCTGTGTACAGTATTTCGCAACTTTTTCAAAGCAACCCATCCCTGCAGGTTTCGAACAACCTGAATACCCGCTGGAATATTATAAAAATATCCGGGTACAGTTTGCCCCCGGTAATGGGGGTGGCAATTGAACAATGAACTGCATAGAATCTTTGATACCGAAAATGATTGAAGATAAAAACCACATATGAAAAACAACTTTTTAAGAGCCTTGAAAACGACTGCACGGGTAATTCTCTTTTTCTTCCTGATTCCCGATTGCAGCATAGCGCAGGAGAAAGGCACACTCAAAAAAACACCTCTTTCACAGCCGCTGGTAAACCATATTTATACCGCTGATCCATCCGCGCATGTATTCAATGGAAAGATCTATATCTACCCCTCACATGATTTTGAAGCCGGTGTTAAAGAGGACGATCTCGGGAGCCATTTTGCAATGAAGGATTACCATATTCTTTCAATGGATTCTATCGGAGGAAAAGTAACCGATCATGGAGTAGCGCTGGATATCAAAGATATTCCCTGGGCTGGTCGACAGTTATGGGCACCGGATGCAGCGTACAAGAACGGGGCTTATTATCTCTATTTTCCTGTGAAAGACAAGACCGATGTATTCCATATCGGCGTAGCCACCAGTGCATCACCTACAGGGCCATTCAAAGCAGAGAAAGAACCGATCAAAGGAAGTTACAGCATTGACCCTTGTATATTTAAGGACGATGATGGAAGCTATTACATGTATTTCGGTGGTATATGGGGCGGACAGTTGCAGCGCTGGGATAACAATCAATACCATGCAGATGCGAAACTGAAAACACAAAATGAAGAAGCGATACTTCCCCGCGTGGCAAAACTGAGCGCTGATATGAAAAGTTTTTCAGAAGAAGTGAAACCTATTCGTATCGTAGATACCAATGGCAAAACATTCCTTGAATCCAATAACGACAAACGCTTTTTTGAAGCTGCCTGGATGCACAAATACAAAGGCAAATACTATTTTTCTTATTCAACAGGTGATACCCATAATATCTGTTATGCGGTTGGGAACAGTCCTTACGGTCCTTTCACTTACAAAGGAATTGTGTTATTACCTGTGGAAGGCTGGACAAACCACCACTCCATCGCAGAAGTCAAAGGAAAATGGTACTTGTTTTATCATGATGTGCAATTATCCGGTAAAACACACCTGCGCAATGTAAAAGTCACCGAACTCAAATACAACCCGGATGGCAGCATCCAAACCATTAATGCATATAAATAAACTGTATCTAAGCAAAACAATATGAAAAAAATATTCTTCTACATAGCTGTTCTCATTGCACTGAACAGTACAGCGCAGAGTACGATCACCCTGCAAGCCGATAAAGGCCAGGACATCATTAACAAAAATATTTACGGCCATTTTGCCGAACACCTTGGGCATTGTATCTACGGTGGTTTTTATATAGGCGATAACAACAAAAAAATACCGAACAAAGACGGTATAAGGCTGGACGTAGTTGAGGCATTGAAAAAACTGAAAGTGCCGGTACTCCGCTGGCCGGGTGGTTGTTTCGCAGATACCTATCACTGGAAAGATGGCATTGGGCCGAAAGACAAACGTCCTTCCATGCTGAATGTGTGGTGGGGCAATGTGAAAGAGGACAACAGTTTCGGAACAAATGAATTTCTGAATATGTGCGAGTTGCTAGGGGCAGAACCTTATCTCAGTGGTAATATAGGAAGCGGCTCACCGCAGGAATTATCCGACTGGGTGAAATATACCAATCACCCCAATGGCAGCAGCCCGATGCCGGAACTGCGTTCGCAAAACGGAAGACCCAATCCCTGGAAAGTAAAATACTGGGGCATTGGCAACGAAGCCTGGGGTTGCGGCGGCAATATGCGCCCGGAATACTATGCCAATATCTATCGCCAGTATGTAACATTTATGAGCGATGGCGGAAACCGTTTGTTCCGCATTGCTTCCGGTGCCAATGGCGGCGATTATAACTGGACAGAAGTATTGATGCGCGATATCCCTTTGAACATGATCGATGCAGTGGGCGTACACCATTATTCAGTAATAGACTGGAACAAAAAAAGTTCTGCAACCCTGTTCTCCGAAGAAGAATATTATACCACCATGCAACGCGCATTGCAGATGGAAGAACTGGTTACCAGGCATAGCGCAGTGATGGACAAATACGACCCAAAGAAAAAAATAGCCATTGCTGTGGATGAGTGGGGCGGCTGGTACGATGTGGAGCCTGGCACCAATCCCGGGTTTCTTTTCCAGCAAAACACCATGCGCGATGCAATAATCGCGGGAACCACACTGAATATTTTTAACAACCACTGCGACAGGGTTCGCATGGCTAACCTCGCTCAGATCATCAATGTATTGCAATCTGTGATCCTTACAAATGAAGAAAAAATCCTTCTCACCCCTACATATCATGTGATGGAAATGTACAACGTGCACCAGGATGCCACGCTTCTTCCTATCTCAGTTACTTCAGCCGATTATAAAATGGGGAAAGAAAAAATAAAAGCCATCTCAGCTTCTGCATCGAAAGATAAGAACGGGATCACCCATATCTCGCTTGTGAATATTGATGCCAATGCTGCACAGGAAGTAAGCATCAATGTGAATGGTGCCAATTACCAGTCTGTAACAGGCAGGATACTCAGCTCCGACAAACTGCAGAACTATAACAGTTTTGAAAACCCGGAAAAAATCAAACCCGGGGTATACAATAGCGCCACACTTTCCGGAAACAGTTTAAAAATGAAACTGCCGCCCTTCTCAGTTGTGGTGCTTGAATTGAAATAATCATCATAGTATGGCGAATTGATAAAGTATTATACCGTTAAAAATATTTCACCAGGCCGCACAAAACTTAGAAATAAGAAGCAGGATAGCTTTAATTAAACCATAGTAATCAGGCAAGAGTTATGTAAATTCAAACCAAAAACCAATACCGAACAATAAGACACTATGAAAGAAAAGCTGAGAAGCCACGACTGGTTTGGCAAATCGGATAAAATGGGATTTGTTCACCGTTCCTGGTTACGCAACCAGGGTTACCCCGATGATTATTTTACCGGCCGTCCTGTGATCGGCATCTGTAATACCTGGAGCGAACTCACCCCCTGTAACGGCCACCTGCGCGATTTTGCCGAGATTGTAAAAAGAGGTGTGATAGAAGCCGGTGGTTTCCCGCTTGAATTTCCTGTTACTTCGTTGGGCGAAACCATTATGCGCCCAACCACCATGCTGTTCCGCAACCTGGCCAGTATGGATACGGAAGAAAGTATCCGCGCCAACCCGATCGATGGTGTGGTATTGCTTACAGGTTGTGATAAAACCACACCCTCCACTTTAATGGGCGCCTGCAGTGTTGATCTGCCCACCATTGTGGTTCCCGGCGGCCCCATGCTGAACGGCCGTTTTAAAGGACAATGCATCGGCTCTGGTTCTTTCAACTGGATGGTGAAAGAAAAACAACTCGTGGAAAATTATACGGCCGAAGATATTCATGAAGCAGAAGTAGGTGCAGCCCGCAGCCAGGGCCATTGTATGAGTATGGGTACTGCTTCAACTATGGCCTGTATGGTGGAAGCACTTGGCTTAACCTTACCCGGTGCTGCAGCGATACCAGCAGTTGATGCCAGAAAAAAAGTAATGGCGCAAATGTCGGGCAGAAGGATCGTTGAAATGGTGAAGGAAGATTTGAAACTATCAAAGATATTGACCCGCAAAGCCTTTGAAAATTCGATCGTGGTGAATGCGGGCGTAGGTGGTTCCACAAACCTGATCATCCACCTTACCGCCATCGCAAGAAGGATCGGTGTGGACCTGAAACTGGAAGATTTTGATACCATCGGCAGTAAGATCCCACTGCTCGCCAACCTCAAACCGTCCGGAGAATTTTTAATGGAAGATTTTTATTATGCAGGCGGTTTACCTGTTGTGATCAACCAGCTGAAAAATCATCTCCACAACGATTGTATAACTGTAAACGGGAAAACGATCGGGGAAAACAATGCAAATCCTGTTTGTTACAATACCCATGTGATCGCAACGATCGATAAGCCACTCCAGGAAAATGCGGGTATCGCTGTACTGAAAGGAAATTTATGTGAAGATGGCGCTATTATCAAACCCTCTGCTGCAACAAAAGCATTGATGAAACACCGTGGCCCTGCTGTTGTGTTTGAAACCATGGAAGATTACCATGCACGCATCGATGATCCTGAGCTTGATATTGACGAGAACAGTGTGATTGTACTGAAATGTGTCGGACCTGTGGGTTATCCCGGTATGCCGGAAGTAGGCAATGTGGATCTACCTGAAAAACTGATCCGCAAGGGCGTGAAAGACATTATCCGCATTTCAGATGGCCGAATGAGCGGTACTGCTTATGGAACGGTGGTATTGCACGTATCCCCCGAATCTGCTATCGGCGGAACACTCGCTTTTGTACAGAACGGTGACATGATAGAGCTCGATGTTGAAAAAAGAAAATTGCATCTCGATATCACGGATGAAGAACTGGCAAAACGCAAAGCAGAATGGAAAGCGCCGCCGCCTGTTGCCACGAGGGGTTATGTGAAATTTTACATCGATCATGTGCAGCAGGCGCACCTCGGTGCCGACCTTGATATACTTGAGGGTGGATCGGGTGCAGAAGTTACACGCGACCTGCATTAAACCTGGAACATGCATAAATTTATTTTCGTATTGCTTGCTGCTGCCCTGGTAACAGGCTGCAAACAGTCCCTTACCTACCCGGTTACCGGTAATATTGAAAAATTAGATACTTCTCTCGATTCAATCCTTACCGCAGGTGCTTTACCAGAAATCATTGCCGACAGCCTCGACTGGAGTGAAGGGCCGCTATGGATAGAATCAACAAAGACTCTGCTCTTTTCGGATGTGCCACAGAATACCATTTACCAATGGAATGAGCAGGAAGGCAAACGCATTTACCTGAAACCTTCCGGTTATACCGATACGGTAAAACGCGGTGGGGAAACTGGCTCCAATGGATTAACACTTGATCAGAAAGGGCGCCTCATATTATGCCAGTGCGGTAACCGGCAACTTGCATCGATGAATGCGCCGCTGGATCACCCCAAAGCAGATTTTACTTCTGTCGCTTCCGCATATCTCGGAAAAAAATTCAATAGCCCTAATGACGTGATCGTAAACAGTGCAGGCGAATATTTTTTTACCGACCCACCTTATGGCCTGGAAAAAAATATGGACGATCCCAAAAAAGAAATCCCGTACCAGGGAGTATATAAAGTAAAAAAAGACGGCACGGTAATCCTTCTCACAGATACGATCACAAGACCCAATGGTATCCTCCTGTTACCGGGTGAAAAAAAATTACTCATCGCCAATTCCGATCCGGGCAAACCCAACTGGTATGTATTTGATATAAACGGAGACAGTATCCGGAACGGCAGGATTTTTTACAGTTGTACAGGGTACGATCCAAAACTAAAAGGTCTTCCGGATGGGATGAAAGCGGATAAAGCGGGCAATATATATGCAACCGGGCCAGGTGGTTTATGGATATTCAACAGTAAAGGCGTGCTGGCAGGAAAGATCCGTTTGCCGGAAGCCACATCTAATTGTGCGCTATCCGCAGATGAAAAAATTTTATACATCACCAATGATATGTATGTGCTTCGCCTGAGGCTGAAAAAATAAATGCTGCCCTATTATGAAATTATACAGGACCAGTTCAGGAACCATCATCACAAAAAACAACCAATGCTACCAGTTACCCGATTCGGGCTGGGACAGTTTTATAAACGATGATGATCTTTTCCAGAAAATGCAGTTACTCATCAAAACGCTGGCGCCAACCGGTAAAACCATTGACCAGTACAAAATACTGCCCCCGATAGAAAGCCAGGAATTATGGGCCTGTGGGGTAACATATCTGCGAAGCAAACAAGGTCGGCAGGAAGAATCAAAAGCAGCGGGCGGCAGTGATTTTTATGCGAAAGTATATGATGCAGAGAGACCTGAAGTTTTTTTCAAAGCAACGGCACACCGTGTTGTGGGCGATAAAGAAAAAGTAAGCATCCGCAAAGATTCGGTTTGGGATGTACCCGAACCCGAACTTACTTTACTGGTAAGCAGTTCGGGTAAGATCATCGGGTATACCATTGGCAATGATATGAGCAGCCGGAGTATTGAAGGAGAAAATCCATTGTACCTGCCACAGGCCAAAACCTATGATGGATGTGCTGCCATAGGCCCCTGTATTTATGTGCCGGGCAAACCGCTTCCGCTGAATACCGAGATCGTGCTCATCATTACACGCAAACAGCAAACCGTTTTTGGCGGAACCGTTACTTTAAGCCAGATGAAAAGAACACCGGAAGAACTCGTTTCATTTGTATACAGGGCCTGCAGTTTTCCAAAAGGCTGCCTGATCATGACCGGAACAGGAATTGTTCCCGGCAGTGATTTTACATTGTTATCCGGTGACGAGATCAGCATCAGCATCGGCGAGATCGGCACACTTACCAATACAGTCCGTTAAACAAAACAATATGACATTCGTAATACTGCTTCTCGCCATTGCCCTGCAGGTTTTCCTCACCATGAAAAAGGTAGTGCCTTTTCTTTCACTGCTGATCGTGGCGATACTTTCGGGTTTGTTATTGGGGATGGGGCCTTCCGCACTTATCGCTTCCATTGAAAAAGGTGTGGGCAGCACGCTTGGCGGATTGGCATTGATCGTTTGCCTGGGTGCAGTGCTTGGTAAAATACTTGAAGTGAGTAGTGCCGCAGAACAGATCGCCACTACACTCATCAATGGTTTTGGAATAAAGAATATTCAGTGGGCCGTATTGCTCACCGGTTTCTTGATCGGCATACCCTTGTATTACAATGCCGGTTTTGTGATACTGGTTCCCCTTGTGATCTCGATCACCAAACGAACAGGTCTACCTTTATTATACATCGTGATACCGATGGCCGCATCGCTCTCTACCACGCACTGTTTTTTACCACCCCATCCCGGCCCTGTTGTTCTGGTGAATGCATTTCATGCAGATATGGGAAAGACATTGGTGTATGGATTAAGCATTGCCATCCCTGCCGTCATCATTGCGGGGCCATTGCTAGGAAGTATCCTGAAAAAAATGGCTACACAACCGGTTGATCTTTTTGGGGGAGGAGCTGATAACAGCCGTATTCCACGCCCATCGGTTGCTTCCAGTTTTTTCATCGCGCTGTTACCGGTATTGCTTATCAGTATTTCTGTGGTTACAAACCTGCTGCTGACTGATAAAGAAAACCTGTTGCGGAAGATATTGTCATTTACAGGTGATTCCACCATCGCATTGCTGATCGCCGTGCTTTGCGCCATTTATTTTTTTGGATTAAAGGCCGGGCAGGAAATGAACAGCATCATGAAATGGGTAACCGATGCCATTTCCGGCATCGCGATGATCCTGCTTACCATTACAGCCGGAGGTGTTTTTAAACAGGTACTGATCGACAGTGGCACAGGCAATACCATCTCTGCATTCAGTGCAACCTTACAAATGCCCCCATTGATCTTTGCATGGCTGGTCACAGCATTATTGCGTGTAACACTTGGCTCTGCAACAGTAGCCGGCCTCACAGCGGCAGGTATCGTATCCCCATTGGTGATGGCAGGTTCCGTTGCGCCGGAATTAATGGTGCTCGCCGTTGGCGCTGGCAGCGTGTTTGGCTCACATATCAATGATTCCGGCTTCTGGATGTACAAAGAATTTTTCAAACTCACCTTAAAGCAAACATTCCTTTCCTGGTCGGTAATGGAAACACTGATTTCAGTTCTCGGGCTCATCGGTGTATTGCTCTTACATCTTTTCATAAAATAATGTACCATGAAAAAAATACTGATCGCAGGAACTTTTCTGCTGGTATATATTCTCTCTTCTTTTATTATCAGCCATCCGCTTAAAAAAGAAGGTGATGAAAAAGGTTTGAAAGATTATTTCGCAAAATATTTTACGATCGGTGTGGCAGTATCGCCCCGTGCTTTGCAAACTGATGAAGCCGGTCTCATCGTAAAAGAATTCAACAGCATTACCCCGGAGAATGCGATGAAAATGGGGCCGATCCATCCCCGCGAAAATGAATATTACTGGAAAGATGCGGATTCGATTGCCGCATTTGCCAGGCGGAACCATATCCGTATCAGGGGCCATAACCTTTGCTGGCATAGCCAGGCACCAAGATGGATTTTTACGAATGCAACGGGTGATACAGTAAGCAAAGAAATATTGCTGCAGAGGCTGAAAGATCATATTACCACCGTAGTGAACCGGTACAAAGGAACGATCTATGCATGGGATGTGGTGAATGAAGCGATATCCGATAAGCCGGATGAATACCTGCGCAATTCGCCCTGGTTGCGGATCTGCGGGGAAGAGTATATCGCCAAAGCATTTCAGTATGCACATGAAGCCGACCCGGATGCCTTGCTTTTTTATAACGACTATAACGAGATCAACCCCGTTAAAAGAGAAAAAATATACCGGCTGGTAAAAAGCCTGAAAGATGCCGGCGTACCCATTCATGGTATTGGCCTGCAGGGCCACTGGGCCATCAATGAACCATCGGAAGAAGAACTGAATAAAACATTTAAGCAATTCTCTTCTCTTGGGTTAACGATACAAGTAACCGAGCTTGATATTTCGGTGTATGCGAAAGAACACAATGCCCGTGAAAGAATGGCTGAAGAACAGAACACAGTATTCACCCCCGAAAAAGAAGCGGCACAGGTAGAGATGTACAAACGTTGTTTTGCTGTTTTCAAAAAATACCGTAAAAACATTTCAAGCGTTACATTCTGGAATATATCCGACCGCAGCAGCTGGCTCGATAATTTCCCCGTAAGGGGCCGCAAAGATTACCCGCTTTTATTCGATAAAAATTTACAGCGCAAGAAGGCGTATTGGGAAGTGGTGAAATGAAGTTAAAAGTGAAAAGTTAATAGTTAAAAAACCTCCCACTTTTAACTATTAATTTTTAATTATTAACTCTGAATATAGTTTTGCAGATGCGAAATCGTTTCCGCCTGGTTATTGATGGTTTCTGTTACCACATCATTGATGGAAATGATCCCTGCGAGTTTTCCGTTTTCAATCACAGGGAGGTAGCGGATATGTTTCTCCGACATATGCTGCATACAGGTTTCGATGGTATCGGTTTGTTTGATGGCGGGAAAATCGGTGGTCATGATCTCCCCAACAGGTGTATCACTCGAGTGGCGGCCCATTAAGATCACTTTACGCGAATAGTCGCGCTCGGTCATGATCCCTTTAAAATCATCCCCATCCATGATCACTACTGAACCGATATTCTGATCGGCCATCATTTTTAAGGCATCTATTACCGTGGTT
Organism: Chitinophagaceae bacterium; assembly: GCA_004028765.1. Classification (GTDB taxonomy): domain Bacteria; phylum Bacteroidota; class Bacteroidia; order Chitinophagales; family Chitinophagaceae; genus Sediminibacterium. The sequence continues at coordinate 7,686 of SAIX01000081.1, read as the reverse complement.
TGCGGGGGTACGGTGGTAACGCGGTTCCCCTTCCTTTTGAGGATATCACTTACTTTTCGCATAGGGCAGCATTTGGCTTAAGTTAAAACTTTCTGCCTGATTTTACAAAACCCATCCACGATTTGTTTTGGTTCATTTAAAATTAATTTAATGCAGTGCTGTTTGATTTGCGTAAAAGCTTTAGTAACTTTTCCTTCACTTAAACCAGCCAATATGAAAAAAATCTTACTTGCGTTTACCGCAATGCTTTGCCTCTCAACCCTTTCTTTTGCACAGGCCAAAAAAGATGATAAGGCAAAAGCTGCTGCCAAACCCGCTGCCGCAGCCAAAACAGCCGAGCCTAAAAAAGCGGAAGCCGCCAAACCCGCTGCAGGCCCCCTGAAAAAAGACGGCACACCCGATATGCGCTACAAAGCCAATAAAGATGCTGCCAAACCCGCTGCAGGCCCCCTGAAAAAAGACGGCACACCGGATATGCGTTATAAAGCGAACAAAGACGCTGCTAAGAAAAAAGGATCCTGATCGAAATCATTGCAACGCACAATAAAAAAATCCTTCCGGTAAGTGGAAGGATTTTTTTATTGTGTGCGATCTTACTCAATCATCAATTCGTCTTCAAAGCCTTATCGATCATAAATACCAGGCTCGCCCTGTGCGCCTTGGTTTCTTCATTGGTGGAAGGCGCTGCGGCGAGGCGTGCTTTTAATTTTTTCAGTGTGTACATAGCCGCACCTTTCGATACCAGGTCGAGCGGCGAATTATCACTTACCAGTTGTGAAGCCCCTCTTACAAAAGAAGCCTGCAGGTACTGGCGGTATACATTCACATTGCCATTGATGTCCGCATCAAACAATCCTTTTACGAGGTCATTCATCACATCAGCAGCGCTGTACTGGTTGCCATACAAACGCGTATTGGTGACCCGTTGTAAAGTGGCCGGGCTGAGAATATGTGCCAGGGTACCGTTCACCTGCAAAGAGGTTAATACACCGGTAATGCGGTAATCTTCCCCTGTTGACGGCTGGTTGTATCCGCGGCGTTGTATCTGCAGGTAAGGAAATACCTGTGCATCGGCATCAAATACATTGGGTGCAAACACATATTTATTTAGCACTTCCATCGCTTTTTTCTGCACGGCCAGTGGAACAGGTGTATAAGGTTTATTGCCCGAGTTCTGTTCAGGGAAAGTTCTGTCAACATAAACACCACCAATAAAACGGCTCACTGCATTGATCATGTCGCGGCGCTGTGCATTGAGTGTACCGTAACGGCTGCGCAGTTCTGCATAAGACTGCCCGGGTTTGGTATATTTTTTCACGAGCGATCCCATCAGGTTATTCACCAGTTTAAACCTGTCTTCCGCATAAGCGATCGGGTCGTTCGACATATCGTTCACATTCACGCGCGGATCCATTCCTTTTCCGGGTGCGCGCATATCATCTCCATCATTTCCAAAAGCCAGGTAAGGCTCGCCGCTGCGCGAAAGGATTTTTTTCAAACCTGCTTCTTCCTCTCCTTCTGCAAATTCACGGTACCCGTATTCAATGGCCCAGAGATCATAAGGCCCGGCCTTGGTGGTATAATAATCACCCTGTTTGCTCCTGTCGAGCGAAACATTGATCGAGGGATAATCCATTACAGAACCCATCAAACCGATGCTGTGGGTAATACTGGTATTGTTTACTTCAGCAGGCGATAACATCTGGCTTGCCTTCATGTTGTGGTTCAATCCAAGTGTATGCCCCATTTCATGCATGATAAGATAGGTAAGGAACTGCTTATGCATTTCTTTGATCTCAGCAGGGGAAGCACCGGTCATTTCAAGTGTTGTTAAACCTGCCGTGTACTGTGCTTTCAGTTCCGAAGCCAGTGTGCAGTTATACGGGTTATGCATATTGAAACCCGGTACCTGCATGGCAGGTGCACCATTATACAGTTCATCTGAAATAGGTGTAGCGCTGCCCGAGAACCATTCAACGGTGATATCAGCGCCCAGGATCTGCCCTGTGCGCGGATTCACAAAGCTGGGGCCGATGGCACCATAAGAAGGAATGGAAGAAGAAACCCAGCGGATCACATTGTAATGAATGTCTGCGGGATCCCATGTGGCATCATCCGGCATGATCTTCATCTGCAACGCATTTTTAAAACCGGCTTTTTCAAAAGCTTCGTTCCATTTCATACCTGCATCAAAAATGATCTGGCGGTATTCAACCGGTGTGGTGTTCTCTATCCAGTACACCAGTGGTTCTACCGGTTCACTCATCGCGGCGGAAGGATCTTTTTTCTTCAGGTTCCAGCGATGGATCATATCCTTGTATGGTACCGGGCTGATACTGGTAAGGTCATTTCTCTCTTCCATAAAAAACCCTACCCGAGGATCATCCCTGCGCGATTTGTATTCGTTCTTTGGCATCGCAATAAAACTGTGCTGCATGCGAACGCGCACATAACGCGGATCGGCCACATCGGGCCCGCCATCGGCCATCGTCAAGGGGTTATCATAAGAAAGATCTACCACCACATCCGTATTATCGGTAAAGGAACGAAGCTGTGCATACTTGGATTTGGCCGGATTTAAATTACCGAGGTTAAAGATCTGTGATGCAAAAGGGCTGGGCGCCATGATCGGTTTTACGGGATCCAGTTTTTCACTGAGGAACAACGCATCGCCGCTTACAAGATAGCCCAACGAATCTTCGAACGCCACTTTATCGGAGAAGAAAACCGCTTCGGGTTTATCCACTTCCGCTGCTTTGCTCACAGCATTGTTCTTATCGTAATACAAGCCTGTATTCACGATAGAAAATTCCAGTTTGTCGAATGCTTTTTTGATTTTGAATACCAGTGTGGATCTGTGCATGCTCTGGTTCAGGAACAGCGTGGTTGGACCATTGATCGAAAAACTTTGGTAGATATACTCTTTTTCGAGTTGGTCTTTCTTCACATAAATCTGCACACTACCGGTTGCCGTGTCCTGGAAAAGTGTGAAAAGGCCTTCATTCTTTTTTTGTCCCTTGGTTTTATCCGAAAGGGTTTGTTTTTTAGGTGGGGCAGTTTTTGAACTGTCTGTCCCCGTTTTAGGAGTTGTTCCGGGAGCAGCCCCGGCGGGCGGTTGTTGTGCATAGAGACTAACCAGCATGGCACCCGATGCAGCAAGGGTAAGGGCGATTTTTTTCATAATCAGGTTTTGATGCTTCAATGTAAGCTTTTCGTTTCTACCTGGAAAGCAAGTCGCCGTTTTTTACATGAACAGGGGATTTTATAAAATGAGTGGCGCTTTTTTACATGGATTTATCCCGGGAAGAGGCAATGGACCTGGCAGCGAGCCAGCCGCTCGTCCAGGCAAACTGGAAATTAAAGCCACCGGTAATCCCATCCACATCCAGGATTTCGCCGGCAAAATAAAGACCGGGAACCTTCCGGCTTTCAAGGGTATTGGCATCTACTTCCGGGAGTTTGATACCACCGCAGGTAACAAATTCTTCTTTAAACGTGGTCTTTCCGTTTACAGCAAATTCCTGTGCACAAAGGTTTTTGATGAGCCCGTTTTGCAATCGCGCCGGTAGGTTACCCCACTTCATTTCGTCATTGATCTGCGAACGTTGCAATAAAAAAATCCATAGCCTTGCTGGTAAACCAAAAGGATTTTTGCTGATCATTTTCTGTGAAGCATATGTATCACGGAGTGTACCCCAGTTATTCCGCAATTCAGTTTCCGTTGTATCTCCCAGCCAGTTCACGAGTATCGTAAACTGGTATTTTTTTTCAGCGAGTTCCCTTGCGCCCCATGCAGAAAGGCGCAGTATCACCGGCCCGCTCATTCCCCAATGTGTAATCAGTAATGGCCCCTGTTCCGCCAGTTTACTGCCCGCGATCTTTACCTGTGCTTTTTCTACGCTGATGCCCATCAATGCAGTGATATCATTCCCGGGCATATTGAATGTAAACAAAGAAGGAACAGGTTCTTCAATACTATGCCCGGTTTGTAATAGCCAGCTGAACATGGCAGCCTTGGGAAAACCACCGCTGGCAATACAGATATTTTCTGCCCGGTACAAACGGTTACCGGTTACAATTTCAAAATGGTTCTGTTTTTTCTTTATAGCAATCACTTCGGTTTGCAAACAAATTTCTACACCATAGCGGTCCGCTTCGCGCAGCAAACAATCCACAATGGTTTGCGAAGAATCCGTTACGGGAAACATCCTGCCATCGCTTTCTGTTTTCAGCTTTACGCCTCTTTCTGCAAACCAGGCAATGGTATCTTTCGGCTGGAACCAGTGAAAGCATTTCTTGATAAAATTTTTACCCCGCGGGTAACGCTTTACTAGTTCCTCGATTTCAAAACAGGCATGGGTTACATTGCACCTTCCGCCACCACTCACTTTTACTTTTGATAATACTTTATTATTCTTTTCAATGATCCCTGTTTTCCATCCGGGCTGTAGTGCCGCAGTATTCACCGCGCAAAAAAAACCGGCGGCACCACCTCCCACCACAAGAAGGTCGTACATGTCATTGGGGTGCGCGGTGTTGTTCTGCATCCGTTACTATACTTTGTTTATTTTATTATTTAACTGGCGGGGGTATCAGCATTACAGCCGCAAGTGATTCGATACCATTCCAGAGATTGCGCAAACGGATATTTTCATTCTCGGCATGCTGGTTATTGTCATGGTTGGCAATAGGTACTGTGATTGTTACTGCATTGAGGTATTTATCAAATAAAAACAAAGGCAGGCTTCCACCCATCGTAGGGATCGCAACAACCTGTTCATTCGTGGTACTTTGAACCGCCGCTATTACCGACTGTGCCACTGGCAGTGAAAGCGGGGTACGCTGTGCATTGTAGCCTTCGCTCAGTTTTATCTTTGCGATCTTTGGAAAGATTTTTCTCTCTGCATCCGTGGGTTCTTCATCTGTTACATGGTAGCCCTGGTCTTTGACATGGTTCACCACTTTCTGCTGCTGCAGTTTGTAATCATTTCCTGGTACCAGCCGCAGGTCGAGCACAGCAGATGCCGATACCGGTATCACATTACTGGCTTTTGGCCCCACATTGCCGCTTTGCATACCATTGATATTAAGAGAGGGCAGCATGATCGCATCTGCCAATGCAATACCGGGCATTTCTTCATTTACAATTTTCAGTTCTTCTTTCATTTGTGCATCTACCGGTGGCATAGCGGCAAGGGCTTTCTTTTCGGCATCTGTCAACGGTTTTGTATCATCATAAAAACCTTTGATCGTTACTTTGCCATTCTCATCTTTCATGGACGATAATAATTTCGCAAGCAGCAAACCTGGGTTGGGTGCCCAATTTCCATAATGCCCGCTGTGCAACGGCCGGGCCGGTCCATACACAGTTATCTCCACATGTGCATCGCCCCTGGCACCGAATAAAACTGCTTTCTTTCCCGACTGGTGAACAGGCCCATCGCAGATCACCCACAAATCAGATCGCAACAATGATTTATACTGCTGAAATATTTCGCCAAGATGTGCAGACCCGGCTTCTTCTTCCCCTTCAAAAAAGAATTTGATATTCGAATGAAGTGCCAGGCCCGATCTGCTGATGGCTTCATAAGCACAAAGGATGGCCATTACGCCCGCTTTGTCATCGGATGCGCCTCTCGCGTAAATGCGCCAGTCGGGATCGATATTGGAAAGATTTGCAGGGAATGCGGTCATTGCCGCGCCTTTCTCCAATGCACCTTTTACCAGTTTGGGTACAAAAGGTTTCAATCCCTTCGCCCACTGGGTACTGTCAACAGGCTGCCCATCATAATGCGCATAAAAGATCAACGTTTGTGTGGCGCCTGGTACCATCACTTCACCATAAACCGATGGGGCTTTCCCTGCAGTGGCGGGGTATAATAATTGTACATTATTGATTCCACGCTTTGTCATCATCTGCATGATAAGCGCTGCATTTTTTTTCAATCCCAGGGTATCAGTTGCGGTATTGGGTACGGAAAGGAATGAAAGATATTCTTCCAGCCAGGCATGTTCTTTCTGCTGCCGGAAAGCGCGTACCATAAGGGTTTCGGGCGATTGTGATTGTGCAGAAAAGAAAACCAGCAGCATCGCCGCGGAAAGAAGAAAGCCTTTCATCTTACAATGGATTTACCGTAAGATACTTGAAAGATCAGTAATAAGAGGTATTGAGATCAGGGTTGGCTTTCTCAGCCGCTTCTATGATGCTGTAATCGGATAAGATCAATGCCTTATTTCTTTTTACACATACATCATGCTCAAAATGAACGGAGGGTTTCCCGTCGCGCGTGCGCACAGTCCAGCCATCTTCATCCGTAAACACATCTTTTGATCCGAGATTGATCATTGGTTCGATGGCCAGTACCAGGTTTTCTTTCAGTTTGGCGCCGGTGCCCCTTTTCCCATAATTGGGAACCTGCGGATCTTCGTGCAGTTCGCGGCCAAGGCCATGACCAACGAGTTCCCGCACCACCCCATAGCCATGTTTGCGTTCGGTGTGTTCCTGTATGGCGAATGCAATATCGCCCACCCGGTTATTCACGATCGCTTTTTCAATGCCTTTATAAAGCGACTCTTTGGTGATTTTTACCAGTTGCAATACTTCAGGCGCCACTTCGCCAATGATAAAGGTATAAGCATGATCGCCATGCCAGCCGTTAAGGATCACACCCATATCAATGGATACGATATCACCCTCTTTCAAAGCTGTATTATTCGGAAAGCCATGCACCACTACATCATTTACGGAAGCACAGATATGAAAGGGATAACCTCGGTATTGATAAAAGGAAGGAATGGCTTTATGATCCTTTACAAAATCAGCGCATAGCTTATCGACCTGGAGCGTTGTGGTTCCGGGCTTCAGCATTTTGGCAACTTCGGTAAGGGTTTTACTTACCAGCAGTGCCGCTTCCTTCATCATCGCCACTTCGGCTTCTGTTTTATGGATCATCATATTGATTCGTCGTGTCATCGTTTAAAAAAGAAACCTGCCTGGTAACACCCGACAGGTTTTCTCAAAGAGTTTGAAAATTTGAAACCGTGCTTCCTGAAAATCTTTTGATTAATCTTCAAAACCCATTTTCAGATTTTCAAATCATTGAATAATCAAATTATATCGTAGTGGTGGATACCGTCTGGCGTCCCTGCACCCTTCCGCTTTTCATCAGGCCATCGTACTGGCGCATCAGGAGATAGGTTTCTATCTGCTGCAGCGTATCGAGGATCACACCCACCATAATCAGGAGGGATGTTCCACCAAAGAATGAACTGAAGCCTTGCGTTACACCGAGCCTTTGTGCAAAGCCGGGAAGGATACCCACCAATGCAAGGAAAATAGCTCCCGGCAAAGTGATCTTATCCATGATAGATCCGATATAATCTGCTGTAGGCTGACCCGGTTTTACGCCGGGAATAAAACCGTTGTTGCGTTTGAGGTCTTCCGCGATCTGCTTGGGATTAAATATCAAAGCGGTGTACAGGAAAGTGAAACCAATCACCATTACTGAATAGATCACCATGTACCACACATTGCTGTGGTCGTTGAATATTTTTACGATACCCTGTGCAGAATCGATATTGGTAAAGGATACGAGTGTTGGCAGGAACATGATTGCCTGAGCGAAGATGATCGGCATTACACCAGCGCTGTTCACTTTTACCGGCAGGAACTGCCGGGCACCACCA
>SAIX01000080.1 GCA_004028765.1 Chitinophagaceae bacterium | reverse complement strand
ATTGCGGATCGTTCCGTTAAAGCTGCCCCTGTAAATAAAATTGCCGAGTGCGGCAAGATTGGGTGAAGTTACCTCTTTGAGATCCGGAATAATTGTTGCAAGGTCGCCGGCATTGGATTGTACCGTACCGTTGGTGAAATCGATTTTTGTTTTATTGATATAGGGAAGGCCCTTCATGCGCAAAGCGCCGCTTACCTGCGTGGTGCTTCCCACTTTTCCAAAAAGATCGGCAATGCTGAAATCGGAAACCGAACCTGTAAATTTCCCGCTGAGAAACACTTCGCGTTTCCAGTTTTTCAATTCCGGGGCAAAAAATGCAATATCATCTGTATGGATCCGTGCTTCTTTAAAGCGTGCATTCATCAGCACATTCGTGATATACTCACCAAAATCTTTATTAAAATCGCGGTACTGCATCGCGTAATAATTGGTAAGCCTGCTTTTGTTGGTCTGCAGATCCAGGTTCGCGAGTTCCATGATCTGTGGTGTGAACCTGAAATCGGTTTTCAGTTTTCTGATCTCGATACCGCTTCGGTCTTTCACCGAAAGATTGATCGCTGCGCGCAATGTGTCTTTAATGAAACGGATATTTTCGAGTGTGCCATTCAGTTTGGTTAACTGTATATGGCTCCCGTCAAAATTTGCAGAAGGCTTCTGCAGGTTGCCATCGATAAAAAGGCTCCCGTTGCGGATCTTAACTTTCCCGGCAATTATCCTGAGGTTGCCTTCATTCAGGTACATGCCGGTATCGATGCCTTTATTCCTGTGCCGTAATGAATCGGGCCGTAATGCCGGCAAACCCTGGATCTCAACAAAAGGCTTGTCTATTTCCACGCTGTTTAGCTGAAAAAGCTTCTGGCGCAGGTCAATATTTTCTGCATCAACCAAAAGGTTGCCTACGGAGATATCCATTTTTTCCCCGGCCCATAAATCGTTCTTGATAAAATGCACCTGCTTCAGGTCCAGTTTTCTCAGTTTCAGTTCAACACCGCCCGGCTTTTTTTTCTTCGGGCCGGGGGAAGAGAAATAATCTTCAATGAAAGCAGTATTCCATAGGGAATCCTTCCTGTTCAGTTTGATCACTGCATTCTCAAGGCCGATGTATTTTAATACGGCGGTGTCTTTGAGAAAAAACCAGTCGGTTATCCGCAACTTTACGTTTCCCGCGTACAAGAGAGTGTCTTTCTGCCTGTCACGGATAAGCGTGCCTTCCATATTCAGGCTGTTAAAAAGTGAAAGGTTCACTTTTTGTATGCTGACTTCAGTACCGAGACCTTTCGATAATTTTTTCGTGACAATTCCTGCCAGCCAGTTCTGAACGGGGCTGGTTTGGATGGCGATAAATACCAAAAGCAGGATTGCGAGAAGACCCCAAATGGTATAACGTAGTATTTTCAGGAATCGTTTCAGGTATGCTTTTGTTTGAATGGTAAAAATACAGATTCAACTGCTTTTATCCGTTAAGGCAAATACAATACCAAACCTGGAAATTGCAGGAATTTGTTTTTTAACCCAAATCATCGCGGTAAGACCTGATCTCTTCGAGGTACCCGGATGCCTCTGCCAGTTTTTTGTATTCGGGCCCAACCATCATCAATAGGTTGACCCATTTTTTGTGCATGTTGCCGGGAATAAGATTCCGGTACAGGTAAATACTCAGCCACAAAAAAAACAAAGCGATGGGTACGGCGATGAGCCAGAACCCATAAGGCCCTTCTTTGATCCATTTGCTGTTCCAGCACCAGGTGCTGTAAAAAGGCATCTGAAGCCAAAGCACCCTGGTAGCACGGAACGTCGACGCCTGTAAAATGGCGATCTTTTCCTGCACATCAGCAACCGGGGCATCGTACCGGATGGTGGTGATCATCCTAATATGGCGCAGGTAGATATAAATTGCATAGACCGTAAATAAAAGGATCATCATTACCGAGCAACTGAAAAACAGGTTGGCCGTTCCAACAGACCATACAAGCAGCCCGAGAAAAGCAACCCAGCATATACCGAGTATCACAGCAAAGCTTTTGAACAGGATCAGCCTGTAAAGGCCTTTTTTCATTTTCTGGTGTTGCAGCATTTCAAAACTGCGGAAGTTCAATGCCCAGGATTGGAGGTTCAATACCCTCGCTTCCAGTAAATGCCGGTCGATCGATTGCCAGAGTTGTTGCAGGTCGGTCTGTTCCATGGTTTTATTTTTTTACGGGGATCGATTTTTTTATTTTCTCTTTAACCCGATTCAGTTTTGTAGATACATTGCTTACCGAGATTCCGAGTATGTCTGCGATCTCAGGATGGTTTTTGCCTTCGAGGTAAAGGATGATAAGGGCTTTCTCAAATTCCTTCAGTAATTCGATCTGTTTAAACAGCTCTTTCCTGTTCTCATCCTGTGCTGTATTCTCTTCTGCTGGTATTTCGTTTTCAAACGCTGAAAGAGGCTCCTGTGAAGGCGTTCTGTTTGTTTTTCTATAGTAACTGATGGCTGTGTTCAGCGCAACCCTGTACATCCAGGTGGTAAAACGCCGGTCTGTATCAAAACGGTTCCCGGACTTCCATAACTGGTAAATGATTTCCTGGGCAAGGTCTTCCCTTTCTGCCGCTGCAGGACAATATACATGGCAGATCTTGTAAATGATCGCCTTATTGTTCTCTATCATTTGCAGGAATGAAACCTGTCTGTTGGTATGGTCAGCGTTGGGCATCCTGTAATATGATTCGCAGCATTATTCGAAATGTCACAAAAAAAGAAATATTTTTTTCAGCAGGCAGAGGTCCTTGGAAACCGGCTTATAAAATCGTTGATTTTTATAGTAACTTTCTGCAGAAATCCTTGATATGAAAAATATTTTTTTCCTGCTCTGCCTGCTCTGCTTTTCTTCCTGCCAGAAAAAACCGAAACAATCGGAAGTACAGCAGCACCTGAAAAAAGCCA
>SAIX01000079.1 GCA_004028765.1 Chitinophagaceae bacterium | reverse complement strand
AGATGTGAAATAAGAGACAGGTACAGATACATTCCCATATACAAAAGACTGTGTTTTTTGGCCGGGCAATAACGCATCAATGGTATTACCCGATCCGAATGAGCCGTGCAGGGACCATTGCCATTTTTTCTTCGCGGGTTTCACTTCTTTTTCTGCAGGAGAAATTTCTGCCTGCACCGGAAACTGTTGAGCCGTATCTTTTGAAAGTGATTCTTTTGTAAGATTTTCAACAACCGCTTTTTTTTCTTCGGTTATAATTTGTGGTTTTGTAATTTGTTCGGGTGATTTTTCCTCCTTCGCCTCCTGTTGACTGATTGATGAAACAGGTCTTTCTTTTACAGGGATACTTACCGGGATGGATGCGATTGTTTCAGTTTGCGTTTGATTTTCTGTAACCGGGTTTATCTGCTTTTGCTTTTTTCCTGCCTTTTGGTGCAAATCATTCTCTCCGGGTTTTTCCCCAATAAGAGAAATAGCCTGGTTTAGTTTCTGTGCGGTTTGATTTGCAGGATGCTCACCCGGCTGCGGTTGAGATGGTCTGTTATTTTTTTCAACAGTTACTGTATCATTCTTTCCAGCAGCATCCTTTGAATCAATGCCCCGTGATTTTTGAGCAGCAGCTGGATTACTGGAAGGTTTTACAGGCGAAAGCAGGGCAGTATCCTGTTTACATGCTTTACCATATTGCATATAGAATCCTGCACCCGTTAGCCCGATACCGGCGAGAAGGAAAAACCAGATAAACCGGCGTTTCTGTTCTTTGCGCAGCGCTGCTTCGATAGCAGGCCATACAGCGGCATCAGGACTCATTTGCAGTTCCCGCAATTCCGCCCGCACCTGCTCCTCAAATGAACTACCGGCCATACACGTCTTTTTTATCGTTATGAGAATGTTTTTCGATCCATTGTATCAACAGCCCCCTTGCCCTTGCATATTGCGAACGGCTAGTGCCTTCGCTGATACCCAGCATTTTGCCGATCTCCACATGCGTATATCCCTCTATGGCATAAAGGTTAAAAATGGTTTGATAACCGGGTGGCAGTTGCCGAACAAGGTTCAGCAGGTCTTTGGCATTGAGACGAACATCCGGTTCATAATTACTTACAGGATGGAGTTGCGTATCTTCAAAACCAAGATCCAGCTGGTAACGGGGTTTGCGCTTCAAATAATTAATGGCGGTATTTACCATGATACGCCGGATCCATCCGCCCAGTTCCCCCTCGTTTTTATACTGGTGAAGATTTTGAAACACTTTGATAAAACCCTGCTGCAATACTTCCTCTGCATCCTGCAGGCTCTTGGTATAACGGTAACAGATGCCAAGCATCGTATCAGCAAATAACCCGTATAACTGCTTTTGGGCTGCCGGGTTATTTTTTAAACAGTCTTTTACCAGTTTCTGATGATCGGTCATATCTTATATCCGCTTGCTGACACAGCCGAAAGCCTGATCGTTGCACCGCAGCGCGAAAATATTACCCGGCTATCTTCCGTTTACCGATTTTATGTAAGCGGCCCTACCTTTGCCACATGAATTTAGCAGAGAGAGACCGCCAGGTGATATGGCACCCCTTTACCCAACAAAAAAATATGGCCGATCCTGTTCCGGTGACCAGCGGAAAAGGCAGTTATTTATTTTCGGAGAATGGGAACGCTTATCTTGATGCCATCAGCAGTTGGTGGGTAAACCTGCACGGGCATGGACACCCTTATATTGCTGAAAAAATTTATCAACAGGCACTTACGCTGGAGCAGGTAATCTTCGCAGGCTTTACACATGAGCCGGCAGTGCGTCTCGCAGAAAGGTTGCTGCCGGTTTTGCCCGGCAACTTCAGTAAAATTTTTTACAGCGACAATGGATCAACCTCCACCGAAGTTGCCTTGAAGATGGCGATCCAGTTCTGGTGGAACCAGGGGGCCACAAAAAGAAAAAAGATCCTTGCTTTTAAAAATTCCTATCATGGCGATACATTCGGTGCAATGAGTGTGAGCGACAGAAGCGTTTTTACACTTGCATTCCATGATCTTTTTTTTGAAGTGATTTTTATCGATACACCCGGGCACTCAAATATCAGTGCATTAAAAAAACTGATCGAAGACCAGGCCGAAACCATTGCTGCATTTATCTATGAGCCACTGGTACAGGGAGCGGGTGGTATAAAAATCTATGATGCCGCACCGATGAACGAATTACTCGATATCGTGCATCATTCAGGTATTCTCTGTATCGCGGATGAAGTGATGACAGGTTTTGGAAGAACAGGCACCCTGTTTGCATCAGAACAACTGCAGGTACAACCGGATATTATTTGTCTTAGTAAAGGTTTAACCGGCGGCACTATGGCCCTCGGTATCACCGCCTGCACCGAACAGGTGTACCAGGCCTATGTTACCGATGATAAACTGAAAACATTTTTTCACGGGCACTCTTTTACAGCAAACCCGCTGGCCTGCACTGCTGCGTTGGCGAGCCTCGACCTGCTGGAAAAAGATGACTGTACTGCTGCACAAAAAATGATCTGTAAAATGAATCTTTCGTTTGCGGAAAAACTTCAGCAGTACCGGTCCATCAAAGAGATAAGGGTGTCAGGAACGATCCTTGCGTTTGAGATCAGCCGCGGAAAAGATGAATACCTGAACCAGGTAAGCGCAACCGTTACTTCGCTCGCCCTGCAACAGGGTGTGTACCTGCGGCCGTTGGGAAATACCGTTTATATCATGCCGCCTTATTGCATTGCCAAAAATGAACTGGAAAAAATTTATGCGGTGATTGAAAAAATCATTGATGAAATAGGTTGATACCTATTTCTTTTCAACCAGTTGTTTAAGGTTGTTGAGGTTTTTCTCCATCAGGGTACCAAGTATCTTATCATTCATCATAGAGCCCAGCCGCTCCCAGGGATACCATTTTACATCCTGTTCAAACTGCCATTGCAGGATGGTTTGCCCTGCACGCGTTGAAGATATCAAATGCATTGTGCTCGATTGAACAGTATGATTTCCTGGAATCCAGCTTGAAAGAATGGTGCTGTCGGTAACAACTGTAATAGTTACGTCAGTACCGGCGATATCCGCTTTCAGCGGAGATTCAATTTTTACGGATGCCTGAGCCATTCCTTCCATCCAGCTTTGCCAGCGGTTGATATCCTGTAAATAAGGCTTGATCGAATCTTTATCTGCACCAATATCAACCGCCCTGGATACCAGCACATGCGATGGCAGTAAGATCCCGATCAGCGATGCGATCACAAATAACAATACTGCACTCAACAGAATCAGCCTGATCAATTTCATATCACTCCCATTTGAATGTTTTGAAAGCAACCGCATATACCACTACGGCCCATATCCCTAAAATGCCCAGTTCTTTCCAGCAACTTAACAGGCTGGTGCCTTCAAATGCGATATTACGCATTGCGGTATTGAAATGGGTAAGCGGTAATATTTTACAGATCGGCTGCAGCCAGGAAGGAAATGCTTCGATCGAGAAAAAAGTACCCGCCAGCAAAAACTGCGGCAGGGTAATGAGGTTGGCAAAAGGCGGGATCGTGCTTTCCGTTTTAGCTACGCTGCTTACAATAAAACCAAAACCCATAAACAGGATCAGCGCAATAAAACTGAGGATCATGATCTCCATAAAGGTCTGAAAGCCGTGCACGAGTGTAAAATTGAAAGCAAAATGCCCCACGCCGATTACAATAACCGAAGTGAGCATCTGGAATAAAACCCGGCTGATGGCTTCGCCCAAAACGATATAGGATCGCTTGATGGGCGTTGCATAAAAACGTTTCAGCACCAGTTGCTGGCGCAGGTTGAAAAAAAGAAATGCCACACCGAAAACACCCGAACTGAGAAGCGAGAACCCTAACTGGCCGGGTAAAATAAAATCGATGGTGCGATAAATACGCCCGGGTATTTTCTGGACTGTATTATTCACAATCGCGATTGTGGGTGCACCGGCATAGGTTTTCTGGTTGATGCCAGCGATCACCGCATTCAGGATCGATTGCAATACCTGTATATTTTGCGGGTTCACGGCTTCAGAACTCAGCAGGCTGATCTTATAAGGTGGGTTTTCAAGCCCTGATTTTTCAATAGTAATGATCGCCGCGATACGTCCTTTTTCAAGGTCTTCCTTCAGATCGATGCTGTCTTTTTTTACAAAGTTCAGTCCTGCGATATGCTTCAATGCGGCATATACCGGGTTGGCTGTATCGGTATGTTTGTTAAACGCCACATTCAGTGATACCCTGCCGCCGCCGCCGATAAAGCCGAATACGAGGATAAAAATGAGCGGGAAGGCAATGCTGAATACAACGGCCGAAGGGCTGCGGAAAATGGCCCGCAGGCTGCCCCGGGTAATGGCGAGCATGGCACGAAACTGGTTATAAGGACCTTGCATAGTAAAACGGTTCTGTAAACAAATCTATTTCTTTCTTGCACCGGTAACAAAAAAACAGGGAGATGGCTATTTTTATGACAAAAGTCGTATATTAGTACGACAAATGACGGATATGGCAAAATCAGTAAAATATTCCCAGCCGCAGGTGAAAGTACAGAAACTTGAAGAACAGCTTCCTGCATACGCAACACCTAAAAAACCGGTGATGGTAGCTGATTATACCTACAAGAAATTAAAAAAACTGGCTGATACCGTTCCTTTTACCCAGGCTGAGTGGGCGCAGATGTTACATTTATCCGAAAGAACACTGCAACGTTATGCCAAAAACAATACGGCATTTGAAGGCATTTATACCGATCGCATCCTGTTGTTGCAGGAAATGATAAACCTGGGCCTTGAAACTTTTTCGGATGCACAGGCTTTTTATGCATGGCTGAAAAAAGACAAACCTGTGATGGGGCACCTGCTTAATTTCAGTTCTTTATTTTCCGACAGGGGCATCCAGGAAGTTATCGATCAACTTTCACGTATCCAGCAGGGCGTTTACGCATGATACTGTACCGCTTTGCCCATCGCAATTTTGCACATGACCTATCGGGGAATGGCGCCCGTTTAAAAGGTGGCCGCTGGAACCCTCCCGGCATACCTGTATTGTACACAAGTGAAAATATCTCGCTGGCTGTTCTGGAAATACTGGCCAATGCCGGCAGCACCGAAAACCTGAAAGCCATCCGGTTGATGGAGATCGATATACCGGATAAATCAGGGATTCATGAGATCAAACTGCAGGATTTAAAGAAAAACTGGTTCCGCGATTTTGAGTATACGCAATGGATGGGTAGGGAAATGCTGCTCAACGGAAAAGCTTTGCTGTATAAATGCCCCTCGGCCATCATACACAGGGAACATAATTTCCTGATCAATCCCCTGCATCCCGATCATAAAAAAATCAGGCTGAAAACCAGCACTGATTTTTATTTTGACGAACGTCTGTTTCCAAAAGTTGGAATGATCAGTTGATATCAACGCTGAAAGGCAGCCTTGCCTGCGGCTGACCGATCATCTGCCTTACTTTCTTCATTTCTTTCAATGCTTTCAACTGCTCTTCACCGATCTCTTCTTTGATGATATTTACTTTGATGCTCCGCTTATAGGTATTCATCAACTGTTCGATAATATTTTTCTTCTCGGGATATTCTTTGATGCGGTATTCTTTCAGCTCTGCTTTTTTTGCGGCACAATCGATCGCATCCTGTAAGGTCCCGATACGGTCTGCCAATCCCACCTGTATCGCACGGGTGCCCGTCCACACCCTTCCCTGTGCAATGCTGTCGATATAATTGATATCCTTTCTCCTTCCTTCCGCAACCCTCGATTTAAAAGTAAGGTAGATGGAATCGGTTCCCGCCTGGAAAAACCTTTTTTCTGTTTCATTCAATGGCCGGTCGCCACTACCCATATCCGCATAAGGCGCTGTTTTAACACCGTCGAACGTAATCCCGAGTTTATTTTTAAAGAAGGATTGAAAATTAGGAACGATACTGAATACACCGATCGATCCGGTGATGGTATTCGCATTTACAAAAACAGAATCGGCATTGCAGGAAATATAGTAACCACCTGATGCAGCCACATCACCCATACTTACGATCACAGGTTTTTCTTTTCTGGCCAGGCTGATCTCGCGCCAGATCACATCACTCGCAAGAGAACTGCCGCCCGGGGAGTTTACCCGGAAAACGATTGCCTTCACGCTGTTATCCATTCTTACTTTCCGGATAAGGGTACGGAACGCATCGCTGCTCACCTGCTCCCGGTCACCGCTTCCGGAAACAATATCCCCATCTGCATAGATCAATGCGATCTTACTCTCGCTATAATCATTATCCATATCGGCTGCTTTTGCATAATCGCTGAAAGTCACAAAATTGATCTTGTCTTTTTCGGCCAGTTTCAGTTTCTGCTGGAGCTCTTTTTTTATTTCATCATCATATTTCAATCCATCCACCAAACCATTTTTCCATGCATCATTTGCAGTTTGAATAGCACCCTGAACAGCGAGGGAGCGAAGTTTGGCCGTATCGAGGTTGCGTGTGGCAGCAGCGGCTCCCAGGAATTGGTTGTATAAATCGCCAAGCCATACGGAGGTCTGCAGGCGGTTGGCTTCCGTCATCTGCGTTTCACGTAAAGGTTCTGTTGCGCTTTTAAATTTACCCGCATAAAATATCTGTGGCTGTATCTCCAGTTTATCAAGCATGCCTTTCAGGAAAAGCAGGTTGGATGCAAATCCGCCCCAATCCACGCCACCCTGCGGGTGACAGTAAATTTTATCCGCCACATTTCCGACATAATATCCTTTCTGCGTGATGGTTTCGCCATATGCGATCACAAGTTTTTCGCTGCGTTTGAAATCAAGCAAAGCTTTTCGCAATTCTTCACTGGCGGCAAAACCATTTATATTGTTGCCGCAAAGAATATAAACGCCTTTAACAGAAGAATCGGAGCGGGCGTGGTGCAGCAGTTTTACCATTTCATAGAGAGAAGGGGCATCGGGTGCCGATTCTTTGAGCAATGTATTAAACGGGTTCTCCTCTGTTTGTTCCTTAAACTGATTGGAAAGATCGAGCACGAGTACGGCTTTGCTTCCAACCACAGGCTTATCCGCCGTTGCCGCACTTGTTACAAAACCGATCAGCAAAAAAATACCGATCACCGTAAATACGATCAGCGCCAGCAGCGCAGCAAAAAAAGTTTTAAAAAATCCCTTCATAATTTCAGTGTATCAGGTAATGAATTTAAGGATATTTGACCCACTTATCTATTTGCGTCGTATGAACACAGC
>SAIX01000078.1 GCA_004028765.1 Chitinophagaceae bacterium | reverse complement strand
TATAAGTACCCTGAGCAGTATAAGTAAGCGGATCAGTGGTGGTTCCCGTAACCGTTCCCGCACAATTATCTGTGGCAGTGGGTGCACTGATCACTGTCGCAGAACATTCACCGGTTATTACAGGCAGGTTGGGATTATCCGGAACAGGTGCCAGGTTATCTGCAACAGTAAGGGTAATCCCTGCGGCTGTAACTACAGAACACTGGTTAACATCGGTAAGTTTCGCTGTATAAACACCAGAAGATAATGCCGTAAAATTTGCAGAGCTGGTTGTTGCAACCACCGCCCCATTCAATATCCAGTCGTAGCTGCTCAGATTTCCGGTTCCGGCATTGGCAGCGGCAGTTAAAGTTACACCTGTACCCGGGCAACCTGCTGCAGAGCCGATAGCAGAGATCGTAGCATTGGTCGGACTGTTTACAATCGTAAGATGTAATGTTTCTGTATTCACACAGCCTTCTGTGGTGGTAAAGGTTCTGCTGGCAACGGTTGAACTGGTATATACTGCTCCGTTCCAGGTATAGTTGTCGCAGGCTGTTACCGTAATATCCGCAGTATTAAAACATTTGCGGGTATACCAGATCGGTGACGTAATGATCCTTGTACTGCCATTAGTGATATCGATATAATAATAACCGGTTTGATTGATCGGCAGGCTGTTGTCTACATAACTCAGTGTGGTACCGAATACAGAATCGATCACTACCGGTAATGCACCGCTTCCGGGTTGACCATACATCACCCTGATCAAAGCCCCGGATGTACTCGTGGTAGGATCAGCATAATTTACTGAAATGGAAGGCGCGTTCCTGTCTTCAAATATTGATCCCATGATTCGGGTATTGATCGTGAAATCAACTTTGGCATCATAGTCTTCTGTTGCATAAAAATGCATATCGCGGATCGCTTTGATGATATCGGTTTGTGTAAGCGATGGTGCGAGCACTGCGGTACGTGCCTGTGTGGTTCTGCCGAATGTGGTATTGTGGTTATCATGATCCATCGTTGGCCCGAGATGATATCCTTTTGAGAGCATTTTCTGGTAATACCAGAGATAGGCCATAGAGGAAGCCGGATTTGAATAAGTAGTATTGGTAGATGTGGCAGGTCCGCTTTCTACAGCTGTGCCTACAATCGCATTATCTGCAACCGGATCATATGCAATGTTGGAAAGATTGTTATAGTCTGTATTGTTCGGATGCGCAAGGGTAGCAAATGCATTAATCGATGCATAGTTGTTCACTGCCTGGAACAAACCTTCTGTTCCGATATAGGTACTCTTCGGTACATATACATCATAGTTGGGACCCACGTTACCATTCACATTCGACTCCCATCCGAAAAGATCATTCAATCCATCACCATACACCACTACGTGGCCACCACCGGATATCACCCCCCATTCCATACCATAAAGCGCCAGGAATCCCGGATGCGCGGCTGTATAAGCAGCGGCCTGCAACAATCCTTTTTTATAATTGGCGATCTCATTGCCTGGGTTATCCGGCGAAGAGAAATGGTTATGTTCTGAAATACCGAGGAAATCCATTGCCTGCGACTGATCGGCATACGCATAATCATCAGCAGGCGTATAACCCGGATGGTCTTTGTTTCCATCTGAATAATCTGAGTGCGAGTGCAGTGTACCATAATAAATATTGTACACCGGCGCGTTTGTGGTGGTAACTGAACCCGTAAGCGGTGAACTTACCAGGTATTTGGTTCCGCCTGAACAATTGGCATTGGCTGCAAATACAAAGAAATAATAGGTGGTGGATGGATTCAGGTTGTTTACAATAAAACTGCTGGCAGTTGTATTGGCCACTACGGTTCCATTGCCGATCGTACTGCCTGTTACATAATCGCTGTTATCAAGCGGTGTGGCAGACAGTGCAGGAGAACTGCTCATCACTACTACATAATTATAAGCGGCGTTGCTTCCGTTAAAAGTACCTGTTACGCTGCTGTTCGATGCATTGAATGCAAGATTGGAAGGCTGCGACGAAGGAGTAGTGCAAACAGGCAGAGCCTGTGTATTGGTGCTGCCTGTTAATGGCAAAACCGTATTGTATACCGGGCCGTTCACACAATTCTGTGAATTCACACTGAAGATGAAATAATAGTATTGCGTGGCAGGAGTAAGCGAGGATGCTGTGAAAGAGCTGTTTGCTCCTTTTTGCACAACAACCGCATTCCCCAATACTGCACCGATATTATAAGAAGTTCCATTTGCAGGTAAAGCAATTAATGAAGAACTGCTGCTTTGCAGTACCAGGTATTCATCCGCACCGGTAGTTGTAAAACTTCCCTGAACAGTATTGATACCCGCAATTAGTGACAGACCAGAAGCCTGTGCCGCTGGCGCTGAACAAGCCGGAAGGCCTGCTGCAGTGGTGGCATCGTCCGTAAGTACATTGGTGGTTAGGTATTTTGGCCCGCCTGTACAAACACTGTTGATCGGGAATACAAAGAAATAATAAGTAGTTGCGCCTGTTAAACCCGTAGCGCTGAAAACAAGGTCGGTTCCTTTATCGATCTCAACACCATCTCCCACATTATCGCCTACATTATATGTAACCCCGTCCAGCGGGTTGGAAGTAAGCGCCGGGTTGGTACTCATCACCACCATGTATTCATTAGGTGCAGGGCTTGGCGCAGCAAAACTTCCCTGTAAACTTGTTTCAGCAATGTTGCTGAAAATTAGCGAGGTGGGCGCAGCTGCAGGCGTACTGCAGGGTGTGGCCACAACACCGGTAACAATCAGGTTATCGATGCTGATCTTAGGCCGGTTCCCGCTTGTGCCTCCTGAACCGTTATGGTAATAGAAACG
Organism: Chitinophagaceae bacterium; assembly: GCA_004028765.1. Lineage (GTDB taxonomy): Bacteria > Bacteroidota > Bacteroidia > Chitinophagales > Chitinophagaceae > Sediminibacterium. Next base: position 19,643 of record SAIX01000078.1, on the reverse strand, counting down.
AAGCCTTGCAGTGGCACTGTTATTAAACGCGGCGGGTAATGCTACTGTGCTTACAGTTCCGCTTGCCGGAACATTGTTTGTAAAGTTTAATACATCAGCAGATGTGATCTCTGTAAAATTCACACCATCCACACTTGCATATACACGAAGTGATCCTTTCCTGTCACCGGTTGAATTATTCACAGTGGCCCAGTCGAAACTGAGTGTACCTGCATTCATACCCGTGAAATCCATATAAAAGTCTATCGCAACAGAAGTTGAGTTATCACTGGTACCGGTAGATAACAATACGATCGCACCGGTTCCTTTCTGCACACCACCGGAAGTGCCGCTTGTGAAGCTGGCGGTTGCGTTAGTGATGCGTGTGGCACTGGGGATAGAACCGGCAGCATTCACTGCAACGGAAGAGAAACGGTTTGCACCTGATCCTGCTGTGAAATTATTTGTCCAGTTACTGATATCGCTGAAGGTTTCAGTATAGCGGAACAGGGGTTGTGCCGACATTACAACCGGTACCACGAACGAAGTGGCGAAACTGCTTTCAGCGCCATACCCTGTGCCCGATGCACTTGTTGCATACGCACGATAATAGTATGTAGTACCTGCCGTGAGACCTGAGATGGTTTTACTGTAAGCACCCGAAGCGAGGTTGGATGCGGGAACCTGTGTACCGGTACCCGGTGTAAAACCTGAACTGGTGCTGTATTCAAAGCCATAAGCGGTCACGGGCTGGCATCCATTCGCTGTAATGTTTCCGCTCAGTAATACAGTGGTACCTGCAACAGTTGCGGTGCCACTTGCGGCAGAGGGTAGCGTATTGATACCTGCAGCTGATACAGGTACCTGCAAAGAAGCGGCACTGCCGCCTGAAACCGTAATATTACCGGAATAGCTTTGTACAAGGGATGGCGAGAACTGAACATAAACGGTTTTACCGGAAAAAGAATTTCCCAATGGCAGGGATAACTGGCTTACAAAAGGCCCGCCAGCTGATTCTGAATATGTAAATCCGGGCAGGGCATTTACTACTATGTTAGAACCATCAAGATCATTACCGCTAAATACGAATGAATTGGGGCCTGCACTGGTACCGGTACATATTGAGCCAAAAGCTGCAGGGGCAGATACCAGTGTGAACAGAGGCTGAAGCGGTGCAGAACGAGTGATGTTTAAAGTATAATTTTTTACCGTTGCGTCCTGCGCTGTAACTTTTACTGTAATCGTGTTACTGCCAACCGCAAGGGCTATGGCTGAAGAAGCTACACCACTGGTTGCAGCAACACCGTTTATCTGGATACTGGAAAGTGAACTGGAAGTAACGGCAGTGATAGATGTGCTGGTTATTGAATTGGGCACATTTGCTGAATAAACCTGTGTATTGGAATTAAATGAAGGGCTGTAAGTAATGCCGCTGGCAGATAAAGAAGCAAGATTGGCATCGCCCGATAACTGATAGGTTGCTGTAGCCGTAATATCATCCAGGCCAAATTCGTCCCGGCTGCCGCTTCCGCCCACATCATTGCTTGACCAGCGGATGTAAAAAAAAGCACCCGGTGCAATATTCAATCCCGTAATGGTGGTGCTTTGTGCGGCATTGTTAACCAGCACAACGCCTAAGGCATCGGCTGCGGCTGTGGAAGTATAATCCAATGCAGAAACTGGCGAGTAAGTATTGTTGTCTGAAGAATAAGAAAAATTAAAAGAGTTGGAACGAGCCTGATCGTTTCTTACATATAATTTGTATGAGATGGCCAGTTGTGTAATATTGGTAACCCCATCATTTTTGATACGCAGGGTAATAGTTCCCGGAGCAAAGCCACTGCCCACAGGTTGTATCCATAACATCGGGTTAGCAACGGATGCGGGAGCACCTGTAAAAGCATAGATACCTCCTGTAGTAACAGCTGTGGCCGTTGATCCTCTTGTATATTCAGTACCGGAAGTAGTTGCTGTACCTCCAAAAGCAAGTGGCCCAGTGCTCCATCCTGTAACCGCCCATGCATTAGAGTTCAGCTGACCGGCAACGGTAGCATTGGGGGAAAAACCAGCTCCGGTAAAAGCCGATCCGGGATTGGTGCCCACACCGGCAGGTGTACTGGCGGAGAAATTAATGACAGCAGAATTGCTGGCGTTTGTAAGGCTAAGTTGTGCATGTACAATGTTGGCAAATGCGAGCAATACCAGCAGGCAGACATACTTTGGCATAGAAATTTTTCTCATACAGGGTGGAGTTGTGAGTCAGTTAAAGAAACAGTAACGTGTTTGGGAAACCCTATCCCTGTTATCAGAACAGGAAACGATCATTGGCCGGGGTGGCCGATGCAGCAGTTCGTTTTGGGGGTTCGGGTAATTCAAATGTATTGGATATCTATTCGAATAAATTCGAAGATAAAGGTAGGAACGATTGATTGTTAGTTGAGTTATCATTTAGTTATCAACAAAGTCGGCCGCTTCATTGCAGAAGGGAACGTTTTATCCGGGGCACACTGGCAATGAATCGGTAATTTTAACCATGCTTCATTTTGTAAGAAGGAAACTCATCAGCCCTATCCGGCATTTTATCCACGACAGCCGTTCTGTGGGCATTACATTATTGGCATGCACCCTTATTTCCCTCGCATTATCAAATATGGGTTTCTGGCAGGAAGGCTACCGCAGTTTCTGGTCCGATAGTTTTGATGGCACCCATGAACACCATACCGCTTTATGGTTTTTATCATTGCCCAACTCTCCACTTCTTATGATTAATGACGGACTGATGGCTATTTTCTTTTTCCTGGCCGGAATGGAGATCAAACGGGAACTGGTAACGGGTGAATTATCCTCGCTGAAAAGATCAGCCCTTCCCGTATTCGCCGCCATTGGCGGGATGCTGGTACCTGCCATCTGTTTCAGCCTGTTCAATAAAGGGACAGAAGCCATGAGCGGATGGGCCATCCCTACTGCAACGGATATTGCTTTTACTCTGGGCATCGCTTCTTTACTTGGCAGCCGAATGCCCGTTTCGCTGAAAATATTCCTTACGGCACTGGCGATCATTGATGATCTCGGTGCCATTGCTGTAATCGCATTGTTTTATGGAGGGCAACTCAATGGTATGTACCTGGCCGTTTCTGCTCTGATCTGTTTATTGCTCTGGTTTCTGAACAGGCAAAAAATCACTTTCGGCTGGATACAGTACCTTCTCGGTATCATACTCTGGTATTGTATGTACCATTCGGGTATCCACGCAACTGTTGCAGGCGTGATATTTGCGCTTTTTGTACCTGTTGCCTCTCTCGCAAAACTGGAAGACGCCCTGCATAAGCCCGTTAATTTTTTGATCATGCCCGTATTCGCCCTGGCCAATACAGCCATCCTTCTCCCGCAAAATGGTATTCAGGCAATTGCCACACCGTTAAGCTGGGGCATCATTACAGGACTATTTATTGGAAAGCCCCTGGGCATTTTTGGTATGGGTTATTTTCTTGTCAGGAAAAAAATTGCTGAATTGCCGCGTGGTGTGAACTGGCATAAAATGGCCGGTGCAGGTATCCTCGCCGGTATCGGTTTCACCATGAGTATTTTCATCGCCACACTCGCATTCCCCGATACATCGCAACAGGACATCGCCAAAATTTCTGTGCTCATAGCTTCATTCCTTGCAATGTGCGTTGGATTTGTATGGTTACGGTTTGAAAAGAAATGATCGGCCCATATCAATTGCACAATTAATCCTAAATTCTTACTTCTAAATTCTTAATTCTTTTCACCGCTGAGACGCAGAGAAGCAGATGTTTCGCAGAGAGGGAACGGCACCTAATAAAAAAGCATATTGATGATGGTGATCAAAATCAACAGATCCCCTCCATCAATATGCCCTGAACAATTCCTAATTCTAAATTCTAAATTTTTAATTTTTAATTACCTCCCAAACCCCAGTCTCTTCCCTTCATCACCGCAGGGACCCCTTCACTGATCCATTTAGCCGGCTTCTCTCCTTTCAGTAAATAATCGAAGAACTGCTGCTCACGGATCTGGATGTCTTTCCGGTTCTTGCGTTCTACAAGGTTATGCGCTTCATTGTTATAATCCAGCAGCCATACTTTTTTATTGAGCCTGCGCATGCCAGCATACATTTCAATCCCCTGGTACCAGGGCACGGCATCATCCGCATCATTCGACATGATCACCAGCGGTGTTTTTACTTTCGGTAAAGAGAACAATGCTGAATTCTCGATGTACAAATTCGGTTTTTCCCAGAGCGTTGCACCGATGCGGCTCTGTGTTTTTTCATACTGGAACTGGCGCACCAAACCACTGCCCCAACGGATCCCGCCATAAGCACTGGTCATATTCGCAACCGGTGCACCTGCCCATGCAGCAGCATAGAGGTTTGTTTTGGTGATCAGGTAAACGATCTGGTAACCGCCCCAGCTTTGTCCCTGTAAACCGATCCTGGTACTGTCCACATATCCCTGTTTCACTACAGCTCTTGTTCCGCTCAGGATATAATCATAGGCACTTTGCCCCGGATGGCCTTTGGTGTACCAGATATCCGGCACGAACACAATATATCCCCTGCTCACAAAGAACGGGATATTCAAACGGGAAGGTGTGGGCGAAGGCGCCTGGTAATTGAACAAAGTATTGTTGTTTCGCTCATAGAAATATACGATCATCGGGTATTTCTTTTTAGGATCAAAATCTTCAGGCTTATACAATACGCCTTCTGTTTCTTTACCTGTATAAGCTTTCCATTTGAACAGTTCAGAAGTTCCCCAGTTATAAGCAGCCTGTTGCGGATTGGTGCTCGACAATTGTACAGCGCTTCCATTGAGTGGCTGCACGAACAGGTTGGTTGATTTTGAAAAAGTTTCTTTTGTATAAGCCAGCACATCCGCATTTTTGGCTTTCTGTATCGCAAAACCCATGCTCACCGGTTCTTTGAAAATCACTGTGTACGCATTGTTCTTACCGAGATCGAGTGTGGCAAGCCCGGCAGATTTATCTTTTTCATCAAAGAGCCGGAGCAACAGTTTCTGGTCTGCTTTGATAAAGCGTTCATCGGGATTCGTATTCACATAACGGATCTCTATTTTGTCTTTACGGCCGTTGGTGATACAAACCGATTTTTCCTGTGCTTCCGCATCCAGTTTCCAGATATCGTAATGATCGTAGATCAGCACATGCCTGTCATCTTCCATCCATTTCACAATGCCATATGCATTGGGGTCATCGGGTACATCATTCTCTTCATCATACAGCGAAGTTTTGATATCTTTTGCCACGGCGTATGTTTTTTTCGTTGCTGAATTGTACACGAAATAGGATTTTTTCGGCTCATCATAATACAAAAGATATTTACCCGAATAAGAAGCCGACACAAGGTTGCCTTTAAAATCTTTCGCGATCTGCTCCGCAGCACCGGTTTCAGGGTTTACAGCATAAATATCATTTACGGTAAAGCCCTGCCATTGTGAAGCGATCCGTTTACCATAATCAGATACTGCATAAAAAACATTCCCGTCCCCTTCTTTGGTCTGTACCAGGTTCCTGAATTTATCATTGCCCAGCTGAACCAATTGTTTTCCGTTCATATCCACTCTTGCTGGATAATTTCTCCGCAGGTCGTTCTCCAGGTTTTTTAACTGAACAGGCTGGATATAATCATCATTGTAATGCCAGATATCAACACTTACCCTTTCAAAATCGGGCAGTGATGTGTCTTTGGGCGGAAGTATGGCCGATGTGCCCACAAACATACGCTGACCGCTTTTGCTGAATGTGATGACCGCATTCTCACTCACATTCCATTTTGCCGGAAGGCCTTTTGTATTTCTGTCGGCCATCAGCTGTGCACTGTCCATGCCCGCTTTGTGATAATATAGTTTATAAAATTTCTGCAGCGATTTACTGCTGCTGTCCCTTTCTGCAACAAAACCCAACTGTGTACCTTCTTCATCCATGCGGTACCCCTTCGCATCATTAAAACCTTTCAGAATAGTAGCCGCAGTTCCTGTCGCCAGATCAACACGCTGCACAGTGGCTTTTGATTGCGCATCGCCTGTTTTGCGGGTGGTCTCTATCACCAGCATAGTCCCTTTTTTATTAAAGTAATATTCGCTGACGAGTTTATAACTTTTCTTTTCGCCGGTGGCGAGATTCTGCAGCACCAGTTCTGTTCCTTCTTCAAAAGGTTCTTCCGGCGTTCGTGATGCAGCATTGCCCGTTTCTCTGCGGTTGCCACGCAATGCCGACATGCCATTGGTTTTTGCTTCGGTTACTTTATTGCGGATACTATCGGCCACATGCGCCAAACTATCGGCCATCGTGATCATGGCGCTGATCCTTGCGGCAGAATCCGGTTCGGGCCTGCGTGCGGGTTCGGCCAAAGGTTTATCCAGCAGATAGGCCAGCCATTGCCCCGATTCATCGGGCACTTTAAAACTTTTCAGCCTGGGAATTTTGGTAAGATTTTCATTCCCGAGTTCGAGTATCACGAGACTGTCTTTGGGCATTTCGTCCGCTTTTTTCTTTTTGATCTTTGCGTCACGTGTGTCTCTGAAAAAAGGTTTGATGCGGCAGATGAGAAAGCGGCTGTCTTCGGTGATCACCGGCCCGTATCCCCTTGCAATTTCTTTTTTATATCCGCCCGATACAGCCTGAACATACAGGGTGCCATCGCCCTCCTGCGGATTTACAGAATAGGCAACATATTTCCCATCATTACTGATTTGCCTGTCGGCGATGCTTTGCCAGCCATCGTACACAGTGTGATCCAATGGTTTTTTCTGCGCCCATATTGCTGCGGAGAACAGCAGGGCCGCCAGAAAGAAGATTTTCTTCATTGCAGTTTTGTTTTAAGTATTCCGAAGTTAGGGGAAAGAAGAGCAAAGCCGGAACATTGCCGGTGTTTTTACATAAGTGGCCGGTGAGCCGTTGATTACAGTTTTCTTTTTGTGATCCTGAAGAGTATGTCGCTTGTGGTGCCACTGGCGGTATAATCCACATCCCCGCGGGAATTGCCGCCATAAGAATTTTTCAGTAACTCAAACAGGGTATTCAGTTTACCATCGGATCCCCTTGAGGAAAGCACATTTTTATCTTTATTGGTTACCAGTGTTTCGAGGTATTCCAATGGCTCATCTGTAGCGATCACTTTAAAAAGCTCTGTACCGTACGGGGGATTGATTTTTACCTGGTAATCATTGAACAGCCTCTGAGTACCGGGGTCAACGTATTGATTACCTGCGCCAATATTTTTTTTGCTGTTGGGAAGAATCGCATTGATCACACCATCAGGTTGGAGATCGAGAATATGGATAAATGCCCTTTTTGTGCCTTTGTTGCTGATCTGCAAACAAATGGTATCGCCCTCCTGTAATGCCAGCGTCCCATTCACCATTCGTTTTCGGATATATGAAGTATCGGCTTTTCCATTGAATACAGGCACGAGCTTCACTTCTACTGCAATCCCCTCTTCTTTTGCTTTCAGTTGTTTCAGTAATTTGTATTGCAGGTATTGTGTAACGATTTTTTTGAGACCTTCTGCATATTGGTCATCCGCGTTTGCAAACGATCCGAATCCCATCCCGTTCGATGCGAAATAAAGGGTGTCGCTGCCTACACCTTTTGCCAGCAACAGTTCAGGTTTACTGGCAAAACTGATTTTATTCCAGCCGGCCATTTGCTGTTTCACCCATTGTTTTTCGTTTTCTGAATAACTGCTGTTGTTTTGGGTGTTGAACCCAAGTACCACTGCCTCATTCCCGAAAGATTGTTCGCGGATAAATGCCCATCCGTTCACAGGATTATCAAATGTTACTGGTGCATCAAGCGTAAGTTCAGAGTAAAAACTTTGCGCTTTTGTGATCACACCCCTGGTCAACTCTTTCTGCTTTGATGGATCATTGGTTCCTGCGGGATAAATGGCCAGTTTCGATCCAATACCCAGCCCCATGAGTGTACCGGCTTTTAACCGGACTGTCTTTTTCCCCGGGAGAATAGATTCGATTTCGATGTAGGGTTTCTGCACCACAAAATCACCTCCCAGCAATTGCCGGTTCTGTCCATCTCCTTCGATCATCGGGTGCTGGTCAGGAACGGTGGTGTACATGCGGTTCTGGATACTCGCAAAAAATTCGCGGTAAGTAGTGTTGGGCGAAAGTTGACTAAAAGCACGGGCAACCGCATCTGTCAAAGATCCGATCTGTGCTTTCAGGGTTGTATCGTATGCCTGCGCATCCTGTTCATCGGGCTTTGTGGCAGATATCACCACAAACGGTGATAAAGCCTTTGCATCAGATGTATTTTGTATTTCACTGAGCCATTGTGTTGAATCTGCACGGCGCATAGTATTGGTAAACTTTTTGGAAGGAACCAATGCCGGCGCGCCGCCACGAACCGTTGTTTCTCCCCTGGATGCAGAACCGGAATAACAGAAATCAAGGAATACAGCCAGGTCACCTTTCGCGCCCAAACGGGCCCTGGTGTTTTTCAGCAGGTTGCCCAGTTCATATCCGCGTAAAAACATGGGAATCGCTTTTGCCAGTTCTTTTTCATCATCCACATCCACAGAAAAAGGGGCATCATAGGGAACGGCACATTCATCAATACCACTCAGCTTTGTAAAACTCTGTGCCATCACCTGCCGGCCATGACAGGAAAAATGCACCACCACGATATCGCCTGGATTTACTGCAGCAATAAGTTTTGCAAATGCATTTTTTATCCCGGCAAGCGTGGCATCTTTATTCAGGAGCGGATGGATATTCTTATCAGCAAAGCCCTGTTTTTTCAGGGTTTCCGTCATCAGGGCAATATCCCTGTCGCTCGATAATTCTGCATATCCATCAGACTGGTATTTGCTGATACCAATGAGCAGTGCATGCTTTACGGGTTGGCTGCTTTGTGCAGTACAAATAAATGAGCCGGAAAGGACCGCCCAAAAAACAAACACCCATTTTTGAAATATCAGCATACTTTTCAATTAACGGAGAATAGCTTCCGCTTTATCAGCGATCGCCTTGGCCAGGTCGGTTTTTTTATCCAGGGTTCCTGTAACAGTAAATTCCTGTAAAGGTGTATCGTCTCCCTGGAGGAACAATGCCAGCTTTGATTCAACAGCATTTCCGTTAAGCCTGTATTTTCCTGTGATATAATAAGTATTTCCACTGGTATTATCGGCCACATAGCGGAAAATAGTATTGCTAATATCCTCCGATCTTTTTACCAGTTGCATATTCACTTCAGCGCCGATCTTCTGTGGATCCTTGTTATAATTCGTGCCATCATCCACTGAGAGGATCGTATTGGTAATAATTTTTTTGGCAGCATTGAGCCTGATCCCATTTACCACTTCATCGTCTACTTTTCCAACGGGGTAACTGGCCCTGCCAATAATTTGCGGAACCTGGTTCAGGTTGTGCGACCGGGCCAGGTCAATCACTTCTGTCCTGGCCGTATTAAACCATTTACTCACGTCAATTTTTTTACTGTTATCTACTGCTGTCTGGTCATGAATCCCGGATAACAGAGCGTACGTTAGAAACCCGTGACCATATAACTGGTTTTCCTGCGCATTCTGATCGGAGGTTGATGCAGAGAGAATAAATGCACCTGCATTGTCTTTGATCCTTTCCAGTGCACGCACCTGGTCGGACGATATATCTCCAGCCACCATCGATCCACCAAGTGAATTAATGGCCTGTCCGCTCTGGCAGGCATCCAGCACCAGTATCTGGTTCCTGGCTTTTACTTCGCGCAGCCAGGTATTGAGTTCATTCGTATTGATCGCTGTATTTTCACCGGGCTTCAGGTCAAAGGATGTGGCATCCGTCGTTAACATATAAAACTGGTTCTGACCCTGCGGCACTTTTCCATGGCCTGCAAAAAACAAAATAAAAATATCATCGGCTGTGGCTTTTTGCGCAACCTGGCTGATCGCATTCCTGATCGATTGTTTGTCGGGCCGGTTCCTTGAACCGGGATCCGTAGTGAACAGGTAACTGAATACACGGTTATTTCCCTGCAACTTTTTAGCAGCTTTTGTAACAGCTGATGAAAAATCAACAGCATCGGGCACCGCATAAGTAAGTTTTTTGATCTGTGACTGGTTCCCTGCATATTCATTAATACCGATCGAGAGGATATAAATATTACTGTTCTCAGTGATGGTGGTTGCGTTTCCGGTTGATATCACTTCACCCCCTCTTTCCCCTCTCGAGGTCATGGTATTATTGGCTGTACCTGCTATTACATACACCTGGTTATTTTTGCCTGACGTAAAATAGGCTTTCACATCATTGTCGGGGACAGTAAGCCTGAATCCGTTTTGCGGCAAGGCCACCAGGCTTTCTTTCCCGTAAATTTTTACCAGCCTGTTTTCTACATACACTTTCACATCACCCAATCCTCCATCACGCGGATAAATCCGGAAACCATAACTCCGGTTGGCCTTTGAATAACCGTCTTCATACACCAGCGGAGTGAAATTGCATACCTGGATATCTTTCAGGGCCCTTGCTTTAATCGGCTCTTTATTTTGTCCGAGTATTTTCCTGACCAGTCCCGGCTCCCAGCCAAGGTCTTTAAACTGCGAGAGATCAATAAATTCGGTGCCACAGGTAACGTAGAGTAAATCACGGGCTGCCTGTGTACCATCCCAGCGGTTATCCTTATCGAGAACGAGGTAATCGTTTACATCGATCGGAACCATGGTAAATAATAATTTCCAGTCACCCACACTCCACTTCTTCATCGTATTGTCTTCCGAACTTGTGAGGATATATTTTCCATCCGGTGAAAAATGTGCATCATTCACATCATCCACATGCGAGGCAAGTGTGGCAATTCTTTGCCCGCCAACCTCTGTACGCCATACCCCGGTTGTATTATCCGTAAAACTCAATGCAAGGTATTGACCGTCGCGGCTGAATTCAGCACCCAGTAATGTTTCATCTGCAGAAGAGAGCTGGATCGAGAATGTTTTAACGGTTTGTAAATTGAATCTGTCTGCGAGTATGGCTGTATTATCAGCAAAATACAGGAACAGCCTTCCATTGGGCGCTGGCATCATATACCGGATCATGGCTTCATTCTGCTGCAGTTTCCTGTTGGCTACCATTTTTCCTGTTTCTGTATCCCATACCACGATTCCGCCGGAAGGAAACGGTGAATCTGCATAAGAAGCAACATAAATGTATTTGCTGTCATCACTGAAAAATGCACCGGATAATATTTGATCATTGTAAAAATCGTACTCATCCTGGTTCTTCATCCTTTTCCGCACGAAATAAGATTTCAATTTCCCGGTATACGCGTCCCATATTCTTATCTCCGGATGATCAATGGAATAAGTCATGACCTTTGAACCGTCGGGACTGAATATTGCTTTGTCAACAGCAGCATTGTGGCCCCGCAGTTTTGCGATCATCCTCCATCTATGTGTAACTGTATCCAGTTGCCACAGGCCTGCAGTGGAATCGAGCGAAGCAGTAACGATCCGGTAAGATTCGGGACTATATTCTGCATAAACCACCGGTGCCTTGTGATTTTTAAACGTGGTGATCAGGGTGCCTTTCTCTGTATCCCATACCTTCACGGTTGAATCATCAGAAGCGGTAACAGCCCTGTTCCGAAACCTGGGTGATATACGGATTGAATTAACCACGCCTTCATGACCTTGCAAAACACGCAGCAGATCCCCTGTTTCAGCATTCCATACCCTTCCAAAACCATCTTCCCCCGCTGTAAATAACCTGGAACCATCTTTCGAGAATTCTTCCATTCTGGTTGCGGCCGTATGTCCGTCAAGTGTATTTATTAACTCCCCCGTTTCCGCATCCCATATCATTCCTGTTTTATCCTGCATTGCACTAACCAGCAATTTCCCATCTGCGCTGAACTGTATTTTATTCAGGCCTTCATTATCCAGTGGTGCCTGCCATATTGGTTTTACACTTTCTGTTTCGGTTTCCCAGAGTACGATCTCGTTCTCAAACCCGGCAACAATTTTCTTACTATTCGGGCTGAACTGGATATTCCGGATACTATCATCTCCGGTTGGATTTAGTCTTTTCAGAATTTTAAAACCAAAGCTTCCATCGGCACCATGATATGCATTGTAGATATTGATGCTGTTATTGGCTGCAGAAATTGTCACGAATTTTTTCCCGTCGGGACTATACGTTGCATATTGTATACCGGTTTTAGGGGCTGAAAATGAATGCAGCGTTTTGCGAAGGTAATCAAAGGTCCATACGGTATCCGGTGTAGTTACCACTACTACCGATCCATCCGGGCTGAAGCTTGCATCGCGGATGGCAGCGCCACCTGAAATGGTTAAAGTATGGTACCTGCTTAACTGCTCGTTTTCCAGTTTCAAAATGGTTAATACATTGCTTTCTCCAGAGGCAGAGAGAAGAAAAGACCCGTTCGGGCTCAGCGATAATTTGTCACTGAAGCTGTTGTTGTTCTTCAGGTACGATAATACTTTGAATGTTTTCGCATCCCATACTGCAATGGTGCTGTCTGCAAAACTGGTAAGAATGTATTTTCCGTTGGGGCTGAACTCAGCATAATTAACCTTTGTATTTTTTTTGTTGGGGGTGGCCAGCCGTTTACCTGTCAGGGATTCCCATATGATCACTTTACCGTCATCCTTTGAAAAACTGAGCAACTGTGTACCATCCGCTTTGAATTCAATATGGTTGATGGCTCTTTTATGCCCATGCAGGTTTGCAAGCAGGTAACTGGATTGCACATCCCAGATTTTGATTGATTTATCTTCGGCAGAAGTGGCAACCAGTGAACCATCCTTACTGAAGCTGGCATCCAGTACCTGACCGGTATGACCGATGGGGAGCATCAACTTTGCCTGGTTTTGCGCAGATGCAGTAATGCTGAGCGTTAAAGCAAACAATAGCAGTAGTTTTTGTGTATATATGTGCATAAACTAAATTTATTATTTTTAAGTCAACATTACAAGTGAGTGTCTCAAAACCTGTCTTATGAGGAGATTTTTTTTGCGTATAACCTTAAAAAAAAATAAAAATACCCAGGTAAAAAAATGGGGGCTGATTCTTCTTACCCTGTTTTTATCCGCAAATCTTTCTGCCCAGCAGCTATTTGAATTTTCGTATCGTTCGCCAAAAAATCCCGGGCTACCCGCTTTAAAAGTATTGTTCTTTCTTTCGCCCGACAGAACAGGCTATGCACGCATCAGTTATTTCGATTCTGTAAAAAATACAATGGTCCTGATCCAGGAAGATTTGGAGGAAGAAGCTTCTGTCCGGAATGACCTGGATGCCGCTTCTTTTGTAATGAAGGGTGCTGCCATCAAAAATATCAATACGGAATCTACAGGTTTTGTACCCGATGCTTTTCTGATCGGAACCGGAAAAGAAGAGAACAGCCCTGGGCCAATAAACAGTTACCTGTCGGGAAACGGATCGTCGATACAAACTACATCTTTTCTCACTGTATCGAAAACAATCTCGGAAACGGATCTTACAGAAAGCTTCCTCAAACAATATTTTGACCCTTCTGAATCGGTTTATAAGTATTACACACAGGGAGGGGCAAAAAGGGGGAATGAATGGAAGTTTGGCGAAAAGCCGCCTACGATGTACCTTATTATTGTTGCGAATATCCGCGATCACAATATCGGGCTGGCAGATTCTTTGGATATGATCAACCTCAAAACAATGTATACTGATGTTGCAGCCAAACTGAAAATCCCCTTAAAAACATCTCTGATCGCGGGTGATAATTACCGGGTAAAATCCGTGATTGATACCATTAACGGAATCAAGGCAGGAAGTAATGACATCATTGTTTTTCATTATTCCGGCCACGGATTTAACCGGAACGGTCCCAACGACAGCTTCCCGAATATAGTGATCAACCCACGGGAATATACCAACGCAGAAAAGGATAATGAAAAAAAATTCAGAGAGCTGCTGCTTACTCAATCGATCTATCTGTACGATATATACCAGATGATCCTTGCAAAAAAAACAAGACTGAACCTTGTTTTCAGCGACTGCTGTAATAACCTGTTACCTGTTTTTGAAAAAACACCCTACAATCCCAATGAGTCCGGAACGAAAAGGGGTAACTGGGATATTACACTTGCCAAGTGCCGCAACTTTTTTCTGGAACAGAAAATTTCTGTAATCGCAACCGCCGTTAAAAAACTGCAAAAAGCAAAAAGCAATGACCATATAGGTGGATATTTTACCAACCAGTATGTAAATAATCTCAGGGCTCATTTATCTCCTTTTTCCCAGTCGCAAATACCCGGCTGGGACAACCTGGTTGAAAAAGTGCATACTGAAACCACGAAATATGCCTTCTCAAATTGTGTAGATGTAGAAAAAAACAATAGCCCCTGTAGGATGAACGGGATTTATAAATCACTGAAATAAGCAACCGGATTAATTATTTTTACAAAACATGGGTCGTATGAAAAAGATTTGGGTATTGCTTTCTGCAATAACATTTTTTGCCGCAGAAAAAAACCTTGCGCAGAACCATCAACTGATCAAAAAATGGGAAACGGATACCTTGTTGCGTACGCCGGAATCCGTATTATATGATGCAAAAGAAAAACTGCTCTATGTTTCCTGTATTGATGGGGTGCCCAATGAAAAAGATGGCAAAGGCGGTATTGCCAAAGTAGGACTCGATGGAAAGATCCTCGATGCCAACTGGGTAACGGGACTGAATGCGCCGAAAGGCATGGGCCAGTATAAAAACAAATTGTATGTGGCCGATCTTACCGAAGTAGTGGTGATTGATATGACAACTGCACAGGTTGTGCAACATATCCCGGTGCAGGGTTCTGTGTTCCTGAATGATATCACGATCGATAAAAACGGGGCGGTATGGGTAAGCGATACCAGGATCAATAAAGTGTACAGGATCGATAAAAGCGGCATCACACCGGTGTTCCAGAACCTGCAGGGGCCGAATGGACTGCTGGCTGTGGGTGATGAATTGATGATACTCGATAAAGGAAGTTTGCTGAAGATGGTAAAATCAGGCAACCTCGGAGTTTATGCAGACGGGATGGATCCGAGCACAGATGGCATTGAAATGGTGGTTCCCAATGAATTTCTTGTGAGCAGTTGGGCCGGTGTGATTTATTATGTGTATGCTAGTGGCAATAAGCAAACCCTGCTGGATACCCGTGAGAAAAAGATCAACACAGCCGATATCGGGTATGATCCCAAAAACAGGATCGTTTATGTTCCCACGTTTTATAAAAACTCTGTAGTGGCGTATGAGTTGAAATAAGCAAAGAGGTATAAATATCTTTTCAGCTCAAAAGTGTGGAAAAGGCTGTCAGGAGTTAAGAGTTAGGAATTAGGAGTTAGGAGTTATGCATTTTTAAAAAGTCCATTCACCTTTCACCACTCACCTGCTCACCTGCTCATCCTCACCATCTGCAACAGCACGGATAAAAAAATCAACCCAACTCCTGCATAAAATGCCAGCCCCAGTTCCCTGTTTTCCCCAAAAATGGCGAATGCCAGTAAGATACCATAAACAGGCTCGAGGTTCAGTGTAAGGTTTTGTGTAAAAGCCGATACTTTCTGCAGGGCTTTTAACATCAGGTTCATGCCAAGCAGCGTGCATAGCCAGCTTAATACAAAGAGCCAGCCCCAATCCGGATAGTTCGGCCGGAACGAAATACCAGGAAAAAAATGCAGGTACAGGGGCATACCAATCGATAATACCAGCCATCCCCCGCTCAATTCGTACAGCATCACTGTTTGCGTATCGGCTGCTGCCACCTGTTTTTTATTAAGGGCAGAAAACAAAGCAGCAAGAAATGCCGAAACAATGCCAATGGTAATACCTAACTGGTACTGAAAATCAAAATGAAAAATCAGGTAGATCCCCAACAGGCTCAAAAGCCCCAGGCCAAACTCCGGCCAGCTGAATTTTTTCGTGGTAACCACCGGTTCGAGGATAGATGTAAACAATCCTACGGAAGCAAAGCATACCAGTCCCACAGATACATTCGAAAGGCGGATGCTGGCATAAAAACAAACCCAGTGTACAGCAATCAATGCACCAATACCCGTAAGCTGCATCAGTTTTTTAAACGGAACCCTTACCAGTTTTTTCTGAAAAAAAAGGACCAGGAAAAGCGTGACAATAGTGATCAGTATCCGGTACCATACCAGGGGCGCTTCATTCAGATGGATCAGTTTCCCCAATACGCCTGTGAACCCGGCAAGGAAAACAGAAACATGCAATTGCCAAAGCGCTTTTTTCATATTCTTCAAAGAAAAGAAATCCCCGTGGTAAGAAAGCGTATAAATACGCTTGCATGGCAAAATAAATGCCGTTAAATTGTAATATATTTTCATCCTTACTGATCTTAAAACAAGAACATGCAACCCATTATCAGCCTGAAGAACCTTGTGAAATTCTATGGCAGCAAACAGGTGCTCAAAGGCATCAATCTTGATATTTACCCCGGACAGGTGATCGGTTATATCGGCCCGAATGGCGCGGGAAAAAGTACAACGGTGAAGATTCTCTGCGGGCTGATCTCCGATTTTGAAGGGGAAGTGATCATCGACGGGATCAACCTGAAAGAAGATCCCCTCACCGTAAAAAGCCGTATCGGGTATGTTCCCGAACTGGCGGAATTATACGATGTGCTTACCCCGGCTGAATTTTTGGGATTGATGGCCGAGCTGTATGGGCTCGCACCCGATATCGCCAGCGACAGGATCACAAAAATGTTAACTGCATTTGGCCTCGAAGCGAATATCAACGACAGAATGGATACATTCAGCAAAGGCATGCGGCAGAAAGTACTGATCAGTTCCGGCTTGCTGCATAACCCGGATATCATTATCCTTGATGAACCTTTGAGCGGGCTTGATGCCAACAGCGTGATCATCGTGAAAGACCTGATCAGCAAACTCGCTAAAGACGGAAAAACCATTTTTTACTGCAGCCACATGATGGATGTGGTGGAGAAAGTAAGCGACCGTATCGTTCTCATCAATGAAGGAACCGTGATCGCAGATGGAAGCTTCGAAGAACTGAAACAGGAACAGGGCAACCAGAGCCTCGAAAAAATATTTGCACAGCTCACTGCCAAAGAATCTTTATCTGATGCCGCCGATCAGCTCATGCATGCTTTTGGAAACCAATAACCCTGCAGCACATGAATATCATTAACCGTTTTTTTCTTTTTTGCCTGATGCTTCTCTCCCCGCTGTACCGGAAACTGGGCGTGTCGGTAACACAATTAAGATCCATTTTACAGGCCAAACTGATCATGGACGACCGCAGGCCAAACAGTATCCAGCAGGCACAGCTGCGGAAGGGGAAGAAACCCATCCGTTTTGCTACCATCGGAACCATGTTATATGCTGCTTTTCTCGGGATGGTATTCCTCATTTCATTTGCAGTGGGAAAAGATGCAGACACAAAACTCATGATCTACTATTCTTTTTTCGTGGTTATGCTGGCATCCGTACTTATTTCAGATTTTACTTCCGTACTGATCGATGTAAGGGATACAATGATCATACTGCCAAAACCGGTAAACGACGCCACTTTTTTACTCTCGCGTTTATTGCATATCGTCATCCATGTAACGAAGATCGTTTTACCCATGACTTTTTCAGGGATCATAACCGTATGGATCATGTATGGCGGGCTTTCGGTATTTCCATTTTTTGTGGAGCTGATCGCTGCCACCCTGTTCACGATTTTTCTCATCAATGCCGTTTATATCCTGATCCTGAAAGTCACCACACCGCAGAAATTCAAAACGGTGATCAGTTATTTCCAGATATTTTTCGGCATTGTTGTGTATGCATCTTACCAATTGCTGCCACGGATGATCGACAAAGTGGCACTCGGAAATTATACGGTGAATGAGTATTCCTTTATAAACCTGGTTCCCACTTACTGGTTCGCACGAGCCTGGTCGTACCTGCACGAGGGCATATTTTTTTCACCGGGCGGAATCTATTTCCTGCTAACACTGTTATTGCCGGTATTCAGTATCTGGGCAGTCATTAAATATTTTGCACCGGCTTTTAACCGCAAGCTTTCGATGATCAGCGGCAGCGATACAGAGCCCATATCAGTAAAAACGGATCAGAAAAAAATAAAAAAATCCACCACATCTGCTTATATACGCAATGCGGCAAAACTGCTTACACAAAAAGGTACCGAACGCATGGGTTTCCTGTTTACCTGGAAAATGATGTCGCGCAGCAGGGATTTTAAAATGAAA
Organism: Chitinophagaceae bacterium; assembly: GCA_004028765.1. GTDB lineage: Bacteria > Bacteroidota > Bacteroidia > Chitinophagales > Chitinophagaceae > Sediminibacterium. The sequence continues at coordinate 1,384 of SAIX01000078.1, read as the reverse complement.
GTGTATCCTTCCATTGGTTACATGGTTGTTTATTTTGTATTGATTCTTGCAGGAGGGAGTTCAAGCAGGCATACTTCATTTAAAGATATGACGGATCCTTCCAAGCCGGTGGCGCCTGTTGTTGTTCTTACGCTGATCTATATGAGTTGTTTTATCATCATCATGGCCATCATGCGTATCATGTATTCCGATAAATACAAGGCATCCTGGATCTATTACATCACACCCGTTGCTGCACCGGGGCGGTTTATTTCCGGGGCATTAAAATCAGCGATCCTGAAATTCTGCGCACCGGCGCTTATGGTGGTGAATTTATTTTTACTGGTTTTCACAGGCTGGCGCACATTACCCAATCTGTTACTGGGCAGTGCGAACGTTATTTTTACCCTCGCATTTATTGCATATCTTCTCCTGAACAAACTTCCGTTCTCAGTATCAGACACCAATACAAGCAGGAGCAGGTCGGGTTTCCTGCGGGGATTGCTGGCAATGTTCCTTCCCTTTCTTTTATCAGCCTTACATTACCTGGTATATAAAAATACAATTGTGGTATTGATCATCGCTGTATTATCCTTTATCGCAGGATGGTTGATGATGGATGCGATCGCGAGTAAAAGCTGGCAAAAAGTTCAACTGGCAGAATTGTCGGAATAAACAAAAGGGATCATGGGTTCTTCACTTTTTTCCGGTAGTTGCGGAATAAACTTTTCCATTGAATGGCGAGAACACCCAGCACGCCTTCTTTGATGATGCCCTTGCTCATTTTACTCACGCCGATCTTCCTGTCAACAAATGTGATAGGTACTTCTTTGATGCGGAAACCGAGTTTCCATGCGGCAAATTTCATTTCGATCTGGAAAGCGTAGCCCACAAACTGGATCATATCAAAATTGATCGCCTCCAGCACTTCCCTGCGGTAACAGATAAAACCGGCAGTGGGGTCGTTAACGGGCATCCAGGTGATCAGTTTGGTGTACAAAGCCCCGCCGCGTGAATACAGGTGCCTGTCGAGCGGCCAGTTCTCCGTTTTTCCGCCGGGAACATAACGACTGCCGATGGCAAGATCAGCACCTTCATTTTTACAGGCATTGTACAATCGCTCGAGATCAGCAGGGTTATGCGAAAAATCGGCATCCATTTCAAAAATAAAAGCATATCCCTTTTCGATACTCCACCTGAACCCGGCGATATATGCGGTGCCCAGCCCAAGCTTTCCTTTTCTTTCGAGGAGAAAAAGACTGTCGGGAAAGTTTTTCATGAGGCCCTTTACGATATCCGCAGTTCCATCGGGCGAACCATCATCGATCACTAGGATATGGTACTGCTGCTGGAGGGAAAATACGGCATGAATGATTGCCGAGATATTTTCTTTCTCGTTATACGT
>SAIX01000077.1 GCA_004028765.1 Chitinophagaceae bacterium | reverse complement strand
GCTGATCGTAACCATACATACTTCCAAACCCGGTATCATTATCGGTAAAGGTGGTGGTGAGGTTGACCGTATCAAAGAAGAGCTGAAGAAGCTGACAGGTAAAGAAGATGTTCAGATCAACATCCTCGAGATCCGTCGCCCGGAACTGGATGCCACTATCGTTGGTGATACCATCGCAAGGCAGATCGAGAACCGTATCAATTTCAAACGTGCTACCAAAATGGCGATTGCTTCCACACTCCGTATGGGTGCTGAAGGCATCAAAGTGAAACTGAGCGGCCGTTTGGGGGGTGCCGAGATTGCGCGCAGCGAAGAATTCAAGCAGGGCCGTACCCCGTTGCATACTTTCCGTATGGATATTGATTATGCCAATGTATATGCACAGACCGTATATGGTAAGATCGGTATCAAAGTATGGATCTGTAAAGGAGAAGTACTTGGTAAACGTGAACTGAACCCCAATTTTGTTGGTGGTAAAAATGATATGAGCGAAAGAAGAGAAGGCCGTGGCGATGACCGTCATGACCGCAGGGGTGGCGACAGGAGAGATGACCGTCGTGGCGGCGGAGACCGTGGTGGACGTGATAACCGTGGAGGAGGCAGAGGCAGAAACTAAATTTGAAAATGTGGCGATCTGGAAATGATTTCAAACCACATCAATTTCAAATTTTCAAATTTTCAAATTTTTCAAACCGACTTAGATGTTACAGCCAAAAAGAAGTAAACATAGGAAGCAGCAAAAAGGACGCATCCGCGAGGTGGCAAAACGTGGTACTTCCATTTCCTTTGGTTCATATGCGCTGAAGGCGCTGGAGCCGATCTGGTTAACCAACCGCCAGATTGAATCTGCCCGCCAGGCCATGACCCGTGCCATGAAGAGGGAAGGGAATGTTTGGATCCGTATTTTCCCGGATAAGATCATTACCCGCAAACCCGCTGAAGTAAGGATGGGTAAAGGTAAAGGTAACCCCGAATTCTGGGCTGCCGTGGTTGAACCAGGACGTATCATCTTCGAATGTGATGGCGTTCCCGAAGCAGTGGCCAAAGAAGCGATGGGCCTTGCCGCCCAGAAACTTCCGATCGCAACCAAATTTGTTGTGAGAAGGGACCTGCAGGCTTAATCCAGTGTAAACATTCAAACCGAGAACAATGGCAAATAAAAAATCATACGAATTCAACAGGTCGATAAAAGAACTCTCTGTGGCCGATCTGCAGGCAAAGATCCAGGAAGATCAGCTGCGCCTGAAAAAACTTGAATTCGCACATGCGATCTCTCCGCTGGAGAATCCGATGAACGTACGCAGTCTCCGCAGGGATATTGCCCGTCTGAAAACGGAACTGAAGAAAAAAGAATTGGGTATCTGATATAGCTGTGGGCTGATAGCTGAGGCTATGAGCTTTTGCTTAAAACATAAAGTAGTTCGCAACCAAAGCTTGCGGCTCAAAGCTTAAAAAGAATAACAATGGCTGAAGTAAGAAATTTGCGTAAAACAAGAACAGGTGTTGTAACCAGCGACAAAATGGACAAGACCATTACCGTTGCGGTTGAAAGAAAAGTAAAACACCCGATCTATGGTAAGTTCGTAAAGAAAACGACCAAATTCCATGCTCATGACGAGAAAGGTGAGTGCGGTATCGGTGATATCGTGAAGATCATGGAAACCCGTCCGCTCAGCAAAACAAAACGCTGGAGACTGGTTGAGATCGTAGAAAAAGCGAAATAATTTTCCCGCTGCGGCGGAGATCATGCTGATGGTTGCCAGCGAATGCACAGCCCCAGCCTCTGAAAAATATTTATCCCGGTAAACCGGGAGCTAACAGCTAAAAGCTAAAAAAATGATTCAGCAAGAAAGCAGGTTAAACGTAGCTGATAACAGTGGTGCAAAAGAAGTTCTCTGTATCAGGGTACTCGGAAACAGTGGCCAGGATTATGCCAAGATCGGTGATAAGATCGTGGTTACGGTAAAAGATGCGATCCCCGCAGGTGGTATCAAAAAAGGTACTGTTTCAAAAGCGGTTATCGTTCGCACCACGAACAAACTGCGTCGCAAAGACGGATCTTATATCCGTTTCGATGACAATGCGGTTGTATTATTGAACAATGCCGATGAGCCGCGTGGTACGCGTATTTTCGGACCGGTAGCAAGGGAACTCCGTGATAAAGGATACATGAAGATCATTTCACTGGCTCCTGAAGTATTGTAAAACAATATGCCGGTGCCCGTCGCTTAACGCGTAAGGCAATGGCAAAAGATAAATATTCAAGTCTAAGCGTTCAGCGTTTAGCGTTAAGCATTAAGCGTAAAAAAAATGAGTACAAGATTCAAACCTAAATTCAGCATCAAAAAAGGTGACACTGTTGTGGTGATTGCCGGTGATGACAAGGACTTGAAAAAGCCGCGTAAGGTGTTGGAAGTAATTGTAGATAAAGGCCGTGTTGTTGTGGAAGGGGTGAACATCGCCACCAAGCACACCAAACCCTCAGCTGCAAATACCAAGGGTGGTATCGTGAAGAAAGAAGCACCTATCAATATCAGCAATGTGATGTTGTGGGATGCAAAAAAAGGGGAGCCCACCAAAGCAAAACGCACCCGTGAAAACGGAAAATTAGTACGTATCTCTAAAAAATCAGGGGAGGTAATCAAATAATGAGTACTGTAAAATACACTCCGAGACTGGCAGATAAATACACCAAAGAGGTGATTCCTGCTTTGATGAAGAAGTTTGCATACAAAACCGTAATGCAGGCTCCCAAACTGGAAAAAATCTGCATCAACCGTGGCGTTAACGGCGCGGTAACAGACAAGAAACTGGTAGATATTGCCGTGGAAGAACTGAACATGATCACTGGTCAGAAAGCTGTTCCCACCATGTCTAAAAAAGATATCTCAAACTTCAAACTGCGTAAAGGTATGCCGATCGGCGCACGCGTTACGCTGAGAGGCGAGAAGATGTATGAATTCCTCGACAGGCTCGTATCTGTGGCACTGCCCCGTGTACGTGATTTCAAAGGAATCAGTGATAAGGCTTTTGACGGCCGTGGCAACTATACCCTGGGCGTTACAGAGCAGATCATCTTCCCCGAGATCGATATCGATAAAGTGAATAAGATCACTGGCCTGGATATCACTTTTGTTACAACGGCCAACAGTAATGAAGAAGCTTATGAGCTGCTGAAAGAACTGGGAATGCCTTTCAAGAATGCTAAAAAAGAAAACAACTAATATCACATGGCAAAAAAATCAATTACCGCAAGGCAAAACAAGCGTGAGAAAATGGTTGCCAAGTTTGCTGAAAAGCGTGCTGCCCTGAAAGCTGCAGGTGATTATGCTGCGCTGGATAAGCTTCCTAAAAATGCTTCTCCGGTAAGGCTTAAGAACCGTTGCCAGTTAACCGGCCGTCCGAAAGGATATATGCGCTACTTCGGCATCTCGAGGATCGTGTTCCGCGATATGGCGCTGAATGGCCAGATCCCCGGTGTGAAAAAAGCAAGCTGGTAAAACCGGTTAACTGCATCCCGTCTGAATTGACGCGAAGCAGAAACCAGGTACCCAGTAAACAAATAAATATTTACAAGAACTAATTCTTTATAAACATGGTAACTGATCCTATAGCAGACTTCCTGACCAGAATTCGTAATGCGCAGATGGCTGGCCACAGGCTGGTAGAGATTCCCGCTTCAAACCTGAAAAAGCGTTTAACAGAGATTCTGTATGAGCAGGGTTATATTCTCAAATACAAGTTTGAGGATGATAACAAACAGGGTTTGATCAAGATCGCCCTGAAGTATGATCCGCAAACCAAGCAGGCAGCCATCCGTTCCCTGGAACGTGTAAGCCGCCCGGGTCTGCGCCAGTATGCAAAACCTTCCGAAGTGAAACGTGTGATCAACGGGCTGGGTGTTGCGATCCTGAGTACTTCCAAAGGTGTATTGACCGACAAACAGGCCAAGGCACAGAATGTAGGTGGTGAGGTTCTTTGCTACATCTATTAATCTTATCAGGTGCTTTGCACCGGTATATAAACACCTGTTCTGACAATTAAGCCTTTAGTCGGGGCTGAACACGGAGCGGGAAATTCGAAACAATAAAACAACAACGACTATGTCTCGTATCGGAAAAAAACCAATCACAGTTCCACAGGGTGTAACCATTACCGTGGGATCGGATAATGTAATTACTGTAAAAGGACCGAAAGGTGAACTGAAGCAGGCTGTTGACAGGGATATCATTGTAGAACTGAAAGATGGAGTGGTGAATTTTGGCCGCCCTACCGATCAGATCCGTCACCGTGCCATGCATGGACTGTACCGCGCCCTGATCGCGAATCTTGTAAAAGGTGTTACTGAGGGATATAAGAAAGAACTGGAACTGGTGGGTGTGGGTTTTAAAGCCGCCAATACCGGTAACCTGCTTGATCTTGCTTTGGGTTATTCACACAATATCATCTTTGAAATCCCGAAGGAACTGAAAGTAAATACGGTGACTGAAAAAGGCCAGAACCCGAAGATCTTGCTGGAAGGGATCGACAAGCAATTGATCGGACAGGTGGCAGCCAAACTGCGTAGCCTGCGTAAACCTGAACCATACAAAGGAAAAGGTGTGAAATACGCTGGTGAGATTCTGAGAAGGAAAGCAGGTAAAGCGGCCGGTAAGTAAGTTGAAAAGGCTGTTGGTTTATTTGTTTACTGGTTTATTAGTGGCCCGTTTAAAGAAACAAAGAAATCAATGACTAATAAACCGGGAAACCAGTAAACCCAAAACGAATCAAACAATCACAATCTTCCGGCAGCATCGGGAGACCAAAAAATAAAACAATGAGTAAATTATTGCAAAGGCAGAAGATCCGCTACCGCATTCGTAAGAAAGTGGCTGGTACGGCTGTAAAACCCCGCCTGGCGGTTTTCAGAAGTAACGCTGATATCTATGTTCAGCTGATCGATGATGATAATGCGGTAACGCTGGCATCTGCTTCTTCGAGGGATAAAGATATCGCTGCACAGAAAAGCACAAAAAGCGATAAAGCCAAACTGGTAGGAGAAGCGCTGGCAAAAAAAGCGGCATCACTCGGAATCACAACCTGTGTATTCGATCGCGGTGGTAACCTCTATCATGGTCGTGTAAAAGCAGTAGCAGAAGGTGCAAGAGAAGGCGGTCTTCAATTCTAATTAGCGAACAACCATTAATCCTTAGATAAATGTCTAAAGTAAGTTTAAATAAAGTAAAATCCGGTGGTGAACTGGAACTGAAAGAGAAAGTAGTTGCGATTAACCGTGTGGTAAAAACCACAAAAGGCGGACGTACTTTCAGCTTCTCTGCACTGGTGGTGGTAGGTAATGAAAGTGGCGTGGTAGGACAGGGCCTCGGTAAAGCAAAAGAAGTTCAGGAAGCCATTTCAAAAGGTATTGAAGATGCCAAGAAGAACCTGGTAAAAGTTCCGGTAATGCATGGTACCATCCCTCACGATCAGTGGGCAAAAGATGGTGCAGCCAAAGTGCTGATCAAACCCGCTGCTCATGGTGCCGGTGTGATCGCCGGAGGCAGCATGCGTGCTGTACTGGAAAGTGCCGGTGTAACCGACGTACTTGCTAAAAGCCTCGGTTCTGCCAATCCGCATAATGTGGTAAAAGCAACGATCAAGGCATTGGGCCTGCTGCGTGAACCTGTACAGGTAGCGAAGAACCGCAGCCTGAAGCTGAGCAAAGTATTCAATGGATAATTCCTGCGGAAAGCGCAGACAAAAGATACTATCATGAAAAAGATCAAGATAACACAGGTAAAAAGCGGGATCGACAGATCTGAGCGCCAGAAGCAGACACTGATTGCACTAGGTTTGAAAAAACTGCATGCTTCCCGTGAAGTGGAAGCCACTCCCCAGATACTGGGAATGGTTAACAAAGTAAGCCACCTGGTGAAAGTGGAAGAAGTCAGCGCCTAAAGGCGAATGAATAATTAATAATTAAGAATGAATAATTAGAGCGGACCTCCCTTTGATTATTCATTTTTGTTTCAATTATTAATTGTTAATTCTTAATTAATCAAGCGAGGGGTGATTCCCCGTAAGTACAAATCAGATAAACATGAAACTACACAGTCTCAAGCCTGCTGCAGGCTCAACACACAAAGAAAAGCGTATTGGTCGTGGTGAAGCATCCGGTAAGGGTGGTACTTCCACAAAAGGTAACAAGGGTGGTCAAAGCCGCGCCGGTTACAAAAGTAAAATGGCCCATGAAGGCGGACAGATGCCGATCCAGCGCCGTATCCCCAAACGTGGTTTTAAAAATAACAACCGTGTTGAATTCAAAGTGTTTAACCTCGGACAGATCGATCAACTGGTTGAGAAATACGGGTTCACTGAATTCAGCCTCGAGAATTTATATATCAACGGTCTCGTTGGCCGTACGGATAAAGTAAAAGTGCTGGCAACAGGCGAACTGAAAGCCAAACTTTCTTTTAAAGTGAATGCGATCAGTGAAAAAGCAAAAACCGCTGTGGAAGCAGCAGGTGGCAGCGTTGAAATTCTGAAGTAATTTTAACGTAAATTGCCAGGTGCACGCAGTGCGCCTTTCTGGTTTTAGTAATTAACGCTCTCAATTGCATCTCAGTGAAAAAATTAATTCAGACCTTACAGAATATCTGGGCTATCGAGGAACTGCGGAATAAGATCATTGTTACGCTTGCCCTGGTATTTACTTACCGTCTCGGTAACCACATTGTATTACCCGGTCTTGATCCCAATAAAATCGAACTTGCACAAAAGGCTGCCAAAAGCAATGGCCTGCTGGGTATCTTCGATATGTTTGCTGGCGGCGGCTTTTCCCAGGCCTCTATCCTTGCATTGGGTATCATGCCCTATATCTCCGCTTCTATCTTTATGCAGCTGATGACCATCCTGGTTCCGCAATTGCAGAAAGTGCAGAAAGAAGGGGAGAGCGGAAGAAAAAAGATCAACCAGTGGACACGTTATCTTACAGTGATTGTTACCATTTTCCAGGCCGGCGCTTATGTGGCGTATCTCAACAGCCCCGGTTACGCAGAAGCGATCTTGCCAGCCTATAAAACTTTCTTTGGTTTTTCAACTGTGATCACGCTTACAGCAGGCACCCTGTTTGTAATGTGGCTGGGTGAAAAAATCCAGGACAAAGGCCTTGGTAACGGTACTTCTATCATCATCATGGTGGGTATCCTTTCCCGTTTGCCGCTTTCAATTATACAGGAATTTACTGCGAAAGAACAGCGTGGCGGTGGTGGTTTATTGATCTTCCTGATCGAGATCGCTATCCTGGTTACGATTGTAATGGGATTGATCATCCTGG
>SAIX01000076.1 GCA_004028765.1 Chitinophagaceae bacterium | reverse complement strand
GTGCGCACCCCATCCTGTGATCATACCCGCGCCAAACTGTTCGCAGCGCAGCCATCCCGGCCGGCTCGATACACCTTTCAGCGATGCATCCTGCGAATGCACGCGGTCTTCTGTATAATACACATCCGGTGTGGGGCCCAGCCAGGCATCATAATCCAATGTGGAAGGAACGGGCATCGGCGTTTTGTTACCACCACCGGGGTCGCCGGGCAAACCCACTTCCACCGTAACCAGTTTACCGATCCGGCCATTGCGAACAAGCTCACAGGCTTTTTTAAATTGCGGCCAGGGATCCATGGATCGTTGCTGGCTTCCCATCTGCAGGATACGGCCAGTGCGTTTTACCGCATCGCTGAGTATCCTTCCTTCCTCAATCGTTAAAGAAGCCGGTTTTTGCAGGTAAACATCCTTACCCGCATTTACCGCATGAACTGAAACAACCGCATGCTGGTGATCAGGCAAACTCACATGCACTGCATCAATGTCTTTATTCTGCAACAGCTCTTTATAATCCGTATACACTTTAATATCCCAATCGCCTTTTAATCCCCCATTTGATGCCGCACCTTTGATATAATTGCTTTTTACTGCTGCTACACCTGCAGTTGCCCTGGCTTTGTCGAGATCGCAGACAGCAATGATCCTCGCACCTGCATATTTTGCAATACCGGTCATATCATGCGTGGTGGATATACGTCCGCAACCAATAGATGCCACATTGATCAGGTTACTCGGGGCAGATTTTCCAAACACAGTGGCCGGAACAATCGTTGGAAAACCGCTGAGGATAACAGAGCCCGTTGCAAGTTTTGCGGAGTGATTAAGAAAATCCCTCCGGCTGATGGCATTGTTTTTCTTTTTCATGGGAGCAAGCAATTAGAGATAATGACAGAATCATGCGATGTTAAACGAGTGAGCAATCCACCCATTCCTGCATCAGCCTAATTTACCATATTAAATGATTCTGTGCATACTGCCCACTGCCGCTTTCTGCGAAAACGTTTTCTTAAACTGCGTATCAGGCTTACTACAAATTAGTATTCTGTATATAAACTCATTCCTTCCGGGTACCCGGGTAAGGTTCTCCGGAATATGTGGTAATCAATATGCACAATGTTTTCCGCCCCTATTCAGCGGGACGATGTACCCGTTTTCTGTTCCATGATTTTCACGGCTTCCTTGTCTTTATAAAAGGCAGCCAGTTTCAGCAGGCGGGCTTTTAAAGTAAGGATTGTTTTGTTATAACGCGGCTCACCATACAGGTTATTCATTTCGGCCGGGTCATTTGTAAGATCATATAATTCCCATGCATCATGCACCCCGTAAAAACGGATGAGTTTATATTTTTCCGTCCGGATACCAAAATGCGGGGCAACCCTGTGCGGTTCGGGATATTCATAATAATGATAGTACATCCCGGTTCTCCATGTTTGTTTCTGATTACCCGATACCAACGGAAGAAAACTTTCGCCCTGCATATCGGCAGGTTTGGAAACACCTGCCGCATCCAGGAAAGTTGGCGCGAAATCAATATTCACGATCATGCGGCCGATATCCGTTCCGGGTTTGATATGACCGGGATAACGCATCACCAGTGGCGTGCGCAGGCTTTCTTCATACATAAATCTTTTGTCGAACCAGCCATGTTCACCCATGTAAAAACCCTGGTCCGATGCATAGATGACGACCGTGTTTTTTGAGAGCCCTGTTGAATCGAGGTAGCGGAGAATGCGGCCGATATTCCTGTCGAGCGATCTTGCCGTAGCGAGGTAATCCTTCAGGTAACGCTGCAGTTTCCAGTTCAGCAATTGCAGGCTGTCTTTTTTTACGGCATTGTATTCCGCTGTTATCCTGTCGTAATATTTTTTATACCCCGATTTTTGCTCATCCGTCATCCTTCCGTATTGTGAGTCGTCTCTCGCAGAAAAATTTACACCTACTTTCAGGTCGCTTTGCAATTGCATGGTGCGTGCAATGGTCATATCCTGGTTAGCGGCTGCAACCCGTTTTGCATACCCATCATGAAAATTGGCAGGCTCCGGAAAAGAAATAGTGTCATAAGCGCCAAGGTCAGTAAGATCGGGCAGCCATGAACGGTGTGTGGCTTTTTCTCCCACTACCAGGAAAAAAGGTTTTGCCGGATCGCGCTGCGAGAGCCAGTCGAGCGAAAAATCGCTGATCAGGTTACTCACATACCCATGGTACCTGGCCGTATCATTTTTCATATTAATAAAGTCGGGCTCATAATAATGCCCCTGGTCGGGAAGGATGCGCCAGAAATCAAAACCCTGTGGCAATGTCTGCAAATGCCATTTTCCGATCCAGGCGGTTTGATAGCCCGATGCGCCCAACAGTTTTTGCACTTGTTGCTGCGATGCGTCAAAACGTCGTTTGGGATCATTGTCTTTTAGCCCGTTCAGGTGACTGTATTTCCCTGTAAGCAGAACGGCCCGGCTGGGGGCACAAAGCGAATTGGTTACAAAAGTATTCCGCAGAATGGCGCCTTCCTTTGCAATGCGATCGATATTGGGTGTCTCCATCAGGCTTTTTCCATAAGCGCTGATGGTTTGCTGTGCATGATCATCAGAAAAAATGACGAGAATATTGGGCCTGCCTGTTTGCGTAAAAGAAACCCGGGGGAGTAACAGGCTTGCGGCAATTATTATGGCTGCTATCTTTTTGGTACAGAAAAGAACCCGCATAAAAATCCTTCATTTCTGAGAAAAATACAATTTATTGACGATTAACCCTTTTTTTTCGCGAACAACAGAACAACTTTATGGTTGTTAAGAAAGCGTTTTCGTAAGAACAGAAACGGTTATCCCACCGCTTTCCTATTTTTGAAACCGCATTTGTAAAATCAATCACAAAAAATCAAGACAGATGATCCCGGCTAAAGCTTATGCAGCATTGGATGAAAAATCTCCCCTTCAACCGTATTCTTTCGAGCGCCGTTCAATCGGCAGTCACGATGTACAGGTAAAAATTCTTTTTTGTGGTGTTTGCCACAGCGATATCCACCAGGCCCGGAACGAATGGGGCGGATCGATATATCCCATGGTTCCCGGCCATGAGATCATCGGCGAAGTACTGGCAACGGGCTCCGAAGTAAGCAAATTTGCAATAGGCGACCTTGTTGGTGTGGGTGTGATGGTAGACAGTTGCGGAACCTGCAAAAACTGCAGCCGCGATATGGAACAATATTGTGAAGAAGGCATGACAGGTACCTACAACGCCATCGAACGCGATGGCAAAACCATTGCGCAGGGTGGCTACTCGTCGGTAATTGTTGTTAAAGAGCATTATGTGCTCAGCATATCCCGCAAACTCGATCCTGCCGCTGCAGCGCCATTGCTTTGCGCAGGTATCACCACTTATTCCCCTTTGAAATTTGCCAATGTGCAACCCGGGCAAAAAGTAGCGGTGGTGGGGTTGGGCGGACTTGGTCACATGGGTGTGAAGTTTGCTGTTTCTTTTGGTGCCGATGTAACTGTGATCAGCACTTCCCCTTCAAAAGAAGCGGATGCCGTGCGGCTGGGTGCGCATCATTTTCTGCTGTCTACGGATAAAGAGGCCATGAAAAAACACAACAGTCATTTTGATGTGATACTCGATACCGTATCAGCTGATCACGATTATACTGAATATCTCGACCTGCTAGACCTGGAGGGGAAACTGCTGATCGTTGGCCTGCCTTCAAAAGAGCCTTCGCTTTCCCCGTTTTCACTTATCACGAAAAGGAGAAGCATTATCGGATCAATGATCGGCGGGATCAATGAAACACAGGAAATGCTGGATTATTGTGCAGACAAAAATATTGTTTCGGATGTCGAAGTGATCCCGATGCAGTATATCAACGAAGCCTATGAGCGGATGGTGCGTTCAGACGTGAAATACCGTTTTGTCATCGATCTTTCTACTTTATAAATATTCTTTTACCAATAAAACACCTCCTTTCGGGGGTGTTTTTATTTGGCAGATAGTACAGCCTGTACAAAACGGTCAAGGTCTTTTTCTTCATCGCAGTAAAACAGCAACTGCTGTTTGGATGAGTACACAAAAAGAGAAGGGAATTTTTTCGGGCCAAATGCAATGATGAACTGCCGCCGGGTATCCCGGAGAAGGAGGGTATTTTTCATACGGCTTATTCCCGGACCGTAAGTAGAAAGGAAAGCTTCCGCACTTGACCCGGGATCCATGGTTACCAGATACAACTGGCAGTTTTTGAATTTACCGGTTTGGGTATCCAGGTATTGCATGGACTGGCGGCAATGTTCGCAGGTAACATCAAAAAAAATAAAAACCACCGGTTTGCCCGCGGGGATATTTTCTTTCCCGAACATTTTCCCGCTTTTTTGCAGGAAGTGAAAAGAAGGAATGGTTAAAGCAGGCGTTTGCGCCCTTACCGAAAGGGTCAGTGACAAAAACAGGAGAAGGCAAATATATTTCATCCGGCTAAGTTACTGATGATCCGCTTCTGTGGTTCAGATCGCTTTTACAAGGTCTTCGAGTGTGATGCCGTCTTCAACCGGGTGAACTTTTTTCTTCACGCTTGTTTTCAGCTGATCCACTTCTTCTGGCGGCATACCCGTCATATTGGCGATCTCGCGGCTATTCATCCCTAGTTTTACCAGCGAGAGAAGCCGTGTTTCAATCACTGAAAGACCCGGCAGTTTCTGCGCGAGGCGAATAAAAAAATCTTTATATACTTTTTCAAAAAGCGAGCGGAAATTCAACCACTCTTCATCGGTGAGGATAGTAGACTGTACCAGCTTTTCAAAACTGTTCAGTCTTTCTTCGTAAGCCGGGTTACCGGTAAGATTTGCTTTCAGCCGTTCGAGCTCTGCAGAAAATTTCTCGATCAGTTCATTTTTCTGCCGGTTGTTCTGCATAAAATCCTGCAAAAGTTGACGTGCATGTTTCAGTTTTTCTTCGGCCATCGTTTTTTGTGCCTGCAAAATAGCTGAAGTGTTTTTGGCTTTTAAACGGTAGCGGCCATACAATAACAGCAACACCAGTAAAAGCAACACCAATGCTATGATCACAGCATTGCGCAGGATCCTTGATGCGTTTGCAGTTGTTTCCAGTTTGCCGATATCGGCTGCATGCTTTTCCATTTCCACCCGCAACAGTACTTTTTCATAATCCTGCCTGTCGCGAAGTGCCGCGATGCTGTCTTTTGTCTGCATCAGCAATGCCAGAGCCTCTGCCGCTTTCCGGGGTTCCTGGTTTTCCTGGTAAAAAGCTGCCTGGGTTTCATAGAGAATTTTTCTTTCATTCCATCCAAAAGGACTACCCGGGATACCCATCGCTTTTGCGATCGTTGCAGCTGCTTCTTTTAACCGGCCTTTCTTTATGTCGATCTTTGCGATCGATAAAAGGTCTGAAAAAGCTTCCTCCGGAAGATGGTGGTCCAGGCAAAGTTGAAAAGCCTTTTGCAAAAGGGGAAAAGCTTTTTCATCATCACCCATTGCCAGGTACTGGTTACCCATATTGCTATAGCTGATGCCTATCCATGCAGAGTCTTTTTGCCGCACGGCCTCACCCAGTGTTTTCTGAAAATACAGCAAGGCCTTTGCCGTATCCTTCTGGTTTTTATAGATCATCGCCAAGGTATTCAGCGATTGCTTGCGGAGATAATTGGTTACCGAACCGAGTTCCTGTATCTGCCGGAGATAAGTTTCTGATTTAGCATAGTTACCTGTTTCATAATAAATGCCACCGATGAAAAAAAGGATCTTATCGATATCAGGCACATCATTGTAACCAAGCTTCTGAAAATAATTATCTGCTTTGAGCAAGTACTCATAAGCGAGTGGGTAATTTTTAAAACTGTAGTAATAACCACCCATCCGGTACAGACAGATCCCCATCATCATTTCATCGCCGGTTCTTTGAGCCATGGCCACCGCCGATTCATGAAGCTGTGTGGAGTAGCTGTTAAAGCCCCGTATGCGTGCATACTGATCGGCCAGCAACGAAATGGAAAAACTATGAAGGGAAGCGTCGTTGAGTTCCTCCGCTATTTTTTCTAGCTGTTGCAGTGAACTGATGGAGTATATGGAATCTTTCCGCTTTACCTGTTCATCATAAATATATAAAGCGGCCGAAATTCTTTGTTTCGAAACAACTGTTCGTACAGAATCAAATACCGTTTGGGCACCGGCAACCGTATACAACAGGCAGGAAAAGAAAAAAAGCGACAAACAGTGTAATCGTTTCATCGGGCAGATACTGGCTATTAAAAGAATTACATAGATAGGTGTTTTCGCCGGTACAAAAAAGGAAGCCGTTTCGAAAACTTTTGCATTCAGGGGATTATCTGTAATTTTTACCCGATTAAACGATCATGAAAAATTGTCTTCTTATTATTTTTCTTTTCGCAACTGTTTCTTCCGGTGCGCAATCCTATGCAGGTATCACCGGAAAGCCCGATACTTCTTACAGCATGTACAGCGCATGGACCGGCACCAAAAAATCAAACCCTGAAGCCACACAGGTAACAGAGCCGGCAGCGGGTACTTATCGTGAAGAAAAAAATATTGTTTACGCGAGCACAGGAAAAAGGGCCTTACAACTGGATATATTCCGGCCGGTAAAACAATCTGCTGTTAAAAAACCTGCGATCATGATTATTCATGGGGGCGGCTGGCGAACCGGTAACCGTACACAACACCATACACTCGCAAAATATCTTGCCGGTATGGGTTATACCTGTTTTACACCGGAATATCGTTTATCGACTGAAGCGCTTTTTCCTGCTGCCGTGTACGATCTGAAAGCTGCGGTCCGCTGGGTAAAAGAGCATGCAAAAGAATATGGCATCGACAGCAGCCGTATCTGCGCAGCAGGTTTTTCTGCCGGTGGCGAGCTTGCTGCTTTTCTCGGAGCAACCGGTAATATGCCATTGTTTGAAGGAAACAGCAGCAGCAACACCGGAACCAATGTACATGCAGTGATCGATATCGATGGTATACTCTCATTCACACATCCTGAGTCTGGCGAAGGAGATGACAGCAAACGCACTTCGGCCGCTACTTACTGGTTTGGTTATCCCCGCAAGGGAAATGAGAAATTATGGGAAACCGGATCTGCGTTAAGTTATGCCGGGCCTTACACTCCGCCCACACTTTTCCTGAACAGCAGTGTTGATCGGATGCATGCAGGGAGGGAAGATTTTATTGCTATCCTCAATCAATACCATATATATTCTGAACTGCATAGTTTTCTCGGTGCGCCGCATGCGTTCTGTTTATTTGAACCCTGGTTTACTCCGACATTAAAATACATAGATGCTTTTCTGCAAAAAATCTTTCCCTGATATATGAAAAAAATTTTCCTGCTGCTGGTTACGCTTAGTGCCGTTGGGGTTTATGCGCAGCAGCATACCGCGAGTTACCGTTACAAAGCCCCGTCGGATCCGCTTGTGCAGCAAAAGCTTTCCGAATGGCAAAAGATCAAGTTCGGTTTATTGATGCACTGGGGCACTTACAGCCAGTGGGGCGTAGTGGAAAGCTGGAGCATTTGCCCCGAAGATGAGGGCTGGACGGTGAGGCGCGGGCCTTATTCGTCTGATTGGTACACTTACCTCAAAGCATATCAAAACCTGCAAACCAGTTTTAACCCGGTAAAATTTGATCCGCAGAAATGGGCAGCAGCAGCAAAAGATGCAGGTATGCGTTACGTGGTTTTCACTACCAAACACCATGATGGTTTTTGCATGTTCGATTCGCATGAAACAGATTATAAAATCACCAGCAGCAAATCTCCTTTTGCGGGGAACCCCAAAGCCAATGTGGCAAAAGAAATTTTTGATGCATTCCGGAAAGAAAATTTTATGATCGGCGCATATTTTTCAAAGCCCGACTGGAACACGGATCATTATTGGTGGCGTTACTTTCCGCCGAAAAGCCGGAATGTTTCTTACGATCCCAAAAAATACCCGGAAAAATGGGATGGCTTTAAAAAGTTCACCTATAACCAGGTCAAAGAACTGATGAGTGAATATGGCCGCATGGATATTTTATGGTTGGATGGCGGATGGGTGCGCCCGCTCAGCAGTATTGATACAAGTGTTGAATGGCAAAGAACCATCCCTTACGACCAGGATATTGATATGCCGCGTATCGCGGCGATGGCGAGAGATTATCAGCCGGGATTACTGGTGGTGGACAGGACCGTTCATGGTGAATATGAAAATTATGTTACACCTGAGCAGGCCGTGCCTGATGCATACCTGCCTTATCCGTGGGAAAGCTGTATCACGATGGGAAACTCATGGTCGTATGTTCCGAATGACAAGTACAAATCTTCGCGTAAGATCATTCACCTTTTAACGGATATCATCAGTAAAAACGGCAGCCTGTTATTGAATATCGGTCCGGGCCCTGATGGCGAGTGGGATCCTGTTGCCTATGAGCGATTGCAGCAGGTGGGCGCCTGGATGAAAACAAACAGCGAAGCCATTTATGAAACTGAAGCCGACCCCGGTTTACCCAAACAGGGCAACTGGGTATTTACCCGGAAAGGAAAAACCGTATATGCCATTTATCAAACTGCGGAAAATGAAAAGCTATCAGGGAAACTTGAGCTTACAGGAAGAATTGCCGATGCAATACAATCTGCCACGCTACTGGGCCAGAAAGGGAAAGTATCCGTCAGCCGCAGCGGAAATACGATTCAATTCATTTTCGACCTGAATGAATCCATCGCAAAATCGGAAGCGCTTGTATTCCGCCTTGAATAAACGTTGCGCAGAACAAGTGAATATCGAACAAGCGATGTCGAATGTTGAAGTGAAGAGATGTATTGATTACTCAATCCGTAATTCGTCAATCTGTGAATGGTGAATGGGCAATGGTGAATATATGATGTGAACTTTTTTAACCGGCTCTGTGAATCTCTGTGCAGTAGTGAGTATTCAATTCGGTAATCCGTAATTCTTGAATCCGTTAATGGTGAATGGGTGATCGTGAATTATTGCACTCCCTGCGAAACTTTGCGTTTTCCGCGACTCTGCGATGAAAAAATCTTAGCCTTATGAATTACTTACGCGGCTGCCAGTTTTTTATGCCAGAGAAAATAAGAAACAAACAAGAAAGCTACCGGTAATACCATTACCAGCATGGGCAGTTGAAACCCTTCCTTTACCAGTATGGAATAGATCGCCCCTGAGAGATCAAAGAATAACCCGGCATAAGCCCACTCTTTTATCCTGCGGAATGAAGGGATCAGTATCGCGATACAGCCCGCAGCTTTGGCCAGGCCGATAAAAGGCACAAAATAGGCCGGGTAACCCAGTTGCCCGCTGATCATGTCTATCGATTCTTTTGTATTCATGATATTCGGGATGGCCGAAAAAAGCATAAAGGCAGCAAACAGGATCGTAACGACCCAATACCAGGTGTTGGTGGATTTCATAACAGAGATTTATTTATAAATAAAAGCGACCTTCTCTTTAGCGAACTTTATCCTGACTTTTGATCTTTACATTATTTCAGTTACCACTAAATGCACTGACAGGCACTGAAAGTGATTGCCAGGCAAATACAGCTAACCTAAGTTAGTATTATTTTATTTTACGGTACAGTTCACCATCCAGTTAATGCCGAAACGGTCTGTTACGCTTCCATAATAAGCGCCCCAGAACATATCCTGTAAGGGCATCGTGATGTTTCCTCCTTCTGCCAGTGCTTCAAAAAGTCTTTGGGTCTCCTCCCTGCTTTCGGGCTCGAGCATGATATGCATATTGTTTCCCTGTGTAACTGTAAAACCCAGACTGGCCGGTGCATCAGTGGCCATAAGGATATGCTTCCCGCCAAGGACCGGTAACTCAATATGCAGGATCAGTTTTTTATCCGCTTCCGGAATGGGTGGTGCACCGTCCCCGGCAGGTATATCGCCGAAGCGTTGTATGCCGCCATTGAATTCACTCTGAAAAACAGTTTTGTAAAAACGGAAAGCTTCCTCGGTATTACCCGGAAAATTGAGATAAGTACTTACGCGTGCCATCGTATCGGTTTTTAATTGATTACGGATCTGTTGCTGTGCCTGCATATAACGCTCAAGCTTGGAGATATTCTGCCTGAGCCCTTCATCTGCTTTAAAGGTTTTCACGGTCTGGATAAATTCTTCTTTGGTAGGGAACAGCATATGCCACTCGATATAAGTAGATTCGCCCCTTGCATCAAAACGGATGGTGGCTGTAAATTTCGGTGCCGATACATGGTCGTAAATGATGTGTTTCATCGGCACCACTTCGCGGAACACACTTTTGTTTTTGTAATCCGTTCCATCAGGTCCATGCATGATAAGGTTCCACTCGCCGCCTTCCTGCATATCCATTTCATGGATCGTATTGGTAAAGCCATCCGGCCCCCACCAGTTTTTGATATGATCGGCGTTGGTCCACACTTCCCATACCAGATCGATGGGTGCATGCAAGAGCCGCGAGATACGCAGTTCACGATCGGAAGTATCATTTGCGTTTGTTTCCATGTTTTCTTTCTTTTTTCAGTTTTTCAAGATATCGTTCGAGTGAGTCCAGTTTTCTTTCCCAATGTCGCCGGTATTGCTCCACCCATTCTGCTATTTCTGTTAACTGGTCCAGCTGTGCTTCGCAATATCTTTCCCTGCCCTGCTGGCGGATGCTCACCAGCCCGCATTCTTCGAGGATCTTCACATGTAATGAAATGGCCTGCCTGCTCATATTAAAATTACCGGCAATGGTATTCAGGTTCAGGCTTTCCCTTGCCACCATATCGATGATCTGCCTGCGGGTAGGGTCGGCTATGGCCTGGAATACATCTCTTCTCGCTTCCATTTATGCAAGTATTTGCTTGCAAATATATAAGCAAGTATTTACTTGCGCAAATTTTTAGATAAAAAATGGGAGAAGGGTGATGCATTTTTACCGCTATGCAGCAGGTGGGTCAAGTTTTTGCCGGGTTTTATAGCTGGTAAACCACAGCCTCATAAGGCCTTAGCTGCTTTGCAGCCGAACCACCGGGGTAATTGCTGATCAGCGTTTTAGCTTTTGAAAGATCGGCAGCAGGATCAAAGGCAGCCGCTTTTGATGTGAAATTCAAAACCACGAGGAATTTCTTCCCCTGCCATTCGCGGGTATAGGCATAAACCGATGGATTGTTTTTATCAACCAGTTGATAAGCGCCATATACCAATGCGGGATTTTCTTTCCGCAGTTTCGTCATGCGGCGGAAATAATTGAGTACACTTTTTTCATCTTTCTCCTGTACCGCAACATTAATATCCCGGTAATTCGGATTCAACTGCAACCAGGGCAAACCGGTACTGAAGCCGGCATTTTTACTGCTGTCCCATTGAAAAGGGGTACGTCCATTATCGCGGCAGCTGAATTGTATCTGTTTTAAAAATTTCGGGATATCGCCGCCGGTCTGCTGCAGGTGTTTGTATTCGTTCAGGGTTGGCATATCCCGGTATTGTTCAATACGGGTAAAGCCGGCGTTCGTCATACCGAGTTCATCACCATTATAACAATACGGTGTGCCGCGCATTGAAAGGATAAATGTGTTGAGCATCTTGGCCGATAGTTCCCTGAACTGCGGTACATCGCTTGCAAAACGGCTCACCATCCTTGCCTGGTCGTGGTTCGCCAGGAAAATGGATAACCAACCGTTTTGGGCAAATGCACTATCCCATCGGCTGAACACTTCTTTCAGACGCCGGATACTGTATCCTTCTGGTTTCGCAATATCCACCCCATCAAATGCGTAAGCCATATTCAATTCTTTCCGCGAAGCATCTACAAGTTCATGTGCGTCCCGGAATGAATTGCCGGCACCTTCGGCGACACTCATTACATTGTATTTACTGAATACTTCCTTATTCATTTCCTGCAGGTAATTGTGCAGGCCCGGAACCATGGCATAATATTTTACAAAGTCATTTTCAAACCCTTTGGGGAACGCAGGGAAGCTGGTGTCTTTGGCAGTAAACTGAAATGCATCCAGCCGGAAACCATCGATGCCTTTATCGGCCCAGAATTTCATGATGCCGTATACCTCTTTACGGAGAGCAGGGTTTTCCCAATTGAGATCGGGTTGCTTGCGCGAGAAATAATGCAGGTAATAGGCATTGGTAGTTGAATCATATTTCCATGCATCGTGGTTGATATCAAATAAACTATAGCGGTAATTGGGTTTCCCTCTTTCGGCATCCCACCAATGGTAATAGTTGCGGTAAGGGCTGGTTCGGGAAGAACGGCTTTGTTTGAACCATTCATGTTCATCGCTGCTGTGGTTTACCACAAGGTCCATCACGAGTTTGATATTTCTTTCATGCAAGCCTTTCAGCAATGCATCAAAATCCTGCATCGTCCCGAAATCTTTCATGATATCACGGTAATCGCTAACATCATATCCATTGTCGTCGTTCGGAGAGGAATAAATGGGATTGAGCCAAACGGCAGTAACGCCGAGGCTTTTGATATAATCCAGTTTTGAAATAATTCCTTTGAGGTCGCCGATACCATCGCCATCGCTGTCTTTAAAACTGCGCGGGTAGACCTGGTACACGATGGCTTCTTTCCACCACTCGCGACCGGCAGCCGTATCAGTATTTGTTTTTTTCTGTTCGCCGGTATTACAGGAAATCAGGACTGGCAGCGTTAGCAGGAGCAGAAGGGATCGGTTTTTTTTCATAGCAGCAGAGGTTAACCAGGATATTTTGGAGAACAGAGAATCAGTGTTTTTCTGAGAGATAGTGTTTGCGCAAAACATCGTCCCCGTATTCATTCCCTTTTTCACGCCATATTGCATGGATATGGTTGGCGCTTTTCCGCGGACCGCCGTTGTTATCAAATTCAATTAAAAAGGTAGGGCCATTGAGGATATAATAGTGTGCTTCTTTTTCTTTGTCGCTGCCGATCCAGCCAAAATAAATTTTATCGACACCGGCTTTCAGGATCTTATTATATTCCATTTCGGCCTTATCATATTCCAGGTTATATACAAACTCGCGTATCATGTATTGCAGGATCGCCTTCTGCCGGGCATTCATTTCAGCCGCACGCAAACCCCAGTAATTCACGAGGCGTTTTCCGCTTTCCGCTGCTGTGATGATATCTCCCGGAACAGCCGTATCCATCACTGCTTTTTTCTTTTGCGCAGGCGTAAGCAGGCTGATCAGTTTGATACCAAGGTCTTCCTCCTGTCCCAATACCCGCAGGCCCGCATATTCGGTGGTCATATATTCTGCAGGATCGGTACCAACAAACATGGGTGTAACCGAGATATTTTTTTTATGAAAAGTAAAATTGACAGACAGGTGATGGCCTTCCACTTTATAGCCCCAGATACTATCACCAGGATCGCCAAAAAATGACAGGTAATAATTTTTGGTGCTCCACAACAATGTTTTTACAAACTGGTGAACAGAATCCGGAAGTTCTTTCCGATAATAGAGCGTATCATAAAACCTGTCGAGCAGGTTATCAAGCTGCATGATACTGGTTGCTTTCAGGTAGCCTTGTGAGCTCAGCGAAGTGGAAAGCAGGCGATGGAACAATAAACGCTGTTCATCAGTCATATTACCCACACTAATGCCGGAACGGGGCCTTAAGCCAATGGGGAGATTGTTCCAGGTGGTGCGGAATGAATCACTGATCGAAAGCATGGCTGCTGCGCGATGCATTTTATCAAGTGTTCTGACAAATTCAGTTGCTGCTTTCCGGATTTCTGCGGGATAATCGCCCTGTGCGCTGGAGCGGTTGATCGTTGCAACGGAAAAAAGAAGGCAGAGAAGCCGGGTTAAGAACTGTTTCATAGCGTTATTTATGAATGAAGATGGGTTGTGTTATGGGTTTGATCGCAACATTTCATTCTTTACCCTATTAAATATACAATCTTCTTTTTTTCTGCGTAGTTTCCACGAAAAATCATCGTGAAGCGTTTTCTGCTCCTGCTGCTGTTATTTGTTTCCGGTATTTATGCGAAAGCACAGCATACCGTAGAAATCCATCATGCTTACTATACCATGTGGTTCGACACGGTACAATCTGCTGAACTGGTTGGCTATTAT
This sequence comes from Chitinophagaceae bacterium, assembly GCA_004028765.1. Classification (GTDB taxonomy): domain Bacteria; phylum Bacteroidota; class Bacteroidia; order Chitinophagales; family Chitinophagaceae; genus Sediminibacterium. The sequence goes on along the minus strand of SAIX01000076.1, from coordinate 38,512 downwards.
ATTCAAACGACAGCACACGCCACTGCAAGCCCCAAAATGCCAAGAACCGGCAAGTTCGCGAAGTTTACAAATGACCCCTTACTGGAAGGAAAAGTACTGGCGAACGATGATGCATATAAAAGCTGGAACCGGGAACATCCCGATGACCGCCGCGACCGCGGGCATATCAACCCTTTCAGCGCTTTTAATTTTGCAGAAGATGCGGCGCTGGAAAGCATGTACTATTCAAATACCTGTCCGCAGGCAAGTTATTTTAATGAACACCAGTGGCAGGCTGTTGAACAATCGGTGATGCGATTATCGAGAGGGAACAGCAATGAAAAACCGGTTGACAGTATCCATGTGTGGACGGGGGTGCTTATCCATCCTTCGCATCCCAAAAAAATGAATGAAGTATTTGAACCCGATTATTACTGGAAGGTGATTGAATATAAACAGAACGGGCAGCTCGTATACAAAGCCTGGCTGGGTGAAAACAACAGCGAAAATAAAGATACCAGTCCGCTATCTATTGAAGTTACCTTATCACACCTGAAGGAGAAAATAAAGGAATACTATCCTTTGCTGTCAATCGGTTTCTGAAAGCAGCCAATTATTTATGTTTGATATAATACACTGAATCGGGATAACCTTCCGCCATCACATGATCCACCTTTCCTGATTTGTCAAAATAAAAATCCATATACCGCACCACTTTGTCTGCGTTATATCTTGGGTTGTTTACCGTAGTTTGCGGATTATTCCTTGGCACGAGCACAGGGTTTCCTTTTGCATCCCTTGATCCTACCGATGCGGTTGCACGTACAGGTTGTTCTTTGCTCAGTTTGCTTACCATATCGTACGAATAATCAAAACGCAGTACATACCCATCCAGTGTATTGGTTTTTGTATGGTAGGCGCCAATGCCGTTAATAACATTTGTTTCTGTTGCACCTTTCCATTTAGCCGATAAGCTTTCACCCATTGTAACGGTTATTTTTTGGGCAGTGGAACAGGCAAAGCATAAAAGCAATACCCCTATATGCTTTTTCAAACTGCAGATATTCGTCATCTAAAATATCAGAACAGGATCAGATCTGCAAGGAAAATGTTTTTCTTCTTACGGGCATTTTACCGGCATTGTATGGTTATGTTTTTCATAACTGCAGTCATATTATTTCTGTTAAGCATGAACCCAATACGGCAATAATTCGATATGCACCCCTTCAACAGAGGGCTGATATACGGTTTCAGAATGGGGTTTGTTAAAATCTCAAAAAAATAAATATTCAGGCAACCATTGTACTGCCATCTGCATTTAACTTGTTTAAATGACAGGTTTGGATTTATCAATTCTTTTAAAAGAGTGCAGGCAAAACAGGCTCACTGCCCAGAAATACCTGTATGAGTCTTATGCAGATAAAATGTTCCTGCTCTGCCGTCGTTACCTAAAAAACGACAGTGAAGCAGAGGAAGCGGTACAGAACTGTTTTCTACAGATTTTCAGAAATCTTCATTCATTTCAATATACCAATGAAGCTGCCTTTACAGGGTGGATTCGGAAGATCATGGTGAATGAATGCCTGCAGTATCTGCGAAAAAAAAGTTTATTACTGGTCCCTGCAGAAGATAATGAACTGGCCCTGCCGCTCTCAGAAGATATTTTTTCAAAACTTTCAGCTGATGAAATTTTCAGGTATATCACATCATTGCCAACCGGTTACCGCACCATTTTTAACCTGTTCATTATCGAAGGATATACCCATACAGAAATCAGCATTTTACTGGGTATTACGGAAGGTACCAGTAAAAGCCAGTTAAACAAAGCGAGAAAATTATTACAGCAAACCATTACCCAAAAACAGCAATACCATGCAGGAAAAAAATCAGGATAAACGTATGGCTGCTGAAATATATTCTATGCAGGATATTCCCGAACTATTCCGGTTCAACCGGGATGGTATATGGGATAAACTTGAGGAAAACCTGTTGAAGGAATCTGCAATCAGAAAAAAATATAACCGGGTTTGGTTCGTAGCCGCCATTATTTTATGCGTCATTATTTCAAATGTTATCATTACTGTTTCGCCTCAAAAAAATCAAAGGCAGACAGCTATGATCGGTAAACAAAATCCCGGTAAACCAGAAGTTGCAAAACAAATACGCGTTGAGATGATTCAGCCCAAACACAAAAAACCTGCGAGACTGCCCCATTTGTTTCCAAATAGCATATATACAAACAAACCGGATACCATACGCGAAGAGCCTGTAAAGTCGTTGACATTTCAACCTACTGAAACTGAAGAAATACCTGCCATAGAAACTTCTTCAGCAATTCAAAATACCGGTCAGTCCTTACAGCGGTTTATACCTGTAAAGAAAAAACTAAAAGTAGTTCACCTTAATGAATTAATGGAAAGCATCCGGATACAGAACAGTACTGCAGAAAAATCAGATACCCGCAGGGTTCCCCTATCTCTTCCGGATGAAAAAGAATTATTGCCTCTTCCGGAAAACACGAGACAGTTTTTGTATTTCAAAGTAAAAACTGCGCCGCACCCGGCAACTACCATTAACGATAATCATTAATCTTTTATGAAAAAACATTTTTTATTCTTCCTGCTGGCAGCAGGAACTGCCTTCAGTTTGCCTGCGCAAAACTACAGCCAACCCCTTATTACCCAGCGGGTCTTTGATACACCCGAACCAGGTAAATCCGGTTGTGTATTCAAATTCTATTTCCCGGATAAAAAAATGGTGATGCTGGAACTGACGAAAATATCCATGTTACCTCATTTGCCGGATCTTGATTCAATGATACGGGTAACATCACAAATACTTGACCCCTTGAAGGATTCGTTGCAGAATGACGGTATGGTGCGCCGGGTTGATGTTTTACTCAATAATTCATTCCCGAATATCCGCCTGCTGAACCACCAGGAGTTTTCGAACACCTATACAGTAAAAGACAAAGAGTTGTTATTGCTGAAAATGAACCAGGATACTCTACGCATCATTGGGTATGCGAATACGGGATATCAGAACAAAATCATTCAGGATGGAGAAACCGTTTTATCTGAAATGACGGCAAAATTCTCTGTGACTATTACTTTAGATAATATCAATGACCTCAGTAAAATACCTGGCAATATGATGGAGCAATGCCTTGCGGTTTTAACACCACAGGTAAGCCGTTTTTTGAAAGTGGATAATAATTTCTTTAACTGGAAATATAATTTTGCAGCCAGTTTTTCTATGAGAACGGGAAAAATGTTCAGTCCTGCTAACGGACGATTTATTCAGATCAGTGAGCGTGGTTTTGAACCTGTTTTAGGGTTTTCTACCCAATACAGCCGTGGTTTTTTTGCACCGGGTTTTTTTGCAGGGTACCAGTTGAATTTCGGCAACAACTATTTTAGAAACAGTTTTCGCTTATTCATGGAAACACAATTTCTTTTTTCACGCGATTCAGTCAACAGGTTAAAAACCGATCCGAACAGTTTTATAACCCTTCAATTCCGGCAGTTTGAAAAAACAAAAGAAAGCAATCATTTAAATTTTGTCGCTAATCTTTCACTGAGTTATCTTTTCAAGAGGTCCGGTAACTGGTATGAACCACAAACGTTTCGTTTGGGGTTACCTGTTTTCGCAAACAGGCATTTTTCGATAGAACCTGAGCTGGTATTCAATAATTTTTTCAAAAATGTAAGCCCGGGTATCCGCTTTGTTCTTCATTTCTGATAAGGGGTATCATTTTCCGGTTTTCGCAGGCAGGCCTTACTGCCCAATTGCATTTTATTTCTTTCTGAATACAAGCCTAATAATAACAGAAACAGGCCCCGGATACTTTTACCCTGCTGTTCTTTCAAAAACTGTAATTTTATCAGTCGAATAAATCATAAGAATTTGCACCTCTTAGATAACCCGATATGGGAATCATTGAACAGTTCGGATAAACGGTTCCGCATGGGGAATGATGCTGTGGCTTACCTGCCGCCAGATATTGCACCTTTTGCAGCGTTACCGGATTGGTCGGATGCAAACCAGCATATTCTTTTTAATACACTACCTGGAAACAGAACCTGGTCGGTATTGATTAAAGAGCCGGTTCAGTTTGCTGCCTGCTGGGAAATTGTTTTTTCCACGAATCTTTACCAGATGGTTTGCAAGGAACTGCAACCTGCGCATATCGGCGAGGTGGATATCCGGCCATTGGGAAGGGAAGATGTTCCTGCAATGCTTGCTCTTACTGCACTCACAAAACCAGGTCCTTTCCAGGAAAGAACCATTGAATTCGGAAACTATCATGGCATTTTTGATGGCGATGAACTGGTAGCGATGACGGGTGAACGGCTGCATCTGCCCGGGTATTCGGAAATCAGTGCTGTTTGTACCCATCCGGATTATGAAGGAAGGGGATATGGCGCCTTACTGGTTTCAATGGTTGCAGACCATATTATTAAAGAAGGCAAAACGCCTTTTCTTCATGTGAAATGGGATAACCAGCGTGCCATTAAAATGTATGAGCGGTTGGGGTTCGTTTTTCGTTCGGATATTTATTTTGCGGTTTTCAGGAGGAGGTAATTAGGTTAAAAAGATATGTTTGTTTTAGCGCCATTGCCGGTTGCATGACAACAATTATATAATTACCAGTAAAATTTCAATAAGAGGAAAAAGAGAGAAAGCGTGTTGCAAGGATTCTCTTTATCTCCTTTACTCCTGTCTTTCTCCTGCGGAGAAATATTATCGGCTATTACCTTATAAACGATTATACTTCCATCTTTTAAAATTTCAATAAGAGGTAAAGAGAGAAAGAGTGTTGCAAGAATCCTCTTTTACTCCTGTCCTTCTCCTGTTAAAAAATCAATCCACTTTACTAACTGCTGTCCGTTTGCCGATACCATTCTCATTAAAAGCCTCTATCTGAAAATAATAGGTTTTGTTCTTTTCCATCGCCGAAAAATAATATTCATTGGTTCCGTAAACAGTGATGCTTGTATACAATTTATCCGGAGCCGTTCCTGTGTAAATCGTGTAGCCCGTTGCATTCGTATTGGCTTCCCATTTCAGCCAGCTGTTTCGCCTTTCGCTGTCGCCGCGGAGCACTACAAAATGTTTAACAGTATCCGGTACGGCACCATTCCCTTTGCCGAATACCCGCAACCCGCTGATGGCAAATTTGCCTGTGGGCATATGCACATTTTCGAGTTTGAGGTAACGGGCCTGTATGGGCTTTGACAATTCCACATACTCATGCGGTACATCTGTTTTGTTTTTGCTTTTATCAACCAGTATTTTCCAGTTGATACCATCTGCTGAGCTGTAAAGTTTGTATTGGTGATAAATATCCGTATGTTTGCCCATCAGTTCCACATCCTGGTCGGCATAGTTGATCTGTACGGCATGTACCGTTGATAGTTTGCCAAGATCTGTTTGTATCCATTCTCCTTTATTGCCTGTTGCTGCACTCCAGTAGGTTTTCATATCCTCATCCACCGAATAATTGGCATTGTATGCACCGAGTGTGGAAGATATCTTTACAGGTTTCTGGTAATTCAGCAACATCCATCCTGTAAATTGTGATTGGGCGTGATCGGCACCCGCGCGTGGCAGATAATGCGGATAATCGCCATAGGCAGTGTTTGCATATAATATGCCATCGGTATCAAAATCTGCCGGCCAGATACCGATGCGGCGTTCAAAATTATTTTTGGTTCCGATCACGATCGTGGAAACATGCCACCATTGCTGAAACAGGTCCTGGTAAGTGGCTCCATGCCCCGCACCTCGTGCAAAGCCACCAGGCTTATACGAAAAAGGGTTGTGCGATTGATAACGGAATGGCCCCATCGGGTGATCGGCAACATATACCCCATCTCCATACCCGCTGAACTCAGTGCCCGGCGCACCGTATTGGAGATAATATTTTCCATTGTGTTTCGTCATCCATGACCCTTCCATAAAAGGTTTCAGAAAAGTATTGTCGTGGTATTCGCCAAAGCGTTCCCATCCATGTATCTCATCATGCAGGCGAAGGGTTTCTTTGATTTCACCAATGGGTTGTAATGTTTTCCGGTCGATCTCCTGCACATACATCGGATAAAAATTACTCGAGCCCCAGTAGAGATAAATCCGTTTATCATCATCCACAAAAAAAGCGGGATCCCATGCACCTGCCTGAAAAGAATCCACCGCTTCTTTCCATTCATCTTTCTGCGGATTGGTGCTCATCCACAACGGAAAATTTTTTTCATGGGTTGACCCGATCACCAATAGTGTATCGCCCAGAACCAGTGTGGCAGGCGCGCAGAGTTCATCATATACTTTGTGCCAGGGTTTCAAAAATTTTCTTGGTACAAAATTCCATTGGTTCATATCACTGCTCCACCAGTATCCCCATTGATTGGTGGAGAAGAGATAATAATTGCCCTTGAAAACCGTGATCACCGGATCGGCCGTGGCGCGGTGTTTGCCCTGTTCGGTAAAATTGGGAATGGGGCAATACCCATAATCGATATTGATGGGATTGCAATAGGTTTTTGTTTGTGCAAAAGCCTTACCTGTTGTAAAGCATAGCAGCAAAATGGCAATGCGGATTAACATATTTTCAATTTACCATTTTTTATAACTGTATAATTAACAGTTTCACTACAACAGCAGGCAGCTCAAACAAACATCATTTTCCTGGTTTTAACTGTAAAACCGTGCGTGTTGTTTTCAGTATTTTATCTTTTGTGTAATAAGCAGGAAAATACTGATCATTGGCCCAGAGTGGAAAAAGATTGCCATAATATTCACTGGAGGGGTCGCCCGACTGTCCGGGTGTATTGATCATAACCGCCTTGTTCCAATCGCCCACATCAACGATCAAACGAAAACTTGCGCCGGCAAGCTGGTTATCCGTGCCGCCGGTTGCACCGGGGGTTTGCCCATTACCGCCACGTGGCAAAGGTCCTACATTCATTTTCTGTTTCAAGCCATTACTCACCAATGCCTGCATAGGATGCAATAGCGTAACATGTTTATAATTATCCTGTCCGTACACCCATTTGTTCATGGAATTGCCGAGTTTGTTTTTTAATTCGTTCACTGCGTTGGCAAATGTTTCTTTCAGGAAAATGTCTCTCCCGGTTTGTGGATCATTGCCAAATCTTGCATCGGGGTTTTGTAACCAACCAATCAGTTTGCTGATCTGCAGCGTCAGTAACCCTTTCGCAGCGGCGGGAATAAACTGTTTGTTAGCCTGCAACATCAATTGCCGTTCCCACATGGCATAAATACCGGCAGCGATGCTTTGTTTGTTCAGTATATAGTCCCATCCATTTAATGCCTGTTGTGCTTCTTTCTGCATGGCATCATCGATTGTTAAGCGGGTAAGCATAGGCACCAGCGTACGTGCAGGAATGGAAAAATAATCTGTTTGCAATGCTTCCATTTTTTCTATCGTCATTTTATTATCAGCAGCCAGTACTTCGTTGATGCGGTTACCCCTGAACGGATCAGCCCAGGTATATCCGACTGCATCCCATCTTTTGTAATCATCCGGTGTTACATGCTGGTTGGCAGTTGCAAAAAAACCTTTGGATGGGTTCAGCATATGCGGCCGTTCTTTAATAGGCAGGTATCCATCCCATTCATATCTTCCATCACCTGGTATGGGTACGAGTCCGCTGAAATTTTTTCTCACAGGCACGATTCCCACTACCTGCCAGCCGATATTACCTTTTGTATCTGCCCATATCATATTCTCACCGGGAATATGGCTATAGCTGCAGGCTTCCCTGAATGCATCCCAGTTTTTTGCCTGGTCTATCCGAAGCGATGCGAGATACGGGGCGCCGCCCGGTTCGAGCCATGCACAACGAACCGCATAGGCTTTTTTATTGAGTGTATCGATATAAGTAACCGGGCCATGAACTGTATAGCGGAGCGTCACTTCTTTTGCTGTTTTGTTTTTTACAGGTATGGTTTCATGGATCTCTTTCATGTTTACCCAGTTTCCTTTGTACCGGTATTGCGAAAGATTTTGCGGATTGAGATCATATACCATCAGGTCTTCCCCATCGGTTTCAAAAATGGTGAGCCCCCATGCACCATATTCGTTATGGCCGATTGATACACCCGGAATTTCGGGCTCTCCGCCACCGATCACATTCCATCCCGGTGCAACAAGGTGTACGATGTAACGAAGCGAGGGCAGGCTGATTTGCCGGTGCGGATCATTGGCAAGCATTGCATGGCCACTGGCGCTGCGGTTACCGCTTACGATCCAGTTATTACTGCCTTCCATACCAGGTTCAAACACAAGGTCTGGTTGCGGTGTAACCGTTTTTTTATTGAGCAATTGAACCGCATCCGCATCAAGGTCTGATTTGTGAATATCCCCTGCCTGAAATACCACATCTTTCCTGTATGCATTATACAACTCAAGGATATCCGCAAAAAGAAGTTCGCTGCGGATAGCTGTATCCATTTTCAATAAAGGATCTTTGGGATGGTACCACACCAGGTCTTTTACTTTCGCATCGCCAAGCCTGGCAACAGCCCTGCCTGTGTTCAATTCCTGGGTGATATTTCCAAGCAAACCCTGGTGGCGGGATACGACCACGTCTGTTGTCCAGATACCGGGCTTAATATTGAGCAGTTTAAATTCTACAGGAAGTTTTTCGGGATGCTGCAGTGTTTCATGGATATATGCATTCACCCCTGCCACATAATCATTGATGATGGCTTCTCCCTGCGGGTGATAATGCGCGAGTTCTTTTTTCATGTCGCCCCTGAATCGGAAGAGCCTTGTGCCGATATCGCGTTTCAGTTCCCGCTCACCCAGTATTTCTGATACAGTGCCTGTAGCCTGGCGTCTCCATATTTCAAACTGGAACAAACGGTCCTGCGCCGCGCAATAACCCTGTGCAAAAAAAAGGTCGTGCTGGTTTGCGGCATAGATATGGTTTACGCCCCATTCATCGCGCAATACTTCCACGGGTGACTGCAACCCATTTACAACGAGCGGGGTTTTTTTCTGTGCCGTTATATCCTGTAACAAACAGCAAAGCAGCAGCAGGTTGATGGCAATATGTTTTATCATATTCCCAATTTACAATTCTCCCGGCAGGAAACAACGAACTGTTTTACCCGCAGTAAAAAGAAAACCCTTAACCTAAAATGCGTGAAACAAGGTCGGAATGTAAGCTGATCTTCATAAACGCGGCCAAACCAAGAATGATTCCCAATAAGGCAACCGATGCAGAAAACCAGAGCAGCCATTTTTTTTGTGTGAGTGAGGTGATCCCGAACATGGCGATTGCGATAGTAAGTAACGCATCTGTCATATCAAACTGGTCGTCGAAGAGATTGATATCATCATATTCTTTCTGGTAAGATTCCGCCTGTATTTTGATCTCTGCTTTCTCTTTTTCATAACGTGCAATCTGTTTCCGGTATTTGGCAATGAGGCTATCATTGGGTTTGCCGGGCTGTGCGAGTAATTGTTCCAATGCATCTTCCGCAATGGCCTGCTTCGTGCTTTTTGCCTGGAAATAACTCCATGCATCGATGCCATGCGCCTGTGCCTGCGACATAGCCTGCACAATATTGCCATCTTTTACATTACACAATGCCATAAAAGTGGCGGTGATGGCTACGAAAATAGCCACGAGTGAATTGATGCGGCTTTTACGCTGCGCTGCATTTTCAATCGGATCGTGAATTGCGTCGTTGATATCAAAGTCGCTCATAGGCGAATTATTATGAGATAAAGATAGGGTGATATTTTTTCACCGCAGAGCCGCAGAGAAGCAGAGGTTTCGCAGCGTTAATCTAACTCATTAAAGGGTCGCATTATTCGGGAATACAGTTTATATACCACATCCTTTTCAGAATGGTTTATTCAATAACCATTCTTTTAATTCTGCAAAACCTGCATTCATCTGAATACTTTCTTTTTTCTTATGAAAAAGTGCCTGCGCTGCTTCGGGGATGGCAACCGATTTCCCGGTAACCGCTTCAACCGTATCCGGAAATTTAACAGGGTGTGCGGTTTCTAAAATAAAACCGGATTGACCCGGGTGATGCTGCAGGTAATCATTAAGGGCATAATAAGCCACTGCCCCATGCGGATCCAGCAGATAAGCAGATTGCTGATAAACATCCTGCATGGTTTGCCTTGTTACATCATCGGTTACTGTATATCCGCTGATCTTTTCCGTAACAGCATGGTAATCGTCCGCAAACAATTTCATCACCCGTACAAAATTGCTCGGGCTGCCAACATCCATTGCATTCGAAATAGTGGGTGTGGCTTTTTTAGCTGCATAATTACCGGAACGCAGGTATTCGGGTACTGCGTCGTTTATATTACAGGCAGCGATAAAATGCCGAACAGGTAACCCGCTTACATTTGCCAGCAACCCTGCACAGATATTCCCGAAATTTCCGCTGGGCACGGCGATAACAGGAGGTTGCTGCTTGTTTCTCCATTGCTGAAAGGCAAAGAAATAATATAGTTGCTGTGGCAACCACCTGGCCACATTGATGGAGTTCGCTGAAGTGAGCAAAAGTTTTTTTGCAAGATCTGCATCCATGAATGCATCTTTTACCATGGCCTGGCAATCATCAAAGCTGCCGTTTATTTCAAGGGCTGTGATGTTTTGTCCGCAGGTGGTTAATTGCAATTCCTGTACAGGGCTTACTTTTCCTGAAGGATATAAGATCACCACCTCCACACCCTCCACGCCAAGAAAACCATTTGCCACAGCGCCACCCGTATCACCGGAGGTAGCTACGAGTACGGTTACCTTACCGGATTTTTCCTGTTGAGAAAAATACCCAAGGCAACGGCTCATAAACCTTGCGCCCACATCTTTGAATGCCAGTGTGGGGCCATGAAATAATTCGAGCGAAGAAATATTTTCTGTAACAGGTACAAGCGGAAATTCAAATGAAATGGTTTCTGCTACAATCCTGCGGAGATTGGCTTCGTCAATGCTATCACCCACATAAGGTTGCATTACCAGGTAGCCCAATTCCTCTTTTGAATATTGACCGATATGATCAATAAGTTTTTTATTCAATTGAGGGATTTTTTCCGGGAAATACAAACCTTTATCAGGCGCCTGTCCTTTAATGGTTGCTTCGTGGAAACCAACTTTGGGTGTTTGTTTATTCAGGCTATAGTATTGCATGATATCGTGAGTGGTCGGTTTTATTTGCTTGGAGTATATGATCATTCAGGTGAAAGAACCCGAACGCCTTCCTGATTGATCGTGGTAACATAGGTATGGTGTTCAAGTGATAGCTGGTTGTAAACTGTATGCATAGCAGCCTCCACTTGTTTCGCGGTATTCTCATCTTTGCTTAGCATAAAAACCGAAGGCCCCGAACCCGAAATACCGCCACCCAATGCGCCGGCTTCTTTGCTGAGTTGTTTTATTGTATCGAAACCCGGGATCAAAATACTTCTCACGGGTTCGATCAATACATCTTCAAGCGAGCGGCCGATCAGTGCATGGTCGTTCTGTAATAATCCGGCTACCAGTCCGGCAATATTGCCCCATTGGCGTATCGCATCTTTTAACTGTACCTGCTGTTTCAAAATCCCCCTTGCATCAGAAGTGCGTACCTCGATTTGAGGGTGTACAATGGTAACGTATAAAGAAGGTGCCGCAAGCGGAATGATATCAAGCGGAAAAATGGAACGGATCAGTGTAACCCCTCCATAAATGCAGGGTGCAATATTATCTGCATGTTTTACACCCGATGCCAGTTTCTCACCACTCATGGCAAAACGTACCAAATCTTCTTTTATAAAACGGTTATTCAGTAAATGATTTAGCCCTACAACTGCACCTGCTGAACTGGCTGCACTGGAGCCTACACCACTGCCGGGTTTGATCTTTTTACAGATACTTACTTCCACCCCTGTTTTTTCATCCACTTCTTCGAGCATGGCAAGCAATGCGGCACCGGCTACATTTTTTTCCGGGTCAGTGGGCAGGTTATATTCATCGAGGTTGATGATTTTTACACCAGGCTCATCCCTCAAGCGGAAATGCATTTCATCATACGGCTCATTGACTGCAAAACCTAGTACATCAAAACCACAAACCATATTGGCCACTGTGGCCGGGGCGTGGATGGTGATGGTGTTGCCAGCCCCTAAAGAGAGAGGAGAATAGAGAAAAGGGTTATGGAAGAATTGTTTCATACTTGTTTGACTCACCCCCGGCCCCTCTCTGCTTCGCAAAGAGGGGAGTTTTTGTTTCGCCTTGCGGCGAAATCAATTTATAAATAGATTGACACAAAATTTATCACCCCGCCACACGGATAATATCCGCAAAAACGCCGCTGGCGGTTACATCTGCGCCTGCTCCGGCTCCTTTGATCACGAGGGGCTGTTCGGGATAACGTTCGGTATAAAATAAAACGAGGTTATCTTTTCCATACAGGTGATAAAAATCCGAATCAGCCGGGATATGTTTTAATCCCACAGAAGCTTTTCCATTTTCATACTGGGCCACAAATTTTAATTTACAATTCTCCGCAGCGGCCGCCTTGTATAATTTTTGAAAATGCGTTTCCTGTTTCGCCATCTCATTGTAAAAATCATCTACTGACCCTTCGAAGCAGGAGGCAGGGAGAAAAGATTCATTGGTGATATCTTCCATCTCTACCTGCTGACCGGCTTCCCTGGCAAGGATCATGATCTTCCGCATTACATCGGTACCACCGAGATCGAGACGCGGATCAGGTTCCGTATATCCTTCATCCTGCGCCTGCTTCACCACCTGCGCGAATGGTTTTGTACCATCGTAATGATTAAAAACAAAGTTGAGCGTGCCCGATAAAACAGCCTGTATCTTATTCACTTTATCACCGCTGCGCAGCAGGTCGTTCAAAGTGCCGATCACCGGTAAGCCTGCGCCTACATTGGTTTCAAAGAGGAATGAAGCATTGTACTCACGCGAAAGAGATTTCAATTTTTTATACGAAGCATAGGACGAGGAAGCCGCGATCTTATTACAGGCTACCACACTTACACTTTTTTCAAGCAATGCACCATATACAGATGCCACATCAGCATTGGCCGTTACGTCCACGAAAACACTGTTACGGAGATTTTTCTGAATGATCTGGTTTACAAAATCCTGGATCGTGCCACCAGTTGCTTGATCAAGATCATCTTTCCATTTAGTAAGTAAGACCCCCTCTTCCCTGATCAGCATTTTGCGGCTGTTGGCAAGTCCGACGATCTGTATCTGCAGGCGCAGGTTTTCTTCCAGGTATTTGTATTGTTTCTTTATCTGCCCGATCAATTTGCCACCTACATTTCCGGTTCCGGCAATAAACACATTCAACTGTTTGTAAGTGGTTTCAAAAAACTGTTCGTGCAAAACGTTGAGTGCTTTTTTTACATCAGCAGATGAAAGTACTGCTGAAATATTTTTTTCAGAAGACCCCTGTGCAATGGCGCGCACATTGATACCATTCCGGCCCAATGCCCCAAACATTTTTCCACTCACACCCGGGTGGCTTTTCATCTGTTCCCCCACCAATGCCACGATGGATAAGTTTGTTTCAATTTTCAATGGCTCCACTTTGCCTTCGCGGATCTCATGGGCAAAAGCATGGTCAACTGCGTTCCTTGCCTTGTCCGTGTCAGGCTCATTAATACCCACGCAGATTGAATGTTCAGATGAGCTTTGTGTGATGAGTATCACATTGATCTTTTCATTGGCAAGTGCCTCAAATAGTCTTTTTGAAAAACCGGGGATACCGATCATGCCACTACCTTCCAGGCTTAAGAGGCTTATTTTATTGATGCTCGAAATACCCCTGATAAAATCTCCGGCAGTAACGGCGGATTCATTTTCGATCAGTGTACCAAAATCATCAGGCGCAAAAGTGTTTTTTACCCATACAGGGATACCCTGGTTCATCACGGGTTGGATCGTTGGCGGATAAATGATCTTTGCCCCGAAATGTGATAACTCCATCGCTTCCTGGTAAGAAATCCGCTGAATGGGTTTCGCATTTTGCACAAGACGCGGATCGGCCGTCATCATACCGCTTACATCTGTCCATATTTCCAGGGCAGAGGCGTTGGTGGCCGATGCATAAATAGCACCGGTATAATCAGAGCCACCGCGACCAAGTGTGGTGATATTTCCCGCAGCATCAGTGGCAATAAAGCCGGGCGCCACATACAAGGGATATATATTTTGTTTCAGATAAGCTGTAATATTTTTTTCAGTTTGTTTAAAATCAACAGCTGCATTGCCATAGTTTGAATTTGTTACAATAAGTTTTCGCGAATCAAGCCAATGCACATCCACACCCATCGACTGAAATTTTGCTGCGATCATCAGCGAAGAAAGTAATTCCCCATAACTGACAATTCTGTCTTTGGTACGTACCGATAGTTCGCGCAGCAGGAAAACGCCGTCGCAAATGTTTTCCAGCTCATTGAATTGTTGCTTTACTAGACTTAAGGTTGCGCTTTGCTGCTGAATAGGCAGGAGTTGCCGCACCGTATCAAGATGGCGCTGCTCCATTTCTTTGAGAACCTGTTTGTAAGATTCTTCCTTTTTTGCAGCAAGATCGCCGGTTTGCAATAACTGATCAGTTATGCCGCCAAGCGCCGATACAACCAATATCGTTTCTTCATTACGCGCTGCTTTGTTAGCGATAGTAACCACGCGGTTCATGTTTTCCGCATTGGCAACTGAACTTCCCCCGAATTTTAAAACCTGCATATAGTTTGATTACTTGCTTATGAATAGATGAACAGGATACTGGTTTCTCTGAAAACAGCCTGGTGCCCGATGGTGATATGAAAATGTATAACCCCTTACAGGGTTGTAATAATGGTAATAGCAGTCGTGAACAACGTAGCGGTTGTTGCGGTTGAAATGATATGTAACTGCTTTTGTGACATTCTCAAAATAGATGATTGACAAGATACGGAATATTCCATTTCATCATACGAGGTAACCAAATAAATTATCGTCCTGTTTCAGCTCTGTATAATTGATATGAAACCGCTTCATGTTGTCAAGCAGGTTATCATAATCATGTTTCGATTTCAATTCTATGCCCACCAGCGCCGGGCCGGTTTCCTTGTTGTGTTTCTGCATGTATTCAAAGCGTGTGATATCATCACCTTCACCCAGTACATGGTTCACAAATTCTTTCAGTGCGCCGGGCCGTTGCGCAAAACGGATCAGGAAATAATGCTTTAGGCCTTCGTACTGCAGTGATCTTTCTTTGATCTCCTGCATACGGTCAATATCATTGTTACTGCCGCTTACAATGCATACCACTGTTTTTCCCTTGATCTCATCTGCATAATCATCAAGTGCGGCGATCGATAAAGCGCCCGCTGGCTCCACTACAATGGCATCTTCATTATACAATTGCAAAATGGTGGAACATATCTTTCCCTCTGGAACCAGGTGCATATCATCTAGTACTTCCTTGCAGATATTGAATGTAATATCCCCCACACGTTTTACCGCAGCGCCATCTACAAAGCGCTCAATATTATCCAGTGTCACGGGATGCCCCGCTTTCAGTGCCGCATACATGGATGGGGCACCTTCTGGTTCAAGGCCAATGATCTTTGTTTTGGGTGAAAATGTTTTAAAAGCAGAACCAACGCCCGCACTCAATCCGCCCCCGCCAACCGGCACAAAGAGAAAATCAATCTCAGATCGGTTATCGAGTATCTCAAGACCAACCGTTGCCTGTCCTTCAATAATGCGGATATCATCAAATGGCGGGATAAAAGTCATGCCATGTTCTTCCGTATATTTTTTAGCGGCTATGGCACAATCATCAAAAGTATCGCCCGTAAGTTTTACTTCAATATTACCTTCACCAAACATTTTTGTCTGGCTCACTTTCTGGTTCGGCGTAATAATGGGCATAAATACCACCCCTTTTACATTCAGTTTTTTACAACTGTATGCAAAACCCTGTGCATGGTTGCCTGCACTGGCACATACCACGCCACGCTGCAACTGTTCAGCCGGTAAACTGCTCATCATATTATAAGCCCCACGGATCTTATAAGAACGTACCACCTGCAGGTCTTCCCGTTTCAGGAAAACATCGCACTGGTATTTTCTTGAAAGATTGTGGTTATAGGTAAGCGGCGTCCGGTTCACAATTTTTTGTAAACGCTGGCGGGCGTGAACAAAATCGAGTGAGGGGGTTGTTGTATGATGTTTGGTTTCCATTTCTTTGGTTTTACTCACCCCCAACCCCTCTCTACAAAGTAGAGAGGGGAGCAAAACTCCCCTTCTTTGCAAAGCAGAGAAGAGGCCGGGGGATGAGTCACTATTTTGCGGGTTGATTTTCGGGGCGCAAACTTCTTACCGTTCTCCCCGACTGCCACATTTCACTCTCACGCAGTTCTTTCAGTTCTGCTTCCAGTTTTTCGCGGTAGTCTGCTTTGCTGTTGCTCTCGATCGATTTGGCAGCTTCTTTTCCTGTTGCCACACTTTCATACAGGTCGCTGAATACGGGTAACGTAGCATCACGGAATTTTTTCCACCAGTCCAGCGCACCGCGTTGTGCAGTGGTAGAGCAGTTGGCATACATCCAGTCCATTCCATTCTCTGCCACCAATGGCATTAGTGATTGTGTAAGTTCTTCCACTGTTTCATTGAATGCTTCTGAAGGTGAGTGCCCTTTTGAGCGGAGCACTTCATATTGTGCTGCAAAAATCCCCTGTATGGCGCCCATCAGTGTACCTCTTTCGCCGGTAAGGTCGCTGTATACTTCTTTTTTGAAATTGGTTTCAAACAGGTAACCACTACCGATCGCAATACCCAATGCGATCACGCGTTCGAATGCGCGGCCAGTTGCATCCTGGTGAATGGCATAACTGCTGTTCAAACCCCGGCCCTGCAAAAACATCCTGCGCAGTGAAGTGCCCGAACCTTTTGGCGCCACGAGAAATACATCCACATCCGCAGGCGGAATGATACCAGTCTGGTCGTTGTACGTAATTCCGAAACCATGTGAAAAGTACAAAGCTTTACCGGGTGTAAGGTGCTTCTTAACTGTGGGCCACATCGCGATCTGCGCAGCATCGCTGAGCAGGTAACAGATAATGGTTCCTTTTTCCAGTGCCTCTTCAATTTCAAACAATGTTTCACCGGGAACAAATCCATCGCTTACCGCTTTGTCCCAGCTTTTTGAATTTTTACGCTGACCAACGATCACATTCACACCATTTTCTTTCTGGTTCAAAGCCTGCCCCGGGCCTTGTACACCATAACCTATCACGGCTACCACTTCATTTTTTAATACCTCCTGTGCTTTTGCCAGGGGAAATTCATCGCGCGTCACCACGTTCTCTTCCACACCACCAAAATTTAATTTTGCCATTTTTTTAAGTTTAACTGTTTACGGGTTGATTATTATGTTTGATTGTTTATACTTTTTATCGCTGCCCGGCTTCGTTGTGTCACTCACTTCAACTGCTGATCCGCTATGCATCTTTTTGTGAATGGGCAGTGGTGAGTTTTATATCTCTATCTCAGTACTCTGCATTTATTTTTTGGGGATCGTGTTATATGGCAAGACAAAATCACTCACCATTGCCCATTCACCACTCACATAGTAAATACCCCTTCTCTTTTCCCTAAATATTCATTCTCCACCAGCTCTTCTCCGGGTTCTTTCTGTTCAAACTCTTTCAGTTTTTCATGGAAACCCTTGCTTTGTTTGATAATGGCCACGCGTGCACTTCTCACAAATTCGATCAGTCCGTATGGCGCCAGTACTTCCACGAGTTTTTCAGTTTCTTCGCGGTGACCACTGGTTTCAAAAACCGTGTAATCTTTTCTGATCACCACAGCCCTTGCACCATATTCGCGAAGCAGGCGCTCCACTTTTACTTTTTCAGCGATCTCGTCGGTAGGCACTTTATACAAAGCCAGTTCCTGCCAAACGATCTCTTCGTTGGTATTAAAGTAGGCTTTCAACACTTCCACCTGTTTTTCTATCTGGCGTGCCAGTTTACGAACCACATCTTCTGTTTCATGGATCACGATCGTAAAACGGTGGATGCCTTCTGCTTCCGATGGCGAAGTGTTCATGCTTTCAATATTGATTTTCCTTCTTGAAAACATGGTAGCGATGCGAACCAATAAACCGATATGGTTCTCTGTATATACCGTAATGGTGAATTCCTGTTTCATATATCTTATTCCCGTCAGGGAAATTTATTGTTGACAATTAATGGCCGTGGTTCCTGCAATTATTTCAGCCGCACTTCGCTCACACTGCAGCCCTGTGGCACCATGGGGAATACATTGTTTTCTTTCCCCACCATCACTTCGAGCAAATAAGACCCATCATGCTCCAGCATGGATTGCAATGCCTGTTTCAGTTGTGCACGCTCCGTTACTTTTTGCCCGGCAATGCCATATCCTTTTGCCACCTGTACATAATCAGGGCTGGTAATATTTACAAATGAATAGCGTTTATCGTGAAACAGTTGCTGCCATTGGCGTACCATTCCTAAAAACTCATTGTTCAGGATCAGGATTTTTACATTCACACCAAACTGCATAATGGTGCCGAACTCCTGGATGGTCATCTGTATCCCGCCATCACCAATTACTGCTACAACAGTTCTCTCCGGCGCGCCAAACTTTGCACCAATGGCAGCGGGTAAACCAAAACCCATCGTACCTAATCCACCTGAAGTAATATTGCTCCTGCTCTGGTTAAACTTTGCATAGCGGCAGGCCACCATCTGGTGCTGACCCACATCCGTAACAACGATCGCATCGCCGCCTGTTAACTCATTCAATATGCGGATCACTTCACCCATCGTCATCACATCGCCCGCAGGATGCAGTTCATCAAAAATCACTTCCTTGTTTTCCTCCGCATCGCAGGCACGGAAACGTTCAACCCACTGGGGATACACTTTGGCTTCTACCAGCTTGGTAAGCATGGGAAGGGTTTCTTTACAATCGCCCCAAACACCTACGGTTGCTTTTACATTCTTATCAATTTCAGAAGGGTCAATATCAAGATGGATCACTTTGGCCTGCTTTGCATATTTATCCAGGCGGCCGGTTACACGATCATCAAACCGCATACCGATCGCGATCAACACATCGCATTCATTCGTAAGAAGGTTAGGCCCGTAATTTCCATGCATACCCAGCATGCCCACATTCAGCGGGTGATCGGTTGGCAATGCACTCAATCCTAGAACCGTCCATGCAGCAGGGATGCCTGCTTTTTCAATAAAGGCCCTGAATTCTTTTTCTGCTTTACCCAGTATCACACCCTGTCCGAATATCACGAATGGTTTCTCAGCAGCATTGATCAGTTTCGCAGCTTCTTCAAGGTATTCTTTGCGGATGATTGGTTTGGGGCGGTAACTACGGATATGATCGCAGGGTTTGTATCCTTCATACGCAAATTTCTGTACCTGTGCATTCTTGGTGATATCGATCAATACCGGCCCGGGCCTTCCGCTTTTCGCGATATAAAATGCTTTTGCGAGAACAGCAGGTATTTCAGTGGCATCGGTAACCTGGTAATTCCATTTGGTAACCGGTGTGGTGATATTGATCACATCGGTTTCCTGGAATGCATCCGTACCCAACAGGTGCGCAAATACCTGGCCTGTGATGGCCACCAGCGGTGTACTGTCGATCATGGCGTCAGCCAGGCCTGTTACCAGGTTGGTAGCACCCGGACCACTCGTAGCAAAAACAACGCCCACTCTTCCTGATGAACGGGCATATCCCTGTGCAGCATGGATACCACCCTGTTCGTGGCGAACAAGGATATGCTGCAACCTGTCGTTATAATCATACAGTGCATCATAGATCGGCATGATGGCACCGCCGGGATAACCGAAAATGGTATCTACTTTTTCGGCGAGCAAAGCTTCGAGTACGGCCTGCGAGCCGCTGAGTTGCTGACTGGCAGCCGTTGCTGTTTTTTCCGGCGCAATATTGGTGATCGTTGTACTCATATACTTTCTTTAAAACGTTTTCACTTATGCTTCATCGGTTACACAACCTTCTGATGCATCTTTTACCTGCTGTGCATATTTGAACAATAAACCTTTCTTTGCTTTCAGTTCGGGTTGTTTCCACTGAGTTCTGCGCTGCGCGATCTCTTCATCTGAAACTTTCAGGATCATCCGGTTGGTCTTTGCATTCAGTTCAATCCTGTCGCCATCTTTTACCAGTGCAAGCAATCCGCCTTTATACGCTTCGGGTGTGATATGCCCAACCACAAAACCATGGGTGCCGCCGCTGAATCTTCCATCAGTGATCAATGCAACACTTTTACCAAGCCCGGCACCAATAATGGCTGAAGTGGGTTTCAGCATTTCGGGCATACCCGGTGCGCCTTTGGGGCCTACATACCGTATTACCACCACATCACCGGGTTGTATGCGTTTGCTGTTGATGCCTTCAATCAGTTCTGATTCGCCGTCGAATACGCGTGCAGGTCCCTCAAACAGTTCCCCTTCTTTGCCGCTGATCTTTGCAACGCTTCCGCCTTCGGCGAGATTGCCATATAAAATCTGCAAGTGGCCCGTTGCCTTGATCGGTGTTTCAAGCGGAAGAATGATCTTTTGCGTAGTAAAATCGAGTACCGGAACTGTTGCAAGGTTTTCCGCGAGTGTTTTTCCGGTTACAGTTAAACAATCTCCGTGCAGCATTCCTTTCTCCAGTAAATATTTCATCACGGATGGAAGGCCCCCATGTTCGTGCAGGTCCTGCATCAGGTATTTACCGCTGGGTTTGAAATCGGCCAGCACAGGTGTTTTATTACTGATGATCTGAAAATCATCCTGTGTAAGTTCTACATCCACACTTTTAGCCATTGCCAGCAGGTGCAATACGGCATTGGTGCTGCCGCCTAATACCATGATCACCGTAATGGCATTTTCAAATGCTTTACGTGTCATGATATCTTTGGGTTTGATATCTTTTTCGAGTAGGCGCCTGATCGCTTTTCCCGCGGCGATACATTCTGCTTTTTTCTCTTCACTCAATGCAGGATTGGAAGACGAATAAGGCAAACTCATTCCCAATGCTTCAATCGCAGATGCCATAGTGTTTGCTGTATACATGCCACCACATGCGCCGGCACCCGGACAGGCATGCTGTATGATACCTTTGAAATCTGCTTCATCGAGATTGCCTGCGAGTTTTTGTCCCAGCGCTTCAAATGCTGAAACGATGTTCAGTTCCTGGCCTTTATAATGTCCCGGTGCAATCGTTCCGCCATATACCATGATCGAAGGGCGGTTCAATCGGCCCATCGCTATTACCGAACCGGGCATATTTTTATCGCAACCCGGCAATGCGATCAATCCGTCATAATACTGAGCACCGCAAACCGCTTCGATCGAGTCTGCGATCACATCACGGCTAACGAGCGAATAACGCATCCCATCGGTTCCATTGCTCATCCCGTCACTCACACCAATGGTATTAAAAATCAATCCAACCAGTTCATTCTCCCATACACCCTGCTTCACCAGTTTGGCCAGGTCGTTCAGGTGCATGTTACAGGTATTGCCATCGTAGCCCATACTCGCAATGCCTACCTGTGCTTTTTTCAGGTCATCATCCGTTAAGCCGATCCCATACAGCATTGCCTGCGCGGCGGGTTGTGTTATATCCTGTGTCAGGGTTTTGCTGTATTTGTTCATCTCTGTAGCCATCATTATTCTATCGGGTTATACTATTTTTTGAATGAATTTTTTTCTATTCTCATTAGTGAAAAAAATACGCACCATTCACCACTGCCCATTCACTTACTCCACTCCCACCACTTCTTCGATCAGCGCTATTTTATTTTCTGTGATCAGGTTTTTATATGCATCCTGTATCGTTTTGCTGATTGTATTTTCCCAGGGCAATGCAAAGGGTTTGTCATCAAGCGAGGCAAAGCCGATCACTTCAGCCGCTGTACCACAGAAGAAAGCCGCATCGGCGCCATACACTTCTTCCGGTAAAATTTCTTTTTCTGTTACATCAATTTTTAATTCGCTGCACAATTCCAATACGGTAGCTCTTGTGATACCGGGCAGGATATTACCAAGAGAAGGTGTATACAGTTTGCCGTTTTTTTCATAAAAGAAATTGGCGCCAGGCCCCTCTGCAATAAAGCCATGCATATCACTGAGCAGTGCTTCATCATATCCTTTTGCTTTTGCTTCCTGGCTTGCAAGAATGGAATTCACATAATGACCGGCGGCTTTGGCATGTATCTTAAATCCTTTCGGGTTGGGGCGCTGAAAGGAAGAACACATCACCCGTAATAATTTATCCCCTAAAAAAGCCGCCATCTCCCATACTTCGATCAGTATATAAGATTCGGTATTCAGGTTAAAACTCATATTGGCCGGCGCATACACAACTGGGCGTATATAGGCATTCTGCAGGTTGTTCCTGCGCAGTACTTCATAAGTGATTTCTGTAAGTTCAACCGTGTTCCATGTATACGGAAGGTTCAATGCTTCTGCCGAAGCTTTCAGCCTGTCGAAATGTTCTTTTGCCTTGAAGATGCGCGTTTCGCCTGTAACCGTTTTATACGAACGGATACCTTCAAAAACGGAATAGCCATAGTGGAGCGACTGGCTGTAAAAATCCATTTTCGCTTCTGAAGCTTTTACATATTCCCCGTTGAGGAACATTACCGTGTGATCATTATAATAAGTTGCCATATTGTTGTTTTTTCTTTGCCTGCGCGAGATAAAAAAACCCCGCCTTTCTGGAGGCGGGGTTTATATAACTGGTTGTTTTAGTAAACATAAACTCATCCTCCATGCAGGGCAGGAATAATAATGACGATCACAGTAATGACTGTGATGGTGCTGATGACATTATTAATTGCTTTCCTGAACATGGATGAACTCGTTGCAACGAAGTTAATCCCACCCGTGATACAAACAAAGAACTGTACTTACTATTTTTTCAATCTTTTACAAACGTGTGTTAGCGGATCAGATAATCGTCGACTGGTTTAAACTCGCGTTACTGTTCCTTCTTCCACCATCCCTTTGTCTTTCGATATGGTCTACGATCAGATCGCCGATGGCGCTGGTGGCATAATTATTCACCGGATCGATATCTCTTGCCACAAAACCATGCGATAAAGTCCAGGCTACTGCATCACGCACGGTCTGCGCTTCCTGCTGCATCTGTAAATGATCGAGTAACATCGCGGCAGAAAGAATAGAACCCAATGGATTCGCAATATCTTTTCCTGCAGCCTGCGGATAAGAACCATGTATCGGCTCAAACAATGCGGTGGTATTTCCAACAGAAGCAGAAGGCAATAAACCAAGCGAACCACTCAGCACGCTCGCTTCATCGCTGATGATATCACCAAACATATTTTCCGTTAATATCACATCGAATTGTGCAGGATTGAGGATGACCTGCATCGCGGCGTTGTCAACAAACATATAATCTACCGCCACGTCTGCATATTGCGCAGCAATCTCCTGTACCACCCTGCGCCAGAGACGGGATGTTTCGAGCACATTGGCTTTATCGACCAGTGTTAATTTTCTTTTTCGTTTTTGTGCATATTGAAAAGCGAGGTGTGCCACCCTTTCTATTTCAGGTTGTGTATATACACAATCATCGGAAGCACGTGTTTTGTCTTCGCTCAGTTCTTTCTTCCCGAAATAAATCCCACCGGTTAATTCGCGGAAGATCACGAAATCAACACCCTTTAATTGTTTTGATTTTAATGGTGACAAATGCTGCAGGGCATGATACGTGCTTACCGGGCGGATATTGGCAAATAACTGCAACTCTTTCCGCAACTTCAGTAATCCCTGTTCGGGCCGCACTTTGGCTGTGGGGTCATTGTCATATTTCGGATCGCCGATGGCGCCGAATAAAACCGCATCACTCTTCAGGCAGATCGCGATGGTTTCATCGGGAAGCGGGTTTCCCGTCTGGTCGATGGCAACAGCACCCATCAACCCGTATTCGTATTGAAAGGAATGCCCATAGCGCTGACCGATGGCATTCAATACCCTGATCGATTGTTGGGTTACTTCCGGGCCGATGCCATCCCCTAAAATCACTGCGATCTTCTTTTCCATTTTCTGTTCTTTTGGTTTGCGTTAAGCGGCGATCCTTCCCTGTACCAGTTCTAATGAATGCGTAACACAGGAAGGGATCTCTTCTTTATAATGACTTACATATACCAATGTTTTTTGCAGCTCCCTACAGATCGAATCGATCAATGCAATAAAATCAGAAGCCACCTGCCTGTCGAGGCCCTGGCAAGGTTCATCGAGTATGAGCAGTGGCGGGTTTTTTACCAATGCCCTTGCAAGCAATACCATCCGTTGTTCACCATCGGATAACTGTTTAAAATTTCTCCTGATGATCCGCTGTAGCTGCAAAGCACCCATCCATTGATCGATGATGGTTTTCTGCGTGGCAGATACTTGCCTGAACAACCCGATCGTATCAAATAAACCCGAAGCAATCACTTCATGTACGGAACAGGCCGCATCAAAATAATGGTGCAGTTCGGGCGATACATAACCGATCTTCTGCTTGATATCCCAAATACTTTCGCCACTGCCTTTTCGTTTATCAAAAAGATAGATCTCATTGGCAAAAGCCTGCGGGTTATCCCCATTCAACAGGCTCAGCAAAGTGGATTTACCGGAACCATTGTGTCCCGATATACTCCAGCATTCGCCCTTCTTCACTTCCCAGTGAATATGTTCAAGAATATTTTTCCGGTGATACTGCACATTTACATTCACCATGCGTATGGCAATAGAAAAATCAGGATAAGTATAGGCAGGTGGTATTGTTTTACAAACAGCTGAGAATATGCGATGATCGTTGTGCGCGGGTTCCTTCTTTTCCAGCGGATAATATTCATCACGTGTAACATACTGCAGTAATTCACCTTCACGCAATTCAGCAACATGCGTTACCGATACCGGGATATCTGAAGCCGAAGTCACCAATATATATTGTATCCCTTTTGAAGCAAGCTGACCGAGTGTTTCGCTTAACAAAACCCTTGCCTTGCTGTCGAGACCAGTATAAGGATTATCGAGCAGGATCCATTGCGCCTTGCGCAAAACCGCTTCGGCCAACTGTACACGTTTGTGTTCGCCATTTGATAACTGGATCAGCCGGGTATCGAGGATATGTGTAATACCGAATTGCTTAGCTGTATCAGTAACCAGGGTTTCATCATTATTCACTTCATTTAATGCTTCGCGAACGGTGACCGTATCTTCAGCATCAGTTGAATTGAAGCGCTGCTGGTAATAAAAAGAAGAAAGATTAGAGAGATTTTTAAAAACATGCTGTTGCCGGATCAACACCAGTGAAGGCTTTTGTTTCCCGGTAAAATGAACGGTACCACTTGCATAACACTGTCCGGCCAACGCTTTCAGCAAAGTGGATTTGCCACTGCCCGAAGCGCCCGTTATAGCCAGGTTTTCATTCAGATGAAGCGAAAAAGAAATCCCTTTCAGCACACTGTTACCCGACAGTTTTACTGTAAGGTTTTGAACGTGTAAAAGGGGGTTGGGTCGCATATTGATTTTTTAAACAGCCATCTTCGATTCGAAGGCTTCTATTTTTTCTTTCTGGCTGATTAAGTAATCGATATCGTCATATCCATTCAGCAAACAGGTTTTTTTATAATGGTTGATCTCGAATTTTTCTGCATGCCCGTTCGCATCAATGGTAATGGTTTGTGCAGCTAGATCGATACTGAGCGTGGATTCATTTCCCTGTGCAAATATTTCTGCCAGGAAAGAATCACTTACCGTTACGGGCAATACGCCATTGTTGAGCGCATTGTTTTTAAAGATATCTGCAAAAAAACTCGATACCACGGCCCTGAACCCATGATCCAGTATGGCCCATGCCGCATGCTCACGCGAAGAACCACATCCGAAATTTTTTCCTGCCACCAGTATCTCACCACTGTACTGCGGCTGGTTCAATACAAAATCTGCTTTGGGTTTGCTTTCATCATTATCGGTATAGCGCCAGTCGCGGAAAAGGTTTTTTCCAAACCCATCCCGTGTGGTCGCTTTTAAAAAACGTGCGGGGATGATCTGGTCCGTATCCACATTCTCCATGGGAAGCGGAACAAAACGGCTTTGTATTTTCTGTAATGGTTTCATTTATCAGGCTTAATGCTTAAAGCAAAACGCTTAACGCTTTTTTGCGTATTCAATTCAATAACTCTCTTACATCCGTTACAACTCCTGTAACAGCCGCTGCTGCTGCAGTTAAAGGGCTTGCGAGCAGCGTGCGTGCACCGGCGCCCTGCCTGCCTTCAAAATTCCGGTTGCTGGTACTGATGCAGTATTCACCGGCAGGAATTTTATCTTCATTCATACCAAGACAGGCGCTGCAACCGGGCTGGCGTATTTCAAATCCCGCTTCGCGGAAAATTTTATCCAGCCCTTCGGCCTGTACCTGTTTGGCCACCTGCTGGGAACCCGGAACGATCATCACCTGTACCTGTTCGTTTTTCTTTCTGCCTTTGATCAGCGAAGCCACCTGCCGCAGGTCTTCAATACGCGAATTGGTACAGCTGCCGATAAACACATGCTGTACCGGCATGCCGAGCAAGGTTTTACCGGCTTCGAGTCCCATATAAGCAAGTGCTTTTTCTATATTTTTTTTCTCCCCTTCATCTTTGATCGATTCAACAGCAGGCACTTTTCCATTCACAGGGATACCGAGCCCAGGATTTGTTCCATACGTGATCATCGGCTGGATATCTTTCGCCTCAATATGGATCTCACTATCAAATACAGCATCTGCATCGGTGTACAATCCTTTCCATTGCGCCACTTTCTTTTCCCACTGTTCCCCGGCCGGTGCAAACAGCCTTCCCTTCATATATTCGAAAGTGGTTTCATCAGGTGCGATCATTCCGCCACGTGCACCCATTTCGATACTCATGTTGCAGATGGTCATTCTTGCTTCCATCGATAAATTCCGTATCGCAGATCCGGCATATTCAACAAAATACCCCGTTGCGCCACTCGCCGTAATTTTTGAAATGATATAGAGGATGATATCTTTTGAAACCACACCTGCCTGTAATTCACCTTCAATATTGATGCGCATTACTTTGGGCCGGCTTTGTAATAAACACTGCGATGCAAAAACCATTTCCACTTCGCTGGTACCGATGCCAAATGCGATGGCCCCGAATGCCCCGTGCGTGGAAGTATGGCTGTCGCCGCAAACGATCGTCATACCCGGTTGCGTAATCCCCAGTTCAGGGCCGATCACATGCACAATTCCCTGGAAAGGATGACCGAGGCCATACAATTCAATGTCATGCTTTTTACAATTCTCAATGAGTTGCTGCACCTGTATGCGCGAAAGTTCATCTTTAATGGGCAGGTGCTGATTAAGGGTGGGCACATTGTGATCGGCTGTTGCCACCACCTGTTGTGGGCGAAAAACTTTCAGCCCCCTTTTTTCAATACCGGCAAAAGCCTGCGGACTGGTTACTTCGTGAATAAAGTGCTTATCGATATACAAAACAGATGGGCCGCCTTCAATCTGCTGCACCACGTGTTTATCCCAGATCTTGTCGAATAATGTTTTTGCCATAAGTTGTAATTAAAGCGTGGTGTAGAAACACCACGCTACTCAAACTAAAACTATACTGATGAGAAAATCCTAAGCGATGGCCGGCTCTGCCTGGTAGGCTTTTGCCAGCATGTGCAGGTCATCTTCCTCAACTTCTTTTTTTCTATCGGCCACCTGCAGGAACGATTCGTATAAAACATCGATATCGTTGCGGTTGAATGAATACCCGATCTTCTGAAAACGGTGTGCCAGTGCACTGCGCCCGCTTCTGGCTGTCAATACGATCTTGCTTCCTTCTGCACCCACTTCCTCCGGATCAATGATCTCATAGGTTTGTGAATCTTTCAGGAAACCATCCTGGTGGATCCCCGATGAATGCGAGAAAGCATTCGCTCCCACAATGGCTTTGTTCAGCTGAACCGGCACGCGCATCGTATCCGATACTTCGCGGCTGAGCGGGTTCAGCAGTTTTGTATTGATATTGGTATATAACCCGAGATGTTTATGCTGCTTCAGCACCATCACCACTTCTTCAAGTGAAGTGTTACCTGCACGCTCACCCAAGCCGTTAATGGTACATTCGATCTGCCTGGCCCCTGCTATCACACCCTGTATGGAATTGGCTGTTGCGAGTCCGAGATCGTTGTGGCAGTGACAGGAGAGAATGGCTTTGTCGATATTGGGTACGTTGTTAATGAGGTAAGCCATCTTATCACCATATTGCTGGGGAAGGCAGTAACCGGTGGTATCAGGGATGTTCACCACGGTTGCACCTGCCCTGATCACTGCTTCCACTACACGGGCAAGATAATCGTTATCGGTACGGCCGGCATCTTCTGCATAAAACTCAACATCGTCCACAAAATTCTTTGCCCATTTTACAGCCTGTACGGCACGGCTGAGAATTTCTTCACGCGTTGCGTTGAATTTGGCTTTGATATGATAATCAGAAGTACCAATACCGGTATGGATACGGGGCCGTTTGGCTGACTTCAAAGCAGCAGCAGCCACTTCAATGTCTTTCTGCACGGCACGGCTTAATCCGCATACAGTTGCATTCTTCACTGCTTTTGCAATCGCTTCCACAGATTCAAAATCGCCAGGGCTTGAAATCGGAAAACCAGCTTCTATAATATCCACACCCAGTTCTTCCAGCTTCAGCGCCAGTGCAAGCTTTTCTTTTGTATTCAGATTACAGCCCGGAACCTGTTCGCCATCCCGCAAAGTGGTATCAAATATGAAAACCTGTTGCTCCATGAATATCTTTGGCTAATTTGTACAGATAAAAAGGCAGGCTATTAATTTTGTTATCGATTGCCGTTAATAACAAACCTCTTAGCCTGCCATTTTCGAATTTAGATGGAAAATCAAAGACTGAGCAGTTAAAAATACGGGCATTTTACGCTCTATAAACACGGCCGGATACGCTAAAAACCTTGCTGGTACTGGATTTCAGGAAAAAAAAATTACGATGCCCAACCGTTCAACCGATAGTTTGTTTCAACTCATCCACTCGCTGGAAAGATCTGAAAAGCGGAATTTCAAGTTATATATGACACGTAACAGTGCTTCGGGCGACCTGAAAGTGGTTCAGTTATTCGATGCGCTGGATAAGATGAAGCAATACGACGAAGAACAACTGTTAGTTAGGAATCCATCGATTCAGAAACAACAGCTTTCCAATCTGAAAGCACATTTGTACCGCGAGATACTGGCGAGCCTGCGTTTATTGAATCCCGAAGAAAACATCGATCTCCAGTTGCATGAACAACTTGATTTCGCAAGGATACTTTATAACAAAGGGCTTTATCTCCAAAGCCTGAAAATACTCGACCGCATCAAAGACCTTGCAAGGGCCAATAACCAGGTAACCTATATTTTGCAGGTACTCTTTCTTGAAAAAAAGATCGAAGCGCTGCATATCACCCGCAGTATGCAGGACCGCGCCGAAAAACTCAGTACCGAAGTGGAAGAAATCAATCAGCGGCTGGGATTGATCGGCAACCTGTCGAACCTCTCATTACAGTTATACAGCTGGTATATCAAAAACGGCCATGCACGCAATGCAGAAGATACTGCAGCAGTAGATGTTTTCCTGAATGCACCGGCCATACAGCAGTCAAAAGACGCCAAAGGTTTTTATGAAAGATTATACCGATATCAATGCTACTGCTGGCATGCATTTATCACGCAGAACTTCCTCGGTTATTACCGGTATTGCCAGAAATGGGTGGATCTTTTTGAAGCAGAACCCAAAATGATCGAGATCGAAACTGCGCATTATATCAAAGGCATGCACAACCTGATGGGCGCGCATTTCGACCTCAGGAATTACCAGAAATTCAATGAAACGATCGAGGTTTTTGAAAAATTCATGCATAGCCCGACTGTGCAGGATAACCGGAATAACCTGATACAGACTTTTGTGTACCTGAATATCTCCAAGCTCAACAAACATTTTATGGAAGGCACTTTTACGGAAGGCCTCGAGCTGGTGCCCATGATCGAAGAAAAATTACAGGAATACGAGATCTATATGGACCGCCACCGCATCCTTGTATTTTATTACAAGATTGCCTCCCTGTACTTTGGCAGCGGCGATGCAGATAAAAGCATCGATTACCTCAACAAGATCATCAACTGGAAAGTTGACCTGCGTACCGACCTGCAATGTTATGCCCGATTGTTGCACCTGATCGCACATTATGAACTTGGCAATTTCGACCTGCTGGAATACCTGTTGAAATCAGTATACCGCTTTATGTCGAAGATGCAGAACCTGAGCATTGTGGAGGAAGAAATTTTCGCCTTCTTAAAAAGCTCTTTCCGTTTAACAGGAAGGCAGTTAAAACCACAGTTCGAAAACCTGCTGAACCGGTTAAAGCCCCTTGAGAAAAACCGCATCGAAAGCCGTGCTTTCATGTACCTCGATATCATATCCTGGCTCGAAAGCAAGATCAGTGATGTGCCCGTGCAGGCAGTTATCCGGAAGAAATATCTTGCGGGGCTGAAGATGCAGGAGTGAGTGGTGAGTGGTGAGTGGTGAATTGTGAATTGTGAATTGTGAGGGTAAATCCTCTCAAAAAAATCCCCTCCCTTTCAGGGAGGGGTGGCCGCCTGAGCGGCCGGGGTGGGTAACACGGTAATCAATCATTCTCATCTTCATTATCCGTATTTTCAATAACAATTCCACCGCATGAAAAAAATTACCGTCCTCCTGTTCGCAACATTTTTTGTGATCGCAATCAATGCACAAATCTCCAAAGCACCCGAGCGCAAAGAAGGAATGGGCCCCTACACCCAACTCATCATCCGGGGTGTTACTTTAATAAACGGAACCGGTGCGCCACCCATTGGACCGGTTGACATCGTGATCGAACAAAACCGGATCACCCAAATCAAAACACTGGGCAATCCGGATGCAAAAATTGACCCTTCACGCAGGCCGCAGCTAAAGGCCGGGGGTAAGGAACTCAACTGCGAAGGCATGTATGCACTGCCTGGTTTTATCGATATGCATGGCCATATCGGCGGCACAGAACAAGGCACACCGGCTGAATACGTTTTTAAACTATGGATGGCGCATGGGATCACCACCATCCGCGATCCATCAGCTGGGAATGGGCTCGACTGGGTATTGGACCAGAAAAAGAAAAGTGCAGCCAACCTCATCACCGCCCCGCGTATTTTCGCCTATACCGCATTTGGCCAGGGCAGCAAAACACCCATCGTTACTGCAGAACAGGCAAGGGAATGGGTGCAGCAGAATGCAAAGAACGGCGCAGACGGTATCAAATTTTTCGGTGCCTCCCCTGAAGTAATGGATGCTGCCATCCGTGAAAACAAAAAACTCGGTCTCCGCTCCTGTTGCCACCATGCACAAACCGATGTGGCCAGATGGAATGTACTCAACTCGGCAAGGGCGGGCATGACCAGCATGGAACATTGGTATGGCTTGCCCGAAGCTTTATTCACGGATAAAACCATCCAGAATTTCCCGCTGGATTATAATTACAGCGATGAACAGCACCGCTTTGAAGAAGCAGGCAAATTATGGAAACAGGCAGCAGCACCTTACAGCGAGCACTGGAATAAAGTGATGAATGAATTGCTTTCGCTCGATTTTACCCTCGATCCCACTTTCAATATTTATGATGCCAACCGCGATCTCATGCGAGCGCGCCGGGCCGAATGGCATGAAACCTATACCCTGCCCTCACTCTGGAAATTTTATGAACCCAGCCAGCAATCGCATGGTTCTTACTGGCATAACTGGGGAACAGAGCAGGAAGTGGAATGGAAAAGCAATTACCGGCTCTGGATGACTTTTATCAACGAATACAAAAACCGTAGCGGTCGTGTAACCACTGGTTCCGATAATGGTTTTATTTACCAGACTTATGGCTTTGGTTATATCCGCGAACTGGAATTGTTGCGTGAAGCCGGGTTTCATCCGCTGGAAGTGATCCGTTCTGCCACTTTATATGGGGCACAGGCATTGGGAATGGATAAAGAGATCGGGAGTATTGAAACAGGCAAACTCGCCGATATCGTGATCATCAATGCAAACCCTTTGAAGAACTTACAGGTTTTGTATGGTACGGGGGCTATTGAACTCACCAAAGAAAACAAAGTGCTGCGCAGCGGCGGTGTCCTCTATACCATCAAAGACGGTATCGTGTATGATGCAAAAAAATTATTATCGGATGTGAAAGCCATCGTTGACGAAGAGAAAAAGAAAACGGGCTGGCAGTTGAAACAGCCGGGTATGTAAACTCAGGCCAACAGCTCTGCATTGATGGGGTAAGTGATCTGCAGCATCGTCCCCCTGCCGGATATGGATTGTATCTCCATCTGACCATTGTACACATCTGCACGGCTGGCAATATTATACAGGCCGATCCCTTTGCGTTGCTGGTTCACATCAAAGCCCACACCATTATCCGAGATACGCAGTACAATTTTTTCCGTATCCCTTTCCAGTTCCACGATCAGCTGTGTGGCTTTTGCATGTTTGATGGTATTGTTCACCTGTTCCTGCACAATCCGGAAAAGGCTGAGTTTAAAATCGTATTTGATATCCTCTTCTGTAAAAGTATCGGCCATCAGTTCCGTTTGCAGGGTATTTACCGCTGCTACATCCTCCAGCAAACTGTCGACGGCTTTGCTCAAACCAAAATGCTTGATAAGGGGTGTAACCAGTGATTGGGAAAGTTTGCGGATCTCTTCAATGGCATTCAGGATAAAACCGGAAGACTGCTTCAGCAAACCGGAATCGTCTTTACATTTCTGTTCAGCCGATGCGATATACATCATTGCCACGGTCAGCTGCTGGTTCACGTTATCGTGCAGTTCCGTGCTCATTTCATAGCGTTCTTTTTCCTGCACGCGGATCATAGCTTCATTGATCTCTTTTTGTTTCATCAGCCGCTCTTCTTCCAGCTTTTCTTCAAGCCGTATTTTTTCCGTGATATTGTTGTGGATCGCGAGGATGGCCGCCCTTCCCTTATAATCTATTTTATGAGAAGAGATATCGAGGATCATCACTTCCCCGTTTTTCTTTTTATGTTCCCATATCCCCGAACGTTTGGTAAGGTCGCTATCCACAAATTCTTTCGCAAAATGGATCAGTTTATCATGATGCTTGTCATCGCGCAATTGCAGCACCGTCATTTGTAACAACTGTTCCCTTGTATAGCCATATTCCTTTGTTGCGATATCATTCACTTCCAGAATAGAATAACTGTGCAGGTCCCAGATAAAGATCGGGAGCGGGTTATTAAAGAAAAGGTTGCGGTAGCTTTCATTGCTTTCGATCAGGCTGAGGCGGATACGGTTACGCTCGATACTGTACTGTATTGATTTTGCAAGCAGCCTTTCATCAAACTCACCTTTGATCAGGTAATCCTGTGCTCCTGCCGACATGGTTTCAAGCGCCAGTTCCGTATCCGACAAACCTGTTAATACAATAATGGGAATAGAAGAGGCGAACTCGTTTACCTGGTTGTACGAATTAAAACCCGAACTGTCCGGCAATGAAAGATCAAGCAATACCACAGAAACGGTTTGTTCCTGGAGTATGTCGAGTGCCTCTGCCGCACTTGTGGCTTTATACACATGCCGCAAAGGAAGTTTGGTAAGCCGCAGGGTTTCTTCCAGGAGGAAGAGGTCACCAGGGTTATCTTCCACGATCAGGATAGAAAGTAATTGTACATTGTCTGTTATCGCCATGTGTTCGCCCGTTAGTTGGTTTCCTACCTGTAAAGTTCGGTTGTTTTGCTGATGGTAAAATAAAAGCAACTGCCTTTTCCGGGCTCCGATTCCACCCATATCTTTCCCCCATGCCGCTCCACAATTTTTTTGCAGATGGCCAGCCCGATACCCGTACCGCTGTATTCATTTTTATGGTGCAGGCGCTGGAACAATACAAATATCTTTTCAAAAAATACCGGTTTGATGCCGATACCATTGTCTTTTACAAAAAATTGATAATGGTCTTTTTCCTCCGATCCCCCCGCATGGATAGATACCGATTCACCGTTGTTGTACTTAAGTGCATTACCGATCAGGTTCTGAAACAGCTGGAACATCTGTGTTTTATTCGCGGCTTTGATCACCGGCAGCGGATCCACCACAACGGTTGCTTTCAGCTCATCGATCCGGCTCATAAACACATTGACCACTTCATGCAGCAGTGCATTTGAATCCACTTCGGCAAAATCATCTTTATTTGAACCCACTCGTGAGTACTGCAAAAGGTCCATGATCAGTTTCTTCATCCGCTCAGCACCATCTACCGCATAGTGGATGTATTGCTCGGCGGTTTCATCGATCTGGTCTTCGTATTTTTTCTTGAACAACTGCAAAAAGCTGGTGATCATCCGCAGCGGCTCCTGCATATCATGTGATGCGATATAGGCAAACCTTTCCAGTTCCACATTCGACGCTGCGAGTTCATCTGCCCTTTGTTTGAGCCGGTTATTCAGATCGAGGAGCAGCGCTTCATTTTCTTTCCGCTCTGTAATATCGCGGGTAGCGCCGATCAGGCGGGTGGCTTTTCGGTTCTCATCACGGATGATATATCCTTTGTCGAAAACATAAGCATATTTTCCATCGCTTTTTTTGAAACGGTATTCATCTTCCCAATACATAATATCTGTATTGGCGATCACCTGCTGTTGCTTTTCGAGTACACGGGGCAGGTCTTCGGGGTGAATCAGTTTGTGCCAGAACTGTGGGTCGTCCGCAGCTTTGGCAAGATCATACCCGAATAATACTTTCAGCCCCTGTCCTGAACGGCTAACCGTATCCGTTTCAAGGTCCCAGTCCCATATTGCATCATTGGTGGCAAGCGCTACGAGGTCATAATTCCGGTTGCTGGCCTTTACCGCATCCAGTGACAGTTTATTTTCAACAATAACAGTAAGAAGGTTGCGCGAGCGTTCAAGTGTGCTTTCTTCTTCTGCAGAAGGCACTTTCGTGGTTCTGTAATAAATTGCGAATGTGCCCAATACTTCATCGGTTGAACTGATCAGCGGGAACGACCAGCAGGCTTTTAATCCCTCGTCTCTCGCTTCTTCCCGGAAGTTTTCCCAGAGCGGGTCCTGGTCAATATCTGATACGATCACTTTCTCTTTCCGGAATGCAGCTGTACCGCAGCATCCCACATTTTCACCGATTGCCAAACCCTCTACCGCATTATTAAACCGATCGGATAAATCCGGTGAACACCAGTTATACAGCCTGCCGTTTTTCACACGCTGTACCGTACAGATCATCCCCGGGTGCAGTTGCTGTATCTGCTGCAGGTAAAAATGAAGTGTGTTCTCTATCACACTGTCGGGCCTCGCATTCATCTCGAGCACTTCGCGTTCAAGTTGCTCAAGGGTCCGCAGGTTTTTTACTTCGGTAACATCTTTGAAATAAACAGAGATATTTTTTTCGGAGGGATAGGCATTTACTTCGGCCCATATCCTGTACTGCGGAAAATATTCGCGGAACCTTACCGGTTTATTTTTATCTGTCAGTGTTTTGAAATCGATATGCGAACGCAGGTGCAGCAGGTCAGGAAAATGTTCCCATACATCCTGCCCGATCAGTTCCTCCTTTGTTTTGCGCATGATGATTTCCGCAGCTTTGTTCCAGAAAATCACTTTCCAGTTTCTGTCAACAATAAAAAAACCATCGGTGATGCTGTCAAGAACTGTTTCAAGTAAGATCCTGCTGTCGCCCTCACGCTGGTGCAAGCGTTTCGACTCTGCCAGCAGTTCACTCAATTTTCTTTCCTGTTCTATCTGCTCAGAAAGGTCAACACCTACCAGGCTTACCATTTTTTCTCCTTCCGGTGTTTCCAGCATTACCGAGGAAACCTTCAGCGGGAAACGGCTCCCGTCTTTGCGTACGCCGGAAACCACACCATGGGCACTGCCTTTTTCTTCTCTTTCTTTCAGCAGGCGGTGAAAAGCGGGATCGTTATTATCAACAAGTATGTTCCGGTTAAACTGTTTCATTTCTGCTTCTGTATAACCGAACATGGTGCAGGCAGCCTGGTTCACTTCCAGGATATCTCCTGTAGAAGTGGCAATAATCATTGCATTGAGGGAGGTTTCAAAAAAAGTCTGGTACACAGCTTTCCTACTTGGTATTTCAGGATATCAGTTCCCGGAGTAAACGGTACTGTTTACCCTGGCAGAGGCCGAAGCCTTAACAGCACAATTTCGTTAAGATTTGATTGCTTTCCAAGATTAGTTTCTTATCCGGTTTGAATTATCCTTTTTTGGGGGTGAATTTTTCCACCTTGTTTTGAATCGGCTTCACTGTTTTGAGGTATGCATAGATTGCTGCAAGGTCAGACGGCTTCATGCCGGCATACATTATCCAGGGCATGGGTGTGTTAAAATCTGTCGGCGATAATTTCGCGGGCCGGTAACTGCTGTCGCGATACGCTTTAAAACGGTTGATAAACTGTTCGCGGCTCAAATGAGCAATACCTGTTGCATCACTTGTGATATTGACTGAGCGAACTGTTCCGCCTGCAAAAAGAAATTCACGCCCGCCACCGAATTCGGTTCCTTTCACCACTTCCCCTTTATCGGCTTTGGAATGGCATTCCACGCAGGAAGCCATATTCACAAGGTATCCACCATATTTTATGGAATCGCTCTCCGGAGGTTTTTGTGTAAAAGCAGGTTTCGCGGGTGCCAGGTGCATCAGGATATTCACCGGGAAATCGGCCTTCGAACGGGGGACATCATTTTTCTGCTCGGCCAATGAGCGGATATAAGCGATGATGCTGTACACATCTTCCTGGTCGATCTTTCCATAATGCTGGTAAGGCATCAGCGGAAACAATGCTGTGCCATCCTTACTTACCCCGCTGGTAATGGCACGGAATATTTCGCCGTCTGTCCAGCTATGCAAACCATAAGGTGTGATATTCCGCGCATAAAAAGTTCCGGGGAACCCGAATTGAGGCGGGAATTTTTCGCCACCCTTTCCTTCGGTTCCTTCCACCAGCGGACCCGAGTACAGCGACCAGTCGCGGGTGGAATGGCAGTCGATACAAACTGCGACGCTGTTCGCAATGTATTTGCCGCGTTCAATTCTTGCAGGTGTGGCTTCCACTTTCAGATCGGGCGCTTTGCCCACATTGGGTAGGAAAAAGGAAATATAGCTCGCGGCAACAGCCACGATTACTACGATAGCTGATACAAACCATACCAACGCTTTGCGTATTTTTTTCATGGATATAACAGGTTTTTCGGCGGGGCTACTAAATATACCGCGTTTTTTGAATTTTTGTATGCCTTCATAAACAATGCCCCCGAATGGGGGCATTGTTTATTTTTTTTCTGTTGTGGGATAACTGATTCCCAGTTGTTCGAGGTATGTTTTGTATTTCGATGGGTCGTAATAATATTTTTTCATTTCGGGGCGATAGGTTTCCATGATTTCCCTGTTCAGGAAAACAGCAGGGGGATCGGATGCTTTGATAAAGGGTTTGTACTTTATGTCTTTTGTCTGCACGTTTGTAAAATACTCTTTTGCATCGGCCAGTATTTTAGGATCGGTGAAAAGATCCACCAGTGTGAGTGCAGTTGCTTTGGCACCGGCAAGCGATCCTTTGTGTGCGATCGGTGTTGCCATCGCGATGGCATCGGCCCAATGGTGCCCTTTGGTTCCGGGGATATTGGCCGGGTAATTCAATACGATGGTTGGCAGGTTCCAGGAAATATCCGCGATATCATCCGAACCGCCTCCCCAGGAAAAAGGTACGGATCCTTTGGCCGTATCAACTGTTGTGCGAAGACCATCAATGGGTTTGCCTTCATTGTCTGTTTTGGGTGCTTCCACTAATTTCTGCACGGCTTTTGCGAGCTGGATATCTGCTTCGCTCCACTGCGGCACGCCAATGCGTTTGATGTTTTCAGTCATCGTTTTCGCAAGCACTTTATTAAAATGTCCCGGCCATGCCGTTCCGAGGATGCGGTAATTCATTTTGGTATCTGTCATCATCGCCGCGCCATTGGCAATTTTTACACCTGCATCATACATTGCCTGGATGTCTTCATAAGTCCGCTCCCTGAAATAATACCACACACTTGCTTTGGAAGGAACCACATTGGGCTGGTCGCCGCCATCCGTGATCACATAATGCGAACGCTGTGTGGGTTTCAGGTGTTCGCGTTTAAAGTTCCAGCCAACATCCATCAGTTCCACCGCATCCAATGCACTTTTTCCGCGCCAGGGTGCACCAGCAGCATGCGCCGCATCGCCTTCAAATAAAAACTGTACCGATACAAGGCCATTCATGCCGGGATCGCCATAGTTGCATTTAAAATCACTGCTCACATGCGTAAAAATGCAGGCATCCGCATTTTTAAAATAGCCATCGCGGATATACCAGGCTTTAC
>SAIX01000075.1 GCA_004028765.1 Chitinophagaceae bacterium | reverse complement strand
GATGCTTTCAAACCGGCTGAAAATCTCCGACTCTTCAACAATGCTGAGCGGCTATGCAAAGAGTGGTCAGTCCGTGAAATACAGTGATACAGCTTCTATGTTAAGCAACCGGTTGAAGATAAGCGACACGACAACGATGCTTTCCGGTTATGCAAGAAACGGTAATTTAGGCACAATGGCTTATCAGGTTCAAAGTAATTATTTCACAGGTGCTGTTAGTGACGGTAGATTTATACACTATACAGATACTGTTTATACAGGGTTTAATCCAGCTTTGACACAATGGGAAGCATCTCAATTATATTCCGCATCAGGTTCTGGTGTTACTTCTTTTAATTCAAGAACGGGAGCAGTAACACCGGCTTACGGAGATTATTACAGCAATACATCCGATAATATTACAAATATAGACTTGCATTACGATGTTTTGCGTGGCAAAGGTGCTACAAGCACAGAAACTTTTGCAGCAAACTTTACAGTAACCGCACTTGCGAATGCCGGTCAGACAACAGTAACAGTAAGCAGTTCAACAGGTATGGCAGTAAATCAGTTGCTCACCTACATGGGAACTGACAGTAATTATTACACGGCTTCTGTAAAAAGTATCGTTGGCGGCACAATCACGCTAAACAGCGCATTGCAACAATCTATACCAACAGGAAGTAATCTTCACGCTTTTTATAAAAATGAATCTCATCCTGACACCTTTGGTTTTTATGCCATTGCGGATAATATTTTAAGGTACAATAAAACAAAATACAAAATTGACCGCAACTGTGTTTTATCAGACACAATAGGTTCGCCAACCATTACCACAAACTCATCAAATGACATGAATAATCCGGGTAGCGCAAATGTAATCTCAAAAAAGGTTGTTAGTAGTAACGGTGGTGTGGATGCAGTAAAAGGAACTGTTTATTTAAGCAGCACAGGAACCTATATTGTCAAGTTTTACATAAATACTCACGGTAAAAATGCAACTTTAAAATGGGTATATGATGGGATTGCTACAACACAATCAGTAAATACCAATGAACCGGTATTGGTCACCATGCCGATGTATCTGTATGATACCGCAAGAACGGTTACCATTTCGGCTTCACCGGATAATACAGGCGACAGCTTAACGGTGAATTATACAGTACCAGTTCTAAAATCAACCGGCAATAAACCCAATTTGAATAACGGGAAAATTGTTTTGTATGGGGATAGCTGGTTTGCTAATTATGGCATATACCAAAGGCTTACTGCGAAACTTCCGCAAGCGTCTATTGTCAATAGTGGCGTTGGTGGTTATACAAGTAGCGACTTAATAACGGCATTTAACACTTATGTAACGCCATATAACCCCGATGTGGTAATTATTATTGTAGGGACTAATGATTATTACGGAGGCGTATCGGCACTTTCTTTTACAAAAAGCATTAACCAGTTAAAACAACTGGTAGCCAATCTGGGAGCACACTTAATAATTCTAACTTCAAGCGTTGGAAGCGCCCAGCTAAATACTACTCGTTTCGATTTGTCAAGACAATACGCAAATTTTACGAGATATTACGATGAAAACATTGTTCCCCAAACCATCAGTGGAGTATTACTTGGTAACAACCTTAATAGCTTAACTTTTGGAACACATTTAACGGGTTCATCTTATAACGGGTCTACCGCTATTACAATAGCAACAGATGCCACAAGTGCAAATACGGCAAGTACAATCGTTGCAAGGGATGCAAGTAATAATTTTTCAGCAAGTGCAATTACAGCAACCACTTTTATCGGAACACTAAGCGGAACTGCTTCCAATGCAACTACATGGAACAATCTTGTTTATGGGGGACTTCATTCTACCGGAACACTCGATTATTTAACTGGTTATAATGCAACCAATTTAAAAGAAGAAAATTACACAGCTTCTGATGTTGGTACATTCTTATCAGGCATCTTTTTAAAAATCAGCGACACAGCCAGTATGTTGAGTAGCCGGTTGAAGATAAGCGACACGGCTACCATGCTTCGCAATCACGCAACCTATTCCGAAACACTCACCGGCAAAACAATTTCAGGAAGCAGCAATACCCTTTCAAATATTGCCAATAGTTCTTTGTCAAACAGTACCATTAGCGGTATTTCTCTCGGCAGCAACCTGAACAGTTTATCGGCAACAGACGCAAGCCTGACTTTTTCCGGCTCTTATAATGGAAGTACAGCAAGAACGGTAGGGCTTAATTTAAGCAACACAAACAATTTTTTAGCAAAACAAACGGTAGGGGATGGAAGTTCTTTTAAAACAAGATTGCGTTCTGATTTTACAAGCAGCAGGGCGCACATAGATGCCACTAACAATGCAGAAAGCGGTTTTGTGGATTTAGCAATAGACGGTACTAATTTATACTTAAATAGCGGAACTGGCGGCAACATAATATTAGGAGGAACTACAACTGTTAGCGGTACAGTAACAGCAACATCATTCACAGAATCCTCCGACATACGCCTAAAAAATGTACTTGTCCGAAACTACTCAAAAACAAGGATTGACAATATCCAGTACACATGGAAAGATGGCCGTGATAAATACCTGCACTACGGTTACTCTGCGCAGCAAGTAAAAGAGGTATTACCGTATGCTGTGGTAACAGATGGTAACGGTTTTCTTTCAGTTGACTACGGAAAAGTGAACGCTTACAAAATTGCACAACTTGAAAATGAAATTGCAGAACTTAAAAAACTATTACATAAATGAAAAAGATAGCTCTATTACTGCTTATTGTTTCATGCACCAGCTTCAAAGCAAACTACTACGCTACAACATGGGCGGCAGTGGCTTACAACCAAACTATAACACAGACAGCGATAAAGGATGCTGTAAACACCGGTGCATTATATCAATCTTCTGCTTACACAATTCCTACCAGTTTACGCTGTATTACAAAAGCAGATGCGGTTACTTACAAATTGGATAGTTATTACGGTACATCATTGAGAAGCACAAACGATGTTCTTACAAAAGAAGATTTCAGGGTAGTTAGGCTTGACGTAACAGCCGGACAGGTTAAGTGTTTAACGCATACAAGCAGCTATACAGTTACCGCTTATGCAGATTTTGATTACTTAACACTAACGGCAGGAACATCAAAATTGTACACAAATAAAGGATTGACTACAACATATACAGGCAGTGGAGCGTGGGTAACCATTACAGACGGATGGTGGACGTATCAGGTAAAGGTCAATTCAAGCGGAGTGATTACACAGGTTTCAGCTTGTCAGTATTAAACAATACAACACATGAAAAAAGCAACAGTAGTTTTTGCAGCGTTACTAATAACCGCTGCATCATTTGCACAACAACAGCCTTCGCATCCTGTTCAACTTAATGCAAAAGAAGTTGACAGCACAAAACAGCGCATTGTAATGCTTTCCCAGGCTATTGCGCAGATACCTGAATTAACGCAAGGCAAAGCTGCGGAACTTCAAAGGATACTGCAGGACTTGTTTGCAACAGTAATACGCAATGAGGAAAAGCCAAAAGAACAACCGAAAACAGAAAAACCGAAAAATTAAATTATAACCCGCTAACCGAAAAACATTATGAACATTTCGATCGAGGCTTTGCTAACAGCATTAGGCGTTATGGCAGTAGGCATTGGCGCATGGGTAGAAACCCGCACCAAAATAAAGGCACTGGAAATAAAGATTGAACGCCAGGAAAAACTTGAAGACAAGAACGACAGACAGTTCACGGAAATTATGAAAATATTGAACGAACTGAAAGAAAGCACTTCCGAAAAGTTCAGCGAACTGCACACCTTGTATCGTGAAGTTTTGATTGAAATATCACAACCTAAAAACAAATAAAAAATGAAAAGCTGGAAAACAACAGTTGCAGGAATTGCCGTGGCCATCGTTGCCGCTGCCACCGCGCTTGGTTACATTACTGAAACACAAGGCACAGCCATTATGGGCGCATTAGCTGCCCTGGGCCTTGCTGCCGCCAAAGACAGCAACGTAACAGGCGGAACAAAACAGCAGTAACATGAAGACAGTAAACCCTTATTGGAAAGCCCGAATATTTTGGGCTTTCCTTATTGGAATTGCAGCGGCACTATTCATGTGCGCATCCTGCAACCCGGAAAAAATTGCTGCCCGCAAGGATCGCAAAGCACTTGAACGGGTAGAAACAAATATATCGCTGCTCAATGATGCCTGGACAAAGGGTTCTGCTATATGGCCCTGCGCCAACGACACCAGTTTCGTTTTCAGGCCCGGAAAAACGGACAGTATTTATTTTCCCGTCATGTACGACACTGCAGACCGTGACCGCATAAAGGACAGCATCATGGCCGGTATGGTTCAGCCTATGCAGGATGAATGCAACGAAAAAATTAAAAAAGCATTTGACCTGGGCATGGAAGTAGCAACGAAAGAAGTAGCCAAAATAAAAATACCCGTTCGCAGGCCCGATACTTTGGCCGGGTATATTGTGGATCGTGAACTGGCAAAATCATTACTGGACACATTGGCCCAAAAGAAACAGGATATATTCTACCTGAAGGGCCGTTCTGATCAATGGCAGGCCGAAGCAGCAAAACAGCTATCCGAAAAGCTGCATTTGTTTTGGTGGTTGCTGGCTGCCGTTGCGTTGCTGGTGGGCTCAAACATTTTATGGGTATTCGCAAAATTTAAAAAGCCATGAAAAATTTTTACCCGGAAAAACCAACCGTACCATTCAGAAAGACAACCGTAGAAATGGGCGCAATCATTGAAGCCCTGAAATCTTTGGAATATCCGCTTGAAGTAAAACGCGCAGCCTATGTAGTTATCCGCAATGAATCAGCAAACGGAACGTCTGTAATCAATGGCACAAACCTTTGTGGCGCGCAAGCAGATAGCGGAAGGTGGCCCGCAAAGTTTGACGCGTGCATCGTTGCCACCTGCACGAAAAATGAAAACATGACAGGCAAAGAAAGAATTTTTGCGGTATTTGATACCCTGGCAAACGGTGTATCGTTCGTATGTGACCGCGTGCAGGCCAAAGGAATATTCATTGGCGAAAACGTTGATGGAAAGTATCACAAAGGCGACGTGCGCACACCGGATCAGCTGGCAGACGCGTACCAGGACGAATGGGTGCATGGTGAAGATCACCACACAACGCAAACAGAAATCGAAAACTTCGAAAGTATGTACAATAAAGCCAAAATCCTGTTCGCATGAAAAATATCCTAATTCTTGCCTTTTTTGGACATATTGGGCTATTTGCACAACCGTGCCCGGTTCGGGGCGACAGCAAAAACGTAAAAATTCAGGCCGCAGATCGGCTGAAGAACCGCCAATATTTTACAAAAGCATTCGCAAAGCCGCTGGACTTGGAAACATTAATGCAAGACGGCGCAAAAGATACCGGCGCAGTGTATGTGGACGCATACATCACATCCGCAAAAATTAGCGGCCCTGAATCATG
This sequence comes from Chitinophagaceae bacterium, assembly GCA_004028765.1. Classification (GTDB taxonomy): domain Bacteria; phylum Bacteroidota; class Bacteroidia; order Chitinophagales; family Chitinophagaceae; genus Sediminibacterium. The sequence continues at coordinate 1,251 of SAIX01000075.1, read as the reverse complement.
CGAATGCCACATAAAGGAAAAATCGTTTTTGGACTATCACATTTATATTTCTTACGCTGGCAATGATAAACTGGGCAAGCACAATCAAATTGTGGAAGTTTCGCGGTATTCCAGGTCGCTGAATCCTGACCTGACCTTTGATTATGTAAAAACATTGATTGGGCACAAAGTGCGGATATACGGCTATGTGTTCAATGACGAAGAACACAAATCCGCTATTGGATCGTGGCGGGCAGGCATACAGGAAATTCACCCGGTGTTTTTTATTGACAAATTGGAATAAAGGCGCTTTTCTCATAAGCAGTTGTTTTGGGGGCCGGTGTTTCTACACTGGCCTTTTTTAAGCACATTTTAATGTAGTGAATAAATATTTATTTACGATGTTTGTCAAAAATAACCGTATGAAAAAACACATGAATGAAATCTATTTTGCGAAACGCAATGCTTGGAGAAAGACAAAACCGGAACCGGCGGAATATCACCCCGAAAAATGGGAACAGCCAGCGAAAATTGTTTCGTGGATTGTTTTGATTGTCATACTCATTTTGTCATTTTCAAAATAACCGTATGGCATACTTTTTCGCCTTTATCATTGGTGCGGGCTGGGGCATTATTGTTCACGATTTATGTGTAATCAATGCTCGGAAAAATACCGGTGACGAACTGGGCCTGTCCGAAATAGATTATTTAACCGCTGAAAAACCATACTATGAAGACGTGCTGTAATTGTTTTGAAACCAAGCCGCTGGATCAGTTTCATGTACACAGAAACCACAAAGACGGCAGAACTTCAAAATGCAAAGCGTGTGTATCTTTGCAGGACAAACAAAGGGTAAAAGACGCAAAAACATACGCATACATGAAGAACGGCGTTGCGTTTTTTAAGCACGCAAAACTGGCAACAATTTAATACAAACAACATGGATCAACAACAGCTTTGGGAAATAGTGAAACCGCGTAAATTTTTTCCGGTGTATGCGCCTGGGGTAAAAAATTATTACCGAAAAATTACAGGGGTGAATACTCGGAACAATCCACTTTCGTTTACGGATGAAGATAAGCTGGAAATTCGTGAAGGGGTGAAGCGGTTTTTCGCTGATGCGAAAAAAGTGAAATTGTAACAGATTTGGGTCAAAGATAAACTGTAATAATCGCAAATGCAACTAAGCGCAGAAGATAGAAAACTGATTGAAACGTTCAACCGCAACGTGGAATGGCTGAAGAAAAACCCGGTATCTGTACCCGTGAAAA
>SAIX01000074.1 GCA_004028765.1 Chitinophagaceae bacterium | reverse complement strand
GCTTTGTATTATGCTGATCTTTCATTCACAGGTAATCCTTTGTTCAGCCGTGTGGAAGAAAAACTCGAAGCCAACTGGACACTTTACGCACCGCATCCTTCCCTGCCAACCGATCAGTATGCAGTTCGGTGGGAAGGGAAAATTCATTTCCCAAAAACCGGTTTGCAAAAAATAGGATTAGAAGGAAATGATGGGTTTCGGTTATATCTCGATGGAAAGTTATGGATCGATCAGTGGAACAAACAGGGGCATCATCGTATCGTAAAGGAAAAATATTTTTCAGAAGACAGCAGCTACGACCTGCGTGTTGAATTTTATGAAACAGCCGGTAATGCGCATATCCGGTTGATCTATGAGCAACCGGATGATCGAAATAAAAAAATAGAAGAAGCGCTTGCTGCAGCAAAAGATGCAGATGCCGTAGTAATGGTAGCAGGTATACACGAGGGTGAGTTCCAGGACAGGGCATCGCTTTCTTTACCCGGTATGCAGGAAGCGCTGATTCAAAAACTGGCAGCATTGGGTAAACCACTGGCGGTGGTACTAACGGGTGGCAGTGCCATTACAATGAACAATTGGGTTGATAGTGTACACAGTATCCTTGATGTTTGGTATCCCGGCGAGGAAGGCGGGCATGCAGTTGCAGATATCCTTTTTGGTGATGCAAACCCTGCCGGCAGGTTGCCAATAACATTCCCTGCATCAGAAGCCCAGTTGCCGTTGGTTTATAACCACAAACCTACCGGAAGAGGGGACGATTATTACAACCTCAGCGGGCAACCTTTGTTCCCGTTTGGCTATGGATTGAGTTATACCTCTTTTGCTTATTCGAAAATAAAGCTGGAAAAGAAAGCTGTCAAAGCCGGCGAAACAGTTAAAGTATTTTGTACGGTCACAAATACAGGATCACGTGATGGGGAAGAAGTGGTGCAAATGTATATCCGGGATTTACTGTCTTCCGTAGCAACACCTGTACTTACATTAAAAGGTTTTCAAAGGGTTTTCCTGAAAGCAGGTGAATCGAAAAAATTGTTTTTTATGATCACACCGGATATGCTGGAGATATTAAATGAAAAAATGCAAAAGGTGATCGAGCCAGGGGAATTCCGGATCATGATCGGTTCATCTTCGCGGGAATTGTGGCTGAAAGAAAACCTGCTGGTAAAATGAGTTATAATATTTTTTCAAAACACACACTGTTTTCTATACCTGCATACTGACCGAAATTCGGAACCTGGCTGTACCCGCTTTTCAGGTATAAATGAATGGCATCGGGTTGCCGTTTCCCGGTTTCAAGTACACAACGTTTCATCTGTATCTCTTTTGCCCAGGTTTCCAGTTCCTGCAGTATTTTCCCTGCTAAACCTGTACCTCTTTTTTCAGGAGCAGTGAACATTCTTTTAATTTCCATGCTGCTTTCATCAAAATTTTTCATGCCACCACAGGCAACAGCGATATTATTTTCTGTTGCGATAACAACATGGTTAAATTTAACCGCGTTGTTGAACTGAGCGTAAAATGCATGCTCCTCACCATCGATTTCAGCAAGGTATGCGTCAAGTTGTTTTACAAGCTGTATAAATGCAGGATGGGTTGCATCGGTGCGGATCAGGTTTATCATAGTTGGTTTTATTCAGCAACTGTGTTCATTTGTTTGATTCGCCATCCTTCTTGTTTGTTCCAAACCCACTTTGCCGTATAGGATCCTTTTACATGCACTGTATCGCCGCCTGGTAAACGGTCTGCCTGGCGGTACCGCCCTTTTTGAATGGCAGTGTCTGCATTGAGAAAAATGCTGTCGGAAACAGAAGATTGTTCCAGTACTTTTATCGACTGGTATTTTTCGAGGAACCGCCTGATGGAATCCCTTCCTTTGGCTGCATCACCAAGCATACCATCAAGGGTATAGCAATCGGCCAGGGCAGTGGCATTGGTATGCAATATCAGGCTATCGTAATGCCGCATGGCGGTTTCAATTTCAGCTTTTGTATGCGGGTTTCTTTGGCAGGATATTGCTAAAAAAGCAAACAGAGAAAAAATGTATACAGTCAGTTTCATAGAACCGGTTTATATTCTTTTATGAATCAGCCATTGGTGCCCGAAGGGGTCCTGCAGAATTCCCTGCCGGTATCCATATTCGTAATCCTGTGCCGGGGAAATCAGTTTTGCGCCAGCCTTTACCGCCTGCTGTATACAGGCATCAACATCTTCCACAAAAATTGCGACTGTTACTGTTGTAAGCTTTGCTTCCGCTGGAGAAATGGTTTTCTTCAGATGGTTAGACTCGTGTAAAAAAAAGTAAGTATCCCCTAAACAACATTCAGCAACATGAATGCTGCCATCTTCGTTTATAAATGTCCGTTTGATGATAGCATTAAATGCTTTTTCATAAAACGAAATATCCCTTGTTTGCGGGGGGATATAAAGCTCCGGTGAAAATGCAGGGGATGGATTTGCCATTGGGATAAAAATTTATTTAGGATTGCGTTCACAGTATAATTTTTCTCCCAGCGTTCCGCTGTCACCCAGTATCCGCCCTTTGATCAACCAGGAAATCCCGAAAGCGAACAGCATGATCGTTTCAAAGAAAATTGTGGAGTACCGGAACCAATGGTAATGATCCGCAAGAAAACAAAGGATCATGGAAAGGATAATGGTTGTGCCGCAAATGCGGTAGATATTGTTTTCATTCCAGATACTTTTTGTAATACCCTCATTTTTCTGCTGCCCGATCGTAAATACATTGATAGAGATAAGGGCAAGCGTCAGGAAAAACAAGCCTGCAAAACCATAGTGTATATATCCGAGCCATTCGTAAGGAAGAGGAACCAGGGTGTCAACTTTCTGCGACCAGTTATTATTGAGGGGAGTGGTTGGCATAAAAGCAATACCGAATGCCATGATGCCTGCAATATTTGTTAAGCGGCCATCGTTCCTGAAAAAATCCGGGTTACTGTGCCCTTTGTACCGGATCAGGAAAAGCCCTACAGCGCATAAAATACCCGTAAAAATTTCGCGTAAGTTGGTATAGTAATAATGACTGATGGAAGGTTGTATACCATTTGTTTTGAAAAACGGAATCAGCGAAAGCAGTAGTAATGTGACAGGTAGTGCCATCCCCAAAACACCAATGGCTTTCCGTATGCGCCGGAAGGTGATCACATCATCGTTGCTGGCAGTTGTATGATTAAATGGGGTACTCATTCATGTTTTCCTTACGGTTGGGTATCGGAAATTACAAAATGTATTTTACCCGGTGTTGGAAAATTAAACCAAAGCAATACACTCAACAGACACAAGGATACCAGCAGGAAAAGGCATTACCTGCGGGGTGCTCCTTGCGGGTGCCTGCTCAGGGAAAAACTCGTTGTATATTTTATTTACAACAGAAAAATCATTTCCGGTAACCATAAAAATGGTGGTTTTTACAGTTTTGGAAATATGACTGCCCGCTGCCTCAAGCACGATGCTGATGTTTTGAAAACACTGCCGCAACTGCTCTTCAAAATCATTGCTAACTACAACGCCCGAAACAGGATCGAGCCCTGGCATACCGGAAAGAAAAATATACTGGTCGGTGATAACGGCCTGCGGATACGCAGTACTCATTCTGGCTACTTTGGTCGTATTAAAGCTTACATTTCGGGAAGACATAATTTCTGGTTTATATTTTTAAAGATGCGCGGAATCCCCTGGCTGCATAATAGGATTCAGCACCATTGTGATACACAAAAACAGTATTATAGCGACGGTCGCAAAAAATGGCGCCTCCGAGTTTCCGGATAGCCGCAGGAGTTTGTACCCAACTGGAGGTTTTGGTATCAAAGTTCCCTGTATTCTGCAAAGCGCGGTATTCTTCTTCTGTTAAAATGGTAACACCCATTTCCTGTGCCATATCTGTTGCAGCGTTTGCAGGTTTAAATTCTTTCCGGGTATTGAGGGCTTCCCTGTCGTAGCAGAGGCTTCTGCGGTCTTTCGGGCTTTCAGGTGAGCAATCAGTAAAAATATACTCGCCTGTTTTTTTATCATAACCGGTAACATCCGGTTCACCTCCGGTTCTTTCCATTTCGTTCAATGACCAGCTTTTTGCTTTATTGGCTTTTATTTTTCCTTCGATATTCAACCAGTTGAGCCCTTTATGCCTGTCCATATTATTTTCAAAACGTTTTTTCAGGATTGTGAGTAACTCTTCCAGTTGTTTTGGTGTCAGCTCTTTTTTAATTGCTTTTGCCATTGTAATACATTAGGTATTGATTGAAACAGGTCTGAAAAGATTCTGCAGGCCGCCCGGTAAAAGTGAATTTAATAAAAATAAATTATTAAAACGATCCTGGTTGTTTTATGGCGGGGTGATCGGGTTTAAGTAAAGTTTACAAGGAAATTCGGCAGTAGTTTCTAAAAGGTTATACTTACAACCCATTTTGGAATTTTTTGCCAGATTGCTGACTCCCGAACCCCCCAACGAAAATGATTACTTATCAGCAAGATGATGATTGTCAATAGCGGTTTAATGTTGGAGCCTGTTCTTAAATCATTGAACAAGCAAAGTACCGCAATCGTTTTTGCAACAGAAAATACGATCGTTACCGCCATTGGGAAAGGGATATCGCCGAAAATTAGTAAAGCGCGGTCAAGCCCTGAACCTATCAGAAGTAAAGATGTTCCAATCAAGTAACGTATATGAACATCCGGTTTATGCCGGTTAATCATAGCAAGGGCTACTATATATCATTCTCTGGTGCGAATGCCTGAATGGTTTCTCAGCTAAACAGGTTTTTTTGAAAAGTATTTCCAGTTATTCCAACTTACTTTTAAAAAAACGAGTTGTAATAATATTTTTTACAGTAGCTGAATCATAGAAATTTCGAAGGTTTTTATCTGTAAAAAGAACTATTTCGTCATAGAACCCTTTACTGAAATAATAATGCCTGGACCTTGCTGTTTTTTTCATATACAAACAGACTTTTGATGAATCAATGAATAAATATTTGTCCTCTTTGTAGACACGAAAAAAATCACCATCTGCGTTTCTGTAACCAAAAACATCATTTGCCGGAAATTTTTCCCGGCTCCTGTTTTTATGCACAGACACAACTTTGCCGGTAAGAAAATTTAGATAAGTATTTTTTAAGGATGAATCGCAATCATACCTGTTCAGTAAGCTGCTTTTCTTTAAATAAACGCCAACACAATGATTCTTTGGTTGCTGTGCCAATGGTCTGTTCTGCAAAATCACAACAAAGACCAGCGAAATCAATATTGTTTTCATTGGATAAAATTTTGATTTTTTGCATAAAACCGGATCTAATAGCAGCAAAATTAAAAACTGCTTATTCAATTAACATAGTGGCAATAATCAAAGGTTGGTATTTAGCCCCAAACAATCATAAATAACATTCTTATTATAAAGTTAAAAACGGAAGTTTTGTTATCATGAGTATCTCTTAAGAAGTCATGATTCATCGGGGTAAATATAAGCTACAAATGAAGGGTAAAATTATCGAGACCAACAGGGCGAGCTAATATTGCCAAACTTTTGCCTGTGCAATGTTGGCATCGGTACTATACACGTGGCGGTATAAAATTTCATTTACTTTCAACTACAGATTTAATATCCAGAAGATCCTTTAAAATCGCTTTCTTTAAAACTCTTTTAAAAAAAATCATCGGAATAGATTTGAGTTTTGCAATAAAGTTTTTTGGTTTCGTTTCATGAGAAGAGGTTAAAGTAACACTGCCTCCATCCTCAGATATAGTCAGGGTAGTTAAGAATTCAAAACCATCCATTTCAGATTTGGTCTTATAAAATCTTTCTGTGACCGCATCTGTTATCCATTTATCTATTGCAGCAGGTTTGCCAAAGTACAATCTGGTTTCTCGCCATTTTAAACCGATAAGACTATGTGGAGGATTGTTAAGTATTTCAACACTTTCTATTCCACTGATAAATGCTGGCGCTTTCTGGATATTTGTGATGATTTCCCACACAGATGATTTTGCGCCGTTTATTGTTATATCTGCCTGAACTTTCATTTATTTTTCTTGCTTAAGTAACTATAGCATATCACCATTTTTAGCATTGCTGCCAACGTTCATGTTTTGCCGAAGGTTGGCGAAAAGTTCCTGTTGCGGGCCTGGCCATCAGGCCGGTGCGTGAACCCAATCAGCTAGCGCCAAATTATTGAAGTCTGGTCAGGAATCCAACTGTTGATGGACCAGGTTCTGACGCTACCTTTTGCAAATACTAGGTTGCCTGTTGTGTTTTCTTTTCGCCTCGATTTGAAAGATTACTTCCAGAAATCTTTTTCATTACTATCCCGAATATTAAACCTCCGATTATCCAGGATACTGAATCTAAAAAAAGAGATTTCCAAGTAAATTCTTCGCGAAAAAAAACATAGTTAAAGAGACTGGTAATAACAAACATGAAAAAGGCAAATCTTAAGCCTACATACCACCATTTAAACTCAGGCTGTGTCAATACCAATGGTTTCGAAAATTTTACTTCCTGGGTTTTTAACCAATCTTGTTTCCACCTGTCCTTGAACCAATACCAAACAGGGAAAGTCAATACTATAACAACTAAGCTTGTCAAATTTCTGACACAAGGAATAATTTTGTGACAATTGTCACAGTACAAGCCGAACCAGTTTTTGAAAGCCGTATTGTTCTGTGGTGTCCACTTTAAACTTGAATGCAAAGTCCCGCAATAGGGACAGGGCACAAAAGTTCTTTCAGCTAATGGTTTTTTACTGTCTTTCTCAATAAGGGTAATTTTGGGAACTCTTTGGCCAAGTAATAATTCATTAAATGCAAGGCCCGGATTGATGATCCAATGAAGTACCAAAGGGTTTTTCCAAGTCCAGACTTTGTATTTGCTTTTGTCAAAACTCATTTTATAGAATTTAAAGAATATTATTAAAATAACTGGCAACAGATCAGCCCTTGCGAAGGTTGCGAGGAAGATGTTCCTGTTGCTGGCTAAGCCAGCACGCAAAAGCGTGTCCTCAACTAGCTAAAGCCAAATTACGGAAGCCTGATCAGAAATCCAACAGCCGATGGGCGAAAAACTTAAGCCCAACTTTTGCCCGTGTAATGTTTTCTACCGGTTTATTTAGTTACTTCAACTATCTGCAAAATCCGATCACACAGATCAACCGATTCCGGTTTTGATGTTACAATGAGTTCCGATTGAAACTGACCCATGTCATCCACCTGAAACTGACCCACT
>SAIX01000073.1 GCA_004028765.1 Chitinophagaceae bacterium | reverse complement strand
ATACAATACTAAAAGCTGTGCGTTCGACGTTCTGGATACCGTGTCTTTGGGCGATAAACGAAAAGTAAAAGCGCCTGCGGTTCCGAACGACCAGCCGGTTTCGATGGATTTGGCAATAACTGGGAAAATGAGTACATGTTTGGGCCGGGCACTGTCGGTTTGTGCATAAGTCGTTGAATACAGGGTAAAAATGAATAAAATCAAGGCCAGGCACCGAAAACGCATAACAGTTTTTTCTCAATAAAAGGTGTAAATTAACCTCTTATCCGGTAATGGGACAAAAACTCGGCAGATTTTGCTTAAATTTGCCCGCACTTATACTTTACGATTTTGTAATAATTAATTAACATTACACTTACGATAACCCCAATAGAGTCAGAATGAAAAAATGGGAAAGTAATTTTCAGCTTGGAGATACGTTGACCGAGGAGCAGTTGGCCTTTTTTGATAAGCATGGTGTAATTGTTTTCAGGAATTTTATCAGCAGGGATCAGGTAAACGTTTACATCAATGAACTGAAGCGACTGGAGCAACTCTGGCTGGAAGAAAAGCGGGAAAAAGTGAACGGTATCCCCCTGAAATTCGGAAAGGATGAGCATGGGAACAAAACCATCCAAAGGCTTTGTTTCAGTTCTTTATACAGTGAAGAACTCCATAATCTTTTGAGTGAACCCCGTCTTAAACTCCTGACATCTTTCCTGAAACCTTATGAAGGAAGGATCGCAGAAAATGAAAAAGACGGCCTGGTGATCAATAATTACATCAATACCCCCAACAGCACTTTTACGCAAATGGGCTGGCATACCGATTCACCCCGCGACCTTTTCCTTGGCCAGAAGATCATGCCGATGCTGAATGTGGGTATCCACCTGGATGAGTGCCCTTTTGAAAACGGCGGCCTGCGGGTATTACCCGGAACACACAGGCAGAACATGCTGAAGCTTTTATTCGGCAAGAAATATTTTATCGATAACAGCGACGATGACCGTGAAGTAGGTTTTGATATGCATGCCGGTGACCTGAGTGTGCACGACGGAAGGTTGTGGCACCGTGTAAAACAATCACCCAAATTCGGCGAAGAAAGCCGCAGGAGGGTAATGTATGTTCCCATGGTAACGGGGAAATACAAGCCAAAGGACGAAAACAGCAAAACGCCTTTTTATCATCGTTTTACCGGTAAAGTTCACCATTAATACCGGTTCATATATTTTTGAAAAGGTCAACAGTAATGTTGGCCTTTTTTATACAAACCATTTTTATGAGTTATGCATTGATTACAGGGGCCAGTAAAGGGATCGGCAAAGCCATTGCAAAAGAGCTTGCAAAACGTGGCCACTCGTTATTGCTTGTTGCAAGAACCGCTTCATTGCTGCAAGACCTCGTTTCAGAAATCCGTTCAACATACAAAGTGGAGGCAGATTTTTTTGCAGCCGATCTCAGCCACCCTGCTGCACCGGCACAAATAGCAGAATGGGTTCAGCAAAAAGGATATGCCATTGATATCCTCGTAAACAATGCAGGCTATGGCATCGGCGGCTCTTTTGAAAAACATGCGGCTGAAGAAAACAGGGATATGATGCAGGTAAATATGACCGTACCGGTTGAACTCTGCAACCGCCTGTTACCCGCTTTGCAGCAACATGCAAGAAGTTATATCCTGAATATTGCGAGTACAGCTGCTTACCAGGCCGTGCCCGGGTTATCGGTATATGCCGCTACCAAGGCATTCATGGTGAGTTTCAGTCGCGGCCTGTGGCATGAACTGCGCAAAACGGGGGTTTCTGTTACAGTAGTGAGCCCCGGCGGAACTGCCACCGATTTTGCAAACCGCGCAAAACTGAATGCAAGTATTGTGAAGAAAGGAGAAAAACTGAATATGACACCGGAGGCGGTAGCGAAACAGGCCGTGGATGCTATGTTTGCCGGGAAAGCGGAGATCATCAATGGATTTGTAAACAAGTTGGGGGCGGCACTTGCCTGGTTATTTCCCAAAAAACTGGCTGAAGTTACCGCAGCTGGATTGTATCATAAAGATTGAATAAGAAAGCTTCATAAGGTTTTGCAGGTAAAAGATAAGACCTTATATTTGCAGCCCCAAACGGGAACGGCTGCGTAGCTCAACTGAATAGAGCATCCCGCTACAGAGCGGGAAGGTTTCAAGGTTTGAATCCGACGCATTTTGAAATAATAATGGCTGCGTAGCTCAACTGAATAGAGCATCTGACTACGGATCAGAAGGTTTCAGGTTTGAATCCTGACGCGGTCACTAAGCCTCACAGAAATGTGGGGCTTTTTTATTACCGGTACCATCGATTTTTGATTGATAACAATATCCCACACTTTGAATTCTTTCAGCATGATGCATATCGACCGGGATGGTCGATACCGGTTCATCGGAAAGTATTTTCTACATTTAAGCATCTACAAAAATTTTCTCATGAAAAAAATATGGCTATTCCTGGTCTGTTTACAGTTTACAGCCTTACTGGCACAGAACAATACCATTACTTATTCGGAAGACCCGGCTTCGGTGGAACAGCCTGGTGTACCGAAAGGAGAACTCATTAAATTGAGTTTCAGCAATTCAAAAATTTTTCCCGGTACCACACGTGATTGCTGGATCTATGTTCCCGCACAATACAAAGCAGACCGGCCAGCCTGCCTTTATGTGAACCAGGATGCAGTGCAGTGGAAAGCACCTACTGTTTTTGATAACCTGATTTACAAAAAAGAAATGCCGGTGACCATTGCTGTATTTGTAGCACACGGACGGGTGTTGGCTGCGGATAACAAAACCGCTGTTGACCGCTTTAACCGCAGTTATGAATTTGATGGATTGGGAGATAATTATGTCCGCTTCCTGCTGGAGGAATTGCTTCCATTCGTAGAAAAACAAAAAACTGCAGATGGCCGTCCCATTATACTTTCCAAAAATGCAAACGACCGGGCCATTGGTGGTTCCAGTACGGGGGGAATAGCTTCTTTTACTGCGGCATGGGAAAGGCCTGATGTTTTTTCAAGGGTATTTTCTGCAATCGGAACTTTTGTAGGATTAAGAGGGGGAGACCGCTACCCTACCCTCATCCGTAAAACAGTTCCCAAACCGATCCGTGTTTTTTTACAGGATGGATCGAACGACCTGAATATTTATGCGGGCGACTGGTGGAAGGCGAATGAGAGCATGGAACGCGCATTGAGTTTTGCAGGTTATGAAGTAAACCATGCGTGGGGAGAAGACGGGCATAACGGCAGACACGGTACATCTATTTTCCCGGATGTGATGCGATGGTTGTGGAAAGACTGGCCGCAGCCTGTGAAGGCTGGCAATTCCAAAAACGAGTTATTATCGAGCATATTGATATCCGGTGAAGACTGGGAACTGGTTGCTGACGGATTTTCATTTGCCGATGGAACAGCCGCGAATGCCAACGGAGATTTTTTCTTTACAGATCCACCCAATTCGAAATCCTATACACTTGATGCTGCGGGCAAACCAGTGCTGCTGAACCGCAATACACAACAAGGAAGGGGAACTGTGTTTGGTATTGATGGGAAACGGTACATGGTTTCAGCTCAAAGCCAAAAAATTTTCGAATATGATACCAAGGAAAAAGCAAAGGTTTTTGCAGATCATTTACCCGGAAAATATATTACAACCGCTCACAACGGCAACTGCTATGTTACTGCAACGGATGGCACTGATAAAGAGAGCAGGGTTTATCTCGTAAACCCGGAAGGCAAAAAAACAATCGTGGACGAGGGCCTGCATTTTGCCAACGGCCTTGCGCTTACACCCGATCAGACAAATTTATATGTTACCGAATCTGATTCGCATTGGGTATGGGTTTATTCCATGAAGAACGATGGCACACTGGCCAATAAACAGAAATATGGCTGGCTACATATAAAAGATGCAGACGGCAGGGCTTCCGCGGGCGGTTTGCAATGCGATACAGCAGGGCATGTATACGTGGCAACCAGTTCAGGCGTACAAATCATGGACCAGGTAGGAAGGGTGAATGCAATTATTCCGCTGCCCGATGGAGCCGATGCTTCGAATCTCTGTTTTGCAGGGCCCGGGTTCAATGTATTGTATGTAGCCGCACATGACAAAATTTATCGCCGCAAACTAAATACAAAAGGTGCCAATGGTTTTGCAGATCCTGTGAGACCCATGAACCCGCGTTTATAATTTTTTCCGACAGCTATTTCCGGATTAATCCAAATGGTTTGAAAACTGCCTGCGCTTTGCTGCCATGAAAATATGCTGCTGAAGTGCTTGCGACGCAACGATGATGCCATGAAAACCATCAGTTGGTATCCCTCCAATAATATCTGTATCCCAAACATTTATTGCTGCCATTTTTTTGCAAGCAATTTCATGAAATAGCCGCCTACCACGCTCCTCGCCTGGAAACCTACCTGTTTGCCATTGGTGGTTTCGTGCCAGTCGCTGAGCGGGACGCGTGTGGGGGTTTCATTTGCGTATTGATACACCGGTTTGATGAGTGCTTCGAATTTATTTTTATCGTTTGTCAGTGTGGCTGTCCATACAATCCAGTCGCTCTTGGTATATGTGCGACGGCTGTCGAGCGGTAACCCGTATATTTTTTGTTTACCGAGATAATAGTCCGTTTCTTTTTCATACACCGAACGAGGAAAAAGACCGAGACCGAGCACTTTATCCCAAACAAGGTTGTATTTCTGGCTCCAGGTGTTGTTTTTATCAAATGTCAGCGCGTAATGATCCCCTTCATCGGCCATTGCCATCCATCGCTTCACCATGTTTTCCGCGGTATCGCGGTATCTTTTTGCCTCGGCATCTTTACCCATTTGCGCGGCCATCCAGCTATAACAACCGATACCCATAATGGCTTTGAGTGAAAGATTGGTATTGCGTGCAAGGTGACCGGCAAAATCGTCTGTACACAATTGATTGGCCGGATCGAACCCATCTTTTACCAGGAAGTTCACCCATTGCGTAAGGCTTTGCCAGTGTTTTTTTGCATAGGCAATATTTTTTTCCGCTTTACATATCGCCGCAGTGAGGATGATCATATTACCGGATTCTTCCACCGGCATATCTTCTCCATAGGTTTGTCCGTTGGCCATCGGGTAGGTACCAAGGTCATGTGCTGCGAAGGGTTTGGTCCATTTACCGCTTTCGCTGTAATAAAAAATACCGTTCAGCATGCCTTTCATTAATTCGGGGTTATAGGCAAGAAAGAGTGGCGCAGAAGGATACGTTACATCTACCGTATTGATAGAGCCATTGCTGAAATTTTCTTTCGAAAGAAATAAAATCTCTCCATCAGGGCTTTTCACCAGTTTATGCGCAGCGATACTTTGGCGGTAAGCAAGTATGCAGAGTTCGGCGTATTCTTTTCCGCCGGCTTTCACTAGTTCTTCTTTCAGTGATTGGTCGAAAGCTGCGCATTTCCGCATGAGTTCAGGATATTCAGCCGATGCCTTCTCCATTTCTGTTTCAATAGTTGCTCCATTCAGTTTCCACCAGGGTTTCAGGTTGGTATTAAAATACTGAATGGAATACTGGTCATCATATCCCACCAGGAAAACCTGTTCTTTTGTAAGTGTTCCAACTTTACCGAGTTTAACAGCACAATTCAATACGAGTGATTTTCCGGTTGTTTTTTCTGAACCGTCCTTTTGATTTTTTACAAACCACCCGATTCCATCTTTTGCATTAGTGATCGCAGTGCGCATTCCTGCTTGTTTTGATCCGAGATAGAGGTATCCCCAGTCGATGCGGAGGTCATCTCCTTTTTTCTGCAACACTGGTTGTTCAGTGGTTCCGGCTTTCAGTATTTCCAGTTTCCCGAAAACCATTTTTTCAGCGATCATTTCCTGCCGGTTTGAATTGGCGGCGATATCGGTACTGGCCCCGAGGTACACCTCCACATCATGCGGTTTTTCGTCGGCAGATTGTACCGAATAAGTGATATAAGAAACCGGCCGCGATACGAGTGAGAGATCATTGATCAATAAAGGAGAAGTGAAAACAAGTTTTGTTTTTACCGGGCCGCAGCTAAACACATAAGTGTTTTGTGTTGCACTCACCTCTACCGATTGCTGTTGCGCTGAAACTACATTATCAAATACCGGCGGAATGATTTCGGTACACAAGCCTGCATCCAGAAAAGCCGCGCCACCGGTATTCACAATATGCATGGCCAGCAGGTTTTTCCCTTTCCGCAGTTTGGCAACAATGGCATCTTTTAATTTTTCATAACGGTAGTTACGGGTAACGCCTTTATCGTTGATCACAGGCTCTCCGTTCAGGTACACTTCTGCATCATCATCATAACGGATGCGCAGGATGAGATTTGACCAATCTGTTTTTTCCAAATCAAAATATCTTCTCACCCATATTTCTTTGTCTTTGCTTTCCCAGGCTGTTCCGTTTTTGTTTTTTCCGGATGTAAAAGGCCCTGCACCATTGCGCCAGCCTGCGTCATTAAAATCGTTCCGGTACCATTCCTTGCCCGGATCGCTGAAAATATATTGGGCGGTATAAGTACTTTCATCAGCAGCAGGTACAACCGGTTCATAATGTTTCTCCTCCTGCCCCAAAAACCTGTAAAAGGTATTATCCACTTTGATCAGTCCCTGTAAGGAATGATTGGCGCCCGTCCAGTGCCTTGTGGTGGTGGAAGTAAGTTCATCACTGAACGACCAGATACTGAAATAAGGGTCGTGTGTGATCAGTGGATAAGCAGGGGCTTTGGTTTGTGCTTCTGCAAAAAAAACAAGAAGGAGTAAAAAGATAATGTGAACAATTTTACTGAAAAGCAATCGCATGGCAGATATTGTTAAATGGTGCTGACTGTAAATAAAAACGCGCCATAAGTTACTTGTTTTATCGGTAAGCCTGCACAAAAAAGCCCCGCAACTGCGGGGCTTTTCCTGTTATTGCCTGATCGGGGTTATTTGAATGTAAATGCAAAAGAAATGATGTCAGAATAGAGATCGGTGGATTGTGTATAATGCCCGTACCTGATTTCCATCGAACTGATGTGTTCGGAAAAAATTCCGTGTGGCGGCGCCAGGTGCATGCCCATTCCCATGAACTGACTGTTTAACTTCGATAAAGAATAATTACTGGTATAATACACATCAGTTGTTTTGTGTTCAGCATAAGGAGCAAAATATTTCGAAGCCGTTTGGGTATAATAGCGATAGAATGGGGAGAGTGAAAAGAATGGATTCAGTTTCACAGGCACTTCCAGTTCGGCGGTATGTGAGTTGATGCCCCAGTCGTCGGTATAAAAACGGTAATAGGTTCTGAACACCACATTATCGCCGAGGAAATAATTCAATCGTACACCCAGCGGTAATTTTGTTCTGGAAGAAGGCAGGTTCTCCACGTGTACCGAACCATCGGTCAGGTAAACCCTGTGAAAAGGCAGGCCAAGGTATCCGCTCTGCGATACGAGGTCTACATTAAAACTCACCTGCATTTCCTTATTGATCACCTGTGCCAGTGATACGGAAGCCGTGTATGTATTCCGTGGGCTGGACGGGATCGTTTCTTTTTCACTGTTACCCAAACCAGAACTGAGCGATACTGTTCTCCCGCTCGCCGTTGTGTAATAAGTGGGGCCGGTAGTGGTGGGAGTTGCAGTTACACCGGGTATCAGTTCAGAAGGATATATCTGTTTTACCTGGTCAAAAAAAGCAGAAACTTTTCCATTCAACTCGGTATTGGAACTGAATTTTTTGGATCCATGGATATCAAGGCCCAATGATTTGTAATTGTATTCTGTAGAATAATACGCGCCCAGTCCGAAGGTATTGCCATTGTCTTTTTCCATTGTCCAGTTAACAGAAGGATAAATACGGGTTCCCTGTGTGGAAGAAGCGCCTGATTTGGAAACATAGGCAGAAGAAGCCGATGTATGGTGATCGAATCCCATCTCTAGACTGAGGGAATGTTTGTTGTGGCTCATATCCCAACCCACAAATTTTAATTCAAGCCCGTTTGACAAATCCACTACATGTTCATTTCCGATACCACCGGTAACTGCAGAATGGTTGCCTTCCTGTTTGTAATAACTGGAAACCAGGTTGATTTCCTCGAGCTTCAATGGCTTTGCTTCATATACGGTATCGGGCCTGCTTTTCTGCGAAAAGGCATTCAGGAACAGCATGTATAAACCGATGACCGTTAAACTTAATTTTTTCATGATTCTTCCGTAAACGATTTAGATAATAAAGATCAGTTACACCCGCAGCCACCGCCGGTTTTCCCGCCATTCGCGCCGGAAGAACCTTCGCGGTAGGTCTGGAAATTGAGTTCATTTTTCTGGCTCTTACGGCTCGACAAAGCCATATCCGCATCGTTGAGTTTGCTTTTCTGGTATTCCTTCACGTTTACACAGGAAGAAAATGAGATCGTTGCCATGGCAAGGATCAGTGTTACTGTGAGCAGTTTCTTGTTCATGTTGAATGGGGTTTATGAAAAATGGAGGTTTTTGGTGGTGAAGATGCGGTCATGATCATCGATCACGATCGCTTCAATATCTTTTATCTGGTTAATCATTGCGAGGCCGGCTTCAATACCCATGATGGTAACCGGTGTGGCCATCGCATCGGCGATCTCTGCATTGGGAGAAATGATGGTGACACTTTTAATGCCACGCACCGGCAAACCGGTATGCGGGTCGATCGTATGCGAATATTTGATGCCATCGATCACCACAAATTTTTCATAATTGCCCGAAGTGGCCACTGCGAGATCAGTGATACTCATATAGGAAAAAGCATGCCCGGTAAAATTGGGATTTACAATACCGATGGTCCAGGGGCTGCCATCGGGTTGGTAGCCCCATGCAGTAAGATCGCCGGAAGCATTTACGATCCCGCTTTTTACACCCGAAGCTTTCAGCAAACGTTTGGCCATTTCGGCTGCATACCCTTTTCCGATCCCGCCAAAACCGATGCGCATGCCTTCATGTTTCAGGAAAACAGACATGTTGGTTTCATCCAGAATGATATTCCGGTAATTGATCAGCCGCACCATTTTCTTTGCGGTTTTTGTATCCGGCAGGCTTTTCATATCCGCATTAAAGTTCCAGAGGCTTTTATCAACAGAACCATACGTGATATCGAATGCACCCTGCGTGATCTCAGAAATACGGATAGAACGTTGTATAAGGCGAAAGGTTTCTTCAGAAACAGCTACCGGGCCAATACCGGCCATCCGGTTGATGCGGTTGGTTTCGCTGTCGTCTTTATAAGTGGTGAGGAGTTGTTCTATGCGTTGGATCTCTGCCACAGCTTTGCCGATCATGGCATGGGCCCAGTCTTCATCAGCAGACACTACACTGATCTCAAAATGGTTGCCCATCAGCTTCATGCCCTGCTTATAAACCTTTTCGGCTGTGATCGTGCTGACCATGTGCATTGTTTTACTCCGGGGAATCGAGTCCTGAGCCTTATTACACGAAAGAAACAATTAATTACTTAAACGCTGCTTAAAGTTGCAACACCAGCGTTTATTAGGATTTATATAACATAACATACGTTAGTGGAGAAGGTTTCGGATTGGCGGATGAGGGGTTTCCAGATTGCGGATTGCGTATTGGCTGAATAAGCATTCGCAGAGAAGAATTTGTTTTTGGCAGATGAATAGATACCCCTGAGCTGGTTTTTATTTCATCCACTTGCGGAACCTGTGTACAATTTCTTTGGCAATAACTGCATTACCCGCATCAGAGGGGTGCAAGCCATCGTAAGTCATGCCAATCGCTTCCACCGGGTAAGGATATTCATCGTGCTGCGGATCGAAGGGAATACCGATAAAGCCGGGGAATGGGTAATTACGGTATAGACCGGTAGCTGTATCTTTTACATGCTTGAATTTTACCAGGTTTGGATGAGAAAGTTTTTTGTTATGATACAGGTCCACAACAGGGATTTTTTCATAACGGCCGATTTCAATGATCGCATCGGCAAATTGTTCCAGTTGCTGGCCGTTCTTATCCCTGTACGAGCCGTAAGCATTGTTTTTATAATTACCGAGATAAACAAAATCCACGCGCTGCATGGGTGTGATCAATAATATTTTCGCATCCCGGTTCAGGCTCCTGAGTTTATCGATGATCACTTTAAAAGCCCCGTAAACCGTAGCGGTTCCCCGGTTTTCCTGGTAATCTTTCAGGGTTCCCAATGGTTTACCGCCCCACCAGTCATTGGTTCCGAGAAAAACAGAATACAGATCCGCTTTGCCAATGCCCAGCTTTTCAATCTCAGTGGCAATACGGATGACAGTCCACCCATTGTAGCCTTTATTTTCGTATCGGAATAAAGGCAGTTGTTCGGTTACACGGGTAAGGTACCCTTTCTGAACCCGGTTGCCGGTTTCATCAAGGTGGTCATTCAGGTAAGTGATCGAATCACCGATGGCGATCCATGTTTTGGTTTGTGGCTGGAATGCCGATAACAAAAACAAAAGTCCGGATACAAAAGCGATCCTTTTCATAATGGCTTATTGAATGCTTTTGAGGAGCTGTTCCCTGCTGTTCAGTTTCTGCAGCAATACTGCCTGGTTTTGTGCGCGGTTAAAATTTTGACCGGGATAATGTGCGCCATAATAAATATCCCTGTTCAGGTGATCGGTAATGAAACGAAGGGCCTGCATATATACCAGGAATTGCGCTGCATAAAAAAAAGACTGCAATTCGTTCCCGGTGAGTTCATTTTTCATTTCAGAAAGATAACCTCGTACAATAGCTGCATACATATCCTCCCGGATATCGATCTTCGACAGATCCGTTTCTTCTTCACTTACTGTGGGAAGATAGGTTCGCATCATATCGCCGATATCGCTGATAAAGTACCCTGGCATCACCGTATCAAGATCGATCACGCAGAGCGCCTGGTCATTCTCATCGAATAATACATTACTGATCTTAGTATCATGGTGGGTAACCCTGATTCGGAAAGAAGGGTCTTGTTTTATTTCCTCGTACCTGTCAGCTATATGCTTTTGCTGCTGCAGGAAATGGATCAAGGTTTGGGAAGCCTGTATCCTTTCCGCATCCCTTTGCCTCAACGCAGTTTCAAATTGTCCATACCTGAGAGTGATGTCATGAAAATGCGGGATGGTTTCTTTCAGTAAGCCTGGATCAAAACCCGATAGCAAAGCGGTGAAACGGCCAAATTGCTTTGCTGCCTCGTATGCCTGTTCTGCATTTTGTAAAACAGATTTTGCATGTGAGCCTTCTACAAAGGGAAAGAGACGAAAACAACCTTCCGGCGTTTTTACAAGTGTGGTTCCTGTTAAGGTTGTAACCGGGCCTACAAAAAGATAGCCGGGTGTATTTTGTTCGAGGTACTTACCGATCAATTGCAAATTATCATGGATCGCATCGGGGTTACGGAATACATGCGTATTGATCTTTTGCAGGATATATTTTTTCTTTTCTTTTTCAACCAGCCAGGTATGATTGATCAAACCCGTACCGAACGCAGTTACGGATATTTCTTTTTCAGAAAACCCATAGATATCGAAAACCTGTGTTGGGATCATATACAGCTGTTACAGTGAACGCAGGCAATGCGGTTATACCGATTTGCGCTGATCAGTTTTTTTGACAATTAATATTCATCCGTCAAAGCAAATACCGGTTTACGGTACATCCACTGTCCGCCTGTGAAATCAGGGAATTCAACGGTCTGGTTCCCGAGTTCGATGGATCTTTCACTCAAAGGCGTGATGGCGCTCCAGGTAGCTGCATCATATACATCCAGTGGTGTGGCCGTTCCACGTTTGATGGATTCAATAAATGCATGGATTACAAAAAAATCCATGCCGCCATGCCCCGCCCCTGCTGTGTCTTTGCTCCAGCGCTTCCATAAGGGATGATCGTATTTATCAAGCCAGTCCTTTGCATCATCCCACTGGTGGGCTTTGGCAGATTTTTCCTGGATATAAATGCTTTTGTTCACATCCATCCACAAACCTTCTGTTCCCTGTACACGGAATCCGAGAGAATAAGGCCTTGGCAAATTCGTATCATGCTGTAATAAAATTGTTTCCCCATTCACACAATTAATGGAAGTGGTTACCACATCGCCCAGTTTAAAATTCACTTTGGCATTGGGATGATTTTCACCACCCTGTTTTACAATATGGTTGTGCAAACCCCGGGCCTTGGAAGAGAACGAACAGAGCGAATGAAACCGGTTACCGCGGTTGATATTGATATAATTCGCAACGGGCCCCACACCATGTGTTGGATACAGGTCGCCATTCCGGTGCACAGAATGTTCCGTACGCCAGTGTGCTTCAGAAAAACCTTTTTCGCCGAATTCAACGCCATGTCCGTAAACATTTACCCCATCATTGAATTTTACTTCGCGCAGGTCGTGCTGGTAACCACCCTGTAAATGGATCAGCTCTCCGAACAATCCCTGGCGAACCATATTCAATACGGCCATCACATCGCGGCGGTAACAAACATTTTCGAGCATCATTACATGCGCTTTGTGTTTTTCGGCAGCTTTCACCACATCCCAATGATCTTCGAGCGTGATACCGATGATCACTTCCGAGCCTACATATTTCACACCGGATTCAATAGAGCCAATGATCATTTCCTTATGCCATTCCCAGGGAGTGGCGATCACCACACCATCCGGCTTTTTCTGATCGAGCAGTTTTTTCCAGGCATAGTTATCGCCGGTAAAAACTTCAACTGATGACCTGCCTGCTTTTGCAAGCATCTGTTTCGCAGATGCAAGTGCACGGGGCTCCACCTCGCATATTGCCACCAGTTCCACATCCTCTCTCCGCAGCAGAAGATCGAGGTGGTTACGCCCGCGTTCACCGGTGCCGATTAATGCAATCTTTACTTTTGCGGCATTGTTGCGGGCAAAAACTTTCATTCCAGGTAAAACAGCAACGGCTGCAGCCGCCATACCGGTGGTGCGTACAAATTCTTTACGGTTCATAGATAGGGTGTTCAAAATGAGACAATGGTTCTGCGCATTTTTGCAGGCACGAAAAATACAACATAAAGTAACGGGAATACAGATAAATTGAATTCGACAGACGGGCAAAAAATATACTGCCATTAGCCCCGATCAAAACTATCCGCAATCGTGATGATTGATGCATCCATTATTTTTTCAGCAAGCCCAGGGCTGGCTGTGCATATTTATATACTTTAAAATACAGGGTGGTTTTGGTTTGATAAACACCCTTGATCGCGGAAATACGGTTAACGAATTCAACAAGGTGATCATTATTGCGGCACATTACATTCACTTCAAGATCATATTCACCGGAAGTAAGCGCGAGAAAACTCACTTCTGGTTCTTTTACGATCTGCTGGGCAATCTGTTCTCTTTGCGTTGCCGGGCGAACATATACGGCAATATGCGCATAACAATGAAAACCCACTTTATCCGGATCCACGCGACCGATAAAATGGATGATACCATCTTCCGCCATTTTATTCATACGGGTCCTGACCGTACCCACCGACACTTTCAGTTTTTCGGCTATTACTGTAAATGACATCCTTCCATCTTCCTGCAGACAATCGAGGATGGCAAAATCGAGTTCATCAAGAAAGGTTCCGTTTTTATGCATATTGCCAAATCTAAAAAAATAGATTAAAAACTATCTTAAAACTAAAAATTTTTCTAAATTAGGTACTTATTTCTATAAAAAATAGAGAAATGAAGTATCCTGCTATTCAAAATTATTGCAATGGACAATTTGTTCCGGCAACCGGTAAAGAAGTATTGCCTGTAATTTCTCCTGTTGACGGAACCCTGTTATCCACTGTACCCCTTTCCACTGCCGCCGATCTCGATAAAGCCGTTGCAGCCGCCAAAGCCGCTTTTCCTGCCTGGAGCCGGATGCCGATCAAAGAGCGTGTCCAGGTTTTCTTTCGCTATAAAACACTGCTGGAAAAACATCTTGATGAACTGGCGCAGCTCTGCACGGAAGAAAATGGGAAAACTTATGCCGAATCCGTTGCAGAGATCGAAAAATGTATTGAGCTGACCGAATTTGCCACTTCACTGCCACAATTAGTGACTGGTGAAGTACTGGAAGTAAGCAAAGGTGTTGAATGCCGTACTGAACACACGCCGCTCGGTGTGGTGGCATCGATTGTTCCCTTCAACTTTCCGGCCATGGTGCCTAACTGGACAATCCCCAACGCAATCGCACTAGGTAATTGTATGATCATCAAACCATCGGAGAAAGTACCGTTGAGTTGCGGCCGACTCGCTGAATTGCTGAAAGAAGCCGGTCTGCCCGATGGCGTTTTCAATATTGTACATGGCGATACGGCTATCGTGGAAGCGATCTGCGATCATCCCGGTATCGAAGCCGTTTCATTTGTTGGCTCTACCAAAGTGGCGAAGATCGTATACAAACGTGCCACATCGAATTATAAAAGATGTCTTGCACTCGGCGGTGCCAAGAATCACCTCATGGTATTACCCGATGCGCAACCTGCGATGACGGCACAGAATGTGGCTGCATCGATGAGCGGATGCGCGGGACAAAGATGCATGGCAGCCAGCGCCATGGTGGCCGTAGGCAACGTGGATCATATCATTGAAAAAATTTGTGAAGAAGCGCGGAAAGTGGTGCCCGGAAAAAATCTTGGTGCCGTCATCAATAAACAATCACAGGAAAGAATTGAGCGTTATATAAGTGAGGCCGAGCAGCAGGGCGCGAAAATCCTGGTGGATGGACGTAATGCCAAAGTTGCCGGAAAAGAAAACGGAACCTATGTGGGCCCGACCGTCATTGACCATGTAACCCCCGATATGGCCGTGGCACGTGAAGAAATTTTTGGTCCTGTGATCAGCATCATGCGTACGGCAACCGTTGACGAAGCGCTTGCGATCGAGAATGCCAATCCTTATGGCAATGCCGCCAGTGTATTTACACAGAATGGCGGTATGGCGCGATATATTATTGAAAGAGCCAGTGCCGGTATGATTGGTGTGAATGTGGGCGTGCCCGTTCCGCGTGAACCTTTTTCATTCGGCGGGTGGAATGAAAGCAAATTCGGCGTGGGTGATATCACCGGTAAAAGCTCCATCGAATTCTGGACAAAACTGAAAAAAAGCACCACCAAGTGGAACCCCGAAGCTGGTGTCAACTGGATGAGCTGATCATTATTAATCGTATCGTATGGCAACACAGACACTGACTGAAACCCAGTCCATCATCCAGGACAACCTGGATTACACTTTATTCTCCTGGAGCAAACAGAAAGGTATTGCTCCCATCGCCGTGAAATATGGTGAAGGTGTTTATCTCTATGACTATGACGGCAAACGTTATCTCGATTTTTCATCGGGACTGATGAATGTAAATGTGGGACATGGCGATCAACGCATCACGGATGCCGTGGTGAAACAGATGCAGGAAGTGAGTTATGTAACGCCCAGTTGTGTTACCAAAGCGCGTGGTGAACTTGGCAAAAAACTGGCGGAGATCTCTCCCGGTAATCTCACCAAAACATTGTTTACGGTTTGCGGTGCCACTGCTATTGAGAATGCAGTGAAGCTGGCACGTTTATATACCGGTCGACATAAAATCATTACGCGTTACCGCGCTTTTCATGGTGCATCGTATGGCGCGATGAGTGCAGGTGGTGATCCGAGAAAAATTCCGGCCGACAGTCAGCAGGCACCGAATTTCATTCATGTGGAAGACCCCTACTGTTACCGTTGTCCCTTCGGACAGCAATTCGGTTCCTGCAAATATGAATGTGTAAGTCATATCCAGCGTGTAATCGAATTTGAAGGACCGGAAACCATTGCTGCCATTCTCATGGAAGGTGAAAGCGGTTCGAGCGGATGCATCAAGTATCCACCGGATTATTTCAAACAGCTGCGTACGCTCTGCGATAAACATGGTATTCTGCTGATCGCTGATGAAGTGATGAGTGGATTTGGCAGAACAGGGAAATGGTTTGGCATCGATAACCATGGCGTTGTTCCTGATATGATTGCAACAGCAAAAGGGATTACATCCGGTTATATACCTTTTGGTGCATTGATTGTCAGCGACACCATCGCCAAACATTTTGATGATAAAGTATTGTGGCTTGGACTCACCTATTCCGCACACCCGGTGGGTTGTGCTGCTGCATTGGAGACGCTGAAGATTTATGAAGACGATGGATTGATTGAACAGGCAGCTGAAACAGGTAAGTACATCAATGCACGTGTTGAACAGATGAAACAGATGCATCCCAGTATCGGCGATTTCAGAAATACAGGTTTACTGGGTTGTATTGAACTCGTGAAGAACATGGATACCAAAGAACCGATGGCACCGTTTAATGCAAAGCCTGATGAAATGGTAGTGATGAATAAAGTAGCGGCTAAACTGAAAGAGCTGGGCATGTACACGTTTGTGAGGTGGAATTATATTTTCATCGCACCACCTCTCTGTATCACCAGGGAACAGGTGGATGAAGGATTGGACATGATCAGTGAAGCGATTGCGATTGCGGATGCATTTGTTACTGAATAAATAAATATCACGCGAAGACGCAAAGAAGCGAAGATTACTTTGCGACTTTATGACTTGGCGTCTTTGCGTGAAAAATAAATTATGATTGAAACACCAAACATATCAACCAATTCCCTGTACAGCGAAGACCTCGCTCCTGTTCCTGCGGAGAAGCGAAGCTGGAATACATGGAACTATGCCGCACTCTGGATCAGTATGAGTCTCTGTATTCCTACGTATATGCTGGCGAGTTCACTGATCGGTGGTGGTATGAACTGGTGGCAGGCAATTCTCACCATCTTCTTAGGCAACCTAGTTGTATTGATCCCGATGATTTTAAACGGTCATGCAGGAACCAAGTATGGTATACCTTTTCCTGTATTTGCAAGGGCAAGTTTTGGAACAGCCGGTGCGAATATTCCTGCCATGCTTCGTGCAATTGTTGCCTGTGGCTGGTTTGGAATACAAACATGGATCGGTGGATTCGCATTGTACCAGATGGTGCAGGTATGGTATCCGGGTATTGCACAATGGCCGGCTATTTTTCCGGCTTCCTGGGGATTAGCAACGGGTCCTGCATTTACATTTTTATTATTCTGGTTATTGAATATGTATGTGGTTTATCTCGGCGTAGACAGCATCAAAAAACTGCTCGTGTTCAAAGCATTTTTTCTGCCGCTGGCTGCATTGGCTTTGTTATGGTGGGCGATACAGGTTGCGAAAGGATTAGGTCCGATACTCGAACAACCATCGCATTTTGCCGATAGTCACGCATTCTGGAATTTTTTCTTCCCGGCATTAACCGGTATGGTCGGCTTCTGGGCAACCCTCTCATTGAATATTCCTGACTTTACGCGTTATGCTACTTCGCAGAAAGCACAGGTAACAGGACAAGCGCTGGCACTCCCCGCTTCCATGACGTTGTTTTCTTTTATCGGCGTGGTGGTTACATCAGCCACCACCATTGTGTACGGAACTACGATCTGGGATCCATTGGTACTCGCAGGAAAATTCAGCAGTAAAGGAATGATCAGTATTGCCATGATTGCCGTTGCCATTTCCACGCTTGCTACCAATATCGCCGCGAATATTGTGAGTCCGGCCAATGATTTTGCGCATCTCGCTCCGAAAAAAATCAATTTCAGAACCGGTGGTTATATCACAGGCATTATCGGTATCCTGATTTTTCCGTGGAAACTGATCGCCGATCCCGGTGGTTATATTTTTACCTGGCTAGTGGGTTATTCGAGCCTGTTGGGTCCGGTGGGTGGTATTATGATCGTTGATTATTATCTCATCCGCAAAAAAGAATTGCGGCTGAATGACCTCTATAATACGAATGGCATCTATTCTTACAACAAAGGATTTCATTATGCTGCTGTAGTTGCATTGATCGCTGGTATTCTTCCCAATGTACCGGGCTTTTTGACGAATATCCAGTTGGTTGCTGCGGATCGTTTTCCTGGATGGCTGAACAATCTCTATCATTATGCCTGGTTTGTAGGATTTGCCGTGAGTGGAATTGTATATCGTTTCTTAAACCGGGTTTCATCATAAATCATTGCTATGCGAACATTGATCAAAAACGGAAGAGTGATTACCGCCACCGATGATTATGTGGCTGATATCCTCATTGAGGGGGAAAGTATCATTGCAATCGGTCAGCAGCTGGATGAACCCGCTGATAAAATCATTGATGCCAGCGGCAAACTCGTGATGCCCGGCGGTATCGATCCGCATGTGCATCTTGATATGCCGTTTATGGGCACTTTCTCCAGCGACAATTACGAAACAGGCACCCGTGCTGCTTTATTTGGTGGCACAACGATGGTGATCGATTTTGTTTTGCAGAAACAAGGAAACTCTCTTCAATCCGCACTCGACGAATGGAAATCACGCTCCAATGGAAATGCTATCGGTGATTACAGTTTTCACATGGCCGTGACAGATTACAACGAAGACACCAGAAAGGAAATCAAAAATATGGTGGAGAAAGAAGGCATCACTTCTTTTAAAACTTTTATGGCATACAAAGGCGCATTGATGATCGATGACCGGCAGATGGTCGGACTGATGCAGGAAGTAAAAAAGCAAGGTGGATTAATCAACGTGCATGCAACGAATGGCGATATGATCGATTATCTCGTTGCCAAACATAAAGCGGAAGGAAAACTGAGTCCGCTCTATCATTATCTCTCCCAGCCTGAAGTAACGGAAGCAGAAGCCAGTGGCCGCTTTGCCGATCTTGCAAATTACACTGGCTGCCCGGGTTATATCGTTCACCTCACTTGTGAAGGTGCACTCAATGCCGTTCGCAATGCCACACGCCGCAACCAGCATGTGTTTGTGGAAACCTGTATTCAGTATTTATTACTGGATGCTGGTTTGTATGAAA
The DNA here is from genome assembly GCA_004028765.1 of Chitinophagaceae bacterium. Classification (GTDB taxonomy): domain Bacteria; phylum Bacteroidota; class Bacteroidia; order Chitinophagales; family Chitinophagaceae; genus Sediminibacterium. Next base: position 11,005 of record SAIX01000073.1, on the reverse strand, counting down.
AAGATTTTGAAGGTGCGAAATGGGTGATGAGTCCACCGCTTCGTCAGCCCAAAGACCAGGAAACATTATGGGCAGGTATTAACCAGGGCCTGGTGAATGTGGTGGCAACGGATCACTGTCCGTTCAAATGGGAACAGAAACTGATGGGTAAGGATGATTTCTCTAAAATCCCGAACGGACATCCAGCCATTGAACATCGCATGGAATTATTATTCAGTGAGGGCGTACAGAAAGGCAGGATATCACTTAATAAATTTGTGGAAGTAGCCAGTACGAATGCCGCACGCATCTTTGGTATGTTCCCGAAAAAAGGAACCTTGGCTGTGGGCAGTGATGCGGATATCATCATTCTTGATCCCAACGAAACCCATACCCTCTCTGCCAAATCACATCATATGAATGTTGACTATTCCTGTTACGAAGGCTGGCAGATCCATGGAAAGATCAAAACTGTTTTATTGCGCGGCGAAGTTGCAATCGATAATAATGAATGTTATATCAAAAAAGGATATGGTCGGTTTATCAAACGAAAAAAACATACCGGCTTTTAATTCTTAATTTTTAATTCCTAATTCTTAATTACCTCGTATGCCCAGAATGATCCGATCCGGACTGATCCAGATGAGTCTTCCAAAAACAGAAGGAGAAGGCACCATTGAAGAAATCAAAGAAGCCATGGTGCAGAAACATATACCCCTGATCGAAGAAGCAGGTAAGAAAGGCGTGCAGATTCTTTGTCTGCAGGAAATTTTCAATACACCGTATTTCTGCCCGGGACAGGACAGAGCCTGGTATGAAAGTGCTGAAACAGTGCCCGGCCCGATTGTAGAAAGAATGCAGGCCTACGCAAAAAAATACAGCATGGTGATCATCGTTCCCATCTATGAAAAAGAACAGGCGGGTGTATTGTATAATACCGCGGCCGTGATCGATGCTGATGGAACCTATCTTGGTAAGTACCGTAAGAATCATATTCCGCACACCAGTGGTTTCTGGGAAAAATTCTTTTTCAAACCCGGTAATCTTGGCTACCCTGTTTTTCAAACCAAGTATGCAAAGATTGGCGTGTATATCTGTTATGACCGTCACTTCCCTGATGGTGCGCGTTGTCTTGGATTGAATGGCGCGGAGATCGTGTACAATCCTTCCGCTACGGTTGCAGGTCTCAGTCAGTATCTCTGGAAACTGGAACAGCCAGCGCATGCTGCGGCCAATGGTTATTTCATGGGTTGTATCAACCGTGTGGGAACAGAGAAACCCTGGAACCTTGGAAAATTTTATGGCAGTTCTTATTTCGTGGATCCGCGCGGACAGATTTTCGCACAGGCATCGGAAGACAATGATGAGTTACTGATCGCCGATTTTGACCTGGATATGATCGAACAGGTACGCAGTGTATGGCAGTTCTTCCGCGACCGCCGTCCGGAAACCTATGGAAGACTTACCGAACTCTAGTGTTGACCTAAAGAATATCCTATGCTGGAAAAAAAACGACTCAACACTGCTGAATACGATGCAAACTTCAGTGATATCCATCCCCCGTTTGAAACGCGGGATGCAGCACTGGTAGAAGCGAATCGTTGTTTATTCTGTTATGATGCGCCCTGCACAAAGAGTTGCCCGACAGGTATCAACGTGCCGAAATTCATCAAACAGATCACAACCGATAATCTCAAAGGATCTGCACATACCATTCTTTCGTCCAATATCATGGGTGCGGGATGCAGCAAGGTTTGTCCGGTAGAAAAACTCTGTGAAGGCGCCTGTGTATTCAATCTCATGGAAGAAGCACCTATTCCGATTGCCAAACTGCAACGCTATAGTACAGAGAAAGCCCTGGAGCAGAACTGGCAACTCTTCCAGCGCAAGCCTTCGAATGGAAAGCGTGTGGCGGTGATCGGTGCCGGTCCTGCCGGATTGAGTTGTGCACATTCACTCGCACGTGAAGGTGTATCCGTTACCATTTATGAGAAAGAAGAAAAAGGTGGTGGCTTGATGACCTATGGCATTGCTGCCTATAAAGTAACACCGCAGTTCTGTGAAGATGAAGTCAATTATATTCTTTCGATTGGCGGTATTAAAGTGAAATATGGACAGGCATTGGGCAAACAAATCCAGTTGTCCGATTTGCAGCAGCAATATGATGCTGTCTATCTCGCATTCGGTGTCGGGCTTGCGCGTTCGCTCTCTATTCCCGGTGAAGAATTGAGCGGCGTAACAGATGCGATCGGGTTTATCTATGATATCCGAACCAAAGGATTTTCAGCAGTATCTGTAGGTGATAAAGTAGTGGTGATCGGAATGGGTATGACAGCTATCGATGCTGCCACACAGGCAAAACGGCTTGGCGCCAAAGAAGTGACGATGGTGTATCGCAGAACGGAAACAGAAATGCCCTGCACCAAAGCCGAACTCGATATCGCCAAACTCGATGGTTGCGAAATCATCTGGCTCGCCGCACCAAAAACATTGATCGGAAAAGATGGACAACTTACAGCCATCGAATGTGAAAGAATGGAATTGGGTGCGCCCGACAGCAGTGGCAGGAGATCACCGGTTGTAACAGGTGAAACATTTGTACTTGAAACGGATATGGTGATCAAGGCTGCCGGACAAATGCCGTATACTGATCTTGTGAGCAAAACTTCCCTGCAACATAAAAATGGTTGTGTAACGACAGATGCAAATGGTGTTACAAATCTGACTGGTGTTTTTGCGGGTGGTGATTGTGTGAATGGCGGTAAGGAAGTGGTGGATGCCGTACAGGCAGGAAAGGATGGCGCGAAAGCGATCTTATCGTATTTGAATTTGTGACATTAAAATAATATCACGTATTAGCCTTTGCTCCTTCGCGTCTTCGCGTGAAATAAAAACAATACTATGGCAGCATCTCTTCATACTGATTTTCTCGGCATTCAATCGCCGAATCCATTCTGGCTCGCGAGTGCCCCTCCTACTGATAAAAAAATCAATGTACTCCGCGCATTTGAAGCAGGCTGGGGCGGCGTGGTCTGGAAAACATTAGGCAGCCAGGTAAAAAATGTTTCATCACGTTATTCCGCTGTCGATTTCAACGGCACACGCGTGATGGGACTGAACAATATCGAGCTCATCAGTGACCGCCCGCTGGAGATCAATCTCAGAGAAATCAGAGAATGCATCAAACTCTTCCCCGACAGAGCTATGATCGTTTCACTGATGGCAGATAATAACCGAGAAAGCTGGCATGAACTCATCAATCAGGTAGAAGATACCGGCGCACATGGGATTGAACTGAATTTCGGTTGTCCGCATGGCATGACGGAAAGAGGCATGGGCGCTGCTGTTGGCCAGGATCCGGAAATTGCGCGCATGGTGGTGGAATGGGTGATGGAGAAAGCGACCATTCCTGTGATCACCAAACTCACACCGAATGTTCACTCGCCTGTGCCTACCGGTAAAGCCTGTGTGGAAGCCGGTACCAATGCGCTCTCGCTTATCAATACCATTCAATCCGTAACAGGAATTGACCTTGACAGTTTCGTTCCCAATCCGAATGTCGGTGGCAAATCTGTTTTCGGTGGGTATTGTGGCCCGGCGGTAAAACCGATTGCGCTGAAAATGCTCACGAATATCAGCCAAAACAACACCACCAAAAAAGTTCCCATTTCGGGAATCGGCGGTATCAGCACCTGGAAAGATGCGGTTGAATTTATGTTATTAGGCTCTACTTCTGTACAGGTTTGCACCGCGGTAATGAAACATGGCTTCCGTATTATCGAAGACCTCTGCGATGGCATGCTGAACTGGATGGAGGAAAAAGGGTTTGAAAAAACGACAGATTTCATTGGTAAATCTGTTGACAATATCACGCACTGGGAGGACCTCGATATCAATTTCCATCATATCGCTAAGATCAACCCGGATAAATGCATTCACTGCGGACTCTGTTATATCGTTTGTGAAGACACCTCTCACCAGTCCATACAACTTACCTACGGCAAGCCTTACAATACCTACACCGTGAAAGAAGAAGAATGTGTAGGCTGTAATCTCTGCAAACTGGTCTGCCCCGTGAACGATTGCATTACGATGGAAGAAAACCGTGTGGCACCGGAGTACCTGAACTGGAAAGATTTCCAGCGGCTGGGGCTGCCATTGAATGATCACTGATGCATTGATTGGCAATCTGTAATTTTGACGCATGAAGATCCAGTTCTGGTCGGTAGGTAAAGCACATGAAGCGTATGTGAAAGACGGGATAACCGATTTCACCAAACGCATACAGAATTATTATCCTGCCGAATGGCATATCATCGCCCCGCCAAAAAATGCAGCCAGTTTATCGGAACCAGAACTGAAAAAAGCCGAAGCCGCCATCATCCTGCAGCAACTGCAAAAAGAGGATATCCTTGTTTTACTGGATGAAAGGGGCAAAAATCTTTCTTCACCCGAACTGGCTCAGTGGATACAGCAAAAAGCAAATATGGGGAGCAGACGGATCATTTTTCTGATTGGCGGCGCTTTTGGTGCAGACGCTTCCGTATCAGCGAAAGCAACACTGGTATGGTCTTTATCGAAACTGGTATTCCCGCATATGCTGGTACGGCTGATCCTGGCTGAACAGGTATACCGTGCCTGTACCATACAACGAAATGAAAAATATCACCATAGCTGAGCCAGCGACTACAGAATCCCTTAAATTACAGAAGCGAAATTTTTCAGTATGCTTTCTGTCACCATTTTGATCCTCCTGATTACCTGCATAATTTCATTCACTGCTTTCTCGAATGAAAAAGTGATCAACGATTTCATTTTTTACCCGCCTGCCATCAGCAACCGTAACCAGTGGTATCGTTTTATTACCTGTGGTTTTATTCATGCCGACCTGATGCACCTGGCTTTTAATATGTATACTTTGTATCTTTTTGGCGACAAAGTGGTAGAGCCTTCCTTTGAACAGGTATTCGATAGCGGCAGTCATATTTTTTTTGCATTGCTCTATATAACTGCGCTGGTCGTTTGTTTGCTTCCCACTTATTTTGCACACAAGGATAACTATTATTACCGCAGCCTCGGTGCATCGGGGGCCGTATCCGCAGTTGTATTCGCCGGCATTTTATTGTATCCTACGATGGGCATGGGCATTTTCCCGATTCCCATCAACATACCGGCTTTTATCTTCGGACCATTATACCTGATTATTTCTGCGATCCTTGCCAAAAGAGGCCAGGGAAATATCAATCATTCCGCGCATATCTGGGGCGCAGTGTATGGAGTGGTATTTGTAGCAGTGGTATGCCAGTTCCTCACTCCATTCCGCCCACTCAGCCATTTTATAACCGAAGTGATGAATTATCTCAAAATTTGAAACGGATCGCCTGCTTTGTATTTTCAGTGATGCGGAAACGATGGTCGATACGGTAACCGATCACCCAAATTATTTTCTTATCACTCTCAAGCACCCACACTTTTTCTTTTTCCGTGGCGGATAATTTCAGGTCGATCAGGAAACGGCTGACTTTCTTTTTTTTATTGAGGCCAAGCGGGTAAAAATAATCTCCCATTTTCCATTTGCGGAGTAACAAAGGGAAACGGATCCCCGACAGGTCCAGCAATGCCTGTTTGGGATCAGCGTTGATTGCTTCGGCATTTGTTGCAGCTGCTTGTATAATTAGTTTCCCCAGCGGAAAAACCGCATCGCTTTGTTCCTTTTCGATAAGGATATGTTCAGCCCCTGCTTCTGCAAGTGGTGCAATGATCATCCATTTCCGGTTACGGATAATACGGTGTGTAGGTGATGCCTGGAAACCACTGTTCTCCGCCGTTAACAAACGGATGATCTCAGGAACCTGCGCAGAATGGAATCCAAAGCGACTGATGATTTCCCAGCTAAGCAATGACAATGGTGTGGCTTTTTTCCATTTTGCAACGGGAACATGGTATTCATTCCCCTTTTGTTCAAGCAATGAACCGATCTGTATACGGATCGCATCATCATAAAATTTTACCGTATCACGGAAGCGTTCGATATTATCAAGGATATTTTCTTCAACCTTTGGGAATACCTCTTTTATCTGCGGCAGCAAGCTGTTGCGGAAAAAATTTCGTGTGTATTTATCAGAAGCGTTTGAGGAATCTTCCACAAAAGACAGTTGTCGATCAGCCGCATAACCGATAAGTTCCTCTTTGCGGAAAGACAGGAGCGGCCTGATCAGTGAATGTGAAGCGAGATAAGGACTGATCCCGCTCAATCCATGAATACCTGTACCGCGGAAAAAATGCATAAGTACGGTTTCGATATTGTCATCGGCATGATGCGCAGTAAGTATAAAAGCAGGTGTTTTTATACCAGCTTGCTGTTTCCAGGAAGTAATAATAGCCGAAAACCAATCGTAGCGCAGTTCACGCGCCGCTTCCTGCACCGAGCATTTGTTTACAGAAGCGTACTGTTGTGTATCAAATCTTTTTACTTCAAGCAGAACAGCATATTTTTTTGCCAGTTCTTTTACAAACAGTTCATCCCGGTTGCTCTCCTCACCTCTTAATTGAAAATTGCAATGTGCGATCGTAAAACTAAAACCAGATCTGTGTAACAGGTCCACCAGCACAACACTGTCCACCCCGCCGCTTACAGCCACCAGCAAACGACAGTTGCCCGGTTGGTATTGCGGGAATTGCATATTCCAATAGCTGTTAAACCTGTTCAGTAATTCCATATACCGATAAAAAATGCCGCAGTTACCCACAGCATTGATGATACATTTCTTTCATTCAAGCGAAATATCCTATCCTTTTTTTACTTCTTTGGCCCAGGTATCTTTCAATGTCACCGTTCTGTTAAATACCAGTTTTTCTGTACTGCTGTCTTTATCGAGAATAAAATATCCTTTGCGGATAAACTGGTAACGGTCATCCGCTTTATCTTTCAATAAGGCAGGTTCTGCAAACGCATGCCCGATCACGGTAAGCGAATCTTCATTGATATGGTCTTTAAAATCCCCTTCCGCACCTGCCACATCTTCCACTTTAAAAAGCCTGTCGTACAAACGCACTTCTGCTGTAACCGCATGCGCTACACTTACCCAATGAAGCGTGCCTTTTACGTTGATACCCGAAGTATCCGAACCACTGCGGCTTTCGGGGATGTAGGTGCACCGGACCTCAGTGATAGTTCCTGCTGCATCTTTAATCACTTCTTCGCATTTGATGATATAGGCGCTTTTGAGGCGGACCATCTGCCCCGGCGCAAGACGGAAATATTTTTTAGGCGGGTTTTCCATAAAATCTTCCCGCTCGATATACAGTTCTTTGCTGAAGGGTATTTCGCGGCTGCCGGCATTTTTATCTTCCGGGTTATTCTCACTGTGCAGCATTTCAACCGTATCCGGGTAATTGGTGATCACGAGTTTTAACGGATCAAATACCACCATCCGGCGCAAAGCAATTTTATTCAGGTGCTCGCGTACAAAAAATTCGAGTAAACCGATATCGATCAGGTTTTCCCTTCTCGCCACACCGATACGGTCGCAGAATTCACGGATGGCTTCAGCGGTGTAGCCACGTCTGCGCATACCGCTGATGGTAGACATACGCGGATCATCCCATCCATTCACGTGTTTTTCGTTCACCAGTTGCAGCAGTTTGCGTTTGCTCATCACGGTATAGGTCATGTTCAACCTCGCAAACTCATATTGATGTGAAGGAAATATTTCAAGCTTTTCAATACACCAGTCATAAAGATCCCGGTGCGGGATGAATTCAAGTGTACAGATAGAGTGCGTGATTTTTTCAATCGAATCACTTTGCCCGTGCGCAAAATCGTACATCGGGTAGATACACCATTTGTCTCCGGTACGGTGGTGATGTGCATGTTTGATGCGGTAAAGGATCGGATCGCGGAGCAGCATATTCGGGGAAGCCATATCAATCTTCGCCCTTAATACTTTTTCACCATCGGCATATTTGCCCGCGCGCATATCCGTAAATAGCTGCAGGTTCTCTTCAACCGATCTTTCTGCATAACGGTTCCTCGTACCGGGGGTGGTGGGTGTACCTTTCTGTGCGGCTATTTCATCGCTGGTGCTGTCGTCAACATAGGCAAGTCCTTTGCCGATCAGTTTTACCGCGAACTGGTAGAGCTGCTCAAAATAATCAGAAGCATAAAATTCATTGGCCCATTCAAAACCCAGCCAGCGTACATCGCCCTTGATACTTTCCACATACTCGGTTTCTTCGGTTACGGGATTGGTATCATCAAAACGGAGATTGGTTTTGCCGCCGTATTTTTTTGCGAGACCAAAATTAAGACAGATACTTTTCGCATGACCGATATGCAGGTACCCATTCGGCTCGGGCGGGAACCGGGTGGTAATGGACTCATATTTCCCATTCTTCAGATCCTCTTCAATGATCTCTTCAATAAAATTCAGGCTTTTTTCCTCGCTCATTACTTTGCATTAATAAGGCCCAAAGGTAAGCTATTGAATCAGGAATTAAGAGTTAGGAATTAGGAGTTTAAAACCATAGGATATGCATTTCCTATTTCAAAGCACACCAAATATTTTTAATTCTACATTCCTAATTCTTAATTATGCTTTGTATTTCCCGATAAACCCAATCGCATCCATCATATCTGTATGCAATAAACGGTCGGATTCATTGAAGCTTACGGTTTCCCGGAATGCCTTCATCAGCGATTCGAGGACGGGCGAACTGGTGGCGGGCCGCCTGAATTCCAGCGCCTGCGCGGCACTCAGCAATTCGATGGCCAGTACTTTCTCCACATTCCGGATCACGCGGTAACATTTGGTAGCCGCATTGGCACCCATGCTCACATGGTCTTCCTGGTTATTGGAAGAGGAAATGCTATCCACCGAAGCGGGTGTACAAAGCTGCTTGTTCTCACTTACAATGCCTGCAGCCGTATACTGCGGGATCATAAAACCAGAATTCAACCCGGCATCTTTTACAAGGAACAGGGGCAATCCCCGCTGACCGCTGATCAGTTGATAAGTCCTTCTTTCCGAAATATTGGCGATCTCACTCATCGCGATCGAAAGATAATCGAGAGCGAGGGCGAGTGGCTGTCCGTGAAAATTACCGCCGCTTACGATCAGGTTGTCGTCAGGGAAAATATTTGGGTTATCGGTTACTGAATTGATCTCACGTACAAAAACATCGAGCACATGGCGGAAAGCATCTTTGCTTGCGCCGTGCACCTGCGGGATGCAGCGGAAAGAATAAGGGTCCTGCACCTGTTTTTTAGTTTGTGATACGATACTGCTGCCCGCAAGATATTTCAGCAGTGCCTGCGCGGTTTCTACCTGGCCGGGGTGCCGGCGAACCGAATGGATATTCGGATGCAGCGGCTCAGTGATACAATCAAACGCATCAAAAGAAAGCGCGCTGATAAGGTCGGCCATCTGCAGTAAATGTTCCGATTTTTTTAAACAATACATACCATAGGCGCTCATAAACTGTGTCCCATTAATAAGGGCCAGCCCCTCTTTGCTCTGCAACTGGATAGGCTTCCAGCCAAATTTTTCCAATACCGCAGAAGCGGGTTGTTTTACGCCTTCATGGTACACTTCCCCAAGACCAAGCAAGGCAAGGCTCAGGTGGCTCAATGGTGCAAGATCGCCCGATGCGCCGAGTGAACCCTGGGTGTAGATCACCGGCAGTACATCGTTATTGTACATATTCATCAGCCTGATCACGGTATCGATCTGCACCCCGCTGTTGCCATAACTGAGAGATTTGATCTTCAGCATCAGCATCAGTTTTACAATGTCGCGGGGTACTTCTTCTCCCAGTCCGCAGGCATGCGATACCACGAGGTTATACTGCAACTGTTCAATCTGGCTCGCATCGATCTTTACATCCTGTAAAAAACCAAAACCGGTATTGATGCCATAATAAGACCGGTCTTTTTCCTCCATCTTTTCATCGAGAAAAGCACGGCAGGCAAGGATCCGTTCATGTGCATCAAACGTAATGGATACCAGCTGATCGTAATCGAGCAGGTTTTTTACCTGGTCAAAATGCAGCCATTTACGGTCGAGCGGGAGATAATTATAACTCATCAGGCAATCGTTTGCCGCAAAGTAAAGCGATTTCATCCCGAAAAACCATAAGAATGTTAACAGCTGTTCGCTATTGGTTTAACCCTTTTTTTTCCTTTATTTTGCAGCCGGTTAAAATGAGGAACTAGGTTAGAAGTACGAAGTACGAGTTGAGAAGTACTGAGTAAGCAGGAATTTTAGATGCAAAGCAGAAAGTTGTTGGTCTTTGTCTTTTGTATTTTGCGTTAGGCATCAAGCGTTTAGCATTCATGTTAATTGCTCAACTCCAAACTCCTAACTCTTAACTTTTAACTCCTAACTCTATGGACCGGTAGCTCAGCTGGATAGAGCAGCTGCCTTCTAAGCAGCAGGTCATTGGTTCGAATCCAATCCGGTTCACATGTAAAAGAGAAGTTTCAATGCTTCTCTTTTTTATGCTCAGTCCCCGCCCTTGGGCGCTAAAGAATTTGCAATTGCAAACGAACAACTCGGTATCAGGTTCCCGCAATGGTGAAAAAGTATTGGAAAAAGTAATAAACGGCTGGTGTTTACAGACATTTTTCCCCTCTCAGCTATTGGATAACTGATCGTTCATCTGTAAATTGAATTTTAATACTGTCGTGGCCAAACCTGCAGAAATATCCCCCCACCTCCGCAAGGTTCAACACAGTTTTATTTGTAAAGAGATGTCCCCGTTGCATACCATGAAAACATCACTGTCATTGCTTTTATTATTTGCATTTCTATCTGCTGACTGTAAAAACCAAAATAAGCAGAGAGATTCTGTTTCATTTTATCTACAGGGTAATGTGGAAGGATTGAATGGCGAAAAAATAACGCTGATCATCCCCTCTTACCCAACAAACAAAAGGCTGACCTTAACTGTAAGTGATAACAATTTTGTATTTCAGGGAAAACTTGCTGACGATGCGATTTTTGCGAAACTGATGCTCGATAAAGAC